>NZ_JABASR010000019.1 GCF_016107525.1 Psychrobacter aquimaris | reverse complement strand
TCATAATGATTTGAATTGTCAAGCTTTTTTATAATTTGTTTCTTCAAGTTAACTGCGTTATTTATGTGTAATCTACACACTAATCACTGCCAGCTCGTCTTGTGTGGGCGTATTATAGACGCTTTAAATCTTGAGTCAACCGCTTTTTAAAAGGTTTTTTGATTTATTTTATCAACTTAAAAACACCTGATATTTTTCAATAGGTTAGGTAAAATCTATTTATTAGAAGCTGAAGTTATATTCTGAAAACAGTCTTTGACGTCTAGTTCTTACTTATGAATAAGCTCAGTCTACCCTTTAAAAACAGCCAATCAATTTATAATGATATAAAAAACATAATATTCATCTATAGCTATGAATGACATCTATATTCACCACCCTTGATATTAATACTTAGCGAACCTATATATAGAAGCTGACTTAACCCCCTGATATCTAGTGTTGATAAGCAGTTTTTGCTATAATAGTCGCTTTTATGACATTACTTAATAGTATTTCTGCTTCATGTTATTAAAAGGTCGTTTGTTCTACCTTTTAGCGCTTTGATTATAGCTTATTAAATGGCTCTTAATTTCATGCTATATAAGACAAGAAAAAACAGTGCTATTAAGTCGTGCTTATCTCTTACAACATATCATAGTAGTTAGATATAATTGATGTGGTCTTACGGTTATATGATTGATGGTTGCAATCATCACTGCCAACGGACCCAAAAAGGTGAATAGATTATGGTAGCGATTACTTTACCCGATGGTAGCGTAAAAAACTTTGAAGGCAATACAACGGTCATGGAAGTGGCGCAAAGCATTGGCGCAGGGTTGGCTAAAGCAACGGTTGCTGGCCGTGTAAACGGGCATCTAGTGGATGCGCATGATCCTATTATTGCTGATTCCAAAGTCGAAATCGTGACGCCAAAAGATGCTGATGGCGTTGATATCATTCGCCATTCATGTGCTCACCTATTGGGTCATGCTGTTAAACAGCTATATCCTGATGTAAAAATGGTGATCGGTCCTGTTATCGAAGATGGCTTTTATTATGACATCTATAGTGAAACGCCATTTACGCCTGAGCATATGGAAGCGATTGAAAAACGCATGATGGCGCTGATCAAGCAAGATTATGACGTTATCAAAAAAATAACGCCACGCGATGAAGTGATTAAGATTTTTGAAGAGCGTGGCGAAGATTATAAGCTTAAGCTGATTAATGATATGCCAGGCGAAGAAGCCTTTGGTCTATATCATCATCAAGAATATGTCGATATGTGCCGTGGTCCACACGTGCCAAACACACGATTCCTAAAAGTCTTCAAGCTGACTAAAATGTCTGGTGCATATTGGCGCGGTGATGCTAAGAACGAACAGCTGCAACGTATCTATGGTACAGCGTGGGCAGATAAGAAAGATTTAAAAGCCTATATTCAGCGCATTGAAGAAGCCGAAAAACGTGACCATCGTAAGATTGGTAAAGCATTAAATCTATTCCATATGCAAGAGCAAGCACCGGGCATGGTGTTTTGGCACGCCAATGGTTGGACGATTTATCAAGTACTTGAGCAATATATGCGCAAAGTACAACATGATAATGGCTATGAAGAAATTAAAACGCCACAAATCGTTGATCGCAGTTTGTGGGAGCGCTCAGGACATTGGGGCAACTATGCGACCAACATGTTCACAACTGCCAGTGAAAATCGTGATTATGCGGTAAAACCAATGAACTGCCCATGCCACGTGCAAGTCTTTAACCAAGGCTTGAAATCTTACCGTGACTTGCCATTACGTATGGCAGAGTTTGGCTCATGCCATCGTAACGAACCATCTGGCTCATTGCATGGTTTGATGCGCGTTCGTGGTTTTACCCAAGATGATGCGCATATCTTCTGTACGCAGTCGCAGATCCAGCAAGAAGTCGCTGACTTTATTAAGCTGACCCTTGCTGTGTATGAAGATTTTGGTTTTGATAATATCATCATGAAACTCTCGACTCGTCCTGAAAAACGGGTTGGTAGCGATGAATCTTGGGATTTTGCCGAAAAAGCCTTAGCCGATGCGCTTGATAGCTCAGGTCTTGACTGGGAATATTTACCAGGTGAAGGTGCATTCTACGGTCCGAAGATTGAATTTAGTTTGAAAGATTCTTTAGGTCGTGTATGGCAGTGCGGTACTATTCAGGTTGATCCAAACATGCCTGAGCGCCTTGATGCCGAATTCGTCAATGAGCAAAACGAGCGCGAAATACCTATCATGTTGCACCGTGCCATCTTAGGTTCATTTGAACGCTTCATCGGTATATTGATTGAAAACTATGCCGGTTGGATGCCAGTATGGTTGGCACCGCAACAAGTTGTGGTGATGAATATCACGGATAAACAAGCAGATGCTTGTGAAAATGTGGTCAGCGAACTCAAAAAGTCAGGTTTGCGAGCTATTAGTGACTTGCGTAACGAAAAGATTGGATTTAAGATACGAGAGAAAACATTAGAACGCATTCCCTATATGCTAGTATTAGGGGATAAAGAAGTCGAATCGGGCAGTGTCAATGTCCGTACTCGTGAAGGTGAAAACCTTGGCGTGATGAGTGTTCCAGAATTTATTACATTAGTACAGACCGCTGTCGCTGAAAAAGGCCGACAGACCCCAAAAACAGATGAGGAGTAATACCTATTAAACAGTCGAACCGTTTGAACATCAACGAAGATATCAATGTCAAAGAAGTCCGTCTCGTCAAAGAAGACGGCGAACAAATGGGCGTGGTCGATATCGAAACCGCGATGAAAGCGGCACGTGAGGACAATCTAGATTTGGTCGAATTGGTTCCAGATGCCAAGCCGCCTGTCTGCAAAATCATGGATTACAAGCATTTCCTCTATGATCAAAAGCAAAAGGCGAAAGAAGCTAAAAAGAATCAAAAGCAAACTCAGCTGAAAGAGATGAAGCTGCGTCCTAGTACTGAAGAAGCTGATTATCAGGTTAAACTGAAAAAAATCGTCAGCTTTTTGGAAGACCAAGACAAAGTTAAAATCAGTATTCGCTTTCGTGGCCGTGAAATGGCGCACCAAGATATTGGTCGTAAGCAGCTAGATCGTATTATCGAAGATACTGCTGAGATTGCTAACGTTGAGCAATACCCTAAGATGGAAGGTCGTCAAATGGGTATGCTACTTGGGCCAACTAAGAAAAAGTAATCTGTTTATTAGATGGCTGTTAGTCGATATAGATATTTATAATCTTAACCATCAATATGCTGCGGGATATTGATGGTTTTTTATTATTTGAATAGATACATATCTCTGTTAAATGTGTTGAGTCAGATATAATTGGCTGACTCTATTTTACAAAATCCACCTTCTCAACCATTTGATTACGCGGTAATCTAAAGGTCTGTTTTATATTTGCTAATCAGCATTTATCAAAAATTTCTAGTAAGTGTATAAAAATAACGTATATCACGACCATCAGAGTCGTTGACAAAAAACACTACTTTTATCCGATATCGAAGGAAATTTCATGCAAGAATTGACCCCACCAGAAAATGCAACGACGCCAAGTATTTCTCTGACCGCGCCTGAACCTGTGAGAGAAATACAAAAAAGTGAAGCAGATCAAATGGTCAAGTTGGATGACAGCCAAATCCCAGAGCTTGATGCCAAAGTCGATGCCTTTGTTGACCACGTTATCACTAACTCTGTGCATAGCGATGAGTTTCGACAGAACGTGCAATCGATTCACAACCTCGGAACCAAAGAGATTCGTGAATCAGCGCAAGTGTCTAATCGTATGCTCGATTTACCCGCCAAAAGTCTCAATGACAGCTTGTTTGACAACTCTCCTATCGCCAAGTCATTGACTGAGCTACGCGGTATTGTAGAAGATTTAGACCCGAGTAAGAAAGAGCTGACCAGTTCACGTAAATTATTCGGTCTCATCCCATTTGGCAATAAAGTACAAGATTACTTCCGTCAGTACGAATCTGCACAGTCACATATCAATGCCGTTGTTACCAGTTTATATAATGGTAAGGATGAGCTGCTCAAAGACAATGCTATGATCGAGCAAGAAAAAGTCAATATGTGGGAGCTGATGCAATCGATACGCCAATATGTTTATGTTGGCAAAAAGATTGATGAGCAGTTAGAGCAAAAAGTCTACGCCATAGAGGCGACTGACCCCGAAAAAGCACGCATTATTAAAGAAGAGATGTTGTTTTACGTTCGTCAAAAAAACACCGACTTTTTAACCCAGTTAGCCGTGAACGTGCAAGGCTATTTAGCGCTCGATACCATTCGCCGCAATAACTTAGAATTGATAAAAGGCGTTGATCGAGCCACCACAACCACCGTATCTGCACTACGTACAGCGGTCGTGGTTGCCCAAGCAATGACCAATCAAAAACTGGTACTTGATCAAATTACTGCTTTAAATAAAACCACCAGTAGCTTGATTGAATCAACCTCAGCGATGCTCAAACGCCAGTCAGGTGAAATCCATGAGCAAGCAACCAGTAGCAGCATTGAGCTTGATAAATTACAAAACGCTTTCAATAACGTCTATGATACGATGGATATGATTAGCAATTATAAAATTGAAGCGCTAGAGAACATGAAACAAACGGTCAATACTTTGACCACTGAAGTCGATAAGGCACAAAAATACCTGGATAAGTCTAATCAAACGACAGTACTAGAAGTATCGAAAGAGATAGATAGTAAAAAGATAACCAATAAATCAAGTACAGTCGATATCGACATTTGATTTGTTTTAATAGTTGTTGCCTATTAAACAACTTCCTGCTACCAAATACACTTAAGACAATTGACGCAAGATATTGCAACGTCGTTCGTGTTAAGATAGCCATTATTAATAATTTTAAAAATAGATACGGTAATTTATGAGTTGGAACGATCCAAACGCCTCAAGTGAGGCAAAAAGATATGACAATCCTATCCCTAGTCGTGAACTGATACTCAGTACGATTAATGAGCATGGTGAAGTCACGCATCAACAATTGGCAAAAGCCTTTAATATTGATGACCCAGACCAGTTTGACGCTTTAGGCAATCGCCTAAAAGCGATGGCACGTGATGGACAAGTAAACCGCGACGGTCGTCCTTATCGCTATCGCACGGTGACCCAGCAAGATATCGTCAGGGGTACTGTGTCTGCACATCCTAAAGGCTTTGGTTTTGTGTTGTTAAGCGATATGCCAGATTTGTTTTTGCATGAAAAGCAAATGCGCTGGGTATTTAACGGCGACACTGTAGATGCAGTCGGCACGTCGACAGACAATCGCGGTCGCACCGAGGGGCGTATCGTCGATGTCGTGGAACGTCGCCAAAATAACTTCATTGGTACATTGGCCCGTGATGAAGATGGCTACTGTGTCGAACTTGGTAGTCCGAATAATCACCAACCGATTACCGTTACTGAAGAAAATGTACAAGCGCTGAATGCCAAGCAAGGTTCGCCTGTTAAGGTTGATATTATTGATTGGCCAAATCAGCATGAATTTGCGACGGGTAAAATCACTGAATTACTGTCTGACGACAATGATCGCGAACTGATTATTGAAACCACCTTACTCAATTATGATATCCCATCAGATTTTAGCGAAGCAGCACTGAAGCAAGCCAACGATTATCAAGAACCGACTGAAAAAGATCTAAAAGGTCGTAAAGATTTGCGTGATTTGCCACTGGTGACTATCGATGGTGAAGATGCACGTGATTTTGATGATGCCGTATTCGCCGAAAAACGCTCAGGTGGCAACTATCGTGTCTTAGTGGCGATTGCGGATGTCAGTTATTACGTCACACCAAACTCGCCACTTGATAAAGATGCCTACGAGCGCGGTACGTCTGTATATTTCCCGCATCGTGTGATTCCAATGTTGCCTGAAGTACTCTCTAATGGTCTGTGTTCATTGAATCCTGACCGTGATCGTCTTTGTATGGTCGCTGATATCAAAATATCACGAGCAGGCAAAGTGACTGGTTATGAGTTCTATCCTGCTGTCATGCACTCACAAGCACGTTTAACTTATAATCAAGTGAACGCTTATCTTGAGAATCCAGAAGATAAGAGCGTACCTACCTCATTAACAGGTAATAAAGACGTCAAAAAATCTGTCGATACCTTACATCAATTGTATGAGCTACTGCTGAAAAAGCGTGAAGAGCGCCATGCAATGGAATTTGAGACAGTTGAGACCTACATTAAGTTTAATGAGAAAGGTGGTATCGAAGCAATCTTACCGCGTACTCGCGGTGATGCTCAAAAACTCATTGAAGAATGTATGCTGCTGGCCAATACTTGTGCAGCGAATTTTGCATTAAAGCATGAGCTTCCTGTCTTATATCGTAACCATGACAAACCTGATGGTGAAAAATCAATGCGTATTCACGAATACGCAAAGAACTTTGGTTTAAGCTTCCCAGAAGAAAATCCAACGCAAGCCGATTATCAACGGATTATTGAAGCCACTAAAGACAGACCCGATGCGATTAGTATCCACAGCATGCTGTTGCGCTCAATGATGCAAGCAAACTATGCACCTGACAATATCGGTCACTTTGGGCTAGCTTATGACGAATATAGCCACTTTACCTCGCCGATTCGTCGTTACCCTGATTTGATGCTGCATCGTGCCATCAAAGCAAAAGTGACCAATACTCAGCAGCCAGTGATGGACTTTTCTCTTGAAGCGGCTGGCACGCAAACCTCAGATACCGAGCGCCGTGCCGAAAAAGCCTCACGCTATGTAGAGTCTTGGCTCAAATGTCACTATATGAAAGATCATGTTGGTGAAGAGTTCGAAGGCGTGGTCACCACAGTCACAAGCTTCGGTTTGTTTGTCACGTTGACTGACTTATATATCGATGGTTTGGTTCATATCTCCAATGTCGGTGATGACTTCTTTGTCTACGATGAACAGCAACAACAGCTAATCGGTAAAGATAAAGGGACATTGTTCGGACTAGGTGATTTGGTTAAGGTCAAGGTCGCTGGCGTCAATATGGATCTGCTACAAATTGACTTTGATTTAAAAGCCAAATTACAATCTAGTGAAATGAATCAAACGAAGAACGCGCCTTCTAAGAAAGGCACTGATAAGAAAAGTACTGATAAGAAAAGTACTGATAGAAGAAGCCCCGCTAAAAAGACTGGCAGCCGTAGTAAAGGCACAAGTAAGAAAAGCTAGTTTTAGCAAACACTTCAAATAATAAAAAAGGCCAACGTCATCGTTGGCCTTTTTTATACTTCATTTTTCTAATAGTCAGTTTTTAACACTATTGTACACCGCTCTGATCCAAGCGTTGCTGATCCGCTTGCTGTGCTTGCTCTATCTGTGTTGTTGCACTATCAAGAATCGCTTTTGGCTGCTCACCAAGCGGCTTGCTAGTAATATCGACTGAACTGTTTTTCTCATCATTGTTACTATCTGATTCGGTAACACCAGTAGAAGCCTGCTCAGTGCTACTACTGGTGGTTATACTCTCTCTATCTTTCTCACGTTGACTGCCATTAATAAGGTTAAAACCTAATAACGCAACCATGCCAACCAGGGCGAATATAATCAAGTGTTTCATTTGCATAAAAAATGTCTCGTATTTGAATAATCATTAGATATACGTTTCGTTGCATTTTTTATGCCTAGTTTTTGGCAGGTTTTTACAAATTATTCTTGCGGGCTATTATTATCCAGTAAATCAGTTTCGTCAGAGCTTTCTGCAATTTCCTGTTCAACCTTTTCCATGAGTTTGTCGTCGGGACGAGCGTTGAGCACCTCATCAGCATTGCGACCTTGTAAAATCAATTTGGCACGGGCCTTTGCTTGTTTTTTGTCCTTATCATCAACGTTATTATCCTTATTTAGGTTTTCATTAGTCACTTTGGGTGTGGTCGGCGTAATCGTCATGTCTGACTTAGCACTATCAGTGTTAGCCTGCATATGCTCAAACGCTTTTTCTAAGTTACTATTAAAACGCAAACGATAAATCGGTTCAGGCAAGCTGAAGCCTTCATTTTCTAACGCATGCTTGGTCTCACGAATGGCAATACTGCGTGCTTTCGAAAAGTCCGTGTCTGATTGATCTACCCAAATTTGAAACTCCAAAATGATATTGGAATCGCCAACATTGGTAATGACAGCCACTGCTTTTGGCTCATCTAAAACGAATGCTAACGTATATATCGCATCCAGTCCGACCTTAATAGCTGCTAACGGATCATCATTGGAATCAATACCTAGCTCAAAAGTAAATCGACGTTCTGAATTTTTGGTGTAATTTAAAATCGTTGCTTTAAACACTTCAGCATTAGGAATGCGCAACTGATTGCCATCTAAGGTCATTAGAATAGTCGCACGTGAGGTTAGCCGTACTACGATTCCCTCTTGATTATTAATCAAAATATGATCACGTGCGCGAAATGGTTGGCGAATACTGAGCATAAGCGAGGCAATGTAATTCTCAATAGTATCTTTGACCGCAAAACCAACGGCGATACCGATAACGCCTGCACCGCCAAGCAAAGTGCCTAAAATGGTTTCGGCTCCTATCAAACTCAGTGCAAGGATCAAACCGAAAATAATAAAAATGACTTTAACGGTTTGTGACAGTAATTCGGCGACAAACGGATTGGGCGTGAGCCGTTGCCACATTTTATTGCGATTAGACAGCCAACTACCAAACCATGTCACTAATGCAAATAGGACTATACCAACCAATAGTAATGGCAAGGCTTTGACCAGATTTTTGGCTTGTGCTTTAAGACCTTGATAAACGGTGGTGACATTTTCTTGTACATCAAGGGTACGGTCAATCCGATCTTCGACGGTGACCACATCTGTCAGACGGTTGGTCAAATTGATGGCTTGTTGCGCTTTTTTCTCGTTTGGCGTCTCTCCTGTTAAGGTGACAACACCTTGTGTAACGCTAACATTGACATCCTGCAAGCCTTCTATTTCAGAAAAAATGCCTTGAATACGTTGACGAATGTCATTGTCTTTTTGCGGAGTAGGAGTGGTTTCGATTTGCGCATTATTGGTGCTCTCACCACTGATTACCGGTGGTGGCGGTGGTTCAGATATGACAACTGGAGATTCTGAAACTTCCGCTTCTGATGCAGTATCAAGTAAAGGGTTATCAGCTGCCGTGTTTTCTGCTTTATCTGTCCCTAATTCGGTGGTTATGCCAGCCACTTCTTCACCAGCAGCATATACTGGAAAGGTAAAAAAGATGCTTAGTAACAACAGCATTTGACCCCACGCTTTTATAAAATTGCGCATCGTTGAACGATCAAAGTCAGTGTTCATAAGCATCCTTTGCTTTTTTGCGGATTTTTATTGCTAATTTCTCTTTACTAAATTTTGAATAAGTATTAACTGTCTAAATAAACTTGTGCCTCGCCCAAGTTTAACGTGCCTTCATAAATCGCGCGACCAGTAATGATGCCTTCAATACAATCACCATAAGGTTTCAGCAGTTCGATATCTTTCATATTGGTCACGCCGCCTGAGGCAATCACAGGCAAGCCGCCTTCACGTGCTAAATTGACAGTTTGTTCAACGTTGACGCCTTGCATCATGCCATCGCGGTTGATATCAGTGTAGACAATTGACGATACGCCAACATCAGCAAAGCGCTTCGCAAGCTCGGTCGCCTTGGTATCCGTCACATTTGCCCAGCCATGAGTGGCAACCATACCGTCTTTAGCATCAATACCCACGATGATATGCCCTGCAAATTCGCGACAAGCCTCAGCGACAAAAGCAGGATCTTCGACCGCTTTTGTACCAATGATGATATAAGTCAAACCCGCCGTAATATATTGCTCAATGGTGTTCATATTGCGCACACCGCCGCCCAGCTGAATAGGCAGATTCGGGTAAGCTTTAGTAATATCATTAACCACTTGTCTATGAACGGGTACGCCGTCAAATGCCCCATTCAAATCAACCAAATGCAGTCGACGTGCACCTTCCTCTACCCAGCGTGCCGCCATGGCCACTGGATCATTAGAAAAAACCGTATCATCCTCCATACGGCCTTGTTTTAAGCGGACACATTTACCATCTTTTAAATCAATAGCTGGGATAATGACAGGCACAGCACACATATAGCATTCCTTATAAAGCACAACAATAAATATATTTAGAAAATTAGATTTCAAAAATAAGGGCAGGTTGAACGTTAAATACCCCCTAAACACGCATAAAAAATATCAGTCAAAAGTGACTTAATATATAGACGAATTAAAAGGTATCTATGATAGACCCAAAATCCGTTTCGATAGATAGAAATGACAATAAAAAACTTGCAATCATAACCATAAGTTTTAATATATTGAATCACTGGCAACATTAGATAAATTCAATTACTGACTGGCAATTTTAGGTCAATTTAGCGTATAATCCTAGGTAAATTTTTATTTGTTTCTATGTGATAGTAACCATGCGCTGTGCTTTTTATTGAGTCATTTATGACTTAGTGTTGCATAGCGGTCAGGATGAGTCGAGCAGCAGTTAAGCGCATCTTTTTGATGCTGGCTGACATATTGCTAAGAACGGTTATATTAGAAATCTCAACTGGTGGCCTTTAAACAGTCTACTCTGCAGCACCAAATTCTAATTACGCCTCTTTCTTTTTTACAGTCTCTATCGTCTCTCTATCACTAGTTAACTATTTTAGAACAGTCATTACTAGCGCTATAGCTGCTTATTGGTATAAGTGAAATCTACTTAACAATGGCTTCGCTAGTTTGTCTGTCAACCAGTTTATCATCTATTTCGATAGATCATCATTTGGCTATATTCTTATTTAACTGAGTATCTATTGAGAAGATACCAAACCGATAAGGGTAGTCAATTGTACTGGTGTTACAAGCTTTAATTTTCAATGAAACGTATGATAGAGCTGTCTACTGCCTACACAATTATTTTGGCTAAAGGCTTGAACGATTGTGTTTGATTTGATGGTTTTAACATACACCTTGGTAGCCAGTCGCCACTTTGGTCATTCGAATAAGACATTAACGTGTTGTTAAGGAGTCTAAGGTCAGCGTTAATACTCTTACTAGTAGTTATGATCATGCGTTATTTTCAGAGACCCTCTATTACTATCCTACTAACTATAGGGAGAGAGACAGGGCTTTACTGAATGACGCAGATATTCATGCTACCGATATACCAAACAGGACGTCTGGTATCGTTTTAGACTATGGACTAAGTTTTCGCTTATGATTACCATCAAAAAAGGTTTGGATTTGCCCATCACCGGTGAACCCTCCCGCGAGATATCTGAGCACCAACCGACACATGTCGCCGTTATTGGCTATGATTATGTGGGCATGAAGCCCACAATGAATGTCAAAGAAGGTGATATCGTAGCAAAGGGTCAGCCCGTTTTTGAAGACAAAAAACGAGTTGGCGTTATCTATACTGCCCCTGCTGCTGGTAAAGTCGTCGCGATTAAACGCGGTGAACGTCGTGTGTTTGAGAGCCTTGTGATTGCGGTCGACCCAAACGGTGAAGAAGTAGACTTCGAGCGCTATGACTCCCAGCAACTTGCTGACCTAGATTCTGAAGTCGTTGAAACCCAACTGCTTGCCTCTGGTGAATGGACAGCGTTTCGCACACGTCCGTATAGCCGTGCGCCAGAAATCGGTGCCCGCCCTCATGCTATTTTTGTCACCGCTATGGATACCAGTCCGTTAGCATTTGACCCAATGCTGCTGATTAACGATCAGTTGCAAGCATTCAATGACGGACTTGCTGTCTTATCGACCCTCAGCCCCAAGACCTTTGTTTGCCATCATGGTGATGCCCAGTTGACGCCAGTCGCCAAAACGGCGGCTAATAATGTCACTGAGTATCATAGCTTTGCTGGTAAGCATCCTGCTGGTCTGGCTGGCACGCACATTCACTTTTTGCATCCCATCATGCGCGGCGTGACCGTATGGACGATTGGTTATCAAGACGTGATTGCGATTGGTAAGCTATTCACCAGCGGTCGCTTATATACACGTCGTATGATCAGTTTGGCTGGTCCTGCGGTCACTAAGCCACATTTGGTAGCTACCGAGCGCGGGGCTGATATCACTGCTTTGACCAAAGGACAGCTGGCGGCTGGCGAGAACCGTATTATTTCAGGTTCGGTGTTATCAGGTCGCAAAGTGTTTGGTAATACCGCTTATCTTGGTCGCTTTCATAATCAAGTCAGTGTGTTACCTGAAGGTCGTGAGCGCCCAGCGTTTCATTTCTTTAGTCCAGGTAAAAACCGCTTCTCAAAACTGCCTATCTATATTTCGCAGTTCTTTGGTGGCAAAAAATACAATTTCACCACCACAAGTAATGGCTCACCGCGAGCAATGGTGCCGATCGGTGTCTATGAAGAGGTCATGCCACAAGATTATCTGCCAACGCAACTATTGCGTGCATTGATTGTCGAAGACATCATCAGCGCAGTTGATTTGGGTGTACTTGAATTGGACGAAGAAGATTTAGCATTATGCACCTTCGTATCTCCTGGCAAATATGAATTCGGTGATATTTTGCGTGATAACTTGACGCGCATTGAGCTGGAGGGCTAACCACGATGAAATTTTTACACAATATGTTCGATCGTATGGAGCCGTCTTTCACCAAGGGTGGCAAACACGAAAAATACTATGCCATCTTTGAGATGTTTGATACTTTTTTGCGTCAACCAAGCTCAACCACATATGCAGCATCACATGTACGTGACGGTATTGACCTAAAGCGTATTATGATTACCGTATGGTTATGTACTTTCCCTGCCATGTTTTGGGGGATGTACAACATTGGTCATCAAGCACTAACGGCTATCGCTCAGCTTGGCTTGCAGCCTGAAGGCTGGCGTACCGTTATTACCAGTATGGCAGGCTATAATCCAGACAGTATCTGGGCAAGTTTCGTATACGGCGCCATGCAGTTTCTGCCGATTTATATCGTCACCTTTGGGGTCGGTATTCTCTGTGAGATTATCTTTGCCGTCGTGCGCGGTCATGAGGTCAACGAAGGTTTCTTTGTGACCTCAGTACTGTTTGCACTATGTTTACCACCAGATATCCCATTATGGCAAGTTGCCCTCGGTATTATCTTTGGTGTCGTCGTGGCAAAAGAAGTATTCGGTGGTACGGGTAAAAACTTCCTGAACCCTGCCTTATCAGGCCGTGCATTCCTATACTTTGCGTATCCAGCCTATATGTCTGGTGACTCAGTGTGGACCGCCGTTGACGGTTTCTCTGGTGCAACACCACTTGGCCTTGCGGCGCTTGGTGTGGTTCCACAAGACTTCGTCGACGTCTATGGTAATGCGATCACTTGGAGTGATGCGTTTTTAGGTAATATGCAAGGCAGTATCGGTGAAGTATCAACACTGGCTATCCTAATGGGTGCAGTCGTTCTACTTTGGACGCGTATTGCTTCATGGCGTATTATGGCAGGTTGTGTGGTGGGTCTAATTGCTACTTCTCTTGTCTTTAATATGGTTGGTTCTGAAGACAATATGATGATGAACCTGCCGTTCTACTGGCACTTGGTGATCGGTGGCTTTGCTTTCGGTGCTGTATTTATGGCGACCGACCCTGTCTCAGCTGCGCATACTAATAAAGGCCGCTGGGCTTATGGTATCTTGATTGGTTTTATGACGGTATTAATTCGTGTCGTTAACCCAGCTTTCCCAGAAGGCATCATGCTGGCCATTCTATTTGCCAACTTATTTGCTCCACTGTTTGATTACTTTGTGACCCAAGCAAACATCAAACGCCAAACCGCTCGGAGGGTTCGTTATGTCCAAGCCCAAAAGTAATAACGCGAAAACCATTAGTGTGGCTCTGATGCTGTGCTTGGTATGTTCAGTATTGGTCTCGGCAGCTGCTGTTGGTCTAAAGCCAGCACAAGTCGAAAATGCTCGCTTAGATCGTAACAAAAACATTTTGGTCGCCGCTGGCATGTACGATGCAGAGTCTGATACAGCGAGTGATGTTGCTGAACGTTTTAAAGACTTCGATGTCGAAATTGTTGACTTAAATAAAGGCAGCTACGTTGATGATGCAGCGCTAAAAGCAGCTGGCATTCCTGATCGTAATGCTTATGATGCAAGCCTAGCGACTAAGAATAAAGCACTGAGTGAAGATTTAGGCAACAATGATCCTGCTGGTATTGGTCGTAAGCCCAAATATGCCAAAGTCTATGTTAAAAAAGATGACGCAGGTAAACCTGAAATAGTTGTTTTGCCGATTCAAGGTTATGGACTGTGGGGCACTATCTATGGTTTCTTAACACTCGAGAGCGATATGAATACTATTAAAGGTATCAGCTTTTATGAACATAAAGAAACCCCAGGTCTTGGTGCTCGTATCGAAGAGCCAGATTGGCGTGCGAAGTGGAGCGGTATCCACTCATATGATGAAAACGGTAATGTTGCCACTGGTGTGACCAAAGCGGGTACACCAAAAGAGAACTGGGTCGATGGTATCAGTGGTGCAACCTTGACCGGTCGCGGTGTCAGTAATATGATTCAGTTTTGGTTGGGTGAGCAAGGCTATAAGCCTTATTTAGATACGCTACGTAAAGAGAGTGGTCAAACGATTGATAATGCGGCAGATACACAAGCAAGTCAATCAAAGCCGGCAGCTCAACCTAAAACCGAATTGGCAGCCACGCTACCAGTAGCAAACGGCAAGGAGGCATAACATGGCTGACACTAAAAATATTTTAACCAAGCCTATCTTTGACAATAACCCCATTGCCCTACAGATCTTAGGTATCTGTTCGGCATTGGCGGTGACCACCACCATGTCAAATGCGCTCGTCATGTGTGTGGCATTATCATTGGTGACGGCATTTTCGAGCTTTTTTATCTCTATTATCCGTAAGCAGATTCCATCAAGCATTCGTATCATCGTACAGATGACTATTATTGCTTCATTGGTTATCTTGGTAGATCAGGTACTAAAAGCCGTCGCTTATGATGTCAGTAAAGGTCTATCTGTCTTTGTCGGTTTGATCATTACCAACTGTATCGTCATGGGCCGTGCTGAAGCATTTGCGATGAGTAACCCACCCATTCCAAGCTTTTTAGATGGTATTGGTAACGGTCTTGGCTACTCAGCAGTATTATTGTTCGTCGCAACTATCCGTGAGCTACTTGGCAGTGGTAATTGGTTTGGCATTACTATTCTACAGCCAGTCACTGATGGCGGTTGGTATGTACCAAACGGTCTATTACTGTTGCCGCCGTCAGCATTCTTTATTATTGGTTTGTTCATTACCATTATCCGTATTTGGAAACCAGAGCAGGTTGAAGAAGCTGAATTTGTAATGAAGCCGCAGTCTAAAGGCATGGCACATGGAGGCGGTCACTAATGGGACATTATGTTAGTTTATTTATAACCTCAGTCTTTATTGAGAATATGGCGCTGGCCTATTTCTTAGGTATGTGTACTTTCTTGGCAGTATCAAAGAAGGTTTCAACCGCTATTGGTCTTGGGGTAGCAGTGGTCGTCGTGATGGCGATTACCGTACCGCTAAACAACTTACTCTTTCAGTTCATTCTAAAAGATGGTGCGCTGGCATGGGCAGGTTTCCCTAATATCGACTTAAGCTTTTTGGGCTTGCTCAGTTATATCGGTTTGATTGCTGCGACCGTACAGATTCTAGAGATGTTCTTGGATAAGTTCGTTCCTAGTCTGTATAACGCCCTTGGGGTGTTTCTGCCACTTATCACTGTAAACTGCGCCATCTTAGGGGGTGTACTATTTATGGTTGAGCGTGACTATAATTTCGGCGAATCTGTCGTGTATGGTGTGGGCGCAGGCTTCGGTTGGGCATTGGCGATTACTGCATTGGCCGGTATCCGTGAAAAGTTAAAATACTCAGACATTCCAGCACCGCTGCGAGGTCTTGGTATTACTTTTATCACAGTTGGTCTGATGTCACTTGGCTTTATGTCTTTCGGCGGTATGTCAATTTAGACCGCTAAGCTTAAAAGCCTATTTAGCGATTTGACCTATTTAATTCATTTATTCTGTAGGGGTTCAGGAAACACGCAATGACGTCTTTTCGCACCCCTACTCCATAGATTAAGGATACCTACCATGGATTACGCTACGGCGATTGGTGGCGTTGCTATGTTTACCTTGATCATCATGGGCCTCGTTGCCATTATTTTGGCGGCGCGCTCAAGACTGGTCAGTTCAGGCGATGTTACCATCCATATCAATGATAATCCCGATAATGACGTAGTAACACCAGCAGGCGGTAAACTACTACAAACCCTTGCAAGCGAAGGTATTTTCTTATCTTCAGCCTGCGGTGGCGGTGGTACTTGTGCGCAGTGTCGTTGCCGCGTCATTGAAGGGGGCGGCTCTATCTTGCCCACTGAAGAAGGCTATTTTACTCAAGGCGAAATTCGCAATCACATGCGCTTAGCTTGTCAGGTAGCGGTTAAGCAAGACATGAAAATCGAGATTGACCCTGAGTTTTTTGATGTACAAAAATGGGAATGTGAAGTTCTCTCTAATGATAACGTTGCTACCTTTATTAAAGAGCTAGTGCTTAAAATTCCAGATGGCGAAGAAGTGAACTTCCGTGCCGGTGGTTATGTACAGCTAGAAGCGCCACCGCATGAAGTGCATTATAAAGACTTTATCATTGACGAAGAATACCGCGAAGATTGGGAAAAATTTGGTATCTTCAAATATGTGTCAAAAGTTGATGAGCCTGTGATTCGTGCTTACTCGATGGCTAACTACCCTGAAGAAAAAGGCCTTATTAAGTTTAATATTCGTATCGCCAGTCCACCGCCACGCGGTCCTGACGGTATTCCGCCAGGCAAAATGTCTTCTTGGGTATTTAGCCTAGTACCTGGCGACAAAGTGACGGTTTCAGGTCCTTATGGTGAATTCTTTGCCAAAGAAACTGAAGCTGAAATGATTTTCGTTGGTGGTGGTGCAGGTATGGCACCGATGCGCTCGCACATCTTCGATCAGCTTAAACGCTTACACACTAAGCGTAAAATCAGCTTTTGGTATGGTGCACGCTCTATTCGTGAAATGTTCTATGTGGAAGATTACGATCAACTGCAAGCAGAGTTTGATAACTTTGAATGGCACGTGGCTCTATCTGATCCACTTCCAGAAGACAATTGGGAAGGTCCAACCGGCTTTATCCATAACGTGCTACTTGAAAATTATCTGAAAAACCATCCAAACCCAGAAGACTGTGAATACTACATGTGTGGGCCACCGATGATGAATGCAGCGGTCATCGACATGCTACACAGCTTGGGTGTGGAAGATGAAAACATCATGCTTGATGACTTCGGTGGTTAAGTGAGTAACTAAGCAAATGGTTACGTAAAGAAGTATTTTAAGATGATAAATAAAAAAGAGTCTCAATTGAGGCTCTTTTTTTTGGCTTTAAATAAAAGGATTAACCGCAGCTAGCTTTGCTAAACAAGTCATAAAAGCCCTTATTAAGGGTGAAGAATATATCATCGTAGCAGGCAATAAAGAAAAGCTGGCGTCCACGGTCAATCGCCTATTTCCGCCAAAACTCTATAAGCTCATCCGCGAATCAAAAGTAAAATAAATCTAGGAAGCGAAGCAGATATGTATTAAGTCGATGATTGGCGTTATGGGTGACAAGGGGTGTAAAATAGGCAACGCTAATAGAACATGCCACTCACCCTTTTGCCATAAAAACTATTGTGATTAATATGAAAAAACCAATAATGCAAAAATTAGCCCCACTCTCATTGTCTAACAAATCGATGAAAACCACTTTATTGCCAGTTATTGCTATAAGTGCTGTATTCACTCTTAGTGCTTGCCAGCAAACGCCAGATTATGATTATCTCAGCGGTGAGACAATGGGAACTAGCTACCATATCAGTTATCAGCTACCTGAGGATGCGGATGAAGCAGCCATCCAAGCGTCGATTGATAAGCGCTTGCAGCAAATCAATGACAGCATGTCTACCTATCAAGCAGACTCTACTATCTCTAAGTTCAACCAGTTAGGTAAAGACATCCCCATCACTATCGATGCAGATTTTGCCCACGTGCTAGATGTGTCACGAATCGTCTATCAGCAATCTGGTGGAGCATTTGACCCTACCGTCATGCCATTGGTAGAGACTTGGGGCTTTGGTAGCACCATGACCGTTGAACGCTTGCAAAGTCCACCAACAGCACTTGAGATTGCTCAAGCAAAAGCCTTGGTAGATTTTGAGAGCATCGTACAAAAAGAGCAGAGCATTTATAAAACCAAAGACGGTGTCGAGCTTGATTTCTCAGCAGTTGCTAAAGGTTATGGCGTCGATGTGATCGCCGATGTGCTTAGAGATGACTATCAAATTCGCAACTACATGGTAGAGATAGGTGGTGAAATTGCAACCTCTGGGGTCAATAACCAACAGCAGCCGTGGCAAATTGCGATTGATGCGCCTATTGAAGACAGTACGGTCAGCGAGCGTCAGACAATATCAGCGATTCGTCAACCAATCCATACCGATAATCAGATGTATTTGGCCACTTCTGGCAACTATCGCAATTCCGTCATATTCGACGGTCAGCGCTACAGTCATACGATTGATCCAACAACTGGCAAACCTATCGCGGGTGGCGCACCATCGGTAACCGTTGCAGCAGACTCAGTCGCACTGGCTGATGCGTGGGCGACTGCTCTTACGGCGATGCCTTATCATAAAGCACTAAGTGTCGCTAAAGCCCAAAACCTAGCCGCCATGTTCGTTGTGTTAGCTGATGATGCAAAAGTAGACGGTTCTGATGGTCGTGTTTCTGATGAAGCTTCTGACGACAGTATTGATGATTGGCAAGTGGTACAAACACCAGCGATGCAAGCATTACGCGCTGACAAACAACTTTAGACGTTAGTCGCAATACTGTAAACGACTCGATAACTATCAACGAGCCATACAAAAATTTGCTATACTATTAAGGTGTTATCCTAATAGATAGCCACACTATTTTTAAAAATCGAGGTTTCCTCTATGCTTAGTCAATTGCTTCCCATGCTTGCCATTACCTTTACCGTATTTGTCCTGTTCTTTGTCTTTATGGGTATCGGTTATATGGTCAAAAAAAAGCCGCTTAAAGGCTCTTGTGGTGGCGTTGCCAAATTGATGGGCGATGAGCAGTGCTCATTTTGTGGCGATGATCCCAATAAGTGCGATTCCCTTATCGCTGAACAACAAGAACACGCGCTAAGAGCCGCTCAGCTAGGCAAACCTGTATAAGCTAAATTCGTATAAATACCGCGTTTGTTACCATACGCTGGTAGTATTTACCTAACATCTGTTCTTATAATAGCGTCTAGTCCTTTGAAAGGGACTGGCGCTATTTTTAGTTGTGCTAACCGCTATATATATAGTTATAATCACTTCAAGGTATTTTGGATATAAACAGTACCATTGAAATTACTATTAACAATAGTAGGCTAAATAAACCTACTCCATATCCAATTGATATGTGATTGAAGATAAGCACGCTTTCAAAATGGTTACTCATATATGCTATTGCTCATATATGAAGGCACTACTCATATATTATATTTACCCTAGCTAATAGGGCAGAAAACTCATATATCTTGTATTCTGCAAATAGTTTCTAGTTCTGATTTACGATTCTGATTGATGATTTTAGTCACCGTCTAGGTGCGTTTCTTTGGTGTTATTTACAAGCGACGATGCTTCGGCGCTGTTTAATGACGTGTCCTTTTTCTTATTCTAATAGTCGTGCTGCTATGTCTACCTCTTCTGATTTGCAACCTGATTTGCCGTCACAGTCTCATTCAGATACGCCGTCATCGTTTGAGCTGCCCTCATCACGCTTCACTTTTTGGCTCATCTTATGTGCCATGATTTTGCTCGCTACTAATATGCGTGCACCTATTGTTGCTCTCGGCTCTATTGCCCCTGTCGTACAAGATGCACTCAATATTTCTGAGACGCAAATTGGTTGGTTAGGGGCAGTCCCCATGTTGACTTTTGCGGTGGGTGCACTGATCGCGCCGTCCATTGGTAAGCGTTTCGGGCTTGAGAATACACTCATTGCGATGATTGCGTTATTAACGACTGGTATGATTATTCGTACCGTTATTCCCACTTGGTCTGGATTTTTGATTGGTACATTATTGCTGACGTTGGCTATCGGTTTTGCGAATACCTTAGCTGCACCTGTTATTAAACAGCGTACACCCAAGCATATTCCATTAATAACAGGGTTATTTAGTCTAACGATGACGGTAACGGCAGGCATTGTCGCAGGAGTTGTACTGCCATTATCTGAGCAAGTGGGCTGGCAATGGGCACTGGGTGGGTGGTCGCTATTGGGCATTTTTGCGATTATTATTTGGATATTTTTACGATTGCGGCTTGGTTCCTCTAGTCATCAAGCGATTGTGCCACCTATCTCTGGAACTTCAGAAATCTCCATGTGGCGTACGCCTTTTGCTTGGCAAATTGCGGTATTTATGGGATTGCAATCACTATTATTTTATACCGTTGCCAGTTTTTTACCTTCTATTTGGGTCAGTAAGGGGCTATCTGCAGTGCAAGCAGGGCAAATGGGTTCGGTGTTCCAGTTCATGGCGCCAGTCTCTATTCTGAGCCTAACTTGGCTGATCAATCGCGGCCGCCCTATTCAGGCGCTGGCAGTGTTTGCGGCGGTACTAAACGTTATTGGCGTTTTAGGAATCAGTTATTTATCTACTGATCTCGCTTGGTTGTGGTCAGGTCTGATGGGCATTGGCTGCTCTGCTATTTTTACGTTGAGTATGATGCTGTTTTCCTTACGTACTTATACGACCAACCAATCTAGTGAACTGTCTGGTATGTCTCAATTCGTCGGTTATTTGATTGCCTTTTTTGGTCCACTAGGGACAGGTTGGCTACATGAAGCGACTGGCAGCTGGGATTTGCCACTATTCATTATGCTCATTTTGATGGTTATCAACGTCGTAATTGCTTGGATGGTGAGTCGCCCAGTGATGGTTGATGGCAAAAAGCTTTAATATCAAAAAACTAAAGTAACCTTAGGATAATATTGGTGTCTGTCTTATTTTGCTACACTGGTTTGATTGCATATAGGACACAACACCCATGATGAATTCCCCCTTTCGTTTCGCTCAGCGCTTGCCTGCTATCGTCATACTCGCAGCCGTAATGGCTATCAGTGGCTGTCAAAAAGATGCCGAACCTACGGATGCACCTGACACGCAGAATACTGAAGCAACTAACAATCAAGCCAATACTACGTCCGTAGACGCTAATGCCACAGCGCCCGCCGATCAGCAAGTCAATTCGTCACCAATCACTATTTTAGCCCTAGGTGATTCACTGACAGAAGGTCTTGGGGTTGATAAAAATGACAACTACCCTGCTCAGTTAGAAGACCGTCTGCAAGCAATGGGTTACGACAACGCTAAAGTTATCAACTCAGGATTGAGTGGAGAAACCAGTACTGGGCTGGTCAATCGCTTAGATTGGGTACTACAGACCAAACCTGATGTGACGATTTTGACCATTGGTGCTAACGATGCCATACGCGGCATCGATGTGGCGACAATTGAAGCCAATATCCGCACGGCTGTTAAACGTCTACAAGACAATGGCAGTGTCGTCATCTTGGGCGGAATGTCAATCTATGACAATCTAGGCAGTGACTACGTTGCAGCGTTCTCAGACATTTATCCTCGCGTCGCGAAAGACATGAACGTTACCCTTATTCCGTTCTTCTTAGAGGGTGTGGGCGGTGATCGTGAGCTCAACCAAGCGGATGCCATTCATCCGACTAAGGAAGGCTACACGATCATCGTCAATGACAATATCTTACCTGTCTTAGAGCCTAAATTAAATGAGTTAAAAGAGCTAAAAACAGCCGATGCAGAGAATACAACTGAAACGGTTCAAGCCGAAACGACAAAAAATACGCCAAATGAGACTACTTAACGAGACACTGTAATGACATCATCACCTTCGATTGCAAAGACATCGCAAGCAGACTCTAAGACACAAGCCCTACTGACCGCCTCACAGTTAAATAAAACGGTGCAAGTCGGTGAGCAAAAATTGTCCATCATCAAAGACGTAGATATTTATGTCAACGCGGGCGAGTTTGTGGTCATCATGGGCAAATCAGGCTCAGGTAAATCGACCTTACTAGGATTGCTCGCGGCATTAGACTATCCCGATAGCGGAACGGTTTCGCTGGCAGGTCAAACGCTCAGTAGTCTTGATGAAGATGCGCTGGCGGTCATTCGTCAACAGGATATGGGCTTTGTCTTTCAGTCATTTCATCTACTGCCAACACTGACAGTCGCCGAAAACATCGCTTTCCCACTGGATATTGCGCGGCGTCCGAACCAAGCAAGAGTGGACGAGCTTATTGACGCCGTCGACTTAGGTCATCGCCGTCATAGCTTGCCCAATCAGTTATCAGGCGGTGAGCAGCAGCGTACGGCGGTGGCAAGAGCATTGGTCTCTCATCCAAAGATTGTGTTTGCTGATGAGCCTACAGGCAACTTGGATGAGCAAAATGCCGATCAAGTCATGCAATTGTTATTGGACTTACGCCAGCAGGTTGGCTCGGCACTGGTGGTGGTGACTCACGATCCTGCACTTGCCGAAATGGCAGATCGCGTCATTACGATGCATGACGGCCGGATTGAAGAATAAATAGGCATTCACTCTTTATTCTTTAATGCTCTACTTCAATAAGGTTAGTTCAATGGGAACTCTTGAGATAGAAAGCGTGGCAAAAGACTTACTTGCTGGAAAGTTCACTTTTGAAACCGAAGATTATAGCCAAGCAATTAATCAGTTAATCTCGATCTATAAATTAGATAACGCGCTTTATTATTTAAAACAGATGGCTGACTCAAACGATCATTCCATTACTTTTGCACTCTCTTTTATATTAGAGCATTACTCAAAACCTTTCATCAATGCCAACAGAGACGAGATAAGTCAGCTTACTCTACAAGCAATAAGTAGGGGGTACTTGAGAGCAAATAATTATTTTCTATACCCTTTGACGTACTTTATGAAAAATGATGATGAGTATCTTTGTTTTTTAGACTTACTACAAAATTAGCAAAATACACTACAAAATGATGTATTAAGACATCTATATTACTTTGATACTCACAAATACGAAAAGTTGAACCACCTCAGTAAACAGCTAGATTTTTCTTTGTTCTATAATTTACCCAGCAAAATAAATAAACACTGGTTTGAACAACAAACAAAAGGTAAATCTCTTCTTTACCAGAAAGTAGTCGCTAGCGCAGTATATAAGACAGTTAAAGATAAAAAACTCGTTCATTCATTAACTGATATGACAGATTCAGAGTTGTTTGACTTTATCTATATCTGGTTACCTGATGATACACTCTAAAATTTCTTAATACGTCTACCGATTAAGCAAAAAATTATGACTAAAGCTACGATCACAAAAAGCGATACTGCTATCAATAATAAAGCTACTAATCCTAAAAAAAGCCGTTTCTTTAGCGGTCAAACACTAGGCTCGCAAGCACTCAGCCGTAGCTGGTGGCAGCGCTGGGTGTATCCAGTGTTGTTTCTGCTAACGTTGACCCTTTCGCTTGCAACCTACCTGACCCTCGACTCTGTACAGCAGTCTGTTGATCGCTATATCAATGACAATCAGCGCGCGCTCGTTGGTGGAGATTTGATTTTAAACAGTAAGCAAGACTGGCCAAGCGAGGTATTGGCGCAAGTAGAAACCCTCCCCGATACGCAGACGGTGTATGACTATCAGTTTAGCGCCATGCTCGTCACCGATGAACAAACCTTGCTTGCCAGCGTCAAAGCCGTCTCACCGTCTTATCCCTTATACGGAGACGTTGAGCTTGCCTCAGGACAACCGCTGTGGGATCAGCTGACATCCGACAGTGTTGTCGTTGCACCAGAAGTGCTCAGCGGACTAAAGGCCAGCATCGGTGACCGTATCACCATTGGTGATGCGCAATTCACGATCAGTGATGTACTGACAAAAGAGCCTGACAGACCGCTGACTACATTTGGCTTTGGCGGGCGTGTCTTAATGAAACAAGATGCCTTAGAGGCGACCAATCTATTGGGTCAACGCAGCCGCATAAACTATCGTATTGAGATGGCAGGCGATCCCGAACTGATAACGACGCAGCGTAAAAAGCTCACAGATATCCTGACCAATTACCCTGATATCGAGCTTTCTGATGCCGAGTCAGCAGATACTTCCGTCTCGCGCATCTCTGACAATGTCCTGATGTTTTTAAAGTTACTGGTCATCGCGGTGTTGCTACTCTCTGCGGTTGCCATGTACGGTGTCATTAGTGCATTTGTCAGCAAGCAGCAGTCCAATAATGCCATTCGTTTGGCGTTAGGCGAACCGCTTGGTTCACTCAAACGTAGCTATTATCAGCTGCTCATCATAACGACTGTCATTGCTTGTATCGCAGCGATTGTCCTTAGTCTGGGTTTGCTTAAAATCGGTCAGCCATATCTGGTTGCTATTTTGCCTGCTGATGTTGGCCTAGCCATCAATCCAATCAGTGCGATCAAAACTATTGTGATTGCTTTAGCCCTGACGCTACTGATTGCGCAGCGTGGTCTAAGCGCACTTAACACGACCAAACCCGCTACCCTACTCAATCAAGGGGCAAGCACGCAAACACAAAACTTGCCTTGGTATCGACGCGTGCCGCTACTATGGTATGGCTTGGTGCTGGCAGGACTGTATGCCTTCTTTGCTTATGAAGTTGGCTCACTGTCATTAGGGGCGCAGTTATTGGGCGGCTTGATTGGCTTTGTGGCGATATTTTGGCTACTGGCGCGTGGGTGGCTATGGCTGCTTAATAAGTTAGCGAGCAATACCAAGGTCAGCTGGATGCAGCGTATCGCCATTCATAACCTTGCGCGTAAAGGCAATCAATCAGCACTCTTCTTTGTCACCTTATCACTATCGGTTGCGGTACTGACGCTTATCACCACACTCAATCACAGTATCAATGCGCAGTTTATCAATGCCTATCCTGAAGACGCGCCCAATCTATTTTTGCTCGATGTGCAGAGCGATCAACATGATGAGATTGATACGATTATTGAGGCACCTGTCACCTATTATCCGGTCATTCGTGCGCGTGTGGAGACGGCCAATGACGTACCAGCAAAAGATATCGAGCCTGAGGATGGGTTTGATGACCCTACGCGGGTGTTTAACTTAAGCTACGCAGATACGGTGATGGATACCGAATATATCGTTGACTCGGTCACAGACGACGCGCTGTATACGCCTATCGATGATACCGATCAGCAAGTCAAACCCTTGTCTATCTTGGACACTGCCGCCAGTATGCTCAATGTCGGCATGGGCGATCAGGTACGCTTTAACATTCAGGGTATCGAAATCATCGGGCAAATCACCAGTATTCGCACGCGCTATGAGCGTGGCCCAAGCCCGTATTTTTACTTTTTATTTGAGCCGTCTGTCCTGTCCGCTGCTCCGCAGATTCAATTTGCCACTGCGCACGTATCAGAGAGTGCCATTCCAGAGCTACAAGGCAAACTGGTACGCAAGTTCCCTGCCGTTACCACGATCGATGGCACGGCCATTGCGCAGCAAATCCAAGAGCTGGTGGTACAAATGAGCCGCTTGGTCTATGTGTTCACCTTGCTTGCCCTACTCACTGGCGTCATGGTGCTGATCAGCTCGCTACTGTCTACCTCACAAGATCGCATGAAAGACAGCGCGTCATTTAGACTGCTCGGTATGCAAAAGCGCGACCTGTACATGCTAAACATCTTAGAGCTGGGTGTACTTGGTATTAGTGCGGCGACCTTTGCCATTGTCATCGCCAGCGTTGGCGCGTGGGCTGCTATCACGCAGTGGTTTAATCTACAATTTAGTGTGCCGTGGACAAGCTTGGCTATCGGCGGCGCGGCGTTAGTCGTATTGCTATTTGCCATTGCCATTATCTATGTGAGATTGGTGATTGGGCGCGGAATTATGGCAAGGGTAAGAGCGATGATTTAGGGGTATTCAATTTTAGCTTTCAACGAAAAAACCCCTTAATTGTGGTTTTTTTGATTCGCCGTTATCTGCTAGTCTAGGCTTATACTTTAGAAGATCCTTAATAAAAAGACTATATTTTTATAAATATTCAAAAAACAACAAAGGATTTTAATCATGAGTTCAGATTTTGATAATGAGCAACAACTACATTTATTAATTGAAAAAGCGATAAGAGAGGATGAACTTGGGAGCATCATTGACTCGAACATATTCGAAGCTGAAAAAGACAGCACTGTTGTTATACCAAGGTTCTCGATTGACTATATCACAAGAAAAAAGTTACTAAAGGCAGGACTAAATGTTTTAAGTAGCTTAAATTCTTTACACATTTTGACTAGCGACAATAATATATCTGTAACTAAAAATGAAGTGCTTAGACCCGATATTGTAGCAATCTGCAGTGAAAATGATTCAATTATTATTTTTGAATTCAAGAAATCTAAGCAAGCAGAACGACAGACATTAACTGAGTTACTAGCATATGAACAAGAAATAAAAAATATAATGCCTATGCTTACTAACTATGATGTCAAGTTTGTTGTCGTTACCACAGAATGGTCACCTCTACTACAACATTCAGTAGCTTCTAAAGTAACGTGGTCAAATAGGCAAATTCTATGTTTAACCGCATCACTCAATACAGAGAAACAACTGTCGTTGAAGACATTTATACCGACCGCATGGAAGAACATAGGAAATGTTTATATACCAGAAAGAGCGCTGTCTTGTCTTACTTTATGCTTATATGAAAAGAATAATGGACAAAATATTGAGGATGATAAAGATACACAAGGACATGGTTTTGATGACAGAATATTAACCGCTATAGAAAATATGGTTCATACGGGAAATCTGATTAATGCTCATGGTTTTATCCTTCTTTGGAAAGACTCCTATTATGATAAATTATCCTTAACGAAATATAATATAACAGTCTGTGGGATTTCTGCATATGAACTATTTAATATTAGCTTACTTACTACTGACAAAGGGGCAAAGCACTGGCTAGTCAACGCTGTATCCAAATATATTTCTGAGTTTTCACCATCAGGCCATTCCGAGTCTTTATTTCACATTGCTAATAGTTCTAACTCTTTACTCGATACATTCGTTGACCCAAGGACAGAAGGGTATAACCATTGGGAGACTGAAAAAAGAGAACTGAGTTATCGTGGGGAAGTATTATTTTGCAATTTTTTTGGCTTAATTGGTGAATATGCTCGTGATCACGTTCTTAATCCTAAAGTTAAAAAAAGTAACGTAAATCAATTTCTTAACTCGGTAGCCGACTGGAGATACCCGCTAAATGGATTACGATTAATAAAAAACCTATCACAACCAGAATTTTTTTCAACTGGTAAAATCTTATGTTCTGATGCTTTTAAACTTGGTAGATTAATCGGTATAGATTCTTTTCTAAGACTGAACTTACAGAAAAATTCTGATTCTATCCTAGCTAATAAGTTTCAATGGAACCTAGTTTCTTTACTTGAAGCATTTGATGAAGTGACTTTAATTACTGGAACATCGAAAAACATTAGTAAACCAAGCCCTTTGAAATTTTCTCTAAACCATGAAAATATCTTCGATTATTCGAACCATATTGAATGGCTATTGAAGTCATTTTTCAAAGAGTCTCCTGAACATTCTTTACTATTTTATATAGGACTAAACGGTAATATACTCTTTGATGACTTATCACATAAATTTTTTCATAAAGATAATTTAAACGAAATTTGGGAAAGTATTGAAGAGAATATTGTTTTAATTATTAATACAGTTTTGGGCTTATACAAACAATTAGAAATAGAAGATGGACTCTATGATAATTTGGAGGAGACATATAAATATCTGAAGCATTTGCTAGATTCAGATGAAAAAGATGATCCGTTTATTGATTCAATAGAATTTTCAAGTTTTCAGAATGTATGGTCTAAAGTACTTGAATCAGTTGATAGACTAACTTTGCCCGCTTTTCATGCTCAGGACAGACTCAATGTTTCAGGGTATGATATCGACTGGGAATGGTTGAGGCAAGGTATAAATGAAATGCTTGAGAGAGGCGAAAACGATGCAGGTTTCATCCTTTCAGCAAATGGTGAAACTGCTACTGGTAGAGTCTTCGAACGTTTAGGAATAAAGAGTCCAGATTCTCCTCTAGAAGACGGAAGTCTTTACTTTTACGATGAATCCTCAGGCTTAGGAGTAATTAAAATCGTTACATGGGATGAATTAATGTCTGGTGATGCTTACTAGTTGACAGATAACAGATATAGGGTGACTTAACGATAGCGCAACTCACCTATTCATTCTAACCCTTCACATATTTAACTATTCTACATTAACAATACTTTTTAGCTCTGATTGAATCGATAACTTAGTTGCTGTGCGCCATATACTGCCAACTACAAGCTCCAAAAAAATCTCCTTTAAGAAATTTTTACTTGCTAAGCTAAAATTACAGTGCCATTTTTTAACGCTTCTCAAGGATTAGCTATAAATTCTCAACCCCTAACTCTGCTAACTAAAACGCCTTCTACTCACCTAGAGGGCTTTTTTTACTTCATAAGCTGTATAGACATATAAGTCAATATCAGCCATGCACTTTGCTTATTTTATACTTCTCATTTGCTATACTAGCCCCACTTTATCGGTTAAATAACACTTATAACACCCTCCCAAACAGCATGGTAGCCTTATGAAATTCTCAAAGTTCGGTCAAAAATTTACCCAGCCCACTGGCATCTCACAATTGATGGATGATCTAGGCGACGCGCTAAAAAGCGATCAGCCAGTAAACATGCTAGGCGGCGGTAATCCTGCCAAAATTGATGCCGTCAATGAGTTGTTTTTGGAGACCTATAAGGCGCTAGGCACGGACAATGATGCAGGCGTGCCCAATAGTAGCGCGATTATTAGCATGGCGAATTACTCTAACCCACAAGGTGATGCAGGCTTTATCGATGCCTTGGTTGGCTTCTTTAACCGTCATTATGATTGGAACCTCACGGCAGCAAACATCGCCCTGACCAATGGCTCACAGAATGCGTTTTTCTATCTGTTTAATCTGTTTGGCGGTGCGTTCAAAGATGAGCAGAACGAATCTGTCGACAAGTCCATTCTACTGCCATTGACCCCTGAGTATATTGGCTATAGTGATGTGCATGTAGAAGGTCAACATTTCGCAGCCGTATTGCCGCATATCGATGAAGTGACACATGATGGCGAAGAAGGCTTCTTTAAATATCGTGTGGATTTTGACGCGTTAGAGAACTTGCCAGCGCTAAAAGAAGGTCGTATCGGGGCGATTTGCTGCTCACGCCCGACCAATCCTACTGGCAACGTGCTAACGGATGAAGAAATGGCGCATTTAACCGAGATTGCCAAACGCTATGACATTCCGCTGATTATCGATAATGCCTACGGTATGCCCTTCCCGAATATCATCTACTCTGATGTCAATTTGAACTGGGATAACAATACAATTCTGTGTTTTAGCCTGTCGAAAATTGGTCTGCCTGGTATGCGTACTGGCATTATCGTGGCTGATGCGGAAGTGATCGAGGCGGTCAGCGCGATGAATGCGGTGGTGAATCTAGCGCCGACACGCTTTGGTGCAGCGATTGCCACGCCATTGGTAGAAAACGATCGTATCAAGCAATTATCTGATAATGAGATTAAGCCGTTTTATCAAAAACAGGCGACCCTCGCGGTGAAGCTATTGAAAGAAGCATTGGGTGATTACCCATTGATGATTCATAAGCCTGAAGGCGCGATATTCTTATGGTTGTGGTTTAAAGACCTACCGATTAGCACCCTTGAGCTATACGAACGCCTAAAAGAAAAAGGCACGCTTATTGTACCAAGCGAGTACTTCTTCCCCGGTGTCGATGTCAGCAATTATCAGCATGCGCACGAGTGTATTCGTATGAGTATTGCCGCGGATGAGCAAACGCTGACGGATGGTATTAGAGTGATTGGTGAGGTGGTACGCGCGTTATATGATGACGCCAAAAAATAAGATTAGCGGTGCCAAACTCGTTTAGCCTACCATACGTAGTACTTACACGAGTCTTCCTTGCTACTCTAATTTTTGTGAATAGAACCATCATAAACTCAAATAGCGAAATAAAAAACGGACTGATTAATAGTCCGTTTTTTTATGGCGCTTGGTCAATGATTTAGGCTTATTGATGATCGCCTGAAAGAGTGTCGTCCACTTATTCAGCGCAAAAAGTACATAAGGTAACAGGCACGTATTGATCAAATCGCGGAGGCTCGCGACCAGCTGTTCGTGGCTTAAGCCAGCCATGCCTGACGCTTCGATCGTATTTCGATTATCTAAATACTCGCCCAATAAAGCAATGCCCGTCACGACGACTAAAGCCATTAATGATCTGATACTTTGGTTTTTAATGATAGGACGCAGCACAAGCAGACACAAAAGATAGACACCGACGCCGACATAGATATGTAAGGCATCTTTGGCAAGGCCAGTTGTTTCAACAACATTCATTTTAAAGGCGGTAAAGTCCACTAGAGTATTCCAAATATAAGCGAGTAGAAAATGATTGAGCGTATCACTAAACAATAATAACTAAAAATTGATAATTAAGAATGACAATAGTGGAGAATAAAATAGGGTAGATTATATAAGTGATAATCTACCCTATTTTGAAGCAAGTGTGCAATTTACGTTTACTGCTATCTACACATTCCACTCGACAAAGTTCTTTAACAGTTGCAAGCCAGCGGTATGGCTCTTTTCTGGATGGAACTGGGTGGCAAACAGATTGTCTTGAATGACACTGGCACAGAACGGTTGACCATAGTCACATACTGCCGCCACTTGCGCGCTATCAGCAGGCTCGCAATAATAACTGTGTACAAAGTAAAAATGTGCATTGTCCTCAATACCCTGCCAAAGCGGATGGTCAAAATCCATACCGCTGATGGTGTTCCAGCCCATGTGTGGCACTTTGATGGTAGCGCCCTGCTGATCCTTCCACGTAGGGTCAAATGCTTCTACCGTGCCATTTAAGATGCCAAGGCAATCCGTACCACCATTTTCAGCTGATTGCTCAAATAGTGCCTGCATGCCCACACAGATGGCCATAACAGGCTTATTAAACACCGCATGGCGTATGACGTCATCAATTCCTGCTTCATGCATGCCAGCAATACAGTCACGCATGGCACCGACACCGGGGAAGACGATCTTGTCTGCCGCAGCGACGACTTTGGGGTCGTTAGTGATAGAGACTTCTGCCCCAACTACCGATAGTGCTTTGCTAGCAGAGTGCAAATTACCCATGCCATAATCTAATAATGCTACTTTGGTGACTTTAGCCATTAAAATGCCTCTTTGGTCGATGGCAAGGTATTGAGCGCGCGTTCATCATATTCACAGGCCATACGTAACGCACGAGCAAAGGCTTTAAAGGTTGACTCGATTTGATGATGGCTGTTTTTACCTTTGAGATTGTCTAAATGCACCGTCATCCATGAGTGATTGACGAAACCGTAAAAGAACTCACTGAATAAATCGACATCAAAACGGCCAACGTGCGAGCGTGTAAATGGAATGTCCATGTGCAAACCCGGACGCCCTGATAAATCAACCACAGCACGGGTCAGTGCTTCGTCTAGCGGCGCATAAAAGTGCCCATAACGACGGATGCCTTTCTTGTCACCCAATGCTTTGTTAAATGCTTGCCCAAGGGTAATGCCAGTATCTTCGACGCTATGATGGTCATCAATGAACGTATCACCATTACACTTGATATCTAAGTCAAACAAACCGTGACGCTTGATTTGGTCAATCATATGATCCAAAAATGGTACGCCCGTATCTACCACACCTTTACCCGTACCATCGAGGTTTACGGTACAAGTGATTTGCGTTTCAGCAGTGATACGCTCAACGGTCGCAATACGTTCAGGGCGACCATGTAGGTTTAGATTTTTTGGTGTATTTTGCTCAGGTGTGTCAGCAGTCGTCGTTGCATTGGCTGTCATGGCTACTCTCTATCAGTTTTTTATCAGTGAAAAACGGTCAATAAATAGGGCAAAGACATGCCCAAAATATTTTACTAGTGTCTGGGTCAGCCCCTAGCAAAAAATTTATTAGAAAATGATATATACAAAAGACATCAAGATATTAAGAGTTATACGTACTAAATATTATCTAGCCTCATCATAGCAAACCCTAACATTTACTGCCACGACCAAGCGGTAAACCACGCACAAAATTATCTCATTCTGCTAAAATAGTATGTTTAGTATTATCAATCATGACTCGCACTGACTTTGACAACCTCACCTTTATGGCATCACGCCTCATGACATTGTGCTGTCTCATATTATAGAAACTATCTGTTTATAGGAACTGCTATGCCTTTAGAAGCGATCGCCATCAATAGTTTGGATGCACCACTCATCAAAAAACCTGCTCGCGAAAATGAGCTAGCAGAGCGCTTGCAGGCGTTGTACGATAGCGATGATGCGCAGCCTGACGGTCTCGAGGTATTAAACATCGTTGAGCAGGGTTTTAAGCGCGGTCAATATCTATATGTCGGCATGTTCAATGACAAGCCTATCGCCGCCGTTGCTTGTTTTGATGATGGGCAGACCGATGCCAAGCGCTTGCAGTATCTTACCGTACATCCAGAAAATCGCAAACGTGCCATCGATGCCAAATTCATTAAACTGGTCTATGATGCCGAAGTCAAAAAAGGTGTGCGTGAATTCGTCCCCGCTGATGCGGATATTCACCGTATTATGAGCGAGTATGAACTCCTGCGCGTGAAAGACTAAATGTAGGGGTAAAATAGTTAATTTTGCCAACATTTGATTATTTATCGTGTTTTATTCGATATAATGCAAAAATTGCTTGACAGCTGAGCCAATATTTAGTTTAATAGCGCCTCAACGAAGACGGCTCGATAGCTCAGTCGGTAGAGCAACGGATTGAAAATCCGTGTGTCGGCAGTTCGAACCTGCCTCGAGCCACCATTCGTTTAAGAATTCTAAAAAGCCCCGAACAGCAATGTTTGGGGCTTTTTTTATGTCTAAAATAAAAGCTTATGACAAACGTCTTCTTAATAACACCTCGCAACGTTCACGCGAGTCTAAATCATAAACCGTCGCGCGGTAATCGATACCATGACGCCCTTCAAAAAATATCACTCGATCGCCCACTGCTAAGAAACAAGACGTGCGCGCATCATAAATAAAACCGTCAATCACAAATGCCAAATCACGATCTACCTCGCGTACCGTATAAGTTTCTCCTTGCGGAATCAAACGCTCGAACAATGCGCTATGGGCAGCATTGGTGCTTAATACGCTTATGAGCAGCAGCACCGATATCATAAATATACTTTTTAACGACATCATAAAAGTCACGCCAGCTAGGCTAATTCTATTCAGGATGTTTTTATTAACTGTCATAATCTTAACCTGCTCAATAATTGATTCTATTCACTACGCTTCTCATGCTAAACGCTTACTGTCACGGTTGCATAACATTTTTGTGCTGTTTTTTAGACAGCGGCGCTCAGTATACTCGATAGCAATGGTCATAATAAATATGACAGATGACGAATACCAATAGGGAAAAGCGATGAGAGCGTTCGATTACGATTTGGATTATAAAAATCTTGATCTACGTGAGCATCCTGAGCTATATCGGGTCGGTCGCGGCGAGCAAGGCGTATTATTGGTAGAGCCTTATAAGTCTGAAATCCTGCCGCACTGGCGCTTTGCCACTCCTGATATTGCGACTGAAAGTAGCGAGACCATTTATCAGATGTTTTTAGATTACCTAACTGACGGTGACTTTGTCGGTGCGGATATGGCACGTAAATTTATTCAAATGGGTTATACCCGCGCCCGTCGTTACGCCAATCATAAAGGCGGTAAAAAATATAAAGGTGCTGTACCTGATGATAAAAAAGGCCAAAGCGGCGCACATGGTCGTGAAGAGTTACCGCGCCAAGAGGAAGACCCGGTCAAAGCAGAGTCTGCGCGGATTTTTAAACAGAAATGGGATCTCTGCCGAGAAAATAAAGATTACCTGAGCATGAAAGCCGAACACCGTGAATGCTATAAGGAGTTTGAATAAGTATAAGATACAGCCATAAAAATCACCCTCAGCCTGAAAAAGCAAAAATATTTATAATGCCAGAGCGTTAAATAATTAGACTTCATGATTTGCTGTGCTAAGGTAATGAGGGCTTGGAGCTAATACTCCAAAAAAGTACAAAATTGATAGCGTGGGCAAATAATAATGACAGTAGATATTAAGAAACTTTTGATTTTTGATTTTGATGGAACACTTATTGATAGTGTGCCCGACTTAGCAGATGCGACTAATGCCATGTTAACTACGCTTGGTAAAGAGACTTATCCTATCGAAACCATACGCAACTGGATAGGCAATGGTTCACGACTGCTTGTGGAGCGAGCCTTGGTTGGTCATGTAGAAGTAGCAGCAGGTGCATTGACAAAAGAAGAGGCTGATCACGCAGAACAAGTATTTTTTGATGCTTATAAGAACCTTAGCGGTAGCAAAACCGTTGCCTACCCTGACGTCGATGAAGGGCTGAAAAAACTGCATGCAGCAGGCTATACGCTTGCCTTAGTGACCAATAAACCTATTCGCTTTGTGCCCAAAATATTACAGTCATTTGGCTGGCAGGACTTATTTAGTGAAGTGATGGGCGGTGATAGTTTACCCGTCAAAAAACCAGACCCAGCGCCTCTACTGCACGTTTGCGCATCTCTTAACGTCAGCGTCGCGCAAGCCATCATGATTGGTGATTCTAGAAATGACATATTGGCGGGGCAAAACGCCAATATGGACACGCTTGGTCTGTCTTATGGCTATAACTATGGGCAGGACATTCGTGAGCTAAATCCGACTGAGGCATTTGATAGCTTTGCGGATTTGATCGCTTGGATTATGAAAGACAATGCTTAGCTCATCCTTATTCTCTAAATTATAGCGATAAAAAAGTGGTAATAGATGGCTTAGATAAGGATGGCTATTTACTGCGATAGCTTAGCGCCTCAGATAAGTGAGCGCTCGTGATATCTACACTGCCTGCTAGGTCTGCAATGGTACGCGCCACTCGTAATACTCGATGATAACCGCGTGCCGATAGATTTAAGCGCTGCTGAGCGAGCTGTAATAGCTGCTTTTCACTGTCTCCTAGCTGAATATATTTATCAATCTCGCTAGGGCTCAGCTCATTATTGACCTTTTTTTGTCGATCTAATTGATGTTTATAAGCCACAGCTACTCGCGCGCGTACTTGCTTGGATGTTTCGCCAGCTTGAGCATTTTGTAAATCGGCAATCGGTAGTGCAGGTACGGTAATATGTAGGTCAATGCGATCAAGCAGTGGACCTGATAGTTTGTCTTGATAACGTTTGATCTGCTCAGGTCGGCAGCGACAACGGCCCGATGCATCACCATCGTAGCCACATGGGCATGGATTCATGGCAGCGACCAATTGAAAATTTGCCGGAAAAGTCATCTGCGAGTTGGCACGGCTAATAGTAATTTGCTTGGCTTCTAATGGTTGGCGCAACACCTCTAAAACCGTACGATCAAACTCTGGCAATTCGTCAAGGAATAATACGCCTTTATTGGCAAGGGTAATTTCACCTGGTTTGGGACGTGAGCCACCACCGACCAGAGCCACTGCTGATATGGTGTGATGCACTTGTCTAAATGGCCTTGTCCCATAATCATAATCGCTATCTGCTACCGAATAAGTACTGGCAACCTCTAGCGCATCCTCAGCACTTAAATCAGGCAATATGGTCGGCAGCCGTGATGCCATTAATGTCTTGCCTGAACCGGGTGGCCCTGTAAATAGTAATGAATGACCGCCTGCTGCTGCAATTTCTAGCGCGCGCCGAGCATGGTGCTGTCCTTTGACGTCGGCTAAGTCCACTTGATAGCCGACATGCTGCGGTGTTGAACTCGGTGTCACAACTTTCAAAGAGTCATAGAATACACTTGGGTCAGCTAGCGACTGCAAATGGTCACAAACTACTTTTAAGCTTGGCGCGCCCAGTATCGTCACACCATCGACGCGGCTGGCCTCAGCACCATTATCAATCGGTACGATAAGCTGCGGTGTTTGTGGTTCTTGCTGCGATTCGCTCAGCTCTTGCCCAGTGATCTTGTCCAGCTGCAATACTTTGGCCGCCAACGCCTCAGCTTTGATCGCTCTTGCGACGGCTAAGCTGCCTGTCACTTGCCGTAAATTCCCATTGAGTGCTAACTCACCGATAAATTCAAAGCCTGTCAATACTTCTGGATCCAACTGCCCGCTTGCCGCTAATATCCCTATAGCAATCGGCAAGTCTAGACGCGCACCATCTTTAGGCAAATCAGCGGGGGCCAAGTTGATCGTCAGACGCCTATTAGGAAATTGAAAACCAGAGTTCAGAATCGCAGATCGTACACGGTCTTTACTTTCACGTACCGCTGCCTCTGGCAGACCAACGATGGTCAATGCTGGCAACCCTTGTGACAGATGCACCTCAATAATGACTTTGGGTGCATGCAGTCCAACGACTGAACGGGTATAGACTTGAGCAAACGACATCAGCATTTCCTAATATGGAGAATATTTGATCATAAAGTATTATGTATCAGTGCGCAAATGTCGTGTTTTATTGTCTATTTTATTTACTAGCATAGTTATCAAATGGTAATACCGCTGCCTGTGAATGGGGAGTTGATATGGACTCACCGCAAGCAGGAATCTTTGGGCGCTCAAACTTACCTTTCTTGATTCGCGATGACTATGTTGCCAACTCAAATGATAGCTATTGGGTAAGCAACTTAGAGCAACCGCTGACTGGGTTTTCACCAATTCTACGTCGTCGTTTAACCCCTTTCTGAGGTGCTACTCCAGTAGATGGATTACCATTGCTTATGCGCTCACGCATGGGATTGGTTCAAATACAAGATCGGCTCAGTAATAAAGATAGCTTGGGCGGTACTAGCTTCAATTTAGACAACATGCAAGAGGTCGTCTATGGCAATCGCAGCTATGTTGCTGAGTTGGTACTTGACGACGTATTAGCAGATTGTCGAGCGAATGCTAATTTACCCTTGACTGGTGGCGCTACTATTGATGCAACTAATGCTTGTAATATCTTGAGTAATTGGGATCGTCGTAATAATTTAGATAGTAAAGGCGCGCACGTTTTTAGAGAGCTTTGGCGCAATGTTGATTTTAATGAAACTACTGATACGATATTCAGTGTTAAGTTCGATGTGAAAGATCCAGTCAATACGCCTCGTGGTTTAATTACTAATGATGACACACGTACTGCTTTAGGCGACTCTATTAAGTTCTTCCGAGATAAAAATATCGCTCTTGGTGCGTCTTTATCTGATTTGCAGTATATCGTTGATACTGGTAAAAACGACGAGCGTATTGCTATGCATGGTGGATTTGGGCGTGAAGGTGTATTCAATGTTGCAGAAACGCGCGGCACAAGAGCTAATGATGGCGCAAACTACGTCATTAATTTTGGTCCGACATATATGCAAACCATTACCTTTGATAGCAGCGGCCCTGTAGCAGAAGCCTTCTTAGGTTACTCGCAAGCTTCTGATACTACTCGACCATTCCATCGTAACCAAAGTCGTCGTTATTCTGATAAAAAATGGATTCGCCTACCCCTCAGTGCCAGTGATGTTAGTGACCAAGCCATTGGTGATAAGATGCAGCTAAAAGAATAAGCTTGATATAACTTATCATAACGTTAAAAAAGACTTCAGGTACATGCTGGAGTCTTTTTTGCTTTATGGAGCAAGCTGTTTGAATATAGTTGATTCATCATTAAGAAAACTCGCCGACCACCCCACTACAAACAAGGATTTGTTATACTAATACTTATTGATGGCTGTAAATTTAGCCGTGAATAGTACTGTGAAAATTATTATTGATAACAGGCTCATTAAGGTGACTAACAACCTATCAAACACATACTGGCTTTCAGACATTTGGCCATTAGAGATGTAAAAATAGTAATACTTAAGGTCAAAACGAGGAGTACCGCATGGCAGAACATTCAGAATCAAATACTCAGCAGCCTTACAATCGTGCAGGTGAGCAACCGACCACGACACGCCCTGTTATGCAACCAGAAAGTCCCTATGCTAGTACGCGCGGCAGTATGATGAGCAAGCAGCTACCCGCTTTTGATGAAGCGATTATTAATAAATACAACCGTTCAGGCCCACGTTATACCTCTTATCCAACCGCTTTAGAATTCTCACCAATCACCAATGGCCTTGAGGCAAAAATTCTTCAGAACCGTGAAGCCCGTGCACCGCTGTCGTTATATTTTCATATTCCTTTTTGTCGTCACCTCTGCTATTACTGCGCTTGCAATAAAATTATCACCAAAAAAAATAGCGACTCAGGCGATTATTTGCAGTACTTAATCGCTGAGATTAAGCATAAACGCCGCCTGTTATCTGTCCCAGAAGGTAGCAGCAAGCCCCTCGTTAAGCAGCTGCATTTGGGCGGTGGCACGCCAACATTTTTGCGTGATGAAGAAATGGTTCAACTGTGGGAGTTTTTACAAACTCAGTTTGAATTCTTACCTGAAGACAAAGGCGATTACTCTATTGAAATTGACCCACGTGAGCTGAGTGGCGAGACATTGAAAGTATTGCGCAACCTTGGCTTTAACCGTGTCAGTTTAGGCGTACAAGACCTCGATGAAACGGTACAAATCGCTGTCAACCGTGTACATTCAGCAGAGCTCATTGAAAATGTGTTAAATGAAGCGCGTGACCTCGGTTTTCATTCTATCAATATCGACCTGATTTATGGTTTACCGCATCAAACACCCGCAACCTTGGATAAAACGGTACGCCGTATCATCGAGATGTCGCCGGATCGCTTGTCAGTATTCAATTACGCGCATTTGCCAGAACGTTTTAAAGCCCAGCGCCAGATTAAAGAAGCCGATTTACCAGACCCAGCTGCCAAGCTGACGATGCTTGGCAATACCATCAATACGCTGACCGAAGCTGGCTATCAATATATCGGTATTGATCACTTTGCCAAGCCTGATGATGAATTAGCCGTGGCGCAGCGTGAGGGTAAACTGCATCGTAACTTTCAAGGTTATACCATCATGGGCGATTGTGATTTATTGGGCTTTGGTGTCTCCTCTATCAGTCAAATTGCCAATGCCAATACCCGCTATATTTTGCAAAATGATACAGATTTACCAGTTTATCAAGCGAATATCGATGCTGCACAAAGTAACTCGGCTGCCATGCCTGCGGTAAAAGTCATCAAAACATCCATCAAAGATCGCTTGCGTGAATATGTGATTATGAATCTACTCTGTCACGACTATATCGACTTTAAAGACGTCAATCAAAAATTTGGTATCGATGCCATCACTTACTTTATCAGTGAGATTCAACAGCTTGGCGCCATGCAAGAAGACAAACTTATCGATATGGACGCGGCTGGTATTCGCGTGCTGCCAAAAGGTCGCTTATTAGGTCGTAACGTCGCCATGGTGTTTGATGAATATCTTGAGAAAAAACATAAAAATCGTTTCTCAAAAGTTATTTGATTGAGTTATCCCTCAAGTTAAAAAGTAGTCATAAAAAAGGCCTCACTCGAGGTCTTTTTTATGGTGTTTGATAAAGGTGATGATTGACGGAAAATATATCTAGCCGACTCAGAAGGCATCACAATATATAGTCTATTTGCATCTTCTATGGCTTTTTTATTATCAAGATATTTTTGTTCATTAAACGAAGCATATGAGTTATTCATTAAATGTAGCGTTCGGCACAATTCGCAGTCGAAAAAATAGCCAGCGCCTAATAAGCTAACTGACCATTTTTGATATGACGTCAAGAAAGGATAATCAGTGCATCAAAATTTTACCGATTAAAATTTTTATTACTGATTAAACTTTAAGCTTATCACCTACCATACCCTTTATCGTACTTAGGATATCAGCAGGTAGCACCACCATTTTTGCGTTGTCAGATTCGGCTAACTGACGAATCGATTTGATATATTGCTCACCGAGTAAGTAGACAATGGGCATCTCTTCTTTACCCATGGCCGCGGTAATCAGACGAATAGACTCCTCTGATCCTTTTGCCAGTACTACCTGCGCTTCAGCATCACGGCGTGAGGCTTCTAAGCGACCATCAGCTTCTAAGATAGCAGCCTGCTTTTGCCCATCAGCGCGGGTCACTGTCGCCCGACGTAGACGCTCTGCTGCTGCTTGCTCTTCCATTGACGCTTGCATGGTTTGCGAAGGGTTAATATCTTGAATCTCTACTGTCTTTAATGTGATGCCCCAATCCGCAATATCTTCTGATATCGCATGCTTTAGTTTAGTTTTAATTTCATCACGGCTAGACAATGCACTATCTAAGTCCATTTCACCAATGATTGAACGTAGTGACGTCTGCACCAAGTTACGAATACCGTATTCATAATCTTCGATACCATAGACCGCCTTATCAGGACGCACGATATTAATATAAGCCACAGCATTGGCGATAATAACAACGTTGTCTCGCGTAATCACTTCTTGTGATGGAATATCAAGGACGATGTCTTTGGTAGTCACTTTATAAGCGACATCATCAACGAAAGGAATAATAAGGTTTAGACCAGGTTCTAGCGTTTGACTATATTTGCCCAATCGCTGCACCACCCACTTATAGCCTTGTGGCACGATTCGAACGCCTTTGAAAACCGTAAAGACAACCAGTGCAACCAAAACCACCATGACAATGCTGAAGCTTTCCATAATTCATCCCTATTATTATAATTACCCCACTCTCAACTTGAAATAAGCAAATCAAACTGAAGAGGCGGGTTACCAAG
>NZ_JABASR010000018.1 GCF_016107525.1 Psychrobacter aquimaris | reverse complement strand
ATATGGCCATGTGGACGCTTTGATGAGCGATCATAGACAATAACATCACCTACTTGGGTTGGCATATCATTACTGATTTTGCTGAAACCTGCTTTATCAAGCGTGCCACGAGTGGCGTACTGATAGGCTGAAGGATTTGGAGTGAACTCATAACCTGCTGATTGTAGTGCTTTACGTACGTAACGGGCACAGTATCCAGAGCTACCAGATAGAGCCACTCGTGAAGCACGAGCAGCAGCGATAGCGGGGGCTGAATTGCTATCAGGAACTGTATTGACTTGCTGCTGTTGTTTTTCAGCGTATAAGCGGCTGTTCAGCGATGAAAGCTGATTCTCTTTTTGCTTAGCCTGCGCACTTAGGTTGCTAATAGCTTGACTAATTTCATCATTATTAGAAACATAAGCACCACTTTTGGTGCTATAGATGTTTTTTGATGAACCGTAGTTTGATGCCACAGAAGTATTGGTGATGGTATTATTTGTTTGAGAGATTGTGATAGCAGCACCACTCGTTTGTGCTATGCCCATACCCAGTACTGACAAAATCAATAAAGCCTGTTTCATAAATCTAATACCTACGGTTAATTCAAAATCGTCTGTTATCAACAACAGCGCAGTCAATTAAATCTCAACAACTCAAGTATATATACGTCATAGTGACTGATACTTCTGCTGCATATTATTCATATAAAAAATGATTATTGGCGATCACAGCTCATTGAAGTCTTACGAAGCTGTTACAAATCAAGCTGCTGACCAAAACACAAAGCCGACTTTAGCATAGGCTGTTTAGCCTGTCATCACCCTTAAAAACCCCAAAAATACTTTTTTGATGTCGAAAAAATTGCTAATATCCCACATTTTACAATGTAAGTTTGTGTAACATGTACAGAATATAGCTGACTAGATTGACCACAATTTCTACTGTTTTATAAGCAAAAAAACGTCTGAGGGTTAAATCTAAATTATAGATTTAACCCTCAGACGTTTTTTTATTGGATGAAGTAATTACCCTATATAGGGTCTAACTAATTATTAAGATAATATAATAATTTATAATATTAATATAGATGCTAATTCCCTACTGGCTTATGTAATATTACGTAATTGTTTCGATACATCCTGTATATTCTTGTATTAACCCTTAGTTATTTATCTATTTTAAGGGTTAATAACCGATAAATCCGCTTACATTGTCATCAAAAGTTACAAATTCAAAGTTATTTTTGCTTTTAAAGTCGCAATAGCTAATGATTTTTTTGATGAAGAATCATTTTATAAGCAATAGAACAGTCTTATACCTGCCTCATTTACTTTTAACGCTAACACTATAATCAAAGTATTCTTAACTGCTAACACACTATAATTGCTGCTCTACCGATTCAATATCAGCATAAACTTGGGTCGTCCCGTCTTTATTGAGCTGCATAACCTGATAGGGCATGAATTTATTTTGATACTCCATACCTGGGCTACCAACAGGCATGCCAGGTACGGCAAGACCCATAGCTTGTACTGGCGGATTTTCTAAGAACTGCGCCATATACTTAGCAGGTACATGACCTTCAAAGACGTAATCATCAGTAGTGACTACAGTATGGCAAGAACGCATCTCAGTTGGAACGCTGTAGCGCTCTTTAAATACGGCTAAGTCCGCAACATCTTGCGCGGTTGCACTTAGACCATTATCTTCTGCATGACTTATCCATTCTTTACAGCAGCCGCAATTGGCATCTTTATAGACCGTAGCTGAGACGTTTTTTAGTAGGTCTGGTTTACTTACTGACCTTGTCATCATGTGAGCACTTTTAGCGTTTGGTTCATCTTCCTTTAAAGTGATAGCTGTTGCATTTTCGGTTGTTACTGATGTTGTGTTTGCATCAGATACGCCACTACTCGGTTGGCTACAAGCAAATAGTGATGAGGCGGCAAGTAACACCAGCGTACCACGCAACCCCTTAGACAGATGACGATTGAATATAAGACTGGATTTTATTTTTAAGGGGGTCATAGTGCTCTCTCATGTACTGTAGATATTGTGAGCTATAGAAGGTCAAGTAACACTTCATATCGTTTGGTAATGTAGCATAATAACCCATCAAACGGGGTACGTAAATTTATACATTGAGCAGTGCGGACTGGTATCATAAGCAGTTTTTATTTTGAAATGCTGCCTGTAGTATTAACGGGTCTATCTGAGTTTTGGATTTTGATTAAAAATTCAAGGCTCATAATTTTGGATAATTTGCGATGCACCTGTCTACTATTAGTCTACAAAAGCGTTTGAGTACTCACTTAAATCAATTACCGCTATGGCTTACGCTAGTAGCAGCATGGCTTGCAGGGGCTATTTTTTTATTTGCATTATCGCCTTATGGGTTCTGGCCGCTAGCAATAGTGTCACCAGCGATTTTATATGCGCTGTTGGTGCCAAATATGAGTGGTCGTCGCGCTTTTATTATCGGTGAAGCTTACGGTATGGGGCTATGGTGCGTCGGCGGCTTTTGGCTCTATACAGCTATCCATGATTATAGCGATACTCCAACGTGGCTCGCATTGATTATGATTGGATTGATGGGTCTCGGTATGGGACTGTTTCATGGATTTTTAGCACTAGCCTTTAACCGTATGGTAGGCAAACAACCCTTTTCATTTGCTGCTCTTTGGGTGCTACAAGAATGGTTAAAAACTTGGTTATTCACAGGCTTTCCGTGGCTGTTTGTTGGTTATGCGTTTACTGAAGAGTATTGGTTATCGTCCTTAGCACCCGTTGCTGGTGTTTTTGCCGTCTCTTTTGTTGCCATACTATTGGCTGCAAGTTTAGTAGAGCTACTGCTTCGGCGCAGTAGTTATGCCGTCGTTTCTGTACTGTTATTGGCCATTAGCACATCATTATGGCTGGTCAATCCGCAATGGACAAAACCTAAGGGCACACCTGATCTGTCAGTGTCATTGATTCAAGGTAATATTTCACAAGATATAAAGTGGCTGACTCAATATCAAGTAGAAACGCTAAAGATTTATGCGAAGTTAACGCGCACTGAGTGGGGACGTGATGTTGTGGTGTGGCCTGAATCATCTATTCCGATGTTTCAGGATGAGGCTGCGGGCTTTATTAGTGAAATGATAGAAATGGCTAATGCGACCAATACGACATGGATAACTGGTATCCCTTATAAGGATAAAGCGGCATTCAATGCCAGTACGGATAAGTATCCCCCATTTTACAATAGCGTGATTGCTCGAGGTGTAGAAGCGGAAGGCCTATACAAGAAGCAGCGTCTGGTGCCTTTTGGAGAGTATATTCCATTTGAAGGCGTGCTCGATATTTTCCCAAGTTTGGCCGGTAGTCAGGATATTAAGAGCTATAGTCGCGGTAGTGATCAGCAGTCACCGCTACAGGTGCGTGGACACAATATAGGGACGGCTATCTGTTATGAGGTAGCTTATCCAGATACCACGCGTAAAAATGCCATCGATACTGACTTTTTGTTGACGGTCTCTAACGATGCCTGGTTTGGCACTTCAGCAGGACCATTGCAACATTTGCAAATGGTACAAATGCGCGCGCTTGAGAACGGGCGCTGGTTTATTCGAGCGACCAATACTGGTGTTACCGCTATCATTAACCATAAAGGTCGTATTGTAGAACGCGCACCGCAGTTTGAGCGTACTGTACTACGTGGTGAGATACAGGCACGGGTTGGTAACACTCCCTTTATGCTTATGGGAAATTATCCTATCTTGATAATAATAACTCTGTTATTACTACTAAGCTATTTTGGCAAAGGTCTAACCACACTTAGAGGACGAGGGTAATAGTAAACTTAATTATAATAATTTAATCAGCGTAAGTTTTTTATTTTTTCTAGGTAACGTCCTAACGCACGTAAATATAAAAGTTTTAAACTATTGATCACATAAGAACTGATTGAAAAAATTATGTCGACATAAAGCACGCGCCTCATACTTAAAAAGAGATAGCTATATACGGTCTATCATCTTTTAGTTGATACTTTCATTTAATGCACGCGATTTTTGATTGTCATCTGCCTTAATACCAAATTCAATAGTTGCATGTTGTATATTCTGATGCGCCAAATCTTCCTTAATATTTTCTTTCATAATAAGAGTCTCTTCTAATGTCACATCGCTCTTCGGTACGATATGAACTGTCAGAGCATTCTCAGTGGTACTCAAGGCCCAGATGTGCAGATGATGAAAGTTTTGAATAAATTTATAGCTCTCTAAGATAGCAGTGATTTTACTGAGATCAACATTTTGAGGTACTCCGTCAATAGCAAGCTTGATACTCTCTTTTAGTAGACCCCAAGTCGATAACAGTATCACGACTGAAATAATCAAGCTAACTAGAGGATCAACGATATTCCAACTTGTATAGTAAATAATAATGCCCGAGATAACGACACCTACAGAGACCAATGCATCTACCATTAGATGCAAGAAAGCACCTTTAACATTAATATCGTCTTTTTGACCTTTGTAGAATGCAAAAGCAGAAACAGTATTTATAAATACACCTATTAGAGCTGTAATAATAATAACTTTTCCTGCAACTTCCGGTATGGTATCAAATCGACCCAAGGCCTCATACGCAATACCTATAACGATTGTAACTAACAATATGGCGTTAATAAGAGAAGCCATTATAGAAGCTTTTTTGTAGCCATAGGTATAAAGCGTAGTAGATGCTTTCTGTGCTAATTTCATTCCAATTAACGAGATTATTAAACTGGCAACATCACTTAAGTTGTGGCTAGCGTCTGCGATTAAAGCTAATGAATTAGTTGAGTAGCCCACTATGAACTCGATGAGCGTAAATGCAGAATTTAGACCAATTCCAATATAGAAAGCCTTATTCATATTTTTAGGGTTTGGAGCTTGGTGACTGTGGTTATCTGAATTACTCATAATTTACCCTTGTTTAGGTTGCTGCATTTTATTAAAGGTAGAAAATAATTTTATTGCATATCTTCTATATTGCACAGTCAATATTGCTCTAATACCGTAGACACACTTATTGTTATCAATAAACTGAGCCACAACTGGATTGTATGTCCTATCTCTCCTTGGGCGAAAAAAGCGGCTTTTACTGTAATCTAACTGGCTTACGTAAGCTTCTTATTTTCACGTTCAAGCTCTTTAGTATGTGTAGCTTAGTCTTGAATGTTGGTTAGTATGGTTTCATTAGTGCGCTTTTTATGACATGACCACAATGTTCCAAAAGTAGATTCTATTTTCAGTACTATAACTTGAATGGTTGACCACATAGAGGTGTAATCGTTTAATGCTTCAATCAGCATGCGAACGGCGCGTTTTTTAATCTCAGGAGTGTAGGTTTGTCTTTTCATTGTCGTATTCTCTCAGAAAGTTGAGTCTCCGACAATCTCGGGGCGGTTCAGAATAATGATGGGGCTAGAAGCCCCTTATATTTTGTGTAACTTAAATCGTTATTGAGTACGCTTTGATTAAGGGCAATATACCTTAGCACTGCTAACCGTTTTTGGTTCTATTATATGGTACTGATATAGGAAACAGTGCTTGTTTTGCCATGGGCATTTTTTTTGCAGCTTGCTTCTACGTCTGGCTTAAGAAAACAAGCATCTGATGATACTAGAAAGGTACACAGCGTTCGATGATATATATAGTTTTTTGAGTTTTTTATACATATCCTTTTTTTAGGTATAAAAAATCCGATTTTTTATATCTATCGTTCAACCAACTTTTCATCAATCATTTCAGTCAACAGCTCAGTAACCGTTTTTCGGCTTTCAAGCGCGTACCGTTTGAGCGCAATGTGTTTATCTTCATCTAGATTAAAATTCACGCGTACCGTCTTTTTGGGACTGTCCGTCACATCCGATAGAGCTAACTGATCCTTAACGTTCTTACTAGGGCGACCTGCTGATAAACTCATGACCTACTCCTCACCAAAAAATATTTGAATCTCACTGACCAATGCGGTTATCTCTTGTATCGCATTGCTATTAGGCGATTCGGTATCAAATACTGTCTTACCAAGGGCAGCACTATTAGGATAAGCAACTCGCTGCATCACTCTGGTCTCTAATACCGGAAGATTATAATCAAGCAGCGCGGTTGCCACCTCTTTACCAATATTGGTATTTTGAATGGCGCGTGATACGACAAAGGCCGCCTTTAGTTGGCCATCCATCATCTCAATACGTTGCTGTACTAAATCAACCAAATCACTGGTTGCCCAGATATCATAAGGACTCGGCTGCACCGGAATCAATATAAAATCAGCCGCCTTTATAGCAGAAATAGCCAGACTAGTAGCTTGCGGCGATCCATCGATCACCACGTAATCTTTATCAGAAACGCTTTTTAAATCTTTATCAAGTGTTGGTCTATCAAGCCCGATCACTGGTACCGGATTGTCTTCATCAACCGCTCTCCAGTCACGCGCACTGCCCTGCTGGTCGCTATCCACCAACAAAACACTATGACCTTTTAGTTGTAAGCCACGAGCCAAATGCGTTGCGATGGTAGTCTTACCGCTACCACCCTTTTGATTTAATACCGCGATTACCTTCATAAATACAGATCCCTGTAGTATGTATTGAGTATATAAGTATATAAGTATATAAGTATATAAGTATATAAGTATATAAGTATATAAGTATATAAGTATATAAGTATATAAGTATATAAGTATAACTAAAAATGTACGTCACATCACTATTAATAGCAATACTTCATAGTAAAAATAGCATCGCCTTTTCTAACTAGCGTATATCCATCATGATAGACGTCCTGTATCAAAGACAGCATAATAAACTGCCTATTACTAGGCAAATTGCGCTATTGGATACCAATTTGAGCTACTAAAAGGAATACTTTAGCCGCTCATATTCGTTATAATCCGTTCACCAATCAAAAACTACTAATCGTTAATGAGGAAACCACTATGGTGAAGTGTCACTTATCGACCATCATGGGCGAAAGACGCCTTAAAATTGCCGATGTCGCAAGAGATACTGGTATCAATCGTGGCACCATTACTCGCATGTATCATGAAGAAGCCACCCGAGTTGATCTAGATATCATCGAGTCTTTATGCACGTATCTTAGAATCAATGTTGGTGATTTATATGAAATCATAAATGAGGACAGCAGTGAATCACCTGAGTGAACACCTTCGCTCATAAGACATTATCACCTTTAAAAGTATAAAAAGACCTATAGAAGGTCATTTTCTCTTGCAATAGATTAAAATATAGGTATAATTTGACCTGTAGTAAGTCATTTTATCCATTATTTATACACAATAATCTACAGGAGAATACCAATGAATAACAATCTATCTCGGCTCAACAGCTGCGCTTGGTTTAGTGAACAGACTAAAGCTTTAGCCTCTCAGCTGTTATTCAGCTTACAAGTACAGCAAGGCGTACAACTGGCATCATTACTTGGTGTTGACGCTATTCTTTATAATGATGAAGCGATTTATGTCTGGGTGCAACGACAGATAGATGACGGTCTTATGATTGATGATTATGCGTTAAGTACCCTTGAAACTGCTTTTATAGAGTTGGTCACAGCTCATACTGACCAAGCAGCCTAGTCACTTTAGCTTATATTTACAGACTTCTTGTTTAACAAGAAACAATAACCCTTAAAGCCAGATAAAGTGTCATTATCTGGCTTTTTAATATAGACAAAGATAACGACAATCAAACAAGCCTTTTTTCAGTCTTATATGTTTCAGAAGACGCACTTTTGGGCAATATAGCTCGCTATTACCATACGTCTTTACTCAGTCGGCTTTGCACGCGGCACCCCAGCTATTTTATAATAAACAAAGCCTCTCTCATCTCTCAAAACACTCTTACTGTCTGCTCTAACGCACCAGCTGATTGCATCAGGCTGCTCTTTATTAACATCACAAGCCAAAATAAACTGCGCACTTTGAGCATTATTAAAGGCCTGTTTCCAACCCGTTTCAAGCTCATCGATGCCGCGCTGTAGCTCTGCTTGCTGGTATTTCATCTCTGCAATCTCATCAAAGCTTGGCACATACCAAAATACCAGAGCCACCAAACTTATTATCACAGCCATCGTACCCGCTGCGACAGCGGCTGCAATCCTTTTAATACTCATAGTCTCAATGGACTTATGAATTTTGTCCAAGTCTTTACTAGCTCTAGCCTCGACCTGCTCAATCCGCGTTTTGGTGGTGGTCTCAAAGGTCTCAATATCTTCAATAATCTGCTTATGACCAGCTTGGTACTGATTGGTGAATAGGGCTAGATTGTCCGCGCTTGCGCTAAGTTTATCAGCAACTCCTTGCATGGTACTGATTTGTACCTCTATGCTATCGTTTTTAGCAGTGACGACCGACTCTACAGCCGTATCAATCTGCTGTTTCATATCGGTGATGATGCCCGCTATTTTGTCATCATAACGACGCGGCATCTCATTGTCAGTAAAAGCAGTCACTGCCGCTTGTAGCTGCTTTAACACGAGTTCTTGATACTGGCTCAATGCCTGCGAAGTCGTGCTTGCGCTACTACCTAATTCTTCAATGGCAGAAGACACCTCATTCACCTTGCTATCAATACCGCTAAGCGAACGCTCAAGCCGCCTCGCTACCGCATCATCGGCTCGCTTAATCAGCTCACGCAAGGCCCCAATGACCGGAGTCAATGAAGTCACTAGGTTAACAAGTTGATCGTGTATGTCTTGCTCATTGCTATTGTCTTTATTCATGGGATGCTCATTATCATAATGCCGCCTAAAATGGACGTGGTGATGGGTAGCGGCGTGTTTGTGCTTGTTCATGCGCTTGGATAGCGCTCTTCGTTTTTTGCAAATGATCTGTCACGGTTTGCGTGAGCGTTGCCGCATCTATGGTGATAGCAGGAACGTGCTCAAAGCGCTCATTGATCTGGGTTAATACCTCGACCTTATCTTGATTGTCAGGCAAGCGCTCAAGCTGTTGCCACAGCGATGTTGCTGCCTTCTGCACCTGCGTTGCAATTTTTTTGGCATCGGTGTCTCGTAAACTCTTTTGTAGTGTCGTAAAGCTGTCAGCGCGTTTTAGAGTGGTGAATATAAATGCTTGTGCGGCAACCGCCTCAGCCGCGTTGATCACTTCGATCGGTGCATCAACGGCCTTAAAATCAAGGGTATCAACGCGGTCACGCACCCGTACCACTAAATTGTCAAATCGATCTCGATATGCTTTGGTCTCATTGATTCGCTGACGCTTAAGAGATGCCTGCTGCCGTCTCTGTTGTAAAGCTACTCGCCGCCTGATTAAAGCCTCCTCTCGTGCGCGCTCAGCCTCTTCCTTAAGCTTTGCTTGCTCATGTGCTTTATTGAGCTGGTGGTGAAGCACCATCGTACGGTTGCGCCAGTCATCAAGCCGATCTGCGTTCAATTGAGTGGTCTTGGTACGGGTAATCTCATCGTATAGGTCATCATCTTGCACAATCACAGCTTCACTTTGATCCAGTAAGGCGATACGCTGCTCATAAAACGGCGACAGGCGCTGATAGGTTTTTTGACTGGTATTAATTTGCTGCTTTAACTGTTTGATGTCTTCATTATTTGTGGTCTTAAACGCTTTAACATCAGCGGTCAATGCCGTTAAACGAGTGTAAGCATCCGCGTCTACCTCTACTGCTTTTAACGTACTGAGCGCCTCACGTTCTTTTTCAAGGTACTTAAAGCGCTCAACGTCCAGATCTGCAAATGCAGCAAACTTATGATAAGTATCCATGTTATTGGTGATATCTATCTCTTGTAGATCCGCAAACGCTTGATCCCACTGTAAGGATAAGTCGGATTTTTCAATATCAATCTCATCAAGAGCTTTAAAGCCAGTCGCCAGTTTATTCAGCTTTGCGGCAAAGGGTTTTAGCGTGGCCTTCAACCCTTTGTAGTCAGCAATGACTTCATTATTAAGCGGGATCAGCTTTTCTAGCATCGCTTTATTATTCAGCACTATTTTATCAATCTGTGACAGTTGCTTCTCAAGACTTGTAACGGCGCGGCCTGTTTGTAGGGTATCATCTTGTCTAAACTCCTCAACCAACACTAAAGCCGTCTTTAGTGCCTCACTTTGCTCTTTTGTGCTTATCTGCCTGGCAAGCTCAATCATTTTTTGGCGGGACGTGCTGTAATCCTGTCCCACCTCCTCGGTGAACCGCTGGGTACTCTTAATGTTTTTATCAATAGTAATAATCTGTTTAGACTGGTGCGCTAACTCTTCATGCAGCGCATCAATGGTTGAAAATAAGGCGCTGCGTACCATCTTTTTTTGACTCACAAAGTCGGCTGAGATTGCTAAAAGCTCATCAAGTGCGTGATCATTGGCCGCATCACTATGCGTCTGACTGTTACTTTTAGGGATAGCGGGTTCAAGTTCAACGGCAGGATCTACAAATCGGATATTACTGAGCTCAATTCGCGCAAAGGGTTTACGCTTTTTATAATGTATTGTGACGCCGTTAACCTCTTGTTCATTGCTTTCTAGGTCAATACGTCCCTTGTCGTCGTACTCAATTACTAAACCATTTTTTTCAATGTAAGCATTGATCTCATCAATCGTCTCGTTGTATTCGTGAATCACTGAACGATTGCCTTTGAGAATATCCTTATATAGTGATTTACCCAGTTTCATTTTTGGCAAACGATTGATGCCCAGCTCACGGTAGGATTTCTCACTAATGGTTTTATTCTTAGGCAGTAGCTCATTGGCCATATCCGCCCAAAGGGTGCGTTGATATTTAAGCTCATCGCCGCGTCCGTTTAACCCCTTAGATAACCGCTCCTCCGTTGACCACTGCAACCAATTCTTGCGTGCTGATAAAGCATAACCCTCAACATCCGCTACTATCTCACGGCTTGAGAGTAAAATATGGGCATGAAAGTTACGACTGGTCAGCTCAACCACTTCAACCTCCCCCACATGTTTCTCGTGACTGTGGGGCCGATGAATGGCCACATCGACAAGCACGTTATAGCGATCAGATAAGGTTTGAGCGTAGCGCTCGACCAGAACTATACGCTGATCCGCGGTGATCCCATCAGGAAACATCACATCAATCTCAGTACCCAATTGCGCGTTTTTACGAGTCTCAATGCGTTCGATATCATTCCAAAAACCCTCACGTGTCACTGCTAGATCCCCAGCAAGAGTTGGCGTTATCAACGCCGTATGCACCACATTTTTCTCAACAACTTGCGTGTATTTAGTACCATCACTGTCCACTAAATTTAAGATTTTGTCTTTAGCTTTACTGGTGTAATCGTGGACGACTCCTGACTGTTCATCAACCAGTTTTGAGCCAGAATTATAAGCCGACTTTGCCACCACGCTATGATTTTTCGCCTTACTAACGGCGCTAACCGACAAATGAAACCCTTTATTATTCATAGCAAAAAAACCGAACATTGAGAGATGATTTTTTGGGGGTTGTAGGGGGTTCGCCCCCTGCCGAACGACGGAGTTTATGTAAAAAAATAGCGCCCCTTGTGGGTCTTTTTTACATAAACTCCTAAGTTCACTCTTAACAGAGGGTTAAAATACTACTGCGCCCACGAAACGATGTGGTCTTGTGTATTTTACTACCTTGCATCCCTATGTGTACACTGCTAGGATCAACTCTATCATAGTTGGCTAAAAAAAGGATGAGGTAATGTCAGTAATATCAGATGATTTATTCGCAAATAAGATTAAGCAATTACAGGCTCTTAAAAAAGAGATTGATCAGGACAGGCTTGAAGCACATAAAATATTGGGGGAGTGGTTGGCCAACGCATTAGACGATGATGATAATCATGAACTGCAAGCTATTTTTTTAGACGCACACGATAATGAAAAATATGTCCGTTTGAAAAAGCACCGTGAATTTTTGAAAGCAATTGCCAATAAAATACAAAGTAAAGCTGAGGTGGTACCAAGCAGCTTTACACCACCTAAAAACAGTCAGGACAGTGACCACGGTTCATTGCTTGATATTTATTCATCATCACAGTAGCTACTCGAAATCGCCTAATTGAAGGTACAGCTGGATCGTCTACTAATTAGCGAAAGGTTAGGAGACGGTTATCGGCTGTTTTAAGCGTTTTAGAATAGCTTTAGCTACCATCGTATCGGACAGAGCGTAAAACGTATATAAGAGTGGTTTCTAGGCTTTTTAGCAACGGTTTGATAAGTGTTTACAGATGTGTCGATAATGGCTACTGAAAATGAAGACAAACTATCTACAAAAAATGAGACTGATATTGAGAATGTGAAAACAGGGTTGTCCAGAATGACAGACGAAGATATTCAAAATATCTTTGACCATGCTTTTGAAGATCTTCAAAGATCTAAGCTTGATCCGAACCATGCGAACGTGGAATAACATTAAGTAAATGGACAATTGCATTCTGAGCTACTGATCAGTTTTACAAGTGATTGGTCGATCAAATTATCATCTTAAATCCGTCGGTTTTTTGGTTTTTTCCTTATTATTTAAAATAAAAATATATTTTTTACTTTTAAAAACTTTTAAAGACTTTTAGACAGTCTGTAAGCTTTGCTATTAAAGGGTTACGCACTCTATTATGCTACTTTTATCCCGCATTATGCTACTTTTATCCCGCATTATGCTACTTTTATCCCGTTTAAATGCTACTTTTATCCCGCATTATGCTAGTATCTTAAAGTAACTAGCATAATGAGGTTGTCATAATGAATGATGTCGAGCTATACGAAAAAAAATATCCTGAAAAATGGATTGTTATGCAGAATAAAATTACTCAAGCTTTTAGAGAGATGTCTATTGATGAGAAGCGCATCATTATTCTAGCGAGCCCATTGGTTAGGGTTAATAATGCTACTGAAAAAACACCGATAGAGGTTGCGTCTTCTGAATTTGCTAAGCTTAGCGGAATAGATAGAAACTCGGCTTATAAGCAAATGAAATCAGCTAGCAAAAAATTAATGAAGCGTACATTCATTTATGAGGATAAGGATGGTGATGATACAGAGGTTCAATGGCTAATCAGGTCGAAATATGCAGATGGCTATATATCGATGCATTTTACAGATGAGGTAATATACTTACTTCAGGTTTTTGATAAGCTCAACCCTTACACTAAATATTTAAAAGAAGATATCTTAAACCTCAAATTGACTTACTCGTTAGACCTTTACCATCTAGCAAAAAAGTCTGAGGGGAAGGGTGGTTTTTCTATGACTTTAGATCAATATAGGCAAGAACTTGGCACGCCTAAGTCGTATGAGCGCATCAACAATTTGAAAGAGAATGCAGTTGATGGGCCCATAAAAGAAATTAATCAGAAAACCGACATCAAAATCACCTATGAAAACATCAAACGTGGACGCACAGTTACAGGTTTGACATTCACCGTCAAGGCCAAGCCAACTAAGAAAAAAGGACAGGAGGGCCTAAATCAGAATAATGAGGATAGAGATATCCCACCTCTAACCGTTAAGCAAATTGATCGTTTTGCCCCTTTGTTGGCTAACTACTCACCGTTTGGTAGTTACGCACCATCAGGTAAAAGCACTCAAGAAGTTATTAGTTGGTTACACACTCAATTAAGAGATGAGGCTTTTTTAAAGACCCACAAAAAGCACTTACTGGCGATAGGCTATACGTTCCCTAAGCAGAAATCATAGCAAAGAAAAAAAGAGTAATTGAGCTAGCGTAGCCTATACAAATGGCTTATATTATATGTACATAAATAAGCTAAAAGTGATGTTATGACGACAACTAATTATAATATTAGGCTCGATCAAGAGCTAAAAGAAAATGCTTTTTCGGTATTTGAAAGCTATGGATTAACACCGTCTCAAGCGATCAAATTATTTTTGACCCAAGTGGCGCAAACCAATAAAGTGCCACTATCTTTTGAGTATCAGAAAGTAGCAGCTGTCAGTCAAGATGAATTGCCAATCTATAAAGAGCATACTGATTGAGAGAAAAGATGAGTATTAGATTTGAATGGGATGAACAAAAAAACATCACCAATCAGTGCAAACACCGTTTATCATTTGAGGCAGCTACCCGGGTTTTTTAGATCCTTTATGCCTGCGTCAGCAAGACAGGTATGAAAATGGTGAGGAGCGGTGGCAGGCGCTGGGTACAATAGACGGCACAGCAGTCTTATTAGTAGCCCATACGCAGACAGACATAGATGGTGGCGAGGTTATACGCATTATCTCGGCTAGGCGTGCCACAAAGAGTGAGAGGAGGCAATATGAACAAGGTTAGCTATCAAATAGACGATTTACCACCACTAACGGCAAAGCAACAAGCGGACTTAGAATATTTAGCAACGCTTAGTGATGACAATATTGATTTATCAGATATTCCAGAAGTTACGGATTGGTCAAACGCTATCCGTGGCAGTATTAAGCCGCAAGCGTTCTCTGCTGAAGCGAGCGTCATCAACCCAAGTATCATTGCCAAGTTTAAGGATAGAGCCAAGCAAACAGGTGGTGACTATCAAGAAATGATCAATAATGCGCTAGAAGAATACTTAGCGGATCACTAACTATAATTTAATGACCGTGACCTCAAGATCACTTGAGGTTTTTTTATATTTTGTATTGTAGTATATTGTAAATTGTATTATACTACATACATAATATACAACAATTACATATTTATTCATACAAAATTAAGGACGATGATGATGGCCATCACTATTCAGCAAATTCATGCTACTGCCGACCAATTGCAAGAACAAGGAATTAAGCCAACATTAGCTGAGGTGCGTAAGGCTTTGGGCGGTGGTTCATTCACAACCATCAGTGAGGCGATGAAGTCTTGGCGTCAGGATAACCAAGAAGAAGAGCAGCTCAGACAGGTTGAGCTACCAAGTGGTATCACTGAGCGCTTACAAGCGCTTGGTGCGGATATGTGGCAGACGGCCATTGATATCGCTAATGATCGCTTGGTGAAAGAGCGTGAGGCACTAGAGAGTATTAAGGCCAAGGCACAAGCTGAAACAGATGAGGCGCAAGAGGCGGTTAAAACGCTAGAGAGTGAACAAGCCGATTTGTTGGTACAGCTCGATGAAGTCACAGCAACGGCAGAGGCAGCAGCAATCAGTACAGCTCAAATGACTGCTGAGCGTGATACGCTGTTACAGACGCTCAGTGATACTCAGCACGCGCTTGAGCTTGAGCAAGCTAAAACAGATGCAGCCCAAGTGCAACTTGCAGAGCTACACAGCAGCTTTGACCAGCAAGCAAAAGAGCTTAACGTCAACTTATCAAAAGTGGCCACGCTTGAAGCCACTGCTCATAGCGATAAAGCAGAAATTTCACGTCTGCAAATAGAACTGACCGCGACTAAGGATGAGCTAAAGAAAGTCACTACTGAACGCAATGAGATAGCGACTGACACAGCAGAGGTTAAAGGGGAGTTAAAGGCCATAATCGCTGAGCGTAACAAACTATCAGGACTCAACGATCAGTTGACTCAAACACAGGCTAAGCTTGAAGCTGAGCATAGCGTATTGAATAAACAATATAGCGAGCTATCAAGCCGTCATTTATCAAAGCAGGAACAAGTGACTCTGTTACAAGATCAACTTAAGAAAGCACAAGATGCTCTAATACTTATTCAAAACAAAGATAATACTTTGGATGCTGACTAAATAAAAGTATTCGAGGTTTCAGTTTAATTAGGATTTCAAGATAAAGAACATTTATAAGTTTGGGAGGTAGTTTACCCAAGGCATAGATCTCGTTCTATTCACACTAAGCTTATGAATCAACCATGACAATATCGACTCACTGAATAAGTGACTGCTGTATAATAACTATTCTAAATTTTTCTCTGGACTCTTATAGTATATAGCCGAGTGGGCTATATACTACTTAAATTAGCCTAAGTGAATTTATGCTGATTTTGGAGCCTTGAGCAGATTTCAAGGAACACTCACCCTAAAGCGATTATGAGTAGATAAAATACTCACAATCGCTTTAGTGCATTCCTTGGATTTGATGTGATTAGTCATGCCGACTTCATCGCCCATCGCGTCATCAAGACCGTATCACTGTATCAAGCTACGGTTGTTAAGATTACGGCTGATAGCACCGCCTAGACACGCTCTTAACCGCTACTGTGCTGTCATACGCTAGCAAGGGCATAAACCCAATATACCGCTACGATATGCACGAGTAACCACTCATTGCGTTGCTCAATATGTCTAGAACCCCCTGTCGAGAGCTTACCCCTGTGTCAAACGCAGTCGTCGCCGAGGCCTGCCACCCATTTGACGGGTAACGGGTACAAAGAGAGCAGCACAAGGATGTAACGAGCGAACAAGCAGTTTTTAAAATGTATAGTGAATAAGGTTGATATGAAAGCAGTTTTTGGATAAAATGCACCTACACGGGCATTTAATGCTGTTCAAATAACGCACTGCGTATGCTTATTTGTTCGTTACAGGGTGTTGACGCACTCTGTAACCGTTAGCTACATTAAAAACTAAATGCCTCTAGGAGTCAACTCCCAGAGGCATTTTTTTGTTTAGTCTTTCGATATGACTCTGGTAAATCTTTAGGTGCTATCATAATCAACTTTCTCAAGTACTTCAAATCGCTTTGAGAGTGTCATAATCTCTCAAAAAACCATCTGAACCGCCTCAGGTTTTCGGAGACTAAACAGTCTTAGAGAGTACGACGAACTCGGGGTGGTTTACCCATACGCTTTGAGCTAAGCCACATCTTCATGAGCGTCGTTTCGTAATTTGTCTTGTAATGCTAGCAATCCAAAAATTTCTCAGTTTTGCGCCAGAAATGTGCAGGTAGTGCACAAGCGGTATCATGTGGCATCTTAAACGCGCTTGCCGATAATTCTTGTAATGAGTAATGATATCAGTAGTGTCTATTTCTGACTGATCAAATCATGAAAGGTTAAATACACCCTGATGTTAAGCACAAAAAAACCCAGCAATGATAGTAAGATCACTACTGGGTTGGAGAAAAGCAATAAATATGTTGTGCTGACTTCTCAGGTCTTATTTATCATTCATAGCAAGGTAGATATTACGATCTGATGCGGATGCGTCATCCACATATTTTGAATCACGCCATGTCGTATAAGCATAGACACCACTGTATGGGCTGATACTGTTCTGACGGAAGTCAGAAATCCAATCTGTACCATCGAAAATTTGAATATGGCCATGTGGACGCTTTGATGAGCGATCATAGACAATAACATCACCTACTTGGGTTGGCATATCATTGCTGATTTTGCTGAAACCTGCTTTATCAAGTGTGCCACGAGTAGCGTACTGATAGGCTGAAGGATTTGGAGTGAACTCATAACCAGCTGATTGTAGTGCTTTACGTACGTAACGGGCACAGTATCCAGAGCTGCTAGATAGAGCCACTCGTGAAGCGCGAGCAGCAGCGATAGCGGGTGCTGAATTGCTATCAGGGATAGTATTGACTTGCTGCTGTTGTCTTTCAGCATATAAGCGGCTACTTGATAACGAAAGCTGTTTCTCTTTTTGTTGAGCCTGCGCACTTAAGTTGCTAATTGCTTGACTGATTTCATCATTGCTAGAAACATAAGCACCACTTTTGGTGCTATAAATATTTTTTGACGAACTGTAGTTTGATGCCGCAGAAATATTGGTTATATTATTACTTGTTTGAAAGGTCGTTACAGCAGCAGTACTCGTTTGTGCTATGCCCATACCCAGTACTGACAAAATCAATAAGGCCTGTTTCATAAATCTAATACCTACGGTTAATTCAAAATGGTCTGTTGTCCATAACAGAGCAGTCAATTAAATCTCAACAACTCAAGAATATACACATTGTGGTGACTAATAATTATGCTGCAAACCCTTATTCCATAGGCGGCCGGCATTATCAACGATTTCGCTAAAACCTTATAAATTTATTGGAAGTCAAACTGTTAGCCAAAACACAAATCGGACTTTAGCATAGGCTGTAAAGCATGTCATCACTAATAAAAATCTGATAAAAGCTCTTTTTAAGCTTATAAAATGATAAAAAATACCTATTTTATAATGTAATTTCGTGTAACATTTATAGAATATAGCTGACCAACCTGACAACAATATCTCCTGTTTGATAAGCAGAAAAAAACGTTTGAGGATTAAATCCTTAATTTAGATTTAATCCTCAAACGTTTTTTTAGTGGGTGAAGTAATTATGCTATATAGGGTTTAACCAATTATTAAAATAATATACTAATTTATAGTGTCAATATGAATTTTAATTCGCTAAGGAACTATGTAATCTTACGTAATTGTTGCGATACATCATGTAGTTCCTTGTATTAATTTCTAAGAAATTGGTTATTTTAAAGACAGATAACATCTAAAATAGGTTACATTGACATAAAAAGTTACATATCCAAATTTGTTTTTAGCTTTTGAAGTTCCACTATCTGATGAAAAAATTAGGTTTAGGAATAAAAATCCTTGTACTAACATAGGTATTAATTCTGCAAATGGAATGTATCTTGTTAGAACTGCATTTATATTTATTTGTTCATGCACCTCGACACTTATTTCTAATATGCAGACTGCTTACCCCAATCATAAATACCGCGTTTGTAAGCATAAATCAGCATGATTAAGCCGGCGATAATCATCGGCGCGCTTAAGATTTGCCCTTTGGTCATCCAACCTAATAATATGAATCCTTGGTCAGCATCTGGCTGGCGGAAGAATTCAATGATAAAGCGGCTGATGCCATAGCCTAGTAAGAATACAGCGGAGGCGGCCATACGTGGACGTGGTTTTGATGAATACCACCATAAGAATATAAATAGCAGCAGACCTTCGGCAAAGGCTTCATATAGCTGTGATGGATGACGAGGCAATATGTATTGACCATTGACTTCAATCATCAATTCTTGCAATTGTGGATTGCTCTGTAATTGCTCCATATCAAACGCCGCGGCTTGCGGAAAGTAGGTCAGCCAGTTATAGCCACCGTCTGAGACGCGACCCCATAATTCGCCATTGATATAGTTGCCGATACGCCCAAACAGTAAGCCGGTTGGTACACAAGGAACGATAAAATCGAATACTTGAAAGGTAGTCTTTTTATATTTACGGGCAAAGAACCACATACCTAGCATGACGCCGATAAAGCCGCCGTGGAAAGACATACCGCCTTCCCAGACTTTTAATATATAGGCAGGGTTTTGGAGTAATTCACCGAACTGATAAAACAGCACATAGCCAATACGACCGCCTAAGATGACACCAAGCGCGCCATAAAAGACTAAGTCAGAGACCATGTCGGTGGTCCAATTGTCGCGTTTGGTACTGCGATACCAAGCCAAACCGTAAGCGGCAGCAAAGGCTAGCAAATACATTAGCCCATACCAGTGCACTTCCAATGGACCCAAGGAAAGCGCTACGGGATCATACTGAGGATGAATCATCATAAAGGCATCATAATTATTGGTAATAGAATGTATGAAATAGGCTTATATAAGAAATTTTTTGTCCAACAATTGAAAAGTACAACTATCGCAAGTCAGAATCTCATCTTATGGATAGAGAGACCTTCCAAGTAAACTCGCCTTCGATCTAATCTGAGCGGTTCATAGACAGTATGAAGGTATTTACTACCTGGCAATCAACAACTTTACAGCAACCTCAAAAAGACACTCATCTTTGATAGTAATACTAACTTTGCCATTATGAGCATTGGCGATAGCTTGCACAATAGATAAGCCTAAGCCTGTTCCTGAATGCATCGTATTCGTTTTATCATGACGATAGAATCGCTCAAACAGTTTATCGGCTTCAATCTGATTTAATGGTTTGTCTAGACGGTTGGTCATAGTTATTCTTAACCAGAGCTGCTCTGGGGATTGAATATCGTCTTTTGGCGCATTAAGCGAGGTGCTTGAAGTGAGGACAGTAGCGGATATCATAATAGTGCTATTACTAGCCGCATAATAAATCGCATTTGACATCAGGTTGGCAAACAGCCGTTGCAATAAGCCTTTATCACCTAGTACTGTTTTAAAATCACCCGATTTTTCAAAGATTATCTCACGATCCTCAGCAATCATCTCATAATAATCTATAAGCTTTGTGATCAAGCTCTCTATATCGACATGACTGATTTGCGAATCACTCAGCTCTTTTTGAGTTTTTGCCAGTAATAACATATCGTTAATCATGGCGGATAACTGCTTTAACGTATCATGCTGATGATGCAATTGCTCAATGTATTCGTCGCTTTCTCTTGGCTTAGTTAACATGACTTGCGTTTGCGTACTCAGCGTCGCTATTGGCGTACGTAGCTCATGGGCGATATTGTCTGAAAACCGTGATAATGATTCAAAGTTACTTTCAAGCTTGACCATCATAGAATTATAAGACTCCGTTAGTGGACGTAATTCTAACGGCATATCGCCAACCACAATTCTTTCATCTAACCTTTGAAGATTAATGCCTTTCATCTTTTGTACGATAGTAGCTAGGGGAGCAAAACCCCAGTGTACACTTAGTGCTGCTACTGAAACCAATAATAAGGTAATGGCGATAAGTATCAAGCTCAGCTGGCGATTAAACTGGATAAGATATTGATTATGCACATCGATAGGTAGAGCAATAAATGCCAAAACCTCTTGATGTGTAATGATAATGGCTCGGTAATGCCTATTATTTATCTTGATCATAAACTGCTGATCGCGATAGTCCTGCAATAGTTGTAACAAGCTAAAATCTGCCGGTAGATCATTGATGAAATTACTGGGATCGCTGGATAATAATTTGCCATTTTTATCTGATACTAAGGTTTTTAAATCATAATCCAGCCAAGAAGAATGTAGATGATTGGCATCAATTAGCGCTTGCGACTTTGATACTGTGAATGGTTCTATGTGATCTTCCAAACTAACCATACGTTTGCGCAGGTTAAAAGCTGCATGAGTAAGGATTTCTGAGTCCATTTGCTCAAAGTGTCCACTCACAGAGCGCTGAACCCATGCGTAGATAATAACCTGAGAGATAATAACGAACAATGTCAGTAAAAAAATAGTTCGCCATAACAGTGACCAACGCCGATTCTTAGATTTATGTCTCATTTGATGTCAGACTGTCTTTATTAATACTATCGTCGCCCATGCCACTATCCACGTCGACAGCCAGTGGCTCTAACTTGTAGCCCATTCCGCGTACCGTATGAATCAGCTTTATATCAAATCCATCATCAATTTTTATCCGCAAGCGCCTTATAGCCACGTCAATGACATTCGTATCACTCTCAAAGTTTATATCCCATACTTGCGAGGCGATCACAGTGCGCGGCAGTACCTCACCTTGACGTTCTAAGAAAAGTTGTAATAAAGCAAACTCTTTAGCAGTCAATTTTATATTAGTGTTGCCTCTATGAACGGTGCGTTTGGCAATATCCATTTTCAGATCAGCTATGTGTATGACCGAGCTTTTATAATCAGATTGATTGGCACGGCGCAATAGGCTTTTTATTCTAACAATCAGTTCAGCAAAAGCAAAAGGCTTGGTCAGATAATCATCGCCACCAATTTCAATACCTTTGATCCGATCGCTTAAATCATCTTTAGCCGTTAAAAATAAAACTGGCGTATGCTTTCCAGCAGCTCGGTAGCGCTGTACCAACTCAAAGCCACTGACGTCAGGTAGCATGACATCCATCAAAACCACACTAAAATCTTCAGTCATTAACGCATGATAGCCATCTAAACCTGTCATGTGATGATCCACGATGAAACCGGCCTCAGTTAAGCCTTTCTTAATATATTCTCCAAGGTTTTTCTCATCTTCTACTAACAGTACTTTCATCGTTGCTTACCTTTATATCATTATAGTTGTCAACAGCGTATCACTAACATTGTTAGCTTATCAGCCATATATTTATCAGGAACCCTTGTTATAACAGTGTTCTTTGGATAGAGACAGATGCTGGTATTTGGTTTTAATGACAAGAAGATGACAATATTATGCTGTTCCTAACGAACATGTAATATCCGTGTCATCTAGCTGTCAGCCACCATTTAGTATTCTAAATCAACGCCGCATATTGGCTTGTCTCTGATACAGACTGCCTCTACGAGTAAAGCAATTATCCTACTTAAACAGTTTGTTATTTATCTTTAAAGGGTCTTATATGAAAAATTATAGTTCATTAAAAAAAGCAGCTTTGCTTTCAGTATCGATGTTAGTGGGCATGTCAGCGGCCAATGCGCATACCACAAACTTAGATGCTTCTGTTCTCGGTAATTGTGATGCGCTCACTAGTTTTGCAAAGAACGCAGATCATAACGATGCACAGATTTCTAGCGCGCAAATGAAAGGCTATGTTGATGCGAGAGTCGCGTGTCAGGTACAGCATCAAGATCAACACTTGCAGTCTGAAAAGTATTTTGTGAAAAAATATGGTAGCGATCGTGATAGAAATGCTGAAGCCATATTAAATGAATATATCGCGCATTAAAATCTAAAGCGGTGAGAATGACAGCATTGTAATCTTAACGTCATCTACCAGTCAGAATGATTAATGTATCATTTAGGCTGGTTTAACAGCTATTGAACTCAATAGCCTTTAATCCAAACAATAGGAATTAATCATGTCACAATTTAAATTACTGTCTAAATCAATCGCAATGACGGCCATCGCTCTTGTCGTATCGACCTCAGCTATGGCGCATGACCCTAAAATGCATGCTGAAAAAGATCAAATGAACTGTGAAAAAATGCAAAAGCATATGGATATGATGGGAAAAATGGATCATAGCAAGATGGACATGAGCGATCCTGCCATGAAAGCGATGATGGCTAACATGGGTAAAATGAAGCAAATGTACCAAAAACACTGCGTTACTAACGACAGTAAATCTTAAAAATTTTAGCTCTGTTAAATAGCAGTCAACACTTAACGGAAATAAATTTTTAGGAAAACATATGAAATTTTTATTGGGTGCGCTCTTTACCGTATTTGTGGCAATCGTTAGCGTGTTTGCGGTTGTTACTAGTGGCGTTGTCAATGTGGGAGCTGACCAAGAGCATAGCCCAATGATGTTTAGCTTTTTAGAAACTGCTCGCAATCGTTCCATAGAAAATGCCAGTAAAGATATTGTGGTACCAGATTTAGAGAAGGTTGAGCTAATCAGTTCTGGTGGCGCGGACTATAAGGATATGTGTGCAGGCTGTCACTTGTCTCCGGGAGTGGCACAAACTGACTTTAGTGAGAGCTTATATCCAAAGCCGCCCAACTTTACCAAGGCTGATATTGTCAAACGTTATCAAACAGAAGACGGTGCAAAGCAAAGCTTTTGGGCAATCAAGCACGGTATTATGGCATCTGGAATGCCTGCGTGGGGCGCGTCCCATGATGACGGTAGAATGTGGGCAATGGTAGCCTTCATTAGATCGTTACCTGAATTAGATGAAAGCCAATACACGATGCTAACCACTAGGATAGATGGCGATATGATGGACATGTCATTTGACGGTGATATGAATATGTCAGATGGTGGTGATATGGGTATGAATATGTCGGATGATGGATCTGGAATGCAGCATTAATACTTTCTAGATATGAAAGCCTCCTAACTCACGGTTGTCGCTATTAATAATGCAGTACTGAACAGTGCTGCATTTAATGTTTTTAGTTAAGTACATAAGAATTCAAATATAGGGTGTAAGTTTTTAGAATATCGAGCATAACAATAGACGTTTAGGAGTAATTTAATGAGACATTACACACATGTGCTTTCTAATGGACATAGCTGGTTATCCGGTCGTGTCCTTTTATTGGTGGTGACATCGTCACTCTCGTTAACGCTAGCCGCTTGCAGCCAATCTAATACCAGTGGCTCTGATTCTCAACCAGTAAAGGTTGAACAGTCTGCTACCCAGAATGCACAAGTACAAAATGAAAGTTCTGCTCCTACAAATGCTCCCGTTAACAGCTCGTCATCATTACTCAAAAACGTCTCAGCCACGGTTTATAAAGATGCCAACTGCGGCTGCTGTAAAGAATGGGTAGGCTATGCAAAAAACAATGGATTAAGTGCAACCACGCACGATGTGGAAGATCTATCCTTATTTAAGGAGCGTTATGGCGTACCACAGCAAATGCGCTCTTGTCATACCACCGTTACCACCGACGGTTTTGTCTTTGAAGGGCATGTCCCTGCTAAACACATGGCTGAATTCTTAGCAAATCCTCCTGCACAAGCTATTGGACTTGCCGTACCGAGTATGCCGGTTGGTAGCCCCGGTATGGAGTATGAAGGTAAATTCATGCCTTATAAGGTAATGCAGCTTAATAAAGACGGCACCACAGAAGTCTATGCTGCTATTGAGTCTCCTCAGCAGCAGCTGTAGTGTTGGCTTAGATGTGAATAGATTCTGTTAAATATCGAAAATATTATAACTATAAGCTTAACCACCATCTCTCAAATTAAATCAGGTTATCATTATGAATAAAAAGAACATACTGAACCGCCGACGTTTTTTAACCGGATCCTCTGCTGTCCTTGGTGCCTCCTTGATGCCGACTATTGCTAGTAGCGCATTGGGACAATCGAGTCGCTCAGGCAGTCAGGGCGCTACTATTAATAGTGATCAAAACGTTCATAAAGTACCTGTATTGACAGGGAAAGAGTTTGATTTATACGTCAGTAAACAGTCCGCTATTGTGAACGGCAAAAAGAGCATGGCGACGCTCATCAATGATTCACTACCAGCACCGACGCTAAAAATGCGTGAAGGCGATACGGTGGTGATACGTGTTCATAATCAGATGGATGAATCAACCTCTATCCATTGGCATGGACTACTAGTACCGTTTGAGATGGATGGGGTGCCGGGCATTAGCTTTGATGGCATTCCTGCGAACAGCACCTTTACTTATAAATTCAAATTAAAACAATCAGGCACTTATTGGTATCACTCACACAGTGGGTTCCAAGAACAAACCGGTATGCTGGGTGCCATTGTGATTGAACCTAAAGGGCGTGAGCGTCATCCTATCGACGAAGACCATGTGATCGTGCTTAGTGATTGGACCAGCCGCAACCCGCATAATCTCTTGAAGCTGCTCAAACAGCGCGCCGACTTTGACAACTACCATCTACCAGACTTCAAAAAACTGCTTGCTGATATTGCCGAAACGGATATGAAAACCGCGTTTGATAAGCGCAAAATGTGGAATCAGATGCGCATGATGCCCACTGATTTTACGGACTTGTCGGGTGAAAACACATTTACCTACCTTATCAATGGCAAAACGACCGCAGCTAATTGGGCGCAAATCGTCAAAGCAGGACAGCGCGTTAAATTACGCTTTATCAATGCCTCAGCGCAAACCATCTTTGATGTACGCATACCCGGTCTTAAAATGACAGTCGTCTCAACGGATGGTAATGATGTCGCACCAGTCGCTATTGATGATTTTCGTATTGGCGTGGCTGAGACCTATGATGTCATTGTCACCCCGACCAAAGATGCGCATACCATATTTGCCCAAAACATAGACCGTTCGGGCTATGTCGCAGCAACGCTTGCCACCAAAGAAGGTGCTCGTGCGGCAACGCCTGCTATGGACAAAATTGAATGGCTCACCATGGCAGATATGATGGGTGCTATGGGTGCTAATGGTTATAAAGCTAAGCACGCTAAAACAGAATATGACTTTAAGTCTGATATGCGTGTGGACAGTCCACGTATGAACCTTGACGATCCAGGTATCAACCTGCGCAATATTAATAGAGAGGTATTGAATTATAGTCAGCTACGCTCTGTCGATGAGGCAATATTTGCGGAGCAGCGCAAGCCTACCCGAGAGATCGAGCTACATTTAACCGGTAACATGGAGCGCTATATTTGGGCGTTTGATGGGGTTAAGTTCAGTGAGGCCACGCCGGTCAATATCAAGCCGGGTGAGCGCGTGCGTATTACCTTAGTCAATGACACGATGATGAATCATCCGATGCATTTACATGGGATGTGGAGCGATTTGCGCATGCCTAACGGTGAGTTTCAGGTGCGCAAGCATACTATGATGGTGCAACCAGCTCAAAAAATTAGCTTTGATGTCACAGGAGAAGCTGGTCGATGGGCATGGCATTGTCATCTGCTCTATCATATGGAAGCCGGTATGTTCAGAGAAGTGGCGGTCGTTTAAGCAAATCTTTGGTTGATAGGTGAGAGATGAGATGAAAATACATAAAGTGGGTTTACGGTTCGCTGGGGTATCATCATTGGTATTACTAGCATCATCATTTGCTAATGCTGCTGACCCTGCCACTGCTAAAAAAGACATGACTATGTCAGATATGGACCATAGTAGTATGGACATGTCGGATATGGATCACAGCAAAATGGATATGTCTGGTATGGACATGTCGGATATGGATCACAGCAAAATGGATATGTCTGGTATAGGCATGTCGGATATGGATCATAGCAAAATGGATATGTCTGGTATGGGCATGTCGGATATGGATCACAGTGGCATGGATATGTCAGGCATGGACCATGGCAGTATGGATATGTCAGGTATGCAAGGTGGTAAAGCTCCAGCTGATGCTCGCAGTCCTGACTATTCAAACGGTGTTCCCTATGGACGCTATGGTCAGCCTATGATGATGGGTGATATGCCATTATGGGGCGTTTCTGTAGACGATTTAGGCTATCAGTTTGATGACGATCAGATTAATTATGAGGTTAGTGCTTGGTATGGCCTAGATGAGCGCCGTCTATCTTTACGTAGTGAAGGTAGTGTTCAGACCAAAGATGAGAAAGACATTGATAGTCTGACCTCATTGTCTTACTGGAAGCCGCTAAGTATTTTTTGGAATGGCGAAGCAGGGGTCGCCTATGATACCAAGAATGATAAGCCTGCCATTATGGCCGGTATTGTCGGCACAATGCCTTACTTTATTGAAACAGATGCTAGAGCATATCTCTACACCGATGGTCAAGTTAGGCTTGATCTTGGTGCAGAATATGAATGGCGTTTGAGTCAGCACTGGGTTGTGATACCGGAAGTTGGTCTGTCAGCTTTTAGTAAAGACGATATTGACAATCATATCACCAAGGGATTCAATGAATTAGAGACTGAAGTTAGACTGACTTATGAAACCTTAGGTCGTCAACTGGCACCTTACGTCGGTGTGAGCTATGAGACGGCTCTTGGCAGTGCGCGTGACCAGCGGCGTCAAGAAAATGAATCGGTTGATAGCAGTAGTTTGACTGCCGGTGTTAAATTCTGGTTCTAACATTGTCAAAATTATAGGAGATATATTATGAATACTTCTGATCAAAACAGCATGAATCATCAAAGCCATCAACAGGGCATGAATCCTTATGTGAAGTTCACTTTGATGATTCTGACGTCTACGATTGTAATGTTTATCATGATGTATTTTAATACCTATCAATTGGATCATGTTTATTTTAGTGAGACCCGAGCTTATATGGCGCTCTACATGGGTGCCGGTATGGCCGTCATTATGCTGGCCTTTATGGGTAATATGTATAAGAAGACCAAGGTAAATCTACTGGTTTATGGAATAAGTGTAGTAATGTTTGCTGTAGGTATTTGGGGTGTGCGTTCCCAAGCAACGGTTGATCAAGTCGATTGGATGCAAGCCATGATACCTCATCACTCGATTGCCATTTTGACGAGCTCAAGAGCAGATATTGAAGACCCTAGAGTACAACAGCTCGCTGACGATATTATTAAAGCGCAAAAGCGTGAAATCGCTGAGATGCAAGCGCTTATTGAAGAGCTCGAATAGACGGCTATATATAGAGGTATGGCAAGCTAAGAAATTGATTATGAAAAAATGGTGATACCTGGTATCAGCGCTATAGTCTTCGCTGGTACCTTTACCTTAAAAGGACAGATTGCACAGATAATTAATGTGATTTTTTACCTACCCCTTCAACTGCAGTAACTGCTCTTTGTTTTACTGTTCTTATTTCAAAACCTCTTATTCCTATATCGAAATGTTCAATATCTGTCGATTGCTATTCTTGAGTGATAGTAAGCATCTAAAAGTATACGCTCGCCCACCACTGTCAATATGAGTGCTATGAGTCTTGGAGAAATACTATGATGGAAGGCATGGGTTGGGGTTGGATGGCTCTCTGCTTGTTGTTTGCGCTACTATTTTTCGCAGTACTAGTACTAACAATCATGGCACTGCTCAAGTATTTGCGTGATAAAAACTAAATTCCAATTGAAAAGTATAGAAATTATTTTTTAGAGGTTTTTAGATTAATGATTAGATGAATAGCAATCGAGGATTGATGATAGTGCTTTAAGAGTTGTACTTATTATAAATATTTATTGTCTTCAAGGAGTGGTTTTATGAAACATATTGCCGATGAAAAATCTATCAAAGGTGGTCAGTACGATAAAGTACCAGAAAATTATAGTGGTACGGTTTATATCTGCCCGATGCATCCTGAGGTTAGAGATACTGAAAAGAGCGATTGTCCGATATGCGGCATGTTTCTTAAACCTGAAGACGAGGTTGCTGAATCCAACAACCATGAAGATAGTCATGCGCATTGTCATGGAGCGGATGCTAATAATAGTAATGAGGTAAATTCTGTCGAAGACGATAAGTACGACAAGATACCGGAAAATTATAGCGGTACGGTCTATATTTGTCCTATGCATCCAGAAGTAAGAGATGTTGAAAAAAGTGACTGCCCAATATGTGGCATGTTTCTTAAACCTGAAGACGAAGTTGCTAAAGATGATAGTCACGCTAGCTGTCATGGAAAGGATACTGATAGTAGCGGAGTAAAATCTGTTAAAGGCGGTAAATACGATAAAGTACCTGCTGATTACGATGGCACGGTATATACCTGTCCTATGCATCCTGAAGTGAGAGACGTTAGAAATAGCGGTTGTCCGATATGTGGTATGGCGCTTGAGCCCGAAACGCTTACTATCGGTGAAGAGGACACCTCAGAGCTTGACGACATGACTCGTCGTTTTTGGATATGTACCGTGTTGACTGTACCGCTATTAATATATGTGATGAGCGGTATGTTTGACTTAAACGTAGTTAATTTTAGTCAGTATGGTATCTCCTCAAAGATCTTACAATGGGCTGAGTTAGTGCTCGCGACCCCTGTAGTGCTTTGGGGCGCCGCCCCGTTTTTCGTCCGTGGCTGGCAGTCTATAAAAAGCCGCAATCTAAATATGTTTACCTTGATTGCGATAGGCGTAGGCGCTGCTTATATTTTTAGTATTGTCGCGACCTTTTTTCCCGATATTTTCCCAGACAGTTTCAGAGATGCCTCTGGTCAAGTCGGAGTCTACTATGAAGCGGCAGCGGTCATTGTGACCTTGGTGCTACTGGGTCAAGTATTAGAGCTCAAAGCTAGAAGTCAAACTTCAGGTGCGATTAGAGCTTTGCTTGAGCTCGCACCACCAACCGCAAGACGTGTCGATGAAAACGGTGAAGAAGTCGAAGTCTCGCTTGATGAGGTCGTCACTGGCGATAAGCTACGGGTTAAACCAGGTGAGAAACTACCCGTAGATGGTACAGTGATCGATGGTAATAGTAATGTTGATGAATCAATGGTGACGGGTGAGCCAATCCCTGTATCAAAAGTAGCAGGAGATACAGTGACTGGTGGTACGGTAAATGGCACCGGAACGCTATTAGTCGAAGCGGTCAATGTTGGAGCAGATTCAGTATTATCTAAAATTGTACAAATGGTTGCTGAAGCCCAGCGTAGCCGCGCACCTATACAGAAATTGGTAGATAAGGTAGCTGGGTGGTTCGTACCGATCGTGCTTATTTGCTCCGTCATTACCTTTATTGTCTGGGCGATATTCGGCCCTGAGCCCGCTATGGCCTATGCCTTGGTTAACGCGATTGCGGTACTGATTATTGCTTGTCCTTGTGCCCTTGGTCTAGCGACGCCGATGTCCATTATGGTTGGTACCGGCAAAGGCGCGCAAAACGGCGTCCTCATCAAAAATGCTGAAGCGTTAGAGAGTATGGAAAAAGTCGATACCATTGTCGTCGACAAGACCGGAACACTGACCGCTGGTAAGCCCGAGCTTACCGCAATTGATGCGCAGGTAGGTCAAGATGAAGACGAGTTCCTCGCATTGGTAGCCTCAGTAGAAAGCGCTAGCGAGCATCCTTTAGCAGAAGCTATCGTTAGAGCAGCTCAAGAAAGATCACTCATTATTCCTAAAGCTACTGACTTTAATTCGACTACTGGCGAAGGCGTACAAGCCGTGGTCGATGGTAAGAAAGTCGCTATTGGTAACTCTAAGCTTATGGAAAGCCTAAATAGTTTTGATAATGAGCTGTCCACTAAAGCTGATGTCCGTAGAAAAGACGGTGAAACGGTAATGTTTGTGGCTATAGACGGTAAAGCTGCTGGTATTATTTCAGTTGCTGACCCTATTAAACCAAGCACTAAAGAGGCTATTTCACTGCTTCATGACGCAGGTTTAAAAGTTGTGATGCTAACCGGTGACAACGAAAAAACCGCGCAGGCAGTCGCCAATAAACTAGGTATTGATGAAGTTCATGCGGATGTCTCACCAGAGGATAAAAACCGTATCGTCAAAGAAATGCAAGACAGCGGTAAATTGGTCGCTATGGCGGGTGATGGTATCAACGACGCACCAGCGCTAGCGCAAGCTAATGTTGGTATCGCTATGGGAACCGGTACCGATGTGGCGATGGAGAGTGCGGGCATTACCCTGCTAAAAGGTGATTTAATGGGCATTGCCAAAGCTTATAAGCTTAGCCACGCCACCATGCGCAATATCAGACAGAATCTGTTTTTTGCCTTTATCTACAATGCACTTGGTGTTCCTATTGCCGCAGGTGTGCTCTATCCCACATTTGGGCTTCTGCTCAGTCCGATGATAGCAGCGGCAGCGATGAGCTTGTCGTCATTCTCGGTGATTGCTAACGCGCTGCGATTGCGCCGTTTGAAACTATAATTCTGGTACGGTAAAAAGTGTTCTAAAGCACACTGACACATACTGGTCTAAACAAGATCACAAAATATAAGGATACCGTTATGGGCAGCTTTTCTATTACACATTGGCTGATTTTATTGGTCGTAGTGGTGGTCGTATTTGGTACTGCCAAGCTTAAAAATGCAGGTAAAGATTTAGGCGGTGCGGTGAAGGGTTTTAAAGAAGCGGTCAAAGATGAAGAACCCGAGAATGCTCGCAAAAATCATGTGCTTAGCCATGAAAATAGTACGCCAGCTGCAAGTAATGATTTAAATACGCGTGTAGGTAATCAGGCTGATGATATGGAAATCAGCCCTATTTCCACTGATGACCAGCCTAAAGTATGAAGCGCGCCGCTTATAAATAGCGGCACTAAGTAGTCTATTAATATATGTGACTGTTATGTTTGATATTGGGTTTTCCGAATTACTCTTGTTTGGCGTCATTGCTTTAATCGTATTGGGCCCAGAAAAACTGCCGCAAGCCGCACGTACCGCTGGGCAATGGTATGCCAAACTGCGCCGTACAGTATCCACTCTACAATCTGAAATAGAAGCTGAGCTTGATCTAGCTGAAACACGTCAACAAATGCAAAATGAACTTGCGAAAATCCGTCAGACCGAGTCGGATATGAAGCGCGAATTAGCAGAAATGCGTGGCAGTATGCAAAAGTTTGAGCAGTCACAGAACCAAAGCCTAGACGCTTCACATCAGTCAATCACCCCTTATGATAAAGACCATCAACAGAATACTACCTCCTCGTTCATTAAACAGGAGGCGGATCAGTGAGCCTATTTAAACGGCAAAAAAGTCGACAAGAAAAAATAACAGATATAGAGTTTGAGGCGCCAACAGATACAACACAGAATAGTGAGTCTGGAGATACGTTAGGTACGCTTGGCGATATGCCTATTACCGGACATTTAATCGAGCTGCGTACGCACTTAATAAGAATATGCGTGGTCGTCTTAATTATATTCTTAGTATTGGTGGGATTTTCACGCGAGCTTTATAATCTTTTATCAGACCCATTAGTGGCGCAGTTACCCATCAATTCGACCATGATTGCCACTGATATAACGTCAAACTTTATGGCACCCATTCGCTTAACGATATTCGTCGCCGCATTTTTAGCAATGCCTTATATCCTGTATCAAATTTGGTCATTTGTAGCTTCCGGCTTATATAAAAAAGAGAAGAAAATTGCCATTCCTGTACTGCTATCTTCGATATTTCTATTTTATGCTGGTGTTGCTTTTTCCTACTTTGTCGTACTCAAAGGGGTATTGAAATTTTTTATTATGTTCGCTCCGCAGAACGTTATACCAATGACCGATATTGACAGTTATCTGAGCTTTGCCCTCAAGCTATTTATGGTGTTTGGACTGACTTTTGAGATTCCAGTGGTTACCTTATTGCTGATAATGGCCGGAATCGTTTCTACTCAAATTTTAGAAGATAAGCGTCGTTATATCATAGTCGGCTGTTTTGGGATCGCCGCGGTAGTGACACCGCCTGATGGTGTATCAATGCTGTTGTTGGCGATTCCTATGTGGCTATTATTTGAGCTGGGTTTACTCTTAGCAAAGATATTAATTAAAAATGAACGAAATAATGATTTAGTCTCAGGGAATGAAACATTAGAAAGTAGCTAGCACTACTTAAATACGCCAAGAACCTTTTTTACTTTTTACTTTTTACTTTTTACTTTTTACTAGAGTATGTCAGCGTGAGTACTCTACTTAGCGACGGACTCTAAATGGAACACCCAACTAATAACAACGAAAAAAATGACGGTCTTGCAAATCGACTTAACCAAGAGTGCTACTGCATTACCCTTGATCGTAAAGCGCTTAATACAAGCCTTCAAGATCAATTGGTAGAAACTAGAAACAATCCAATAGGAGCGAACGAGCTTAATAAGCTTTTTTCAGCAACACCCGTGTTCGTTCCCAAAACAGAGATAGAGGCGATGGAGCGAATCGTCAGGGCTATCGAGTCAGCTGCCGAACTGCCATTGTATCAAGAGCAAGTGCTGTCGTGGGCACCAGAAATAGCTGCTTTCGACCCAGGCCCAATAGGGGCCCTCATGGGTTATGACTTTCACTTGGGTAGCGATGGACCTCAGCTCATCGAGGTCAATACTAATGCCGGTGGCGCATTTCTGAATGTGTTGCTCGCTCGCGCACAAAAACGCTGTTGCAACCCCTCAGAGCAAAGCGCTGCAACCAATCAAATGCTAGATAGGTTCGAGGAAGCAGTGTTTGACATGTTCAAACAGGAATGGCAGCGACAGTCCGCTGTTGCTATGCCCAATCGGATAGCCATTGTGGACAATGACCCCGAGAGTCAGTTCATGTTCTTAGAGTTTGAGTTAGCCTGTCAACTGCTCCAAGCTAGAGGTATTGATACTGTGATACTTGATCCCTCTGAACTCGAGTATATCGACGGTACGTTAACAGCCCATGGCCAGAAAATCGATATGATTTACAATCGGCTTGTCGACTTTGCATTTGAGGACCCTGACCATGTATTGCTTAAGCAGGCTTATTTAGAGGGTGCTGTGGTAGTGACACCCAATCCCCGCGTACATGCTATGTTGGCCAATAAGCAAAACCTGACATTGCTATCAGACTCCCAAATATTGCGCTCTTGGGGTCTGGATGAGGCTGCAGTGGAGTGCCTCGAAAGGTCTGTACCGAGGACTAAGATTGTATCAAGAGACGATGCAGCAGAGTTGTGGCTTACTCGGCGGCAACTGTTTTTTAAGCCAGTTGCTGGTCATGGAAGCAAAGGCGTTTATCGCGGTAGCAAACTGACTCGACGCGTCTTCGAAAACATTCTGGATGAAGATTATATCGCACAGACCTTTGTCCCTGCAGGAGAGAGATCACTCAAAATTGATGACATCGTAACAACAAGAAAGGTAGATATACGTCTTTATACGTATGGCGGAAAACTGTTACTACCTGCTGCGCGTGTGTATCAAGGTCAGGTGACTAACTTCCGTACGCCAGGCGGTGGATTCGCGCCTGTCTTTCAGGTGTGATCGTCTAGGTCTTATTTAGATGGCATTAGGCTGTTATAAGTCCGGTTAACTAATTCAATATTCTTCTTACCTAACCCCAGTTCGGGATAAGCCACATTGTAACTCATTGATACTATTTACAATGTAGCCACCTGCCCTTGCTGAGGCATGTTTTTGATGGTGGGTTTATAGGGAAACCAGCGATAAGCAATCAAACCTGACAGCAAGTTTGTAATAAAACCCGTGACACTACGATGGCGTGAATGCTCAATCTGACACAAGTTTTTCAGCTCCCCAAACACCGTCTCAACCAAAGAGCGATGATTGAGTAGCGCCTCATCTATCGGCTTGAGTACTTGCGGTTTCATATTACGCCGAAGTTTCGTTATCAGCCTAGTATCACTGTGTTTTGTGAGCCACTCGTTCAGTGCTTTACTGATATAGCCTCTATCCCCAAACACCTTGCCAAACACAGGCGTTGCCATATCCTTAACAGGCACTCTGTCATCCGTATTACCCGCAGTGACTTTAACAGATACAAGCTCGCCCTTGTGATTGATAATGGCGTGCAGCTTAAAGCCGTAAAACCAGCCCATGCTGCTTTTGCCTCGGGTTGCAAGTCCCTTAAAGACTTTATGACGGTAGATACGTTTGTTATGACAAACTGCTATCTTGGTTGAATCAATATAGCTGATACCTGTACAGTCGCCCATCATGCTTTGCAAGTAGGCACACAGTGGCATGATACTGCGCGGCATAAGCTTTATAAATCGTGAGTAGCTCGGCAGGTTTGGAAACTCCTGTTTCATCATGCCATGCATATGGTGGTAGTAAAAAGACTTAAACTGTCGATACCGCCGTTGATGAAACAGTACCAAGATGGTCATAATCTCTGCTACACTTATCTGGCATGCTCTTAACCTTTGGTGTCCCGTTGCGATTAAGTGAGCGTCAAACTCAGGTTTGAATTGCTAATAAAAGTCGTCAATATGGCAGTATAGTTCGGTTAGGTTGTCCATGTAAGAAGTCCTTGTTGTGAAGTTTGTCTTGGTAAACTTACTTTAGCAACTTTGGACTTCTTTTTTTATCTTTTTTTTGAGCGCTTATCCCGAACTGGGGTTATCATAACTAAAGAAGCGAAGTAATACTCAAATACTCAAATACTCAAATACTCAAATACTCAAATACTCAAAATCATTTTGACTATCTGTATCAAGGCTTGTCAAATTACAATGGTCTGTTATCAGCAGTTCCTTTTATACAGTCTGTTTTAAGTAGTTTATTAGCGTAAATAGGGTCAAGAAAAATATTGATTACGTTTTAGGCTATGGTATTTCAGCCGAATCTCTTATAGCCGAATCATCATCGCAACGATGATATTTATACCAGATTGATTATCAAAGTAGGCTTCCCTGCGTATAGCAGGGTTTCCCCTACCTATTCAAATCATCTGTCTCATCTTTAAAGGTTTCTACAACGACAGCAAAAATGTCATCCCAAACTGCCTCATTTGCCAAAAACGGATAATCCTTAAGTAGCTTATTACTTTTAGCACCTTTATTTTGTAGCATGCTGCGAATGATTCTATCGGCATAGCTGTTGGGCATCTCAATAATCTCTTTTATCGCCAGTCGTGCATGGTCATGTTGTCTTAGGTACTGTGACTCGTTATGCATCTCTTTTTCAATAACATGCGCAATCAGTCCTGATAAGTACTGAACATGAGGCGTCAGGTCCATAAAGCGCCATGCCGGTTGAATAAGGTGACTGTCTTCAAAATTTAAGTTTGAGCGAATACCATCAGGGTAAGTAATCGCTTGTTTATCAAAGCTGTAATGATCACGGATTTGCTTCATAAGGGGCACAGAGACACGGTCTAAGATTTTATCATAGGCATGACGGTCTGAGGGATGCTCAGCAATGGCTTGTGATATAGGTAGGATAATCGGCTCATGAATGACTTGGTCTCGTCTAAGGACATCATTAATTAAAAAGCGATGTACGCGGCCATTGCCATCCGCTAGCGGATGAATATACACAAAGGCAAAGGAGACAACAGCACTACGCATCAGTGCTGATTGTCCCTCAGTCTTCTCCATAAATACCTGTAATCCTGCTAGCTTATTAGCAATGTCATCAGCAGGTGGCGCGATATAATGCACAATTTCTTTAAAGCCATTCACCTGGGTATGCGACACAAAAACTGGAGATTGACGGACGCCATACTGCTGGATGACCGTTTTGCTACCAAGTATCTCTTGTTGCAACTCTGCTAGCGACTCAGGATCAAGCGGAATATCGCCCTTGCCGGTACGCCGTGCCATCACATCGGCGAAACGTTCAATACGTTTTAACTCTTTCCCTTCACCTTCTATAGTAAAACTGGCTTTACTCTCTCGTAATGTCATCCATACGGAGGCACGCATCAGTAAGTCTTGCCCAAATTCATCGTTCAGCTTGTCAACCATTGTGGCAATATCGAGTGCAGCGGCTTGCGTAAACAACTCTGTTTTCACCAATTGAGGACAGAAATGACGGGTTCCTGCAAGATTGTCATTGATACGCCAACGAGCATTCTTTATGACATGCGCAGGGCTTGAAGTAACCTGCTTCTTAGCATCTAGAGCATCCACATAGTTACCGCCTAAATTACTCGGTACTGCTAACTGCTGACCCATGAGCCATTCATACAAGAAAGCCATTCTACGGGCATAGCTGCCTGTGGGCTCAGCGTTTACCCATGCTTGTACGTCATTAGCCCCTATCTGCTCAAACAGACGAGCCAGTAACTCCAAATTCAGTACTTCATGACGCATGTGAAACTGTAAGTGCGCAATGATAGTGTCCAGTGGCCGCGCAGTTTCCTGATAAGCGTTATGGATGACATCACCGTCTTTATAGGTTTGCCTGCGCCCACCGATACTACTGCTGACATATAAAGGCGAAACCAGCTCGATGCTGGCATAACGGATAAGCCATGCTGCGCCAATAGGGTCTGAAGTAGGGGTATTCATCATGAGGGGCTCAAGCGATTATAGATAAGCCATTTTGCAGAAAAGCGATTATGAATGCAATATAATGATTATAATGAAGCCTCATTGCATTAAATCGATTTTTATATGACGCTGTGATGTCTTTAGATAAAGATCGAAGGGCGTTTTAAGTGGGCATAATTGAACGAAATTGAATGATGAAAATACACCGTTCTTAACACAGCTACGTAGTAATAGAGTACCTATTTCTGCAAATAAAGCCTTCTTGCCTCGCGTGTAAAGCCTTATATATCAGCTGTTTATGAACAAAAATAAAATAAAATACCTCAGCTATGAGCCTGGCTTTAACACCCGGTAAACAGTAGCTACGCCAACACCAACTGCCTTAGCGATTTCCTCTTTTGTCATATTGCCTTGACTGTCTAATTCTCTAATACGATTGTGTTTCGTTGTATTAGGCTTCTTACCGGAGGGCTTATAGCCACTGTTAGCCAATCCCTGCTTGATACGCTCTCTACGCTTGTCGTTATCAAGCTTTGCCATCGTTGCTAATAAGTCGATCAGCATATGGTTAATCACTGTTAGGATCTCACCTGTCATGCCATTATTAACTGTATGCGTCGTTGGTAGATCAGCCACCACCAATCGCAAGCCTTTGTCTTTGATACGCTGCTTTAGAATTGCAAAATCATCTTGAGATAATCGGCTTAATCTATCCACGCTTTCAACCAGTAGAATATCGCCTTGCTCAGCGTCCTTTAGCAGCTTGGCTAATAATGGTCTATCGAGCTTTGTACCACTGAAATGCTCGACGTACTCAACATGGTTATCATCATAACTTGTACTGAAAGCCACCAAATCAGCCAATGCTCTGGTAGCGTCTTGATCCTTAGTGCTGGCTCTCACATAAATACGAACAGTCATAACCCACCTCTATTATTTAGACTTAATAATTAGTGCTCATTGATAATAACAAGATATTACTATCATTTAATAATATAAAAAAGTCTAATGATAGATAGATTATCATTTAAAGGTTTTATGTTTTGGGTATAGGCTAATGATAGGAAAAAAGCACAGCAGCCAGTCTTATAATTCAAAAGTCTGTTATAGATGGTTCCATGCTAACAGTCTGCTTTAAGTAGTCTGTTAATAGGTTTGAAAGGTAAAATAACTGGTTTCCTTGGGGTATACCCTACGATAACAGGAAATCCATCGCGGATGACAAAACCTGTTTAGCTTTTAAACAAGACGGGTTTGTCGATAGTATGTAAGATAAGTTGGAAAAGTAACTAGAGTGTAAGACTATTCATACTGGGTCTGAATCAAAGTTTTATTGTGATTAATTTCTGCTCAATATTATTCATTTGTCGCCATGATGAGTGATGGCGGCTTGTAATTTAGTTAGGAAAAATAATCTTGAGTAATAATATACGTTTGTATCATTTGTATCATTTGTATCATTTGTATCATTTGTAGCAGAGCTTGTTCTAGGCTTCTTTACTTACACTTTTCTGTAAGTTATTTTTTAGTAAATGATCGAATATAAATGGGCCAAAAGGTAAGAGTGAGCCGAGTACGCCCGCAGGTATTGCCCAAAGAGGCATTTTCATTTTGATAGCTGAGCCTATAAGTATTATGATATAGGTAATAAACAAAATACCGTGTGCCATACCGATGTATTTCACACCTTCTGGAATATCCAGCATATATTTTAGTGGCATGGCGATGAAGAGCAATAATAAGAAAGAGGTGCCTTCTAGGTAGCCTATAAGGGTAAGACTTTTTAACGCGGTCTCTTGTTTTTTTCTAAGGCTGTGAATTTTTTCAATAGTTGGCTGAGCCTGTGACACTATATTTTCCTTTTGTTATTATCAATAAAGAATTTATGGATTATTCAATGTCTCTATAATAATGGCTCTACGCAGAGCTTTTAAGTATTGGGTTTTAAGACCTAAAATGAGTGAGTACCTATACCAGTCATACATTACCTTCCAGTTCACATTTTATAAACATACTCAAGTATAAAAAGTATTTTTCCGTATAGAGTGACTACGACGCTAGTTCATTTTGTTTGTGATAATCGGCATCAATGTGCTTATTTATTACGCTTACTTTCTAAAAATATCATGTCAATTATAATCAATGCGACACCGACACAGACACCTATATCTGCAACATTGAAAATAGGATAATTCCAGACATCAGCATAATGCACATGGATAAAGTCAACCACTTTACCAATTCTTAAACGATCGATTAAGTTGCCAATCGCACCACCGAGCATTAAGGCTAACCCCATGGACAATAGCTTGGCTGCACGTGGCGCTTTGATTAAATAAACCGTTAAAAAGATAGCCATTACAAAAGCTAAGCCTGAGAAAAACCATTTCTGCCAACCGCCAGCGTCGGCTAAAAAGCTAAATGCTGCCCCATAGTTATAAGCGAGTGTCCAGTTGAGAAATGGTTCAATGACCGGTACGGGGTCATTGAACGCTAATTTGGTTTGGGCCAACCACTTAGTCCATTGATCAAGTATTAATACCATTATCGCCAACAAATACCAGATAAAAGCGCGACTGCCATTGGCAACCATTTTTGGCATTTTATTCAACTTACCTTTAGGTGTTATCGAGTTGCCTGAGGTTACGTACATAGCTTTAGGCGTATGATTCATGGTTTTAGAGTCAATTGATTGATGAGTACTACTCACAGCTATAGGTACTTTATTGTCAGCAATATTAGTACTAGCCGATTCAACGCTATTCAATTTAGTACTATCTAATCTGTCGGTAGATTCAGTCATAGTTGTTTTCTTTATCTGTGTTTATACAATGAACAATGTTAAACGTATATGTTTTTAGTATACGACTATTAATAGCGCCACTTTTAAAAACGGCTCCACTTACCGCTCTGGTATTATGAAACTTACGGTAATAATTTTTTATTAGGGAATCTGTTGATTGATTTCAATATTAACCTGAGTCTGTTCAGCACTAATCACTATCGGATTACCCGATAAGTCGCCTGACTCTGCTATGGCATTACCGCTATGACTAATACGAGCAACGACTGCTAACTGAGTTTTGTCACTACGAGCTGAATTTAACGTGCGATCTGGCATCATCGCATCAAGATTGCTTAAGCGGATACTGGCCTCACCTTGCTCAATAACACTAATGGGTAAACGTTTGGCGGCAAACGGTGGACCTCCTTTAACGTCACGTATCGCAACAAACAACACATCATCAGCTTTCACTAACGGTAATAAATTAGCGTTAATTTTCACTGTCACGTCAATACCTTCTAGCGCTTGCTTTTCTTGCGTGCTAACGTAGTTGCTTAACTCATCTAAGCTTGCTAAAGCTTTAGTATGATCACCTGGTTTGGCCACAATGCTGCCTTGTAAGCGTTTAATCCAACCTTGCGCTTGGGCAAAGTTACTACTACGAGTCTCACCCATTGCCATGAGCATTTGAGCCCGTTCATGCTGCGGATTCTTAGCTAATATAGCTTGTAATACACGGCGAATATTGGCGTCTAACTGACCTTCATTAACGAAAAAGCTAGTCTGAGCATAAGTGGTGGCGATTTCTTCATTTTCAGGAGCTAAACGATAGGCACGAGATAAGGCTTCCAGCGCAGAATCAGTTGCCTCCATAGATAAGAAAAGCTCGGATAGGCGCATCCAGCGATTAGGATCATCAGCATTACGATGAACATTGGTTTGCATGGCGCTAATCAGTTGACGACCATCTTCAAACGCCCATGATGGCGGCTTGTCAATTTTAGCTGTCAATAGGTCGTCAGCCACTTGTCCTACTTTGTCCTCAGCTGTCCACAAATCAAACACGGGCGTACGATTGCCTATTAGTAAATACGCCATTGCAGCCAATATTGGGATCCAAGCTGCGACAATTAAACGGCTTTTGACATCAGGGGTGACCATAGGTGTTATCTGACGCTGCGCATCTAATAGCTGACGCTCAAGCTCCAGCTTTTGATTTTGATAATGGCTATTATTAATAGTACCGCTGTCTTTATCTGTTTGTAGCTCAGCTAAACGTTCGCGAAATACTGCAACATTAATATCTAGCAGTTGATTGTCTATTGGTTTGGACTGCAAACGCGGTGCTCGTAGCCATGGCATAATAGCAATCAGCGCAAATATAAGAGCAATCAGCAAGCTTAGAGTTACAAATAAGCCAAAAGTAGAAAATAGAGTCATTTTTTGTCCTCTAGGCTAGTAATGTCGTGGTCGACACTCTCAGCTTGCGATAATAGACGATCAAGCTCAGCCTTTTCCGTAGAGGTCAAGGCAGCAGTACTGTTCACTGTGACGCCGCTTTGACCACGGGCAACAACTTGGCGACGCTTACTTTGCCAAAACCAACCAATAATTAAGACGAGCAATAATAGTGGTGGAAAAAACCATAGGATCCATGTTGATGGTCGCATAGGCGGCTTGTAGCTAATAAAGTCACCGTAGCGCTCTTGCATATAGACGCGTATTTCAGCATCACTACGTCTATCTTTAATTAAATCATAGACTTTTTGCTTTAGATCCTGTGCAATCGGTGCATCAGAGGCTGCAAGGTTTTGATTTTGGCATTTTGGGCAGCGAAACTCTTCTATTAATCCACGATACTGAGCTTCTTGCTGTGGTGAGTCAAAATCGTATACGTCAATAGCTGCGTTTGCCGTCATGTTAAGCAGACACGCTAGTATTAAGCTTGCTAGTTTTAAAACTATATTGGGTTTTAGTTGAGGAGCTCTTATTCGAATAACGTTCATTTGCACATCTCCTCAACCTGAATGAGATCAGGACTATCGTTGTTCTTATTAGCCTCATTAAGTACGGTCAGGCACGGCTTAACACGCTGTTGCCAATTGGCTTCATTAACCTCACCAACAATATGCTGACGAATGATGCCATCTCCATCCACAACAAAGGTTTCGGGCGCACCAGTTATGCCTAAGTCTAGAGCAAACTGACCCAATGAATCCTGAATAGACATAGAAAATGGATCACCGCCTCGGTTTAAGTAACTGAGCGCATTACCAATCTCATCCTTATAATTCACACCAACGATATCAACGCCGCGCTCTTCTAGTTGCATTAAAAACGGATGCTCAATAACGCAAGTTGGGCACCATGAGCCCCAAACATTAAGTAAAAACGGCTTATCCGGCAAATTATCATTGGTGATAGTACGGGTAGTATCTGCTAATAACGGCAGCTCAAAGGTAGGAACCGGACGCTCAAGAGCGGTATTGGTCACAATGTCTGTTGGTTTACCTAAGCGCATGTACAATATAACTACCAAACCAAAAAAGAGGATAAGCGGAATTAAGAACCATAGCTTCGTCTGCTTTTTTTTCATTGTCTTTGGGTTACGCTGCTTACTGTTTTGGCTATCTTTTTGCTCAGGAGTATTATTCGACATAGTCATTTATTTCTCCTTTAGTGTCGACATCGTCGATGCTGAGATTGCCTGTTCAATAGCTACCTCATTGACTCCATCAGTAGCCAGATCACCAGTAACTAGCAATGGAGCTTTAACTTTTTTGATGCGGTATCGTTTATCAAGCATGCTAATTAATCCACCTAGAGCCATGATAATTGCCCCTAACCAAATCCAGCGAATTAATGGTTTTACATAAATCCTTAATGCCCATTGGTTACTACCATCGGCAATAGGTTCGCCCAGTGCGACATAAACATCGCGCATAAGATTGGGGTCAATAGCGGCCTCAGTTGTTGGCATAGTGCTGATAATATACGTACGTTTTTCAGGATATAGCGTTGCCACTTCTTGGCCATTCTTAGTCACTACAACCTCAGCTTGCGTTGCATCAAAGTTACTCCCCTTTATTTCAAAAAATTCAGTTACTTCAAAATCGTAACCTTGAACATTGACTGTATCGCCAATACCCATTGCTACGTCACGCTCAATACTCAAGCTACTAGTAAAGGCTATGCCAATGACAGCAACCAATACGCCAATATGAGCAGTCTGTTGACCCCAATAGCTCAGACGCAACTGCCGCAAACCGTTAAAAAGATTAGGCGCATTCTTAGTTTTATCTTTAAAATCAACTGCCATCCATAGCAGTACCCAAAAGCTAACGGCTAAAGTCACACCAATATTAAGCATAGACGATGGATTAACAAAGTAAGTAATAATGGCGGCTAATACTAAGCTACTAACGGCGATGACCATGCCTATACCCAGTAGTGGACGGGTGTCTTTTTTCCAGCGAATATTTGAGCCCATACCCATAGCTATTAATAACAGCCACGTTAAAGGTACAAATAATGCATTAAAATAAGGAGGGCCGACGGACACTTGTCCTAAACCAAAGGCATCAGCGATAATAGGATAGAGGGTGCCGAGCAACACCACTAAGGTTGCAATCAAAATGATGGCGTTGTTGATCACTAAAAAGGACTCACGTGAAATCAGCTGATATTGACTTTCAACGGTTAAACGCCAACCGCGAACGGCAAACATCAATAGACCACTACCGATGATAATGCCAAGAATAGCTAAGATAACCAAACCACGCGTCGGATCAGCGGCAAACGAATGCACTGAGGTAAGGACTCCAGAGCGTACCAGGAACGTGCCAAGCAAGCTTAAGGCAAAGGCGAAAATAGCCAGCATGATGGTCCATGCTTTAAACACCCCGCGCTTTTCAGTGACTGCTAATGAATGCAGCAATGCTAAGCCGACAAGCCAAGGCATAAACGAGGCGTTCTCTACCGGATCCCAAAACCACCAACCGCCCCAGCCAAGCTCGTAGTAGGCCCACCACGAGCCCAGTGCAATACCAATGGTCAAAAATCCCCAAGCCGCGAGCGCCCATGGACGTGACCAGCGTGTCCAAGCAGCATCTAAACGCCCTTCCCACAATGCCGCCATACAAAATGCAAAAGGCACTACCATACCCACATAGCCCATATATAACATGGGCGGATGAATAATCAGACCGAAATCTTGTAGGACGGGATTTAAATCAGCGCCATCGACCGCTAGATTGGGTAAGGTACGCTCAAACGGTGACGAGGTAAATATCAGCATTGTTAGCATCATTAACTGTACACCGGCCAAAATAACTAGTACCCGCGCACGCATTGATAACGGCAAGCCGCGACTAAAGTATGATACCAGTGCACACCATGTGGCCATGATGGTCATCCATAGCAGCAAAGAGCCCTCGTGTCCGCCCCATGTCGCCGATAACTTATAGTACCAAGGCAACAGCGTATTGGAATGCTGCGCGACGTAACTGAGGCTAAAATCATTATAATAAAAACCTGCTATCAAAGCGCCAAATGACGTTATCATGGCGGCAAACTGTGCCCAAGCTAAGCTAGGGGCTAGTCGTTGCCAAGCAACTTGGTTACGAATAACACCAATAGTTGGCAGAATTACCTGCAATAACGCCAATACAAAAGCGGTAAGCAAGGCAAAATAGCCCAATTCTGTAATCAACATACGGTCTAACCTTATTTACTCTAATGCGGTTGCAGTTTACTGTAGCGGTGGAATTTTTATTATTAGAACCCACCCCCGAAATCTGCTGCTATCTCTAGTTTTTAATTGATTTCGAAGGGTTTTATTTAACTACTTTAGGCGCAGTTACCATTGGAGGCGCTCCTTTAAAGCGCAGTAAACGTAACGCATTGAGAGTAACGAGCACTGTTGCTCCAGCATCAGCTAGAACCGCAATCCATAGTCCAGTAATGCCGAATACGGTCGTGATCAGAAAGACGCCTTTGAGACCTAAAGCGAAAATGACGTTCTGATGAATGTTGCGCATGGTGGCACGCGAAAGTGCAATCAGATGAGCCATGTCTGTAACCCGACTTTTCAATAATGCGATATCGGCCGTCTCAATGGCCACATCGGTACCACCACCCATCGCGATGCCAACATCAGCGGTTGCTAGTGCTGGCGCATCGTTAATACCATCACCCACCATCGCTATTTTGCTGTTATTCTTCATCTCGTTAAGCAAGCGCAGTTTGTCCTCAGGCAACAGCTCAGCTTCCCATTCCACGTCTAAATTACTGGCAAGTGCTTGAGCGGTTAAGCGGTTGTCGCCTGTTAGCATGACGGAGCGCACACCCATCGCTTTAAGTTGAGCCACACCTTCATGAGCGTCGTCTCGTAACTCGTCTCTTAGTGCGACCAATCCAAGCACTTCTCGACTTTGCTCATCGAAAAGAACTGAGACGGTCTTGCCCTCATTTTGCAGCGCCTCGATTTGTGCCTGTTGCTCGGCTGAAATTGATGCCTCATCTGCGGCATAAACAGGCGAACCGATAGCTAGCGCGCGCCCAGCGATAGTTGCGTGTACCGCTTTACCCGCAGTAGCAGAAGCTTTAGAAGCCACAGGTATGACAACTTTGGCGGCTTTGGCATGACTGACAATGGCTTCAGCAAGCGGGTGACTAGAACCTGTCTCCACACTGGCAAAGAGCGCCAATACCTTATCTTTACCTTGAGAACCCTGATCCTGAGAATCCTGACCTTGAACACTTGAATACTCTTGTGTAATGTCAACAACATCGGTCACGCGTGGTTTGCCTTCAGTTAAAGTGCCTGTCTTGTCAAAAGCGACTGTCTTCACTTGGCCGATGGTTTCTAAAGCACTACCGCCCTTGATCAGCAAGCCGCGGCGCGCACCGACCGCTAGACCAGAGGCGATAGCAGCTGGTGTTGAGAGCACAAGAGCACAAGGACAAGCGATCAATAATAAGGCTAGACCTCGATATAACCAAGTTGACCAATCTCCGCCCATGGTTAACGGTGGGACGATGATAATTAGGGCGGCAATAGCCATCACAGCCGGTGTATAGTAACGACTGAATTTCTCAATAAAACGGGCAGTGGGTGCTTTGGAAGCTTGCGCTTGCTCTACCAAATCAATAATGCGCGAAATAGTGTTATCGGCGGCTGTCTTTTCTACGCGCACTTGGAGCACACCATCGATGTTAATTGACCCTGCAAATACATTGTCACCCATCGTCTTGGCAACAGGAACAGACTCTCCCGTCACGGGCGAATCATCAAGGCTGGACGCACCTTGAACAATGGAACCATCAGCAGATACCCTATCTCCAGGACGCACCAGCACAAGGTCATTCACTTGTAGTGAAGTCGCTGGAACGTTACGCTGCCCACCTTGAGCATCAAGTAAAATCGCACTTTTCGGAACCAGCGATGATAAGGCTCTGATGCCAGCGCGAGCGCGATCAGCAGCGATACTCTCAAACAGTTCACCGATTGAGAACAAAAAGACAACCGCTGCGGCCTCTTCAGCTTCACCAATGATAAGTGCGCCAAGCACGGCGACGGACATCAGCGTTTCAATTGAAAAGAATGAACCTGTTTTAGCCAGTGCTAAGGCTTTGCGTGCAAATGGAAAAACGCCTACAATCACAGCGATGGCAAACACCCATATCCCATAAGCGGGGAACAGTAGTGACAGTGCATAAGCGCTGCCCATCAAAATACCGAGACCAACAACCTGTTTGCCTTTTTGAGTTTGCCACCACCGCTTATCCTGCGGAGCCATCTGATTGTCGCTGTCAATATCAATAGCCGATACAGTTTGTTGACCAGTATTGGCAGATATACCGAACCCTAGGCTTTTGATGGTTTTTTCGATATCACTAGCCTGAGTCGGCGCACCAGGGGCTAAATTTAGCTCTAGCGTTTCTGTAGCGAAATTCAGCTGAACATCAGAAACCCCAGGCATACGTTTCAAAGCTGTTTCAATCTTGCCGATGCAACTGGCACAGTCCATACCTTCAATATGATATTTCATAATAATTTACCCTTTGAATAATGATATTATGAACCCTCTAGTGGCTTTAGAGTCAAGGTTATTCATCTACAGTTTCGTAATTTTAATTTCTCTAGCGCCAGTCTTTACAGCCACTTTAATCATTTAAATCATAGAGGTTGTTATGACAATCAAAATTGGTGAGCTCGCTAAACGCACAGGTGCCACAGTGGAAACCATTCGCTATTACGAAAAGGAGCACTTATTACCTGAGCCTTCTCGCAGCGCAGGGAATTATCGTTTATATAATGAAGAGCACATTGAACGTCTACAATTTATCCTACACTGCCGTACGCTTGACATGGCTTTAGACGAAGTAAGAATCTTACTTGAATACTGGGAGGAACCTGATAAAGACTGTGGTGATGTGAACTCATTACTAGATAAGCAAATTTATGCTGTAGAAATACGAATGGAAGAATTGATGCACTTAAAGCAGCACTTGACTGTTTTGCGTCAGAAATGTGCAAGTAGTGCACCAGCAGTATCATGTGGCATCTTAAACGCGCTGGTCGATAATTCCTGTCATGAGTAATGATATCAGTAGTGTTCATTTCTAACTGATCAAATCATGAAAGGTTAAATACACCCTGATGTTAAGCACAAAAAAACCCAGCAATGATATTAAGATCACTACTGGGGTTGGAGGAAATAATAACTATGTTGTGCTGACTTATCAGGTCTTATTTATCATTCATAGCAAGGTAGATATTTCGATCTGATGCGGATGCGTCATCCACGTATTTTGAATCACGCCATGTGGTATAAGCATAGACACCACTGTATGGGCTGATGCTGTTCTGACGGAAATCAGAAATCCAGTTTTCGCCATCAAAGATTTGGATATGGCCATGTGGACGCTTTGATGAGCGATCATAGACAATAACATCACCTACTTGGGTTGGCATATCATT
>NZ_JABASR010000017.1 GCF_016107525.1 Psychrobacter aquimaris | reverse complement strand
TTCATTGTCGTATTCTCTCAGAATGTTGAGTCTCCGACAATCCCGGGGCGGTTCATGCTTCGTCTCCTGTATCTTTGTACTTAATATCTTTTACAGAAATAATGACGATATGTTTACCACAGACAATTAAGCAATCGCAAAGCTCTTTTCCTTTTTTTCCAATTGGATTTGGATGAGTCCAAAGATTGAGAAAAGCTCTCTCACATATAGAGTTCACAAATTTTTCTGATTCAGTCAATCCTTCAGACATATCATTCTCTCTGCTTGGTAACTAACGTTCATGTTTTCAGCTGTTTTGGAGCGAGTGGAACCGGTCCAACAATGACTGGGTCAAGTCTTCACCTAGCCAAATGTTCGTAATAATAACTGCTGCTGGATTTTCCTTAAAAAGGTATCTTTGAAAGCGTCAATGACGTTGATTTCTAGTCCTCACTAGGGTACTGAACCAGAGCAAACACCTAACTGGTTAGCTACGTTCAAACTCGTGATGTTTTAATAAATCAAATCCATATGGAGACTCATTCATTTTATAAAGTAAATAGGAATCTATTGTTCTTGAATAGTGTATTTCCAAGAATTGAGATATATCATCTGCTTCTAGCTTTTCTCCACTGAGTTTTATTCCATTAAAATGAAAATCCCATTCATGTAGTATGAGTCCAGAATCATAAAGTAAAGCTGTTTTATTTACATTATTAACAGCATATACCAAAATATACGCAACATTATCGGTGTAAACAACACCGTTGAATATATTAATTGTTTTCGAAACATTCATATATTTAAAAGCTAAGGTTTTATGTGGCTTTGCCTTACACTTTATAATTTTATCATCTGATTCAATATAAATTTCTGCACACTGAAGTTCAGGGTAATATCTATCTTCACCAACACTGAGGTAACTGTACTCTTCTGTTTCTATACTGATAGACTCATAAGGCTTTAGAATTAACGGAGGAGAACACCTATGTATTTCCAGACAATAGCTTTTATCAAAAACAGCAACTATTTTATAAATACTTAAAGGTTTATCTTTCTTGTTTTGAAAGACCATATTACTTATTCTTACTTCAGATGTACCAGAAAGTGTAATGTCATAAGTGACATTTACTTTATATCCTATTTTTCTCCAAGCGAAGAAAATAGCAAAAAAAGAAGCGAGTATGGCTGTAACAGGCCTAAACTGTTGATCAATCCACTCCCAAATTATTGATAAATATTCCAATGATGTCTACTCTTTTAAAAATAATCTATTATAAGTATTAATACTAATATAAACCATATCAGTATATCTGAGTCAAATTTACTCGGGACAACGATCAAGCCCGTTTACCAAATCATCCATCAAGTTCTTATCTCCCTGTCTGCTTAGAAAATCCAATAAATTATTAGCTATATATTCCTTTAAACCATCTACACATCCTGCTCTAAAGCATCTACAAGAAAACCACCCAGTAGTATTTCTTTAAATATATACGTGTTCAAAGCCTTTAGTAAAAATTATACTATGGAAAACGTAGTTATTTAGTGGCATCTTTATCACTGCATAGGTGACTTATAGATTATTGATATACACTAAATAATTTGTGATGTTTTACTTCAAAAAAAATTCTGACAGAGATTATTATGAAAATTAAACTATTAACTTCAATGTTTCTCGGTTTTTCTATGTTGGGTTGCTTCACTCCTACTAATGCATATTCTATAGATGAAATAGTTCCTCAAAATGATGAATATTCATATGATGCTAACATTGATGTTTGGGATGCCGATGTTCAGACTGATGATCTTGAAATGAAAATAGCTGTATCTAAAGCTTGGATATCATATGCTAAAGAAGTTGACGCGCTTTATGGTCATCATGTAGATTACTCCATTGATGAGGATGGAAACGTTTGGGAACAGCATGCAGACACTATGAGGCTTTCAGAAAGATAATGAAGCGCTTATGATCGTTGAAAAGCTTGTTTAATATTACTTCCTCACCGTATAGGTGGCTTAGAAAGCATGTTAAAGAGCTTAAAAAAGACAATAATACTTCATTTTCATTACCGCATAGGTGGCTTAGAAACAGCCCCGCATTTTTTTACGTGCACCGGCACACTTCATCACCGCATAGGTGACTTAGAAAACTAAAAATGAAATATTTTATCGACTATTAGACTCATTCATTGTACAAAAGTATGGCAAGTTAATGCGCTGACTTCTATAGTGAATAAGTCTTGGTATTGATAGTAGAGTTTAAGTTGTAGATTGCTAGCATAGGTAGGGCATAGGATATGTTCAGCCTATGCTAGAGGCAGTAAGCTAAAAGCCCCGCTTTATATAAAACGGGGCTTCTCTTGTACTCTCATATCATAATAATAGATTACTGATTATCTTCTGTATAGATACCTGCACTACAAATCGCACCACCAATCATGCGTTCACCATATAATATAGGCACCGGATTCCCTTGTGCCACTGTTGTCACCGCTCCACCAAAACCATGGTTTGCGCGGTTACCTTCTTCATCACGTTCACCGATACTAGGTGAAGGCATTAATAGAGACGCAGCCCCACCTAGCATCATACCTGCACCTGCTGCAATCATAGCAGGGTTACCACCTGAAAAACCAATCAAGACAGCACCCGCTATAACTTGTATCCATCCCATAGTGTCACCACCAGCCCCCATTATTTTGGGCACTATGTGTATAACACTTGCGCTAGTTGTATTATCTAACTCCTTTTCACCAATGTTGGCTTTTTCATTTACCTCATCTAAAAATATAGCAAAGCGCATCCCTTCTTGCTCAGCTCGTAGCATGAATATTTTAAATTCACGTATCTGACAAGCGATTGCATGTGCTGCCTCTCTAGGGCTTTCAACATCGAGAACAAATGACTTGCCAAACTTTTCGCCTAATACGCCATGTAATTCAATTTTACGTAACATAATATAATCCTTTTATTTTTCAGTGAATAATACTGGGTTGATTTCTATATGAGCCTTGCCATCTACTTTGATTTGGCGGGCGTGACTTTGATCAGTAAGTATCTTTAGCACTTTATCCAGTGACTTGGCTTTGCGTAGGTGTATGGGCGTTACACGCTGTAGAATGCTAGCGCGTGGTATCGTCTCAGTATCATGTTCACGACAATAAGCAAGTAGCCAGTTTTCAAGGCGGTCAGCTTCAATTATGGCTTGATCACGTTCTATAAAACCGCTGTACCGCTCCCATTCATCTAGTGAATATTGCACCAGTTTTATAGCGCTTCGCATAAGATTACCGTCCACTGCTTGCATGCCTTCAAAAAATGCCAAGATAGTAGAGACACGGGTAGCGTGTTCACATGCTCGTGAAGCAAAAGGCTTGAAATGCGCGTATCGTCCTGCCTTACCCATTTGACGCTCAGTGTCGTTGTTCAGCTCCATCAGCATAACTTCAGCTTCTTGGCTCATTGGCATTACTGGGCGTGTGATTCTGCCTTCCTGTGGGGGTATAAACGGTTTGTCTAACAAGTCGTTGCATCGTTCCCAATACTGTACTAAACGTTTATCGTTGAATGGTCGCATTTTGAATGACGCAAGGTCATTGTGTAGTCGTGTTCCTGCTAGGCTTGCAGGTGCTGCAAACAAGAAGCGAGGCAAAAAGCCTTGTTCACGTAGTATAGGGTCACTTAATACGCCTTCTAACACTGCCTTTTGTCCTAAGGTGTTGATGGTTAAGCGTACTTCGTAGGCTGTACCGCTTTCGTTAAGGTTTGATCGTGCGCGGGTACGTTCGGCTGTTCCTTTGTCCCATAAGCTGGTCAATGTACCTAGTGCAGCGTCACGGGTATCACCTTTGAGCGTATGACCTCCGAAAATCTGTCCTGCTTCATCGCTTACCCACGCCACGTTGTGAGCGTCACCGCGTATGAATGTGCTTATGATTGGCTCAAGTGTGGCATCTTTAAATAATGATTGTGGGTTGTGTGGCTCAGGATGGTTGTTTTCTAAGTCTGCCTTCTCTTTAGCGCTACGGCACTTGGCTATAGATAGGCTGTGATCCTTAATGTCCTCATGGTACTGGTTCATCATAGTTTGTTGGCGCTCATATATACGCTGATCAGCTAAACGCTGGCATGATGATTTACGTTCACCGCTACCACCTTCAGTTAGTATAAATAAGCTACACGGCTGCCCCTTATTGCTATAACGGTCATAGGCATTTACGTGGGGCTGGGCAAGGTATGATAAGGCACCCATGACGCATTGACCTGCCATAGCTATAGGTGCTTGTACATGATGGGCTATCGCTGTGACAGCATGTCGAGCTAATTCAGGAAGCGCATCAAGGGGATAAGGGTTTGGCGTTCCATTCTCGTCTATCAACCGTGAGAATGGCTCTTTTTCATTGATTATTTCCCAGCTTAGTGTTTGTTTTTGCTCATTGGTTAGTGGCTCGTGTCCATCTGAAGTACCAAGATTGTGAATAGTTGCGTTTGATAGCAAGCCTTGCACCTCATTGTCAGGTATGAGGAAGTCAATATCATAGTCAAGACTATGTACGGCTATAGCAGTACCTACTAGCATGGCTTGGTATTCTTCAAGCTCATGACAACCAATGGGTAAGCATAATCTGCCTTTGGCTTTAAACTGCCATTGCCCTGCCATATAAGCAATATTTGCTGAAGTGAAGCACACTAGGACATAGGCTTGCGGGTGTACTCTATGTAGATTGCATCCTGCTTCTATTGTTCTCACCAAAAACACGGTATTGCTATCGCTCAAGGTGCCAATGGCAAACGCTCCTTTGGGGTGGTTCAATGGCTCGAAAACAATTGATCCTTGCTGACCTTTGGCATTCGGTGGCGGTATCAGTGCCGTGTTTACTATCTTGCCGTTGGTGTCTACTAAGGGCAGTAATAGGTGATTGGGACAGCGGGCAGTATCGTACCCTGTGGAGGTGAAACCTGTTGCTGTATGACGAGGTTTTGCAGTATTGAATACTGATAAAGGTAGGCAAGCCAGTGCATCGTTATATAGCTTTATCTGTTCAGGACTTGGTATGTTTTTATCAAACATCTCTACTAATTGGCTAGCTTGTTTGGTGGTTGCTGGGTTACTCATGGCTACCCCCTTTTACTTCAAGCAGGGTAAGGGGCTTACGAGTTATTCCAAACGAGGTTACAGGACAACTTGTGCTATTGACGGCATAGTATTTGATGTAGTCACCGCTTAGCACACGCTGAAAAGGACTAATGTCTATTGGATGGCTCATTTGGCCACCTGCTTATCAGCTCTTAGCTGCTCCAATGCGTCGCTGGCGTCAGCATTAAAGTTCGTGACTAAGTGCTGGCTGATACTGATGAGGTCAGTGACCATGCCAAACGGATAGTTTTTAATACTGGATAGTTGACGTATTGCTTCATACAAACTGTTTAACCAATCGGTATGATGCATGTGTAAGCTAAGCGTGTCTTCGAGCTGCAATGCAAGGTTTTGGGCACTCATTGGAGCTACAGACTTAGCAGGGTTTGTGATGGTAACAGATGTTTTTTTATCGGTGTTTGGTGGGTTTACTACTTGCTTATCAGCCCTTAGTTGCTCCAATGCGTCGCTAGCGTCAGCGTTGAAGTTCATAACCAAGTGCTGGCTAATACTGATTAAGTCAGTAACCATGCCAAACGGATAGTTTTTAATACCAGACAGTTGGCGTATGGCTTCGTACAAGCTGTTTAACCAATCAGTATGATGCATGTGCAAGCTAAGCGTGTCTTCAAGCTGCAATGCAAGGTCTTGCGCGCTCAATGAATCCGTAGGCTGAGAAGCTTGTGTATTTTTGGCAGTCTTTTCATTTGGAAATGGTACTAGGTTCGAGTTGCCAACGGATGTGTGAATGTCACTGGCGAACTGATAGTTTGATTTAGCCATGATAGCTATCTCCTAACGTTTTTTGAGTTGATGCCACGCTATACGATGAAGGTATAGGGTGACGGGTCTTACTCTCGGTAACGTTAGTAACCGCCCTGCATATTCGCCTTTCGGCTATTATATTTTGCAGCGTCAACCCGTCATAGCTGGTTGGCAAATGGTTTGCCATAGATATGAGGGAGTGCTCCCTTGTTGCACTTATATGTGCTTCTGGAGCTGTGCCGGTATATTTTGATAGGGATTGAGAGTCCGTATCAATAACAGGCACAAAAAAAGCCAATAGGTTACGGCTGGCTTGTCCGCTAACGTTTTTTGAGAGATTTGTAGTATACGCTAGCCCATGACAAGATGACAAGCCCAACAATAAGATACCAATCATTAGCATAAGTACGAAAGGCAGTTTGGTATAACCTAATTGCTTCGTATCAAGGTTTTGCTGGCGCGTGTTATTGATTGTACTAGGCGGATTGATGAAGCGTGCAAGATGACCATAGGTAACTTGACCTTGTGGATCTAATAGCTCTTTAATGATTGCTAAATGTGGTGCGTTCTCTTTAGTACTGAGCATAATCCATAAAATTGGGTCAGGGCGTTTGCCCCACTCTTTGATATAAGACTCTATTAATCCAAGGCTGCTATAAGCGTTGCAAGCAAAAACATGATGTTGACGGCTTTGAGTAAATACCGTTACTAAGTGACTATGCCAACGTTGCTTACCATATTTTATATGAGCTTCAGTGCTGTCGGGGTCAAGAATAAGCTGATCTAACTCAGTAACTTGATTAAAATGAGTTTGTGAAGTTGAGTAGATAGGCCATCGTTTTGCATGATCAGGCGCATAGAATCTTTTGGGGTCGTTAGCTGGCTGGTATTTGAAGCTCGCACTATGGTGCAAAGTGTTATTGAATATTTCGTTTGATGCGACCGTATTAGCAACCAATAAGGTAGCTTCCAATGTGTCGTTTGACTGTCCAAGATAATCATTGACTGGATCGATATAGTGATCTGTTAATACTTTATACCAATAGTGACGGTTGCTCATGACGGACTTAGATGGTGTATAGCCTATGTTGACGTATTTACCTGCTAAGCTTCTACCTAGGACTATATATTCATGATTATGGGCGTCGTCAGGTTTAGTGATAATACTGGTGTTATGAGTCATCTTAAGCTACCCCGCCATTGTTATGATCGTCATTTGAGGCGGGCATGTTGATAGGCGTGTATTGGTCTTTAAACCATTGATGCACGTCTTGATTGCGCCATGCAGTAACAGTGCTTGAGAGTTTGACAGGGGCAGGGAAGCTACCATTTTTTGCCCACTTCCATAGCGTCGATAAACCAATAGGTAAAAAAGGCATGAGTTGGCTGGCACGGCTATAGCCGTCTAACGGTAGACTGATTGGATTAGTTGATAGGGTAGTAGTGATTGGCTGCAATGCGGGTGCTGGTATGATGACAGCAGGCGGTAGTGTATTGGTAGTTGATTGCTGTTGTGTGTTCATAGTCATTACCTATAATAATTGATTGATTATTACGCTGTGCAATCTACTGATATGGTCGTAGACTGCTATGCGTTAAGGTAATGATGAATGAATATGAGCTGGTAAAAAATTAGCAAAACGATGATGAATTAGGCAGAACGGTATATTAAATATGCAAAACGGTATAAAACTATCGTTTTGCGTATTTAGCGATAATGGAATTCTTATGTCTTTTTTTATACGATTCATTTTGAATGCTGTCTGCTCCCTTTTTCATAGCATACTCAGGAGCACAGCCTTTAAGATAATCTCTGATGCTTCTATCTAGAGGTAGGTTGAATTCTGGAAGTAGCTTTTTAATGATGTACACCATGTCACCTGTTCTTATTATCTTTTCAGGGTCGTCATGATCCCATATCTTTTGGGCTAGCTCTCTAACTTGCTGGCGTTTGTCGTCTACTGCCCTGTTGTGCCCTACATCAGTTGTGATGAGTTTGTCATTTTTGATAGGTGTGTGAGTCTTGATGGATTTGTCAGTCGTAGTTTTCTTTGCCAATAGTTGAATAGCTAGCGGAGCGAAGTCTGTGCTGGCTAAATGATAGAAGCGGCTGTCTAGCTCGCTTATCTCAACTGATTTTGGTTTATATCCATTAGCCTGATTGCTAAGCGTGTAATACTTTTTACTTACTTGGTAGATGATTTGATAGTCAGGGTGTAACTGCTCAATTTGACGTAACGGTATATGCCAGTCATAGAGACCGATATCTAAATGGGCAGGTTTGGCTTGGATTGGGTGTATTTGATTTTGGTTAGATGGGTATGTTGGTACTGGGAAGCACGCCTCAGAGCTATGCTGAATACTACCATTGTAAATATGAGTCGCTTCTATAATAGCTTTAGGTGATATCTTTATACTAGGATTGCTACGGTACTCGTTAAAATTAACAAGATATCCAAGGTCTAAACCTAAGAAAGCACGAAAATCTACGCCATACCACCCATCTATATCACATATTACTTGTGGGGAGCGCATCCATATTTTGAAGTATTGATGATACTTATCATCAGGTATATAGCCATTATAGTGATCTAGCATATCGGTAGTAGCTAGGGCTTGAGGATTAAATATGGTTGCCTTACCCGTATAGTGAAAAATTGGGGTTATTGAATTACCAGCAGTAGCTAATCGTTGGATATCGGACAAGGTAAATTCACGATTATGATAGTTACTAAGTTCATCCATTGCCGTATCAATTGGAATTAGGTCGCTGTGGTTTAGCAAGCGCATAAAATCTGGCAAGGATTGCCTTTGTCTTTTGTTGTTATTCACAATTTGCACCCATGCACCCAGTCAAGATAAATAAGGACTAAGACGTATCACAGCTTTAGGTGCGTGTGCCGTGATTTTCGGTAGCTACTCCTAGTCTTAGCAAGTTGTAAAAGCTGATTTTGTCCACTTTTTAATCAATTATCGCCAGTTTTCTATCAAAATTAGATGATAGTTAGCAAAGTTAGCATGACTTAGCAAAGGGGTGCGAAGCTTGAAACCCTTTACTTGTATGAGATTGATAAAATAATTAGCAAATTAGCGTGTTCTGCCAATGCGCGGGCAGGGGTAGCGCTTGTATATGCCAATATAAATAGGGTTTTATCACCCATGTTTTACAGATAATGGCTTGAAGTTGGCATGTATCACGTTATCCAATTTGCCAGCATAAGCGTCATCAATGAAATTTGCCCACTGGTGCATCATGTCAGTACGATAGGGTAAATGTTGAGCACCGTTATAGGCTTTGCTTATCTTATTTTCTTTTTCATGTGCAAGCTGTAGCTCTATAGCTTCATGCATAAAGCCTTGTTCATGTAGTGTTGTACTGGCAAGCCCTCGGAAGCCATGACCTGTCATGCGTCCTTTATACCCTAAGCGCCATAGGGCCGTAATAAAAGCATTGGTACTATAAGGCTTACGGGTAGTAGGATTAAAGAATACATATTGATCAGAAAAGCCTAAGTCTTTAATAGTTTGAAGTAGTGCTATGGCTTGTGGTGCCAGTGGCACTAGGTGCGGTCTGTCCATTTTCATTTTGTCGGCTGGTATACGCCATACATTGGCTTGATAATCTATCTCTGACCATTCCATAAACCTAAGCTCTTGAGTACGTACAAACGTGTAGCACATAAACCATAAGCCTATCTTTACCAATATATCTCCATCATAAGCATCTATATCTTTCAGCAGTTTAGGCAGTTGTTGGCTAGATATACGACTATGATGCTTCACCTTATGAGGTTTCAAAGCTTCAGTTAGATCATTGGCTGGATTGTGAGTTACTAATCCTTCACGTATGGCTTGCTTGAATATCTGTCCTGTTTGACGTATTGCTCGTCTTGCCATATCAGTAGCGCCTCGTGCTTCGATAGCTCTACCAATAGCCAAAATATCAGGCGCAGTTATATCGTCCATATTCATTTGTCCAATAACAGGCTTAATATCCCGCTGGTATTGTGAATAGTCACGACTATGAGTAGTGGCTGCAATATGAGCTTTGCGCTCATCGTGCCAACGTTGAGCAATAACATCGAATGCCTTTGAGCCGTCACGTTCGGCTTTCTGTTGCTTTTTGGCTTGTTTGGGGTCGATGCCTTGTTCAAGAAGAGCCTTTAGTTCACTGTGCCGTTGGCGAGCGTCGGCAAGGCTCATTGCTGGGTATTTACCAATAGTAAGACTTTGAGGTTTATTATTATATTTATAATCACTTACCCATACCTTATTACCTGTATGGCGTACCCATAAACGTAGGTTATGAGCGTCACTATATTTGTCAGGTCGTGATGGAGTACATTTAGCTGTAGGCTTAAGACGTCTGATCTGAGTATCGGTAAGAGCCATAACGGTATATTCTCATAACGGTATAATTTATACCGTTAATAGTACCGGACTTATTGATAGATTGCCATAGATGCTACTAGATTACCAAACACAGCAGAAAGCCTCTGAGCGCCCAAAATAAAAGGCGAGCATCGATTAGATGCCCGCCTTATATGTTCTTAATTTTAATGTTTGGTCGGAACGGCAGGATTTGAACCTGCGACCACTACACCCCCAGTGTAGTGCGCTACCAGACTGCGCTACGCCCCGAATGACTGACTATTTTACGCAAAATTATGCATATTGCAAGAGCTATTTATTTTAGCCAAAATCTATAACCCCAATTTACGTATCATAGTCAGTATAACCAATCAGCAATTACCCTTAACCTAGTAGCTCTTTTAGGATTTGGTTGACTTGCTGCGGGTTAGCACTACCACGACTGGCTTTCATGACTTGCCCGACTAGACCGTTAAAGGCTTTTTCTTTACCGCCGCGATACTCATCTACCATCGCTTGGTTTTTCGCAATGACGTCTTCAACGATGGCTTTGATAGCGCCTGTATCGGTTTCTTGCTTAAGACCTTTTTCTTCAATGATTTTGTCAGCGGCATCATCAGCATCGCCGCCTTCACGCTCATAGAGCGCGCTAAAGACTTTCTTAGCCAGTTTGCCAGATAGCGTATCGTCTTTAATACGTGCTAGCATGCCAGCCAACTGCTTGGCGCTGATAGGGGAGTCGATGATGTCTTTGTCGTCTTTGTTCAGTGCGCCGAGTAAGTCGCCCATGACCCAGTTGCCAGCCATTTTGGCATCTTGCTGACCAATTTCTGCAACGACATCTTCGAAATAATCGGCAATTTGACGACTACCCGTTAGGATGCGAGCATCGTACTCTGATAGACCAAGGGCTTCTTCAAAACGGGTGCGACGAGCAACCGGTAGCTCGGGCATAGCCGCACGAATGCTATCAACGGTATGCTGCTCGATACGCACTGGTAGCAAGTCAGGATCAGGGAAGTAGCGATAGTCGTTGGCGTCTTCTTTGGTACGCATGGTACGAGTTTCGTCGCGCTCTGGGTCATACAGCATCGTGGCTTGGACAACTTGTCCGCCGTCCTCTAAAATATCGATTTGACGCTCAATTTCGCGATTGATAGCACGTTCGATAAAGCGGAACGAGTTTAAGTTTTTTAGCTCAGTACGCGTACCAAGTTCAGTACCAGGCTTACGTATAGAAACGTTACAGTCACAGCGGAATGAGCCTTCAGCCATCACAGCGTCTGAGATACCTAGCCAAGTGACCAGCTGATGAATGGCTTTGATATAGGCAAGCGCTTCATGAGCTGAGCGCATATCAGGCTCAGAGACGATTTCGATGAGTGGCGTACCAGCACGGTTCAAATCGACACCAGTCATACCATCGACGGCATCATGTACGGATTTACCCGCATCTTCTTCTAAATGCGCGCGGGTGATACCCATACGTTTTGGATATTCGTTCTTTTCACCTTCATTGACCACGACATCGATATAGCCTTCACCAACGATAGGATTGGCCATTTGGGTGATTTGATAGCCTTTAGGCAAGTCAGGATAGAAATAGTTTTTACGATCAAACGTATTAAACAGACCCAGCTCAGCATTGACACCGATGCCGAATTTTAGGGCACGATCGACCACGCCAGCATTCAGAACTGGCAAAACACCGGGCAAACCCAAATCGACGATACTGGCTTGGCTGTTTGGCTCATGACCAAAATCAGTCGGTGCACTGGAGAAAATCTTACTTTCAGTGTTCAATTGGCAGTGAATTTCGATGCCAATGACCACTTCATAACCATCAACGAAAAGCTCTTTACGCACGGCGTGTTCACGGGTGGCATTGTTATCAGTAGTAGCTGTACTCATTATACCGTCTCCTTCGCGATGGTAGAGTGTTGTAGATGATGGTCGGTGTGCTGCTGGAATAAATGCGCAGTTGTGAGCAGTTGACTCTCTTGCCAGTGCTTACCGATTAATTGCAAGCCAATAGGCAAACCTTCTGAGGTCAAGCCAACTGGCTGACTGAGCGCAGGTAGACCCGCTAAGTTGACAGCGATGGTATAAACGTCACCCAAGTACATCGTCGCAGGATCAAGATTGTCAGTAAGCTTATAGGCAGCGGTCGGTGCAGTTGGACTAGCAATCACATCACAGCTAGTAAAGGCTTCATCAAAGTCTTTGACGATTAAGCGGCGTATTTTTTGTGCTTTCGTATAATAAGCATCGAAGTAGCCAGCCGAGAGCGCATAAGTTCCGGTTAAGATACGGCGCTGTACTTCAGGGCCAAAGCCTTCAGAACGTGAGCGCGTATATAGATCAATAAGGTCGGTTGGGTTTTCACAACGATAGCCAAAACGTACGCCATCGAAGCGTGATAGGTTAGATGATGCTTCGGCAGGTGCTAGCATATAGTAAGTGGCAAGCGTGATTTCAGGATCAGTGATGTTCACTTCTACAATCGTTGCGCCAAGCTCTTCGTATTTCTTTAACGCGGCGCGTGCTGCTTGCTCGACTTCGCTATCAAGCCCTGTACCGAAGTATTCTTTAGCCACACCAATTCGCAAACCGTCAAATGGCTTATCACCAGCCGCGGCCTCTGCATCATTGATGTCTTGTACGTAGTTAGGCATATCGTATTTGATAGAAGTCGCATCGCGTGGATCGTGACCAATCATTGGCTGGAGCAGATAGGCACAATCTTTAGCGCTGCGTCCCATGCTACCCGCTTGGTCTAGACTTGAGGCATAGGCAATCATACCAAAACGTGACACGCGGCCATAAGTAGGCTTGATACCGGTCAGGCCACAAAATGAAGCAGGCTGACGAATAGAGCCGCCAGTGTCACTACCTGTAGCGACTGGGACAAAACCAGCGGCAACCGCGGCAGCACTACCACCTGATGAGCCACCAGGAACGCGCTCTAGATTCCAAGGATTCTGTACCGTGCCGTAGTAAGAGCTGCTGTTGTCTGAGCCCATCGCAAACTCATCCATGTTGAGCTTCCCCAAGCTAATCATGCCCGCTTTATCGATGTTAGAGACGATGGTCGCGTCATAAGGTGAGACAAAGTTATGCAGCATCTTAGAGCCGCAAGTGGTTAGTACGCCTTGGGTACAAAAGATATCTTTGTGCGCCATCGGTACGCCAAGTAGTGGACGCTGATCGCCTTGTGCCCGCATTTCGTCTGCTGCTTTTGCTTGTGCACGTGCTGTCTCGGAGGTATGCGTGATAAAGCTGTTAATCTTACCGTCTAGCGCGTCTATACGCTTGATGTAGTGTTCTGTTAATTCCGCGCTGCTAAATTGTTTGTCTTGCAAGCCAGTAATCAGCTGCTGAGTACTTAATAGATGAAGTTCAGACATAAGGTGTCGTCCGTCAAAGTGTTAATAACATAAAATAAATTAAATTGAGATAAAGGTAACAATAGCATCAACAGGCTATTCAATTACTTGCGGCACCAGATATAAGCCATCTTCAACAGCTGGGGCGACTGATTGATTACGTTCACGATTGATATCGTGTTTGGCCACGTCAGCCCGCAATTCTTGGCAAGCTTCATGAATATTTGCTAGTGGTTTGATGTCTGTTGTATCAACGTTGGATAGCGTATTCATAAGTTTTAACACTTTACTGATATCGTCAGCATAGCTATCGGCTGTGCTTTCATCGACACCCAAACGTGCAAGGTTGGCAACTTCTAGAATTTCTTCACGGCTGACGTTGCTGTCAGACGTTGCTGGTTGCTGTGACATAGTTTCTCCAGTAAAGGACAGTTTTTGTTAGAGTAGAATGCGGCTAAAATAGGCAAGCATTAGAATAGATAATTATTAGCACAAACTAAAATAAGGGGTTTATCTTAAGATATATACAGTGTCTTTATTATAAAGCATCTGGCTTAAGTTTACAGAGCATGACGCTTGATTGATGCACAATATCAACCAAGATGGCGCGATTTGCAAAATTGACCGTATAATTCACGATTGATTCTCAATTGCTTACCCATTACGTTCTGAAATACGTTACAGTATGCACCTGTGCTGCTAAGCAAAATTATCATCTGCCTGTAGTCCCTTGTTAGTTATTGAATTAAATGATGTTTCATTAAGTCGAATGGTGTTCACTGCTATTTTAAACTTTGTAACAACTTTTAGCGTTTAAGACCAAAATCCTAACTTACTGATGCAAATATCTGTGTTTTTTTTGAGCCAAATCGGTATAATTTAGCTCAGCTTTTTCATTTCATCATTATTGCTTAGGTTTGACTTGTTGCGAGGTTCAAATTTCGCCATAAGTAATGTCTAACGACGACCTGCTCAACGCTGACGAGTAACGCCTCAGTCAATCTCATTCGCCTCATTCGTAAGACGCTGGATATATTAGTCATGAACCTGTTTGGATTTTTATCAAATAATATCGCTATCGACCTCGGTACTGCGAACACCCTCATTTTTATTCCTAATAAAGGCGTCGTACTTGACGAGCCTACGGTGGTTGCGTTACGAAGTAATCGTACACAAAACCCTACCGTTGCGGCTGTTGGTATTGATGCCAAGCAGATGCTTGGTCGTACACCTGCCAACATTACGGCGATTCGGCCATTAAAAGACGGCGTGATTGCTGACTTTGAGGTGACGCAAAAAATGCTCAAGCATTTTATCATGAAGGTGAAAGCCAAGCGTTTTATGGCGCAGCCTAACGTGGTGGTTTGTGTGCCTTGTAAGTCTACTCTGGTTGAGCGTAAAGCAATTCGTGAAGCGGTATCGTCTGCAGGTGCGAGTAAAGTACTATTGCTAGAAGAGCCAATGGCTGCTGCAATTGGTGCAGGCTTGCCGGTTCATGAAGCCAGTGGTTCTATGGTGGTTGATATTGGTGGTGGTACGACAGAGATTGCGGTTATTGCCTTATCTGGTTGCGTTTATGCTGAGTCAATTCGTATCGGTGGCGATATGTTTGATGAAGCGATTATTACTCATGTACGCCGTACCCATGGCTGCGTGATTGGTGAGACGACGGCTGAGCGTATCAAGCAAGAAGTTGGCTCGGCACTCAATGAAGACAGTCAGCTAGAAGTCGAAGTTCGTGGTCGTAGCATGGCAGAAGGCGTGCCAAAAACCTTCACTGTCAACTCAGAAGAAGTACAAAAAGCCCTGAGTGACCCATTAAGCGGTATCGTGAGCGCGGTAAAAGCGGCACTTGAACAGACGCCACCTGAACTGTCATCAGACATCGCAGAGCGTGGTATTGTCTTGACGGGTGGCGGTGCGCTATTACGTGATTTGGATAAGTTGATTTCAAGAGAGACAGGTCTGCCTGTGACCGTTGCCGAGGATCCACTGACTTGTGTCAGCCGTGGTGGTGGTATTGCGCTTGATTTTATCAATAACAAAAGTTTGAATATGATTTTTGTTTAGATTGCTTGAGTTGAACACTGCGGTATTGTGATGACCACATTGGTAGTGCTTGATGATAGTGAGCGCAAAAATAGTGGGCTAAAACAGTATAAAATTAAAGGTAGCCAGTTGTGCTGCCTTTAATTGCATTAATCAACTAGAACCCAGTACTGGCTACTGCTTATTTTTATAACTCCTGAGTTAGACGACTTATGACCCCAAGTATTTTTGTGCGCCAGCCGTTATCACTTCGTAAGACTGCCATTGTATTAATAGCAGCCTTAATACTGATGTGGTTCGATAGCAAAAATTCAGAATGGTTTAATCCCGTACGTAGTAACAGTCATGCCGCTATGCAGCCTATTTATGAGCTGTCACTGTTACCGAGTTATGCCAAGCATTGGGCAAGCGGCAGTTTACAGTCTAAAGAAGCACTGCGCCGCGAAAATATACAGTTGAAGTCGCAGCTTATCCACGCGCAAGCCAAATTGCAGCAGCAAGATTATATTTTGGCACAAAATGCGCGCCTGCAAGGTATTTTATCAACGACCAAGCCTGAGCAATTTGATCTTAATTTGGCACAGGTAATCGGTACAGACACCAACTTACTCAGACAAATCGTGGTACTCAATAAGGGCGTGCAAGATGGCGTGCAAGTTGGACAAACAGTGATTGATGAAGACGGTGTTTTAGGGCAAGTTATTAATGTCTATCCTAACACCAGTCGCCTGCTATTGATTACCGATGAGCAGCAATCGGTTGCGGTTACGGTTAAGCGCACAGGTCAACGTGCTATCGTGACAGGGCAGGGCATACCAACCTCATTAAGCCTTGATTATGTATTTAAAACCTCAGACGTGCGTGTGGGTGATGAGCTAGTGTCATCAGGATTAGGTGGACGTATTCCAGCAGGGTATCGTGTTGGGCGTATTGCTCATATTGAAGACGTTCAATCTGATAATTTCAGAAGCATAGAGGTGACACCAGCGGCAAACTTTATCGATAATGCGTATGTATTAGTCTTGCAAGATAAGTTGGTGAATAAAAATAATGTTGTTCTCAGTGAGCGCTAAGACGTTAGGTGCGAAACATGTAAGCCCCAATCAGATAATGGCTGGCACCTATTTATTAACTGGTCTGTTTGTCGATACATTTTTAGCCATCGCTTTTATCCTATCAATGCTCACTCATGCTTTAACAGCTGCCGCCAATACATTCGTTAAGGTAAGTACCCATGCCGTATCCTGATTCTGAGAATGCAACGGTACTAGTGATTGCTACCATCATTCTAAGTTTTGTCATTGCATCATCGCTTAATGTCTATCCGTTAAGTCCTAGTATGGCCGCATTGCGCCCTATGGTCATGATCATGGTGCTGATTTTTTGGTTGTTATTTAAACCACGCTATGTTGGTATTTTTACGGCATTTACCATCGGTCTCATTGCTGACTTACTCATGGATACCCATTTGGGGCAGCAAGCTTTTGCCGCGGTGACCGTCGCCCTTGTCATCAAAATAACCAGTATCTATATTAGGCAACTAAATACCATCAGTGCATGGTTGTTAGCAAGCTTAGGATTGGTTGTCTTTCAATTGAGTTTATGGATATTGCAGATGTTTATCCAAAATGTCTTTGTCACCCAATCTGCCTTGTCACTGTTGATGAGCATCATCAGCTGGCCATTGGTGCTACTGGCTTTGCGTAAATTTGTGTAATAATAATTTCCGCTGACAACTAATAATATTGTAGCGCTAGCGGTTATTAATCATCATGAACTAATGCTAATGCACTAACATAACAGACAACCATTTTGGGTAGTAGGTATATAGATAAATTCGTATATAAAGAGAATAGCGATGGATATTATTTTAGCCTCTGGTTCGCCGCGCCGTCGTGAGCTATTAGAAAGAGCACAACTAGCATTTAGCACATTGAGTGTGGATATCGATGAAAAAAAGCATGAAGATGAGTCGCCCACAGACTATATCGAGCGCATGGTTGCCACTAAAGCTGAGGCTGCAATACAACAACTAGCATCACGCTTGCAAACCGATAAAGGCTGTTTTTCTGAATCACTTATTATTCTAACTTCTGATACCATCGGTGTGCTGGCAGATGGCCAAACAGTGCTAGTCAAGCCAGTCGATCGTGAGCACGCGTATAGCATGTGGCAACAGATGTCTGATAATGTCCATGAAGTATGGACAGCGGTTCAAGTAACCAAAGTATCATTGTCATCAGAGTTGTCTGAGACATCGAGTCATGAGCCAGTATTTCAAATCATTAATCAGCAACAAATCACTGAGCGTACCGAAGTGACCTTTATAGCGCTCACTGCAGATATGATGAGTCATTACTGGGACAGTGGTGAACCTGCTGATAAAGCGGGTGGTTATGGTATTCAAGGCTTGGGTGCGACTTGGGTCAGCCGTATCAATGGTAGCTATACCAATGTCGTGGGTTTGCCACTGCCACAAACGCTGGCGTTAATTAAAGACATGACAGAAGGCAGTGTGGACATTGTGAACCCATCATAATTGTATATGCACATAATGACACGGTAGGGTAATGGGCAAGAGCAAGTTACATTTGTTACACTGTCACTCTAATAGACGATGACCGTCTGATAAGAAAGCTGAGAGATAAGAGAAAAAACTATGTCCGAAGAGCTGCTGATTAATATTAGTCCAATGGAATCCCGTGTTGCGGTTTTAGACAATGGCATCTTGGGTGAGATTTATATTGAGCGACATCACAAATTGGGTTTGGTCGGCAATATCTATCTGGGTACGGTCGTACGTGTCCTTCCGGGTATGCAGGCAGCCTTCGTCGATATCGGTCAATCGCGGACAGCATTTTTACATGTCAATGATATGCAGCGTGAGCCGCGTTCAGTCGCAGAAAATAAAAACAAAGCGGCTGACGATAGTAATAAAATGGATACCAATATAGACAATACTGTAGTAGAAAACAGTACTGCTAAATTGGCTGTCACGCCACCAGTGATTAGTACACAAAGTACTGAAGTCATGCCGGTCTCTAAAACGTTGATTCAACATCGTTTGCACGAAAGCCAACGTATTTTAGTGCAAGTGACCAAAGATCAGCTAGGCAGTAAAGGCGCTCGCTTGACCACCAATATTTCGTTACCGTCTCGCTATTTGGTGTATCTGCCCTCAAGCGAACACATTGGTATATCGCAGCGCATTGATGGCGAAGAAGAGCGCACAAGATTAAAGACTGAGCTATCTAGCTTGATGCAAACGGTCAATCTTAAAGGTGGTCTTATTGCTCGTACCGCTGCTGAGCGCGTCCCTGTCGCTAAGCTTGAAGAAGACATTTATTACCTATTGCAGCTTTGGCGTACCATTTGTGCGCGTCGCCAAGAAATAAATCATCACCAAAGCTCAGAGTTGATTTATCAAGAGTTATCACTGCCACTTCGCTCTATCCGTGATTTGGTACACGCTGACACCGAAAAAGTCATTATTGACAATACACAGGTTTATGAGCAAGTCAGATCCTTTGCCAAAGAATTTGTGCCTTTCGTCTATGATCGCATTGTGCATTATACCGCTGAGCAATCATTATTTGATGTACACCGTGTCGAAGATGACTTGCGTGATGCCTTAAAACGTCGTGTTGACTTAAAGTCTGGCGGCTATCTTATTATTGACCAAACAGAAGCGATGACCACAATTGATGTCAATACAGGATCATTTGTAGGCGGGCGTTCGTTAGAAGACACGGTTTATAAGACCAATCTTGAGGCCACCCATGCCATTGCACGTCAGCTACGTCTGCGTAATTTGGGCGGCATTATCATCTTAGACTTTATTGATATGCTGGAACAGCAACATAAAGATGATGTGTTAGATAGCCTACAGTCGCAACTGACCCAAGACTATGCAAAAACCAAAATTACTCAGGTCAGTGAGCTTGGGTTAGTAGAGATGACACGTAAGCGTACTCGTGAATCATTGGGGCAGCAGCTCTGTGAGCCTTGCTCAACCTGTCAGGGGCGTGGTTTTGTTAAAACAGCAGAAACCGTTTGTTTTGAAATATTCCGTGAAATTATGCGCTGTGCTCGTACTTATAATTCTCCCAAAAAGTTTACTGTTGTGGCTCATGCTGCAGTCATCGATTTGTTGCTAACATCAGAATCAGACACAGTAGCAGACCTAGAATACCTATTAGGTAGAGTGATCACTTTTGATGTCGAAAATCTCTACACCCAAGAGCAATATGATATTGTTTTGGACTGATGTTTTTACTATCATTGATGTATACAAGTGTGATTGTTACCAGCAGATATTATTGTTTATAAAGGGTAAAATCTAGGATGGCGTAGATATTACCCTTGCAATGAATGAAATTCTATGTATAATATACACCACTGAATTATATATGCGCAGCCAATTAAACAGCTGGCGCTATGACAGCTAGAGCATCGTTTCTAGCACTATTTCATTATGCCTTTGCTGACATCCTATAATGGAAGGGTCGGCGGGGCTTTAAACTATTTTGCTTTTGGCACGCTATAAGTTCCGAAAAAGAACTCATTCTGGTTAAGAACAGAAGGCCGCTTTAAGTGAATATTTAACCAAACGTCTTTTGCTCATATCCTTGCAAAGCAAGAATGACAAAAGCACATATTAGGAGCTTGCTGGCATGGCTAACCAGAGAATCCGTATCCGTCTTAAGTCTTTTGATCATCGTCTGATTGATCAATCTGCACAAGAGATTGTTGATACTGCAAAGCGCACCGGTGCGCAAGTTTGTGGTCCTGTACCGTTGCCGACTCGCATTGAGCGCTTCAACGTTCTAACTTCACCACACGTAAACAAAGACGCTCGTGATCAGTACGAAATCCGTACTCATAAGCGTATGGTTGACATCGTTCAACCTACCGACAAAACTGTGGATGCGCTAATGAAGCTTGACTTGGCGGCGGGTGTTGACGTTCAAATTGCTTTGGGTTAATGCACATTACACACCCAACCCATTAATATAAGATATAAAGAGGTCTAAAATGGCGATCGGTTTAGTCGGTAAAAAATGCGGCATGACCCGTGTCTTCACTGAAGCAGGCGCATCTATCCCTGTAACAGTGGTTGAGATCAGTGCTAACCGCATTACTCAAGTAAAAAATACTGATGTAGATGGCTATCAAGCCATCCAAGTTACCACAGGTACCCGTCGTGACAGCCGCGTAACAGCAGCTCAAAAAGGTCACTTCGCTAAAGCTGGCGTTGCCGCTGGTCGTGGTGTTTGGGAATTTCGTGCCAATGACAGCGATCTTGAAGGTCGTGAGATTGGTGGTGAGATCCTAGCTGACTTGTTCGAACAAGGTCAGATGGTTGATGTCACAGGAAACAGTAAAGGTAAAGGCTTTCAAGGCGGCGTGAAGCGTCACAACTTCAGCATGCAAGATGCCACTCATGGTAACTCAGTATCTCACCGTGCCATTGGTTCAACTGGTCAAAACCAGTCACCAGGTAAAGTCTTCAAAGGCAAAAAAATGCCAGGTCAGATGGGTAACAAACGCGTTACCGTTCAGGGCCTAGAAGTGATATCGGTTGATGTTGAAAAAGGGTTACTTGTCATCAAGGGTGCTATCCCAGGTGCCACCGGTGGCGATGTCATCGTACGTCCGTCAGTCAAAGCCTAAGCAAGGGGATTAACGTGGATTTAAAAACAGTTACAGGGGCGGCAGTTGAGCTTTCTGATACGGCTTTCGGTCGTGAATTCAACGAAGCACTAGTGCATCAAGTCGTCACCGCATATCTTGCTGGTGCTCGCCAAGGTACACGCGCTCAGAAAACCCGTGCCGAAGTTTCTGGTGGTGGCATTAAGCCATGGCGCCAAAAAGGTACTGGTCGCGCTCGTGCAGGTTCTATTCGTAGCCCAATCTGGCGTGGGGGCGGTCGTGCATTTGCGGCTAAGCCACAAGATTGGTCACAGAAAGTAAACCGTAAGATGTATCGCGGTGCGATGCAGTGCATCCTAGCCGAATTGATTCGCCAAGAGCGTTTGATTTTGGTTGAAGAGATAAGCGTTTCTGGTCCTAAGACCAAAGAGCTGATCGCAAAGTTAAGTGAGCTTAACGCACCTCGTGCACTAATCGTCACTAAAGATGTTGACGAAAACTTATACTTAGCCGCTCGCAACATTCCACATGTCAATGTACTTGGTACAAATGAAGTGGATCCAGTGAGTTTGATCGCATTTGATAAAGTGATCATGTCAGTTGAAGCTGCGAAACAATTTGAGGAAGCACTAGCATGAATAACGCAAGACTTTATCAGGTCTTAAGAGGGCCTGTATTCTCAGAAAAATCTCAAATGCTTGGCGACTCACTTGGTGTGCAGGTATTTAAAATTGACTCTAACGCTACTAAGCTTGAAGTCAAAAAAGCGGTTGAGATGATGTTTGAAGGTGTTGAAGTTTTAAAAGTAAACACTTTGAATGTTAAAGGTAAGACAAAGCGTTTTGGTAAAAGTATCGGCCGTCGTAATGACTACAAAAAAGCCTACGTTACCTTAAAAGCTGGTCAAGATGTACAAATGGCTGATGCTGGTGAAGAGGTCGCGAATACGACTGCTTCTACTAGTGAAACAGCGAACAACGAATAAGGATTACACTCATGCCTATCGTAAAAGCAAAGCCAACATCACCAGGCCGTCGTTTTGTTGAAAAAGTGGTGCATCCACACCTTTATAAAGGTCGTCCGTTTGCAGCGCTTCTCGAATCAAAAAGTAAAACTGGTGGTCGTAACAATAATGGTCGCATAACGACTCGTCACATTGGCGGTGGTCATAAGCAGCATTATCGTATTATCGATTTCAAACGTACTAAAGACAATATCCCAGCAACGGTAGAGCGTATTGAATACGATCCTAACCGTACTGCGCACATTGCTTTACTTAAGTACGCTGATGGCGAACGTCGCTATATCATTGCTGCTAAAAAACAAGCAGTTGGCGATACAGTAATGTCAGGTGAGCTATCACCAATTCGTCCAGGTAACTGTTTACCGCTGAAAAACATCCCATTGGGTACTGTGATTCATAATATCGAACTTAAAATCGGTAAAGGCGCACAGATGGCTCGTTCTGCGGGTGCTAGCGTTCAGTTGTTAGGTCGTGAAGGTATTTATGCTATTCTACGTATGCGCTCTGGCGAAACACGCCGTGTACACGTGAACTGCCGTGCCGTTATTGGTGAAGTTTCTAACACTGAAAACAACTTGAAATCACTTGGTAAAGCGGGTGCTTCACGTTGGCGTGGTGTTCGTCCTTCTGTTCGTGGTGTTGCTATGAACCCGGTTGATCACCCACATGGTGGTGGTGAAGGTCGTAATAAAGGTCGCCATCCAACCAGCCCTTGGGGTCAGAAGTCTAAAGGACTTAAAACGCGTAGTAATAAGCGTACTGACAATATGATCATCCGCCGTCGCGCCAAGAAGAAATAAAGGAAGAATTTCATGCCTCGTTCATTGAAAAAAGGTCCATTCATAGACGCGCATTTGTTTGCCAAAGTTGAGAATGCATTAGACACCAACTCACGCAAGCCAATTAAGACTTGGTCGCGCCGCTCGATGATCCTACCACAAATGGTTGGCTTAACTTTGTCTGTTCACAATGGCCGTACTCATGTACCGGTTATCGTGAGTGAGCAGATGGTTGGTCATAAACTAGGTGAATTTGCCCCGACTCGTACGTATCGTGGTCATGGCATTGACAAAAAAGCTAAGAGATAAGGTGCTTACCATGGAAGTAACTGCAAAATTACGCGGTGCCGCCATATCGGCACAAAAAGTTAGACTCGTTGCTGATGAAGTTCGTGGCAAATCTATCGAGCGTGCTTTGGATATCCTAACGTATAGTAATAAAAAAGGCGCTGTGTTTGTTAAGAAATGTCTTAACTCAGCCATCGCCAATGCCGAACACAACAACGGTTTAGATATTGATACGCTTAAAGTATCAACTATTTACGTTGATGAAGGCATTACGCTAAAACGTATCCTACCACGTGCCAAAGGTCGCGCTGATCGTATCAGTAAGCGTACCTGTCACATCACTATAAAGGTAGGAGAATAAGTTATGGGTCAAAAAGTACATCCAATCGGAATTCGTCTTGGTGTTGTAAAAAAGCATAATGCAAATTGGTATGCTAACCCTAAACAATACTCAGAATACCTCATCAACGACATTCAAGTTCGTGAGTATCTACGCAAAAAGCTAGATAACGCTATGATCAGTAACATTATGATCGAGCGTCCTACTGGCGCTGCTAAGATTACCATCGCCACTGCGCGTCCTGGTATTGTTATCGGTAAGAAAGGCGAAGATATTGAAAGACTTCAGAAAGAATTGACCAAAATTATGGGCGTACCTGCTCAGGTCAATATTGAAGAAATCACGTCACCTGATCTTGATGCACGTTTGGTCGCTGATGGTATCAGCAGCCAGCTTGAGCGTCGTGTTATGTTCCGTCGTGCGATGAAGCGCGCGGTACAAAACAGCATGCGCTCTGGTGCTAAAGGTATTAAAGTTGAGTTGTCTGGCCGTCTTGGCGGTGCTGAGATTGCTCGTACTGAATGGTATCGTGAAGGTCGTGTGCCATTGCATACACTCCGCGCTGATATTGACTATGCGTCAGTACGTGCAGAAACCACTTACGGCACTATCGGTGTAAAAGTTTGGATTTTCCGTGGCGAAATCCTTGACGGTATGAACAGTGTATATAATCCCGTCAAAGAAGAGCAGACTCGTGCGCCAAAACGCCGTGGTCGTGGAAACGGAAACCGTCGAAACACAGACAGAGGTTAAACTATGTTACAGCCAAAACGTACCAAGTTTCGTAAAATGCACAAAGGTCGTAACACTGGGCTAGCTCATCGTGGAAGCACCGTTGCATTCGGACAAATTGGTCTAAAATCGTTGACTCGTGGTCGTATGACTGCCCGTCAAATTGAAGCAGCACGTCGTACCATCACTCGTAAAATTAAGCGTGGCGGTAAGATTTGGATTCGTGTATTCCCAGACAAACCAATTACCAATAAACCACTAGAAGTACGTATGGGTAAAGGTAAAGGTCCTGTAGAATATTGGGTATGCGAAATCAAACCTGGTAAAGTGCTATATGAACTCGAAGGGGTTTCAGAAGAACTTGCTCGCGAAGCGTTAACGCTTGCTGCAGCAAAACTGCCCTTTAAAACTACCATTGTTAAGCGGACGATAATGTAATGAAGATCAGTGAATTACGTGATAAATCATTAGAAGAACTGACTCAGTTACTTGATGAAAAGCAACTTGATGCTTTCCGTATTCGTATGGCTAAAGCAACCGGTCAGTTGGGGAATACCCATGAAGTACGTGTCAATCGTCGTGCGATTGCTCAGCTTCAGACTTTGATTAACGAGAAACAACGAGGCGACTCATGAGCGATAACAATCAAACAGCTAATGCTAGCGTACTGACAGGACGAGTTGTCAGCGACAAGATGGACAAGTCCATCACAGTTTTGATTGAGCGTCTGGTTCGTCATCCTTTGTATGGCAAACAGCTTCGTCGTTCTACAAAAATCAAAGCCCATGATGAGAATAATGTTTGCCAACAAGGCGACCTTGTCCGCATCAAAGAAACGCGTCCAATCTCAAAAACCAAGTCTTGGACTTTGGTTGAAGTGGTTGAAAAAGTAGAAAAAATCTAAGTAAATTGCATTAAAAGCCAGAAGCTGTTAAAATAGCCGCCTTTTTAAGGATGCTGATTGCGCCGAGCGTATATCACTCACATTAAGAGTAGCAGCGGTTATTATTATTAAAATGCCGACTACTCATACTGTGCTAGCGGCAGCAACTGGTTTTTATTGCTCATACGTGTGGAGTAACGCTATGATTCAGGTTGAATCGATGCTGGAAGTTGCAGATAATAGCGGTGCAAGACGAGTTCAGTGCATTAAAGTACTGGGTGGCTCTCATCGTCGTTATGCATCAGTTGGCGACATTATTAAAGTAACGGTTAAAGAAGCCATTCCTCGTGGTCGTGTTAAAAAAGGCGACGTGATGAATGCTGTAGTTGTACGTACCAAAAAAGGCGTTCGTCGTCCTGATGGTTCTGTTCTGCGTTTTGACGACAATGCTGCGGTATTGTTGAACCAAAATAAAGCACCGATTGCAACTCGTATTTTTGGACCGGTAACTCGTGAACTACGTGGTGATCAGTTTATGAAAATTGTATCACTAGCACCAGAAGTATTGTGAGGTAATCCATGTCAAAATTACGTAAAGGCGATACAGTTATCGTGATTGCTGGGAAAGACAAAGGCAAGCAAGGTACTGTACAAGCTGTAAAAAATGATCGTATTAAAGTTGAAGGCATTAATATTGTCACTAAACATCAGAAGCCAAATCAGGCGACTGGCGTTGAAGGCGGCATTCTTAAGCAAGAAGCTTTTCTACATATCTCAAATGTCGCAATATTAAATGCGCAAACCCAAAAAGCTGATCGTATTACTTATCAGTTCGGCGAAGACGGCAAGAAACAACGCGTCTATCGTTCGAACGGTGAAGTAGTGGCGACTGCGTAAGACACTAAGGGTGTAATGGTAATGGCAAGATTAAAATCTTTATATAACGAAGAATTAAAGCAGCAAATCAAAGAAGAGCTTGGTTTAGCGAATGTGATGCAAGTGCCTAAAATCACTAAAATCACACTTAACATGGGTGTAGGCGGCGCGTCTCAAGACAAGAAATTGCTTGAAGGTGCAGTAGCTGACATGACCGCTATCGCTGGTCAAAAACCTGTCGTCACCAAAGCGCGTAAATCAGTTGCTGGCTTTAAGATTCGTGAAGAATGGCCAATTGGCTGTAAAGTAACGCTACGCGGTGAGCAAATGTACGAATTTTTAGATCGTCTCATTGCCATTGCAATTCCTCGTATTCGTGATTTCCGCGGTTTTTCACCTAAAGCCTTTGACGGACGTGGTAACTACTCATTGGGTATCAAAGAACAAATTGTATTCCCAGAAGTAGATTTTGACAAGATTGATCGTATCCGCGGTATGGATGTGACGATCACCACGTCAGCTGGTAATGATGAAGAAGGTCGTGCGTTGCTTAAAGCATTCGGCTTCCCATTTAAATAAGGTAAAGACGTTATGGCAAAGAAGAGCATGATCAACCGCGAATTAAAGCGCGAAAAAATGGTTGCTAAGTACGCTGATAAGCGTATCAAGCTAAAAGAAACTATCAGTGATATGACTGCAAGTGACGAAACTCGTATGGAAGCGATGCTAGAGCTACAAGCCCTACCACGCAACTCATCACCAGTACGTCTGCGCAATCGTTGTGCTATCACCGGTCGTCCTCACGGTTACTTCCGCAAGTTTGGCTTATCACGCAATATGCTGCGTGAGCGTGTCATGCAAGGCGATGTGCCTGGTGTTCGTAAAGCAAGCTGGTAAGGGGTAACTATATGAGTATGCAAGATACCGTTGGGGATATGCTAACCCGTATTCGTAACGCACAAATGGCTAACAAAGTATCGGTAGCAATGCCGAGCTCTAAATTACGTAAATCAATTGCTGATTTACTAGTTAGCGAAGGTTATGTGGCGAGCGCTGTTGTTACTGAAGAAGCAAACAACAAAGCAACCCTATCTATCGAATTAAAATACTTCGAAGGCAAAGCTGTCATCGAAACGATTCAACGTTTTAGCCGTCCTGGTTTACGCCAGCATCGCGGTAAAGACGCTATCCCTACTGTTAAGCAAGGTATGGGTGTTGCTATCGTATCAACTAGCCAAGGTATCATGAGTGATCGTGCTGCACGTGCTGCTGGTATCGGTGGTGAAATCGTCGCATTTGTAGCGTAAGCTATACGACGATGAAGTCTATTTGATGGTTGTTAGACCTCTATTGATGATGAATTATTTCAAATTGATAGGTGTCTAACGCGGTCAACTATGCTAAACTAACACGCTTTTTAGCCTGTTAGTTTTTTCGCTAATATAAAGAAGTTAATTTTTTAAGGAATATTCCTATGTCTCGTGTGGCTAAAGCCCCAGTGACACTGCCAAACGGCGTAAGTGTTACTTTGAACGATCGGCAGGTCGAAGTGAAAGGCAAGAACGGCAATTTGTCTTTACGCCTGCATGAATTGGTCGAGCTGAAACAGGAAGATGATGCGATCATTTTCTCACCTACAGTCGATTCAAAAGAAGCTATGATGCACACTGGCACCATGCGCGCTCTGCTAAACAACTATGTTACAGGCGTAAATGAAGGCTTCGAAAGACGTCTTCAGTTAATTGGTGTTGGTTATCGCGCACAAGTTGCTGGTAACAAGGTAACTTTGAACGTTGGTTACTCTCATCCAGTAGAATATACGTTGCCTGAAGGTGTGTCAGCTGAAACCCCAACGCAGACTGAAATTGTTTTGAAATCAAACAATAAACAGCAGCTTGGTCAAGCAGCGGCTAATATCCGTGGTTTCCGCCCACCTGAGCCTTATAAAGGTAAAGGTATTCGTTATAGTGACGAGCATGTGATTCGCAAAGAAGCCAAGAAAAAATAAGGTGAGTTGAAATGTTTGATAAAAAAGCAGCTCGTCTGCGTCGAGCTAAGAAAACCCGCGCGCATATCCGTTTCTTAGGCGTTCATCGCTTAACGGTTACTCGCACGCCAAAACATATTTATGCCCAGATTATCTCTCCTACCGGTGGTGAAGTGATTGCTCAGGCATCTACCTTAGACAGCAGCTTGCGCTCAGGCGCGACCGGCAATGCTGATGCAGCAACGTCTGTGGGCCAAATGATCGCAGAACGCGCAAAAGCAGCTGGTATTACTAAAGTTGCCTTTGACCGTAGTGGTTTTAAATATCATGGTCGAGTTAAAGCTTTAGCAGAAGCAGCTCGCGAAAACGGATTGGAGTTTTAATCATGGCTAGAAATGATAAAAATGATAAAAATGAACAGACTGACGGTCTAGTAGAACGCTTAGTTACCGTTGATCGCGTTGCAAAAGTTGTTAAAGGTGGTCGTATTTTCTCTTTCACTGCGTTAACCGTAGTGGGCGATGGCAATGGTCGTGTTGGTTTTGGTCGCGGTAAAGCACGTGAAGTGCCAGCTGCTATTCAAAAAGCACTAGAAGCTGCCAAACGTAATATGATTACTGTTGAGCTAAATGATGCAACTTTGTATCATCCGATCAAAGCACGTCATGGTGCTAGTAAAGTTTATATGCAGCCTGCATCTGAAGGTACTGGCGTAATCGCTGGTGGCGCAATGCGTGCTGTATTAGAAGTTGCTGGTGTCAAAGATGTTTTGACTAAATGTTATGGTTCTACCAATACTGCTAACGTTGTTCGCGCAACGTTTAACGGTTTACGTGATATGTCAACTCCAGAGAAGATGGCAGCTAAACGTGGTAAATCTGTAGACGAAATCTTGGGTTAACTTAGACTAGGTGAGTTACGATGAAAAAAATGAAAGTCACTCAATTTAAATCGGGTGCCCATCGCCTAAAGAGCCACAAAGCGAGCTTGAAAGGATTGGGTTTACGCCGTATTAATCATACTGTTGAAGTAGAAGATACTCCTTCAACCCGTGGTATGGTCAATCGCGTTAACTACATGGTAAAAGTGGAGGAAGCGTAATGGGTCTTAGATTAAATGAATTATCACCAGGTGTTGGCGCAAAGAAAACTGCCCAACGTCGTGGTCGTGGTATCGGTTCAGGTCTTGGTAAGACTGGTGGTCGTGGTGTAAAAGGTCAGAAATCTCGTTCAGGTTCTAGCATTCGCTCAGGATTTGAAGGTGGTCAAATGCCTTTATACCGCCGTTTACCAAAATTTGGTTTTACCAGTAAAATGGCAATGAAGACTGCTGAAGTACGTCTTTCTGAACTAAATCAAATTGAAGGTGATGTGGTTAGCCTTGAAACACTTAAAGCTGCCAACCTTATCCGTCATGACATGAAGCGTGCTCGTATCATGTTGTCAGGCGAAGTCACTAAGGCTTATACTTTTAAAGGTATCAAAGTGACTAAAGGCGCTAAGCTAGCAATCGAAGCTGCTGGTGGTAGCATCGAGGAGTAGTAACGTGTCAAAACAATCAATGTCATCGGCTGGTATACCGCTCAATCCATTTGCTTTCATACGAAAGTATGATGAATTATGGACGCGTTTGTTATTCTTAATCGGCGCATTGATTGTTTATCGTTTAGGGTCACATATTCCGGTGCCGGGTATTAATCCGGTTAACTTGGCTGATCTGTTTTCGCGCAACGAAAATACCATTTTGAGTATGTTTAACATGTTCTCAGGTGGTGCACTAGAGCGTATGTCCATTATGGCGCTCGGCATTATGCCGTATATCTCAGCATCGATTATTGTACAAATGATGTCTGCGGTATTGCCATCGCTTGAAGCCCTCAAAAAAGAAGGCGAAGCGGGACGACGCAAGCTAAACAAGTACACCCGTCAAGGGACACTTGCTTTAGCGCTAGTACAGTCGTTAGGAATGTGTGCTGGCTTAATCAGTCAAAATCTTACCTTATCTTCTGGCCTGACTTTTTATATTCCAGCCGTTACGTCTTTAGTAGCGGGCGCTATGTTCTTAATGTGGCTTGGTGAGCAGATTACAGAGCGCGGCGTAGGTAATGGTATCTCAATGCTCATTTTTGCGAGTATTGTGGCTGGTACGCCAGGTATGATTTCGCAGTCTATTGAACAGGTCAATCAAGGTCAGATGAACTTGATTGTACTGTTTATTTTTGTGCTATTAGGCATCGCGGTTACTGCTGGTATCGTTTATATTGAACGTGCTCAGCGCCGTGTTCCAGTGAACTATGCACAGAAGCAACAACAAGGTCGCAAAATATATGCTCAGCAGCAATCTCATTTGCCGCTAAAGCTTAATATGGCAGGGGTTATCCCAGCCATTTTTGCCAGCTCGTTATTGTTGTTTCCAGCAAGTTTAGGGCAGTGGGTCGGTCAATCAACTGATCCTACTCTTACACAAAAGATATTACAGAATATGGCCTTGGTGTTGTCTCCAGGACAGCCGCTATATTTGGTTCTGTTTGGCGCGATGATTATTTTCTTCTGTTACTTCTATACGGCATTGGTATTTAGTCCACGTGAAGTAGCTGAAAACCTTAAACGTAGTGGTGCGTATATCCCAGGTATTCGCCCCGGACAACAAACTCAGCGTTATCTCGATCATGTATTAAACCGACTGACCTTTATTGGCGCGATGTATATGACGGTTATTTGTTTAATGCCAATGGTCGTCCAGTCATCGTTTGGTGTACCGTTTCAACTCGGTGGTACGTCTTTACTGATTATGGTGGTTGTGGTAATGGACTTCATTTCGCAAATTCAAGCACATTTGATGACCCATCAATATCATGATCAGACGTTAATTCAATCGCCCACTCAACCTTAAATGAGCGGTACGATATTTCAAGGAGCATGCTATGAAAGTTCAAGCATCAGTTAAAAAGATTTGTGGTAGCTGTAAAGTTGTGCGCCGTAAAGGCCGTGTACATATCATCTGCACAGCAGAACCTCGCCACAAGCAACGTCAAGGTTAATATTTAGTATTGTAAAGTTTTAGACTTTTGTTACTATTTTAATTAACACTTGAAAAATGACGGCGGATGGGATATCATCCGCCACTTGCCGTAGTTTATGCAAAAACTTTTATAAGACCGTCAATGAATAGGCTTGTAACCAAGTCAAAGCAGCGATAATAATTATAAAAGCTTTAGTATTGACAGCAACAAATCTGAAAAATAAAGCCTTATTGATAAATAACGCTTATTTTTCTTTAATGGAGAGAAATCAATGGCTCGTATTGCCGGCGTAAACATTCCGGATAATAAGCATGCTGTTATTTCACTAACTTACATCTTTGGTGTAGGTCGTACCACTGCTCAGAAAATCTTAGAAGCAGTTGGCATTGCCCCTACTACTAAAGTTAGTCAGTTAGATGATACACAGTTAGATGCTATCCGTGCACAAGTTGCAAATTACATGACTGAAGGTGACCTTCGTCGTGAAGTGTCAATGAATATTAAGCGTTTAGTTGATCTTGGTTGTTACCGTGGCATCCGCCATCGTCGTAACCTACCAGTTAGAGGTCAGAATACTAAGAACAACGCTCGTACTCGTAAGGGTCCGACACGCCCTCTCAAAAGATAATTAACTTAGGAAGCTAAAAGATGGCTAAAGACACTCGTAGTCGCAAGAAAGTGACTCGTCGTTCAGTATCGGAGGGCATTGCCCATATCCATGCGTCTTTTAATAACACCATTGTTACGATTACCGATCGTCAAGGTAATGCACTGGCTTGGGCCACTTCAGGTGGACAAGGCTTCCGTGGTTCACGTAAATCTACACCATTTGCAGCGCAGGTTGCAGCTGAAGTCGCTGGTAAAGCGGCTCAAGAATATGGTGTTAAGAATATCGACGTTTTGGTCAAAGGACCAGGACCGGGTCGTGAGTCTGCGGTAAGAGCACTAGGTGCATTGGGTTATAAAGTTAACAGCATCTCTGATGTAACCCCAATCCCACACAATGGTTGCCGTGCGCCGAAAAAGCGCCGCGTCTAATATTAAAGACGAAGCTTTTTATCCCAAAAGCTTATAGGAGACATAACAATGGCCCGTTATATTGGACCAAAACTTAAATTATCACGTCGTGAAGGCACTGACTTAGGTCTTAAGTCTGGCGTTAAACCATACGACGTAAAAACGAAAAAAGCTGGTCGTCCACCAGGTCAACACGGTGTAAGTCGTAACAAGACCTCAGAATATGCTCTACAGTTGCGTGAAAAGCAAAAAGTTAAGCGTATCTATGGTGTATTAGAGCGTCAGTTCGCTAATTACTATAAAGAAGCTGCTCGTAAGCGCGGTGCTACTGGTGAAAACTTGTTAGCTATGCTTGAGAGCCGTCTAGACAACGTGGTATATCGCATGGGCTTCGGCTCAACTCGCGCTGAAGCACGTCAGCTAGTCAGTCATCGTACTGTTATGGTAAAAAAAGCTGGCCGTGATGAGTTTGTTCGTGTGAACATTCCATCAATTCAGCTTCAAGATGGTGATGTCATCGCTATCCAAGAGAAGTCTCGCGAACAGCTACGTATTAAAAACGCTATTGAACTAGCGACACAACGTGGTATTCCAGAATGGCTAGATGTTGATCACAGCAAACTACAGGGCACGTTTAAACAAGCGCCTGATCGTATTGATCTACCTGCTGAAATCAACGAAAGCTTGATCGTTGAGCTATACTCTAAGTAATGACGTACTGCTCGATGTCGTGAAAACGGCATTGAGCAATCAACGTTAATTAAACCAGTTTAATAAATCGAGGTGACATCATGATGCTAAATGCAACTGAGTTTCTAACGCCGAATGCCATTAATGTGGATACGGTTAATGAAACGATTGCGAAAGTCACGCTCGAACCGTTAGAACGCGGCTTTGGGCATACCCTTGGTAATGCCTTACGTCGTATCTTGTTATCTTCATTACCTGGTGCTGCAGTCATTGAAGCTGAGATTGATGGTGTTGACCATGAATACTCAACGCTTGAAGGGCTACAAGAAGATGTACTTGACTTGCTTTTGAACCTAAAAGGCTTGGCTATTACGCTTCATGACCAAAATGAAGTATTTTTGACCTTGGATAAACAAGGTCCAGGCACTATTACTGCTGCAGACATCGCGTTACCGCATAATGTAGACATCGTCAATCCAGAATTGGTGTTGGGTACATTGAGTGATCGTGGTCATCTTAAGATGCGTTTGCGCGTAGTAATGGGTCGTGGATATGAGCCAGCAAACCAGCGCCGTGAAGATGGTGATACCAAAGCAATTGGACGTTTAAAGCTTGATGCAAGTTTTAGTCCTGTGCTTCGTGTTGCTTATCAGGTTGAGAACGCTCGTGTAGAGCAGCGTACTGATCTTGATCGTCTTATCATTGAGCTTGAAACTAATGGCACTATAGATCCAGAAGAAGCAATTCGTAAAGCAGCCACTATTTTACAACAACAGATTTCTATCTTTGTTGACCTAGAAGCTGAAGAAGCGCCTGAGCCTGTGAAAGAGAAAGAAGAGGTTGATCCGGTGCTATTACGCCCTGTGGACGATCTTGAACTAACGGTTCGCTCAGCCAACTGCTTGAAAGCTGAAAACATTTACTATATCGGTGATTTGGTACAACGTTCAGAGACTGAACTTCTAAAAACCCCAAATCTTGGTAAGAAATCATTAACGGAAATCAAAGACGTACTAGCGTCTAAAGATTTAGAGCTCGGTATGCGCCTAGATAACTGGCCACCAGCTGACCTTCGTGTTGATGATCGCTTTTCTTATCGTAGCCGTTAAACTTTAAGGATTTTTGACTATGCGCCATCGTAAGAGTGGAGTCAAGCTGGGTCGTACCGGCAGTCATCGTAAGGCAATGTTTCAGAACATGACTAACTCATTATTTGAGCATGAACTGATCAAAACAACTTTACCAAAAGCAAAAGAGTTACGTCGCGTTGCCGAGCCATTAATCACTATGGCTAAAGAAGACAGCGTTGCTAACCGTCGTTTAGCGTTTAGCCGTATGCGTAGCAAAGCTATGGTAGGCAAACTATTTGGCACGTTAGGTCCTCGTTACCAGACGCGTCCAGGTGGCTATTTGCGTATCGTAAAATGTGGTTACCGTGATGGTGACAATGCGCCAATGGCTTATGTAGAATTGGTTGATCGCGACTAATTTTACAATAAGCAAAAGATGTATATAAAAAAGCTCCAATTGAATTGGAGCTTTTTTTTGTGTCTGATATTTTAGTCTATTACCGCAGTAGTGAATCTACATCAGCGGCACCTTGTCTGATAATTTCAGGTTGGCTACCAGTCATATCAACGATAGTAGTTAGCTTAGTGGTCTTTACACCTGCATTTATCAAAGCGTCAATTTGATTGCCTAATAAATCCTCAATCTCAAAGGGATCATCTAGTATGTCGTCGCGATTGGGTAGAATTAATGAACTGGTTAAGATCGGCTCATCCATGGCTTCTAAAAGCGCCTGAGCAATGGGATTGCTAGGTACCCGGATGCCAATGGTTTTTTTCTTCGCATGTGCTAATTTCTTTGGCACGTCTTTCGTGGCATTGAGGATAAAGGTAATGGGCGAAGGAGTGTGTGCTTTGAGCTGTTTAAATTGTACATTGTCTACTGCGGCATAGTTGGCAATTTCGCTTAAGTCACGGCATAGCAAGGTAAACTGGTGTTTATCATCAAGCTCACGAATTTGTTTAAGCTTATCGAGTGCATCCTTTGCCCCTAAGCGACAACCAAAAGCATAGCTGGTATCGGTAGGGTAGATAATGAGTTGGTCTTTGCGTAACAGATCTGCTACTTGCTCAATAAGACGTGGCTGTGGATTTTCTGGATGAATATAAAATACTTGCATAGCAGTTCCTTATTTTATAATTATGGGTTGTTGAATATGAAGTTTTTGACTAAGTAGACCGTTTTTAGCGGTCACGCTCCTTTCACTAAATTTGCTAAAAAAGTATCACTGCTTCCTTAGTATAGCGCAAAGCCAATATAAGTTTGGTAGCAAGGCGTTACTGTGCGTAGACAATCGTTAACGCAAAAATGCTGCACCTTTAAGCTGATATGTTGCTATTATTCTGGATCAGCTGTAGAGATACTGAGTAATGCGTGTAATAGCGTTTTAGCATCACGTGGCAGTATATTGGGCTCAGCAATATATTGTTGCGCTTGTCGATAGACGTCATTTGCGAATGTACTATCGCTCGTATCGAAGTCAGCGAACAAATTGTCTTGTGACACCTCAAATGACCGTTCGCAAGCAAGAGTGAATAGACACTCTAACGCTTGCGGCTTAATCTCTACGCGTTCAAATGCTTGCTGCTGAGCGGCGGTACGACCATCTGGTGCATACCAGTAGCCAAAGTCAGGCAAACGTCTACGAGCCTCTCCAGCCACACACCAATGGCTTAGTTCATGCAATGCGCTAGCAAAAAATCCATGAGCGAATTCAATTTTTGCGGGTTCGTTATTTTGTGCCGGAAAGTACTCTGGGTCTCCTTGACCACGAACCAATATAACGTTTTGATGAGCGAATAAAGTGTTGAATAATTGGATGAGCCAAGCAGTAGCCGCTTGCTCGTATTTATTAACCAATGATTGAGTATCATCTAAGCCTTTGATAGCAGATAACCTTTGCCATTCGCTTTTTACATCCTCTAAGTCCTGATCTTTTTTAAAGCTCCACGAGTCAGTAGAGGATGTATTAACATTATTGGTTAACGTGGTGAGACGTTGCAACAAGATTTTTGCTTCGAGTGCAGAGAGTAGGTTCGAGAAATCAGGTTTATTATTAAACACATTCATAGGTAAAACACTGGTTAAATAAAAGATAAAAATAAGAACTATCTTTGAATATAAATAGAGGAAATAAAGAGATGAAAATAGAGCGCATATCAAAAAATTTAACATACTAGCGCTAGCGTCGTTCAATGCTTTCCGTTAGTATGGCAGGCAATATTATACACCGTTTTGATGAATGAGGCCGCGCATGTCAAGCACTCCAGAAAGTAAACCGTCAGCAGCTTATGCTGATAATAAAAAAGCGCCTTTATCTACTAGTATGCCTGAATCTATTTCTTTGGATAAATGGGCAGATACTGGTTATGAATGGACAGGCGAGATAGAGCCAAGCGCTTTCAAACGTCTTGCTGCTACCTTAGCCACTGAACATGAACAAGCAAAAATATCGCTCAATGCTAATTTGTATCGCCGCAATAATGTCTTACATTTGGCATTTACATTGACTGGTGAAGTTTGGTTAACGTGTCAACGTTGTTTACAGCCAGTAGCTATCGATTTGTCTGATGATTATAATATTGCGCTACTAGAAGATGAAAGCCAAGCACGTTCAATCAATGATGAACAAGATTATTTATTACTTAATGAAATTATTACTGAGCCTGCACCAGAGCTTTTATTACCGTTTAAAAAATTGGTAGAAGATGAGATATTGCTGAAGACGCCAATGGCACCAAAGCATGACGACTGTGAAATGACGGTAGAGCAATTTGGTGAGATTCCAGAAGAGGAAGAAAGCGAAAATCCTTTTGCTGCTTTAGCCTCACTAAAAGGCAAGTTGTAATCTTATTAAGAGACAAGTCATATATCAATGTACTACTTAATAAGTTTATGATACCTTTCATCAGCTTTCTACCAAAGAGTGAGAAGCAGGGCTTTATTAATCCGCTAAACATGCGTATAATGTCCCGTTTATTGCATTCTAGCAATCTGCTACTGGCAGATAGATGCTGATCTTGCAAACTAACTATAGATTTTAGACGTAATCAACACTTTAATACGTGGCAATCTATTTAACTAATGATGCGTAAGACTTAGGTTGTTGTGATTATATAGCCTCTGTCAGTGTCGATTAAAGCTGAATTTCAAGCTTATCCCCTTTTAAGTATAGGAGCTATATCATGGCCGTTCAAAAAAGTCGTAAAAGTCGTTCTCGTCGTGACATGCGCCGTTCGCATCATCGTATGGAAATCGCTGAGATAAGCGTAGATGCTACCACCGGTGAAAAACATCGTCGTCATCACATGACTAAAGATGGTTTCTACCGTGGTCGCCAGTTGTTTAAAGTTAGTCAAGACGCTTAAGTTGTTGGCTATTCGATAGCTAATTGCAAAAATAATGATAGTACTGGTGACTGTCATTATTCCTGCAACGCTGTTATTAGGTAATATGCTTTGAGCTGAAGAAAGCCAAGTTATTTCGCTATCATATATTATGTGGCTAGATAACTTGGCTTTTTGCTATTGGCTTTTATAGTAGTTATTTGAATAACCTTTTACCTTGAGCCTTTAGAAAATATGAAAATGAACTGATATGTTCTATCATTCTAATTTGAGTGGTATCTTTTACTGTACGTGTTTAGGTCGCATCCGCTATGATAATAGTGTGCGTCAGTGTATAGTTTATCGATAATCCGTTTTTTTAGACAAATACTAAAGCAACGGTTTTATATCGCCTCTAATAATATAATAAACCCCAATTGTTTTTAGGGATATTTCCAATTAAATAAGGAATATTGGTTATGGCCTCTGTACCCGATATGGTAAAAAAGCCGCCAACACGTATTGCGGTGATTTTTCCTGGTCAAGGATCGCAAGTAGTCGGGATGACTAGTGAGCTTGCTGAAATCTATCCAGAGATTCTCGATACCTTTACTGAAGCTAGCGCAGCGCTTGGTGAAGATTTATGGGCAATCTGTCAAAATGAAGAAAAACTCAATCAAACGCAATATACTCAGCCGGCATTACTGACGGCCAGCATCGCCATTTGGCGTATCTTGAAACAAAAAATAGCCACAGCGCCTTGTTATTTAGCGGGTCATTCTTTGGGTGAGTACAGTGCGCTTTGCGCAGCTGAGGTCATATCGCTTGCTGATGCGGTTAAATTGGTACACAAGCGCGGTCAACTGATGCAAGAAGCCGTTGTAGGTGTCGATACTGCTATGGCAGCAGTGTTAGGACTTGAAGACAATCGAGTTGAAAACCTATGTGAGCAAGCGACTGAACATGTCGAGGGTGCCATTGTAGGTGCAGCCAACTTTAATAGTCCAGGGCAGGTGGTGATATCGGGTAATGCTGCTGGTGTTAATGCTGTTATCGATAAAGTGCAAAACACAGGCAAAAAATCTATCCCGTTAAAGGTCAGCGTACCGTCACATTGTGCACTCATGGAGCCAGCTAGTAGTGCATTGGCTGAGATTTTGGCAGAAATAAAATTCGATCAAGCGATGATTCCTGTTATTCAAAATCGACATGCGCGTGTTGAGAGCAGTGCGGTAGGTATCAAGCAGGCATTAACAGAGCAATTAAGCCAACCAGTATTATGGTCAAAAACCATGCAAGAACTGGCTGACAAACAAATTAATATTTTAATCGAATGTGGCAGTGGTAATGTATTGAGCAACTTGGCGAAGCGTCAAGCACAGCCAATTACTAGCTATCCTACCGACAAGCCCGCTCGTCTTGATAAATTAATGGAGGTGTTATCATGAGTCGTACGATTACCTTAGTGACAGGCGCTAGCCGCGGTATTGGTAAAGCTGTTGCCAAACGTTTCGCCAAAGAAGGACATTTTGTTATTGGCACAGCGACCACGGAAAAGGGCGCTGAGCTGATTGATGGTTATCTCCATGATAGTGGTGGTATTGGACGTGTCTTAGACGTGCGTGATACCACGCAAGTTGATAAACTGTTTGAAGAGATTGAGAGCGTTTATGGCGCAGTACAGGTCTTGGTCAATAATGCGGGGATCACCCAAGATGGTCTATTGATGCGCATGAAAGATGAAGATTGGGAAAATGTCATCGATACCAATTTGACATCGGTATACCGCATGAGTAAACGCGCCGTGCGCGGTATGATGAAAGCGCGCCGTGGTCGTATCATCAACATAACCTCGGTTGTTGCTCAAATGGGTAATGCAGGTCAGTCTAACTATGCTGCGACCAAAGCTGGCGTTGAAGGGTTCAGCCGTACGCTCGCGCGTGAAATTGGCTCACGACAAGTAACGATTAATTGCGTAGCCCCAGGTTTAATTGAAACGGATATGACGGACGAGCTCGACGAACGTCTACTAAACTCTATGCTAGACGCTGTACCCATCAGCCGTCTTGGACAGCCAGAAGACATTGCAGCAGCCGTACATTTCTTAGCCAGCGATGAGGCCAGTTACATCACAGGCGCTGTTATTCCTGTCAACGGCGGTATGTATATGTAGGTGGTAAATAAGTGTTACACAGTTATAATAAAAAACTCTGTGTACGAGTGTAAACTATAATAAAGGGTGCTATAATGGCGAATACTTTTATGTCAAAGCCCTGTATTATAGCAAGGCTGTACCGGACATTAGTCAAAACGTATAACCAGTTATAAAACAAGTTACAAAGTACTCAGATAGCTGTGCTAGTCTGAAGATGTCATTTTATATAAAATGCTATAGAGCCTAATGATAGGGCTATGGCATTTTGCCAAAATAATAGATCAAAAAGGAGAAATCTACATGAGTAATGATACCGAGCTAAGAGTTAAAGCTGCAGTAGCTGAGCAATTGGGTATGAATGTTGAAGATATCAACAATGATGCGTCATTTATGGAAGACTTAGGTGCAGATTCGTTAGACCTAGTTGAGTTGGTCATGTCATTTGAAAGTGACTTTGGTATTACCATTCCTGATGAAGATTCAGCAGAATTAACAACTGTTCAAAAAGCTATTGATTATGTACAAGCGCAGCTATAATTAGCTAGTGGCTTAGCGAGTTATTTTAGCCGCCTATCTGCATAGATAGGCGGTTTTTTTATGCTCATTATTTACTATGGCACAGACATTTATCCGACTAATCATTGCGTTAACATAAGCTACGCCAAATCAACATTACTCAACATACTATTACTATCTACCTCACCTATCTTTGTCTATACTCATAATAGTAAGCAGTAACAAAGTGTGGTGATATATAAAACTATATATGCCATTAAAAAAATAATGATAAATAGTAAATAATAATATTTAAAGGAGTATGTACATGGGTATGTTCAGTTTCGCAAAAGATATTGGTGATAAAATTTTCAATCGTGATGACGCCAAACACGATGCTAAGTCAGAAACAAAAGCAGATGCTAATACGCCAGTACAAAGTAGCGAACCTTCTGCGCAATCAGTTGCCAATATTTTACTTCGTCGTATTCAGCAGCAGAATCTCAATATTAGCGATTTGAAAATCAAGTATAACGGCTCAACAGATACCGCAGAGATCAGCGGTAAGGCCAAAACGCAAGCAGACCGCGAAAAAGCGATTATCGCCATTGGTAATGTACAAAATGTGGCTAAGGTAATCGATAATATTGATATCGAAGAAGATGCGCCTGAGTCAACGATGTATACGGTGAAATCTGGTGATAGCTTGTCTAAGATTGCAAAAGAGGTTTATGGTTCAGCGGATGATTATATGAAAATCTTTGAAGCCAATAAGCCGATGCTATCTAGTCCTGATAAGATTTATCCTGGCCAAGTGCTACGTATTCCTAAGCCATAATATGGTTTTGAACTGTCAAAAATATGTGTGAGTAAAAAATGCCTCTTATTCTATTAAGAGGCATTTTTTTCGGGTTTATATAAATATAAGCTTAAGATTTAAATGTTTTCTAATTTCTCGTACTGTTCAGCTATGGCCCAGTTGATATGTACATCAAGCATCTCGTTGTGTATGCCTAGCTTTGATTGTAACTGAGTAATGGTGTCTTGATGACCATTAGCATTTCCAAGACCAATAGCAATATTGCGCAAAAAGTTCACATAGCCTGTGCGTCTAAGTGGGCTGCCTTCAGTTTTTTTCATAAATTCAGCTTCTTGCCATTGCCATAGCTCAAGCAGACTGCTGCTATCAAGATTGTGCCGTGCTGCGAAATCCTCTACGGGTGTAAGATTGGCGTAGCGATTCCAAGGACAGATGAGTTGACAATCGTCACAGCCAAAGATGCGATTACCAATCGCGCGGCGGTATTTTGTATCAATAATACCATCGTGCTCGATAGTGAGGTAGGAGATACAAGCTGAAGCATTGAGTTCATAGGGCTCGACAATCGCTTGAGTAGGACAAATATCAATACAAGCGCTACAACTGCCGCAATGCTCTTTGACGGGTTTGTCATCAGGTAACTCAAGGCTAATAAATAGTTCACCCAATACAAAAAATGAACCCGCTTGCTTATTGATGAGTAGGGTATGCTTTCCTGTCCAGCCAAGACCAGCAGCGTTGGCAATAGGTCGCTCGAAAATAGGAGCAGAGTCGCTAAAAGGCCTAAAAATAAAATCTTGCTCTGAACCAATATTGAGGTGTTGCCATTCGGGAAGCATGGCTTCTATCTTTAGTGCCAATTGTTTCAAACGACTGCGCATCGTTTTATGATAGTCGCGTCCTCTGGCATAACGAGCGATGATGCCTTGATTGGGATAGTCATTGTCAGTGACCGTACGTGGGGTTGGTGCTTGAGTCAGATAATCCATACGGACACTGATGATGGTTTTTGCTCCTTCTACCAGTTGGTCAGGATTTGCCCGCAGTTCATGGTTGTTATGCATAAACTGCAGCTGCCCTTCATAACCTTTATCAAGCCATTGCTGCAATTGTGTAATCTGTTTAGCGAACAAAGGATGATGCACCGATAAAAACCCGCAGTCGGCAAACCCTAAAGCCTGTGCTTGGGTTTTAATCCATTGTTTGACATCTGCTGTGGTGGTAAATATTGGGCTATTATTAACATTAATCTTTTTTTCGGACGCAGGCTTAGGTTCAGAAGATGTTTGCTTAGCTGATTTCTGCTGGGTTGAAGAGATAGGCGAGTTTACTTTAGGAGGATTATTCATGTGTGACAGTAGGTGATAGAGTGAATACCGCTATGATAAGCCAGTGAGCTAAGAGCGCAAGTATAAAAGCAAATAATTTCACATTCATATTGATACATACGTTGACGTAAGCGTTTGCTAAGCTGAAGCTAAATGATAATAAGCATATTTCGATAAAATAAAAAATCAGCAAAAAATACTCAAGGATTAGTTATGAACAATCAGAGCAATTTATCACCTATAAAAAATACAAAGTCTATCCCGTTATATAGTAGTGAACAACTCTATGCGATGGAGCAAGCATGGTTTGTAGAGGGGCATGATAGTTTTGGGTTGATGAAACAAGCAGCCTGGCAAATGGTGCAACACATAGAGCAATTATATGAACAAAAGCAATTAAATATATATTCATCAGCCACTACTTATGCTTCTCGTCAGCATCGAGTGAGCATTTGGGTTGGAAAGGGTAATAATGGTGGCGACGGTTGGCTCATTGCTTATTATTTACAGCAGATGGGTTGGCAGGTACAAGTGGTGACAGTTGGTTTTGAGAGTGATGATTTTTATATCAGTGACACCACCGGCTTTTCCGATGCAAAAAAAGCGCTAAAAGTAGCGCTTTTGGCTAATTGCCCTTATCAACGCTTTGAAAGTAGTGCTTATAATATAGAGGAAGGAATAGATAGTAATTTGCAAGCCGGTGTCTATATTGATGCGTTGTTTGGTATTGGTCTGGATCGTGCACCTACAGGTACTTATAAAACAGCAATTAGCGCTTTCAATGAGTTATCTGAACGAAATAATACCTTAGCAATTGCTGTTGATATTCCAAGTGGTTTGGTGGCTTCGACTGGTGAAGTATTTGAGCACGTAGCTATACAGGCTGATATAACGCTATGCTTAATTGCACGGAAATTCGGTTTGCATACCAAGGATGGTGTGGATTATAGCGGAAAGGTAATTGATATACCGCTGATACCCTATCAAGTAAATGACAAAAGGTTCATGCCAGTAGCAAAACTGATTGCTAGTGCATATGGCCTATATCCTCGCCGTCAAAATAGTTATAAAGGCAGCTATGGTCATGTGCTGGTTATTGGTGGCAATCGTATCGATGGCTCACAAGGTATGGGCGGCGCTGCGATACTGTCTGCTTCGAGTTCGATGGCGGCAGGAGCAGGTAAAATTACGGTTGCTTGCCATGAGGCCTTTCATAGCGCTTTATTAACCTCATTACCAGATGCAATGACGATCAATTTGCATGATGTGGACGGAGTGAAGCAGTTAATCAAGTCAGCCACAGTGATTGCTATTGGTATGGGGCTCGGCCGTGATGAAAAAGCAAAAGTTTTATTTATAAAGTATCTACAAGCTGCTATTGAAGAGAAAAAGTCGCTAGTGATTGATGCCGATGGACTTTATCATTTGGCATCGTTGCAATTGGAGCATCATGAACTGGTAAGTCAGCTGCGAGAATATAGCATTAATTATCAAGTTCGCTTGACGCCTCACAGTGGCGAAGCCGCTAGATTACTTGATAAAAAGATCAGTGAGGTGGAAAGCGATAGACTGCAAGCTATAAAAGAGTGCACTACAACTTATGGTGGTGAATGGGTGCTAAAAGGCTCAGGCTCTTTGATATTAGAGCAAGGCTCAGGTCAGCGCCAAGTTTATGTCTGCGCTGTCGGTAATGCTGGGATGGCGACAGCTGGCATGGGTGATGTGTTATCTGGCATCATTGCTGGTCTGCTAGCGCAACAAGACTTACCATCAAGCATACAAAGCTTGCACCAAGCAGTTGTGGTGCATGGATTAGCAGGGGATACACTAGTCAGCTCACCACATAATACGCTATTGATAGGACAACGAGGGCTACAGGCTCAAGATATGCCAGCAGCCATTCGCCATGTGATGCAGCTACTGATTAATGTCTCTAATTAGCATTGAGTCTAGGTAGCCGAGTTGCCACAATATTGGTCGATTGCCTGCTGGACACGTTCACGTTTAAGCTCAATTTCTCGGCCATCTAGATATTGTCGTTTGCCATTGGCATCCATCTCATAGATGCGTCCGCCGACATTCAAGTTGGTCAGGTTATTGCGTAGTGACTGGCAACGCTGTGCATTGGCTTGTGCCTCTTGCTCTTTAATGCGTGCTTCAAGCGCTGCAACTCTTTGTTCTTCTACGCTTTGAGTATTGTTGCTTTGATTGGCATCTGTTTTGCCAGCCAATTGTCCAGCATTGCTTTGCCTGCCATCACTGCGAAATTCTATCAGCTCAATATTTTTGCCATTTTGCGGCGCATGTTGGCTATATTTGACTTCACCATGTGCACCCACAGATTTATAAACTTGAATAGCATGACTGGCATTCATCGACAGCATCAGCATATACACAGTACTCACAAGCAATTTGGCAGCGGTGTTTATCTTAAACGCATATGCCATAGTAGCAGTCCTCTTAATGGGTAAAAAACAGATGTGTATATATGTGTCAATATATCATTTAAGTGTTGGAATGGTACTAAAAATGTACCAGCTTTTGATTCTACCAAATAATCCTTATGAATGTATATTATTTAATAACTAATAGTTAGGGATGGGCTTTAGAAGTTTTTCTTGACAATAGCTCATAAACCATCGAATATGATAGCAGTTGATTGGTCAGTGAGCGGCTTTTATGATATTGCCGTGGCACTTGAAAAAGAGGACTATAGCTTACTTATCAGTGGCTTACGCAGTTTTCTTTTCTTTGTGACAATGATATTGCAAAGATAGTAATTATAATGATTGTTATCGATAACTTTATGCATTGTCTCCGGACTTATCTGTCTACAATGACTAAGATAAACTTATTATTTGAAATGCGCTAAGCGTGACTCTAGCGGTTGTATTAAATATAGAAAAATATTCAGCAATTAAATGTTTTTAATCAGCCTGTTGTAAAATCTAAACCATTTTACAAATTATTATTGGCTATGAAGGTGATTTAAATTGCGGATATTGATTTCTCTGTATAGATCAATCTGTTGTAAATGCTGTCTGCTATTTATCAATAATAAGCTTCTTTTATAGATGCACTCGCATCTTATCACTGTACATCGATAGACTCCTGCCATAAAACTGACCTTACATATATTGCTGTGTTTGAGTAGCATGCTGTCTTATAAGGCAGCCTTACTAAAATATAGCGGGCATACATTCTTGATATGGACAAGAATTTTCAGCCATTTCTATGAGACGAACAACCTTGTGTAAATAGCATTGTTTTCTCTTACGAATGAGCACCAATTCTTGACAAAAAAAAGGTGATGACAGTGACGCAAACCACGCAAAGTCCGAATATGACGGGACATACCCAAACGGGAAATGCCGCCAAAAATTTTGAAGAAAAGCAACAACGCCTTGCTGAAGGTAGTGAGCAACCTGTAATGCTATCTGGTGCTGAGATGTTGGTGCAATCACTGACTGATGAGGGCGTCAAATATATTTTTGGCTATCCAGGTGGTGCAGTTCTTCATATCTATGATGCTTTGTTTCAACAAGAGAATATCGAGCACATCTTGGTGCGTCATGAGCAAGCAGCCGGTCACATGGCAGATGCTTATTCGCGAGTGACTGGTGAAACTGGTGTAGTATTAGCGACATCAGGTCCGGGTGCTACTAACACGGTGACGGCTATCGCAACGGCGTTTATGGATTCAGTGCCGATGGTAGTCATCGCAGGTCAGGTACCTAGCAGCCTAATCGGTGAAGATGCTTTTCAAGAAACAGATATGGTTGGCGTATCACGTCCTATCGTGAAGCATAGCTTTCAAGTGCGTCATGCTAGCGAAATCCCAATGATTGTCAAAAAAGCTTTTTATATTGCCCAGTCTGGACGCCCAGGTCCTGTAGTCATTGATGTGCCAAAAGATATGACCGCGCCAAGTGAAAAGTTTGCTTACGCTTATCCAGAAGAAGTGTTTATACGCTCGTATCAGCCGTCATTAAAAGGTCATAGTGGTCAAATTAAAAAAGCGGTTGAAACGCTGCTTGCTGCAAAGCGTCCGATTATTTACTCTGGTGGTGGTGTTGTTTTAGGCAATGCACATAAAGAGCTAACCGATCTTGCGCATCGCCTCAATTTACCAGTAACCAATACCTTAATGGGCTTGGGTGCCTTTCCTGGTTCGGATCGTCAGTTCTTAGGTATGCTCGGCATGCATGGCACTTATGAAGCCAATATGACCATGCATCACGCCGATGTAATCTTGGCAATAGGTGCACGTTTTGATGACCGCGTAACCAATAATGTCAAAAAATTCTGTCCGAATGCGACGATTATTCATATTGATATTGATCCTACGTCCATTTCAAAAACGATTAATGCGCATATCCCAATCGTGGGTGATGTCAAATCTGTCCTTACCGATATACTAGAGATTATCGGTGAGGATAAAGAACTTGAACAACATGCATTGTTGGATTGGTGGTCACAAATTAATGAGTGGCGTAAGCGTCATGGTCTGCGTTATGACACCAGTACCGATAACGGTATTAAGCCACAAGCGGTCGTGCAAGCTTTAGATAAAGTGACTAATAGTAATGCGATTATTACCAGTGACGTCGGTCAGCATCAGATGTTTGCCGCGCTTTACTATACCTATAATGAGCCGCGTCAATGGTTAAACTCAGGCGGTCTTGGTACGATGGGTGTTGGATTGCCGTACGCGATGGCAGCCAAACTTGCCAACCCTGAGCGTGATGTGGTTTGTATCACGGGTGAAGGCTCTATTCAGATGAATATTCAAGAGCTTTCAACCTGCTTACAATATAATTTGCCAGTTAAAATCTTGAATCTAAACAATGCTCAATTAGGTATGGTGAAGCAGTGGCAAGATATGCTGTATGAAGGTCGTCATGCACATTCTTATATGAATTCACTACCAGACTTTGTCAAACTCGCTGAAAGCTATGGTCACGTCGGTATCAAAATTACCGATCCTGCGACTATGGAAGCACAGTTGGCGGAAGCCATGGCAATAACAGATAGACTGGTGTTTATTGACGTTTATGTCGATCGTAACGAGCATGTGTATCCGATGCAAATCGCTGGGCAAGCGATGCGTGATATGTGGTTAACAAAAGGGGAGCGTACCTAATGCAACAACAACATCTGATTTCGGTATTGATGGAAAACGAAGCGGGTTCGTTGTCGCGAGTGGTCGGTTTGTTCTCTCAACGTGGCTACAACATCGAAACCTTAAACGTTGCGCCAACAGACGATCCGAGTATTTCTCGCTTAACATTGACCACTATTACGTCACCTGAAAAAATAGAACAAATCACCAAGCAATTGCATAAATTGATTGAAGTGGTTAAAGTGCTTAATTTGTCAGATACCGTACACGTCGAACGCGAGTTAATGCTCATAAAAGTACGGGCGACGGGCGGCGTACGTGAAGAAATTAAACGCAGTGCCGATATTTTTCGCGCACAAATCGTTGATGTGAATTCCAATCTTTATACCATTCAAATCGTCGGTGACAAAGCCAAGCTTGACGGTTTTATTGATGTGATTGGTCGCGAACGTATTATGGAAGTGGTGCGCTCGGGTGTGATTGGTATTGCACGCGGCGAAAAAACGCTCAGTTTATAACGAGCGCTTATTACACATATTGTAGATTAAATTATTTACTCAAACATTAACATAGCGCTTATCTCACCCATCACTTCGATAAGGTGATTGTAATTTAAGTGTTTATTTATCCATGGCAAGCCATGATTTAGGAAAAGGACTCTATTTATGAACGTTTATTATGATAAAGATTGTGATCTATCGATTATCCAAGGTAAAAAAGTCGCCATTATTGGTTATGGTTCACAAGGTCATGCACACGCGCTTAACCTACAAGATTCAGACGTTGATGTAACGGTTGGTCTACGTGCCAATTCTGGCTCATGGAAAAAAGCGGAAAACGCAGGCTTAAAAGTGGCTGAAGTAGAAGAAGCGGTCAAAGCCGCTGATGTCATCATGATTTTGACACCCGATGAGTTTCAAAAAGAGCTTTATAACGACGTGATTGAGCCAAACATCAAAGAAGGCGCGACCCTAGCGTTTGCTCATGGTTTTGCGATTCATTATAACCAAGTCGTACCACGTGGTGATCTTGATGTCATTATGGTTGCGCCAAAAGCACCCGGTCATACCGTTCGTTCAGAGTTTGCGAAAGGCGGTGGTATCCCTGATCTTATCGCTATCTATCAAGATGCGTCAGGTCAAGCCAAACAGTTAGCACTATCTTATGCTGCTGGTGTTGGTGGTGGTCGTTCAGGTATTATCGAAACAACATTTAAAGATGAAACTGAAACAGATCTATTTGGTGAGCAAGCCGTTCTTTGCGGCGGCGCTGTAGAACTCGTAAAAATGGGCTTTGAAACATTAACAGAAGCCGGCTATGCTCCAGAAATGGCATACTTTGAGTGTTTACATGAGCTAAAGCTTATCGTTGACTTGATGTATGAAGGCGGTATCGCTGACATGAACTACTCAATCAGTAACAACGCTGAGTATGGCGAATATGTGACTGGACCTGAAGTCATCAATGAGCAATCACGCGAAGCCATGCGTAATGCCCTAAAACGTATCCAGTCTGGTGAATACGCGAAGATGTTTATCTCTGAAGGTGCAACCAACTATCCATCAATGACTGCTCGTCGTCGTAACAATGCAGAGCATCAAATCGAAATCACTGGTGCTAAGCTACGTGGTATGATGCCTTGGATCGGCGGTAATAAGATTATTGATAAAGATAAAAACTAATTCAATATCGGTTATTAAGAAATTACTCGCTGATATAAAACCAAGAGCCCATGCTCTGATATAAAACCAAGAGCCCATGCTATTACTTGATAGCATGGGCTTTTTTAATTTGAATTATTTTAGTGATATTTCAACCACAATCGCTTTTGTATTGGTTGAAAACTACCAATTGATGCCTCATATACCTAGCCTTAATTGATTTTTTTTGAATATTCTTAGTGGAACCAATTGCTGGTTAATTATCAGGACGATTGAGTTGCGCGTTCTTATTTTTTATAGATTATAGGTTGTGTGTTGTGCAAATATCTTATCCAGACTGGCTAACGCCGCAATTCGTATACATTACTCTTAGCGCTGTGGTAGCCGTTTTAATATGGATAGAAGGGGAGATGCTCAAAAAAACCGATGGCAAATTGCCTCAATCTAAGTTTTTTAAAATCAGCTCACTCTTGGATACCTTGTGGTTCTTTATTTCCGTTGTCATATTATATGTGATCGACTTAACACCACTGGCTATTACGGTACCTGCTGCGTATGGAATCTATACTACCTTTGGCTGGATATACGGGACACGTTTACTAAAACGTAAAGGCATTCCTGATTCTCCTAAAGACTTGGTAATACCTGCTAAATACATCGCCTATAGTCAGTCATTTTCGCTGATATTTTTTGCACTTTGTGTATTGGTATTAAGTTCACCATGGCTACCGATATCTCAATGAGATATACGCTAGTGCATCATCTGTTTATTATTTGAGATAATGCTTTCTATTAACTTATATGTCTCTCTTATGTTTGTATAATAGATGGCCGGTGATAAAAAATATTTTATATCAATGACTTAGGTGGTAATTTATTGAATATTGTGACTTCTAAAAACAGATGATTGCTGTTTACAAAAATCATCAATTTAACCTGTTGCTCTTAGAAAAAGCTGTTATAATCAGACTGTACTCAAAATATTTTAGGTCGTAATTTCAAGTTATCTAACGATATTTTGATAATACTGACTGTTGCAGTTAGCAGAAAATAGTTTGGGTATATATCAATTAATCGGTGACGACACACGTCTCGCCAACAGTTAAAGAGTTAGGAAAATTTATGTCAGATAAAGTTGAAGGCACTGTAAAGTGGTTTAATGAAGCTAAAGGTTTTGGTTTTATCGCTCAAGACAATGGCGGACAAGACGTATTCGCTCACTACAGCGCTATCCAAGGTAACGGTTTCAAAACTCTAGCCGAAGGCCAAAAAGTGTCTTTCATCTTAGGTGATGGCAAAAAAGGCCCACAAGCTGAGCAAATCGAAGCTATCTAATCTCATTTGCCATTGAGTAAACTAATCTTTAGTCGCTCAATTGTAGTAAGATTAGCATAACGCATTGATACCTTTGTTTGTTAAAACAATAAAAATACTGTTTCAACTCTAAAAAAAAGCAACCTCTTCTCAGGTTGCTTTTTTTATGCCATTTTTCTCGCTAAAAACGTAAGGTCGTCAAAAGTATACTAATGTCAGCTATGAGCACTGACTCAATAAAGATATAAAAATTGGTAGCATACTCACTTCAACGGTGCTATCTGATACACCGTCATTGCTGCAAGGGTTGTTTGCCGTCGCGGTATTATTTGTGCTTCAAGGTGTTATCTCTTTCATCAGGCGTAAATTTAAACTTTTAAAATCTTTGATAGATAATCGAGCCATCATATTGATGGCGAATGGTGAGTATTTTAGTGAAAATTTAAAAGAAGCCAATTTCAGTACCAGCGATGTTCAACAGGTTTTGCGCAAGAATGGGATCAAGTCTAAAACTGAAGTATTTGCTGTCACTATGGAAACCACAGGTGATATGAGTGTCATCAACAATAATGCGGTTAAGCCTGACTGTGTATTATTCGATGATATACGCGACAGTGAATTGCTGGTTGGTTCCAGTAAAAATAGCAAATCGTAGATGTTGAGTGCCTAATTATTGTTATCGATTGATCCCAACGAGATAAATCACCACAAAACGTTAAGTAATTATGGTGTTGACAGTGCTATAAATATGTAAAATATTAAAATGTAAGCTAAAGAGAACTGCAAAATTGTGTACTTATAAACTATTTATTATAGAATGGTGACAAATTTATGACGCATTATTCACGGCGTTGTCTTGACCTTATGACTGTGCTCACGCAAGATACATAGGTCTGATAATAACGGTTGGCTTAGCTTTAGCAGATTTTATTAAGGAGTGGTGTGAGGCTATTACCATTTTCGGTATTGTTTCTTCTTGCTTAATTAACTACTATCTGTTGACGTAGTAATAACCCTAAGTAGTATTTTGAACGACAGTTTGAATAACAGTTTCAAAAAATGAACCTTTGGTTCTTAACTGACAATTTTTAATTCATAACATTAATAAACGAGGAACGTATGAAAGCATTAGTAGCGGTCAAGCGTGTCATTGATTATAACGTAAAAGTTCGTGTGAAAGCTGATAACTCTGGCGTTGATCTATCAAACACTAAGATGTCAATCAACCCTTTTGATGAGATCGCAGTAGAAGAAGCGGTTCGTCTAAAAGAAGCGGGTGTGATTGATGAAATCATTGTTGCTTCAATCGGTCCAAAAGAATCACAAGAGCAAATTCGTGCAGCGTTAGCATTGGGTGCTGATCGTGGTGTTCTAGTGTTGACTGACGACAAGCCGTATCCACTACAAATTGCTAAGATACTCAAAAATATCGCCGAGAGTGAAGGCACTGATATTATCTTATTGGGTAAGCAAGCAATTGATGACGATAACAACCAGACTGGTCAGATGCTAGCGGCATTGATGGGTATCGGTCAGGGTACGTTTGCCTCAGAAGTGAAAGTCGAAGGCGATAAAGTAAACGTGACTCGTGAAATTGACGGTGGTTTACAGACGCTAGCACTTGAGCTACCAGCGGTTATTACTACTGACTTACGTTTGAATGAGCCTCGTTATGCTAAATTGCCTAACATCATGAAAGCGAAGAAAAAGCCACTTGATGAAAAAACGCCAGCTGATTTTGGTGTTGATATGGCATCTAAGCAAGAGATCATTAAAGTCGTGCCACCTGCTGAACGCAAAGCTGGTATTACAGTAGGGTCAGTGGATGAGTTGGTCGATAAGCTAAGAAACGAAGCAAAAGTCATTTAATGTTTCAATGATTGGATACTTCGCTACGGCATATCCTGTACAAGGCTATATATAGATTTGGATGATTTATTTTATATAAAATAATAGCTTTTCAAATAGCTTTGTACACAAACAACCGCATGAATAGATGATACGAACAAAAAAAGGACTAGAACCATGGCAATTTTGGTATATGCAGAACATGACAATGCCAGTCTAAAAAAGGCAACTTTGAACACCATCGCTGCTGCTAAGCAAATGGGTGATGATATCCATGTGTTGGTTGCAGGTAGTGGTGCTCAAGCAGTCGCTGATGAAGCAGCTAAAGCAGAAGGCGTGACTAAAGTACTATTAGCAGATAACGCTGCCTATGAGCATCAACTGGCGGGTAACGTAGCGCTATTGGTTGCTGATATCGCTGGTGATTATAGCCATATCATCGCACCTGCTACCACCACTGGTAAGAACTTTATGCCACGTGTTGCGGCTTTACTTGATGTAAGTATGCTATCAGAAATATCTGCTGTCATAGATGCACAAACGTTTGAGCGTCCTATCTATGCAGGTAATGCAACGGCAACCGTAAAAACGACAGAAGATAAAGTCGTACTAACCGTACGTACAACTGCGTTTGACCCAGTGGCAAGTGAAGGTGGTTCAGCGACTGTTGAAACTATCGACAACGTACAAGAAACTGGCAAAGCTAGCTTTGTAAATGAAGAAATGGCTAAGTCTGATCGTCCTGAATTGACCTCAGCAAGCATCGTGGTTTCTGGTGGTCGTGCATTGGCAAACGGTGAAAACTTCACTAAATACATCGAGCCATTGGCTGACAAGCTAGGCGCGGCTGTTGGTGCATCACGTGCTGCTGTTGATGCAGGATATGTACCAAACGATATGCAGGTCGGTCAAACGGGTAAAATCGTTGCACCAGATTTATATATCGCAGCGGGCATTTCAGGCGCGATTCAGCATCTAGCGGGTATGAAAGATTCTAAGGTTATTGTTGCTATCAACAATGATCCAGAAGCGCCTATCGCTAGCGTTGCTGATTACTTCTTGGAAGCAGATTTGTTTGTAGCATTGCCTGAGCTGACAAGCAAGGTTTAATCTATCAGTAGTAATAGACGTATAATAAAAACCCCCGCTATCAATTGATAGCGGGGGTTTTTATATCAAAATCATATGATATAGGCTAAGAGTACTGTCTCTGTCTCAAAGTTTCATATAAGCATAATGAGCCTGCAATGGCGACATTAAGGCTTTCTTGACCATTGGGCTGTGGTAGAGCGATAGGGGTCGCGCACTGCATCAGCTCATCACAAACGCCTTGTCCTTCATGACCCATAATCCAAGCGATAGGTTTTTTTAAGTCATGTTGATAAATCACCGTATCGGTATGTGAGCTGGTCGCAAACAGCGGCGTTTGCACATGGTCCAAAACATCTTGCACACTTAGACCTTCATAGATAGTCAAAGAAAACTGAGCGCCCATACCTGCTCGTAGAGTCTTAGGAGACCAGGCTTGCGCTGTAGCGCTGGTACAGAGTATATTCTTGATGCCGACCGCTGCTGCGGTGCGTAATAGGGTGCCCACATTGCCGCTGTCTTGCACATCATTCAAAATCAAGCAGTCATCATCAATCATCGATAAACTAGGCGTTGGTACTTTAATGATTGCCATGATATCGATACCAGTACCTAAGCTACGAATACTCTCATACAGCGAATTTGATAACGTTAAAATAGGCGTATAAGTAGGCAAGCGCGTCAAAACCTGCTGAACTTCAGGATGGTTATGTGCAGACTCTGCGAGTAGGATTTGGGCAAACGGGTAGTCACTACGCAGCGCCGCATCGATGAGATGGACGCCCTCAATCACCGTTTGTCCTTGCTTCTTACGCTGTCGCGCTTGCGTTAGCAACGATTTGACAAGTTTAACGGTCGTATTTTTATCTGAGGTAATAAGCTCGGTGGGATTTGCTACCATAGTGGATCGCTTAGAGAAAAATATAGAAAAATTAAACAATCAGTATAAAGCCTATACATGCTGTAGTTTTATACTGATTGTTATCAAAGTAAAGTTAAAGGGCTTATTTATCAGCGTAATTTACATGCAGATTTTTAACATAATCGACTTCATTTTTGCTGCCAAGTACCACAGGAACGCGTTGGTGGATATCGATAGGTTCTATATCTAAAATGCGATTGACTGCATCAGTGGCAGCGCCACCCGCACGCTCAATCAATAAGCTCATTGGATTGGCTTCATACATCAAGCGTAATTTGCCTGCTTTATTGGCATATTTGGTATCGAACGGATAAGTGAAGAGGCCGCCGCGACATAAAATACGATGCACGTCACCGACCATGGCCGCCACCCAGCGTGTATTAAAATCGCGACCACGGACACCAGTTTCGCCAGCAATCAACTCATCGATATACTGCTGCATGGGTGCGCGCCAGTAACGGTAGTTTGAAGCATTGATAGCATATTCGCTGGTATCCGCATCGATTTTCACGTTTTCTTCTATGAGCACATAATCATTGGTGTCTGGATCTAGACTAAACATCACGACATGATCGGTGATGGTCAGCGCCAATACCGTAGAGGTACCATATAACAAATAGCCTGCTGCTAACTGTTGATTACCTGCTTGTAAAAAATCAGCATTCTCACTGATTTGACCTTGGCGTTGGTACGGTAGAATAGAGAAGATAGTGCCGACGGCCATATTAATATCGATGTTTGATGAGCCATCAAGAGGATCGAACAATACCAACAAACTGCCATCTGCATTGGCAGGAGTAGCATCGTCAAGCTCTTCTGAGGCAACGCCTGCACAATGAGTATTTTTTGCTAAAGCGTCTAATAATAAGTCATTGGCCAGTACGTCCAGTTTTTTCTGGTCTTCACCTTGGACGTTTTGGTTGCCAGCTTCGCCTAGAATGTCGGCTAGCGCCCCTTTTCTCAATAATTGTGAGATGGTTTTACCCACGTCAGTGACAGTCGTAATAACGTCACTCAGTGCAGGATTGGGTGAATAATCATTGAGATAGTCTGTAAGGGTTGTCATAAGGCTTCCTAATAAATGCTGTTAAAATAAATGCTACTGAAACTAAGGATTAAATAAGGGATTGAAAAATTGGTTAGGTGGCACTTTACAGACCTAAAGTTGTCAAATTTTTAAATACCCTGCACGGCATCTTTGTCCTGACCACAAAATCAGCTACACTATCACTATTATTATTTATTTATCGTTTGGATAAGCGGATTTTTGATGATGGTTTCGACAGGTGTATGGCTATTGCCCAAGAGGACGACAACGTCTGTTTTTTACGGCGCTATGTCTATCACTGCCACTGGGGTAAATTGTAGCAAATAAGTGCCAAAATGTCCTTGTCTCTGTGCTTATCGTCGACTATAAATCGCCAAAAAACGCATAAATGATGATTATTAAATTATATAAACCAACAATAAAGACCTGCCATTATGTCAAATTCTATCGATAGTCGCTCAATTCAGACCGTCTCGCCAACGGATTATGCCAAATTCGACCCTGATACCATTCACGAGAAACTGGATGCGTCGTTAAGTCGTCCGCAGCTTAATAGCGATGGCAGTATTCGCCATTTTTTGGGGGTAGAAGGTCTTAATAAAGCGCAGTTGCAGGCGATTATTGCCAAAGCAGAGACGTTTTTTGATGATAACGGACAGCTCATCAACCGTCCTGAGCTTGAGGGCTATACGGTGATGAATTTGTTTTTTGAACCGTCAACGCGTACCCGCACGACCTTTGAAGTAGCCGAAAAGCGTCTCGGTGCCAATGTGCTCAATATCGATATCGAGCGCTCTAGTACCAAAAAAGGTGAAAGCTTGCGCGATACGCTGTGGAATCTACAAGCCATGACGGCAGATATCTTTGTGGTACGGCATTCAGCGTCAGGTGCTGCCCATTTTATGGCAACCGAAGTAACACCAGATATTGCCATTATTAATGGTGGTGATGGCTGGCATGCACATCCGACGCAAGGGATGCTCGACATGCTCACTATTCATCGTGAAGCACCGCGCCCATTTGAGGAATTGTCAGTGGCTATCGTCGGTGATATCAAGCATTCGCGAGTGGCACGCTCAGATATCAGTGCGCTACAGACCTTAGGTGTCAAAGACATCCGTGTCTGTGCGCCGCGCACCTTATTGCCTAAAGGCATTGAGCGCTTTGGGGTACAAGTCTATGAAGATATGAATGAATGTGTCACGGACTGTGATGTCATTATGGGATTAAGAATACAAAACGAGCGTATCGGCTCGCCGCTGCTGGCATCATCGAGTGAATATTATAAACACTATGGTATTACGCCAGAGCGTATGGCATTGGCTAAGCCCGATGCGTTGGTTATGCATCCAGGGCCGATGAACCGAGGTGTTGAAATTGCATCAAGCGTTGCCGATGGCGACCAGTCAGTGATTTTAAAACAGGTGAATAACGGCATCGCTATTCGTATGGCAGTACTGTCGCTAGCTATGGAAGGTCAGCGCGCTCACCAAGCCACGAGCAAATAATCCTCTGCCTCGCTGTTTTATATTTATTTATCCCATTTTATTGATACGGTAATAACGCTCATGACAACTATGTTAAATACGGATGCACCGATAATTAATCATCTTCCTCAATCATTTAAAGACTCACTATCAAGTACTGCGACAGATAAGTTGGCTTCACTTGAAGCTGGCCGTGAAATGTGGCTACTGCCGCCTTTGGTTGATCTGTGCGCCCGCCTACGTGAACCAGGTCAACAACAACATGGCACTTTGGAGTCAGAAGGGCGCGCTGCTCGTGGCAATGGTTTTTTGCATGTGGTCATTCCTCCTGATACCAATCCTATCTTAGAGAACGGTTCATTATTAAAAGGTTTACGTGAGCGCGCGCTTGGTGATGGCGGCATATATTTGCATATTTTGGGTGCATTGACTGCTGGTTTAGAAGGTGAGCGCCCATCAAATATCGCTGGGCTTAAAAAAGGCGGTTGTATAGCAGTTTCTAATGCGCGCCGTCCTTTTCGCAATGATTTAGTATTGCTGCGTACACTGGAATACGCCGCGACTTTTAATATGAAAGTATTCTTTTACCCTGATGAGCCAAGTCTATCTGGTGATGGCGTGGCTCATGAAGGTTATATCGCTTCATATCATGGCTTGCAGGGGATTCCTTGGATTGCTGAAACGGTTGCCTTATCAACGCAGTTGCTAATGGTTGAAGAAACGGGCATCGCCGCTCACTTTAGTCAACTGTCGTGCAAATCTTCAATCGAATTGATGCGCTGGGCAAAAGATAAAGGTCTGCCCGTGACTTGTGATGTGGCGATGCATCAGTTGTATTTGACCGATGATAATTTAGAGGGTTTTAACGCCCAAGCCTATGTATTACCACCCCTGCGTAGCAATACCGATCAGCAAGCCATCCGCCGTGGTTTGAAAGATGGCACCATTGACGCGATATGTAGCCATCATGAACCATTGAACAGTACCGCCAAAAAAGCCCCATTTGCTGAGAGCACGCCAGGTATCTCAAATTTTGATACGTTTATGGCACTGGCTTGTCAGCTAGTAAATGATGACGTGTTAACTTTAGAGCAACTCGTCGATAAAATCTGTCTCAATCCGGCAAAAATTGCTGGTATTAGCGAGCAGTATGAAAACATCGGCGGCGCAGTACTGGTGGATCCCAATCTGGAGTGGCAAGTGACTGCCCAATCCATGCTGTCCAATGGTAAAAACACGCCATTCTTTAATCAGCAGTTGCAAGGCCGCGTTGTGGAGACTTTCTTTGGCTAATTTGCCTAGGCAGAATGATAGTCTGCAACCATCTCCGAAGGATAACGATCATCACTTGCGCAATCAAACCATCAAGTCGCACGGTACTGCCAGTGAATCCATCAAAGCGGTGGCCATTTATGAAGTTGTCAAAGGCGTTGGTGCGTTATTAGGTGCAGGCGCATTGTGGTCGTGGCATACCGATCTTGAGCATTGGCTGACGACCGCGACAGATTCTTGGCAACAGACTTTTGGACAGCTACTGGCACCGCAAGTTGACAGTGCGGTTCGGATTGCCCAGCAGGCAAGTAAAAACTGGCCAGTATTCTTGTTATTGATATTTGCTTACGCCAGTCTGCGTTTCCTTGAGGCTTATGGCTTATGGCAAGATAAAACATGGGCGTATTGGTTTGGTGTGCTTGGTTATGGGGTGTTTATTCCTATTGAGCTTTACTATCTAATCGTTAGTCCATTTGATTGGTTTAAGCTTGGAATATTAGTCTCAAACCTTCTTATTGTGGTCGTGGTTTATCGTAATATGAAGCGCAAAGGCTTGATATAGCGCTTATCAAAAAAACTGAATGTATATGAAAAAGCCAGCGCAAGATACTATCTTATGCTGGCTTTTCTTTTACTAAAACGACTGGCTTAAAACTATTTATAGCTTATAGCTTATAGCTTATAGCTTATAGCTTATAGCTTATAGCTTATAGCTTATAGCTTATAGCTTATAGCTTATAGCTTTGCTATATCTTTATCAGTGCGAATGCTTTTGGCGACTTTGCCAACACTTAAACCTTGTACCAAGATCGAGAATATTACCACCGCATAAGTGAGCGCCAACAAGATATCGCGTTCGGTTCCCAACGGTAGTTGCAACACTAAGGCAACCGAAATACCACCACGTAATCCGCTCCATGTCAGCACTTTCCAAGCACCAGTCGGCAAATCGAGCTGACGATGAAAGGTTTTGGTCGTCATACCCACAACAATAAAACGCGCAAGTAGGGCAATGACAATCGTTAAGCCAGCGGCGATAAATAAATTACCCGAATACGCAATCATCACTACTTCTAAACCGATGAGTACGAATAAAATAGCGTTGAGAATTTCATCGATTAACTCCCAAAATAAATCAATATAATGCCGCGTTTTATCGCTCATCGCCAATGCTCGTCCGCGATTCCCAACCATCAACCCCATCATTACCATGGCAAGTGGTCCTGATAAATGCCAATGGCTGGCCAGTGCATAACCACCTATCACACCAGCAAGCGTTAACAACACTTCTTCTTGGTAACTATCGATACTTTTAAGCATGTAATACAAAATCGCCCCAAGCACCAACCCAAAAATAATACCGCCACCGGCTTCAACCGCTAAGGTGTGCGCCACATAATTGGCCGTCGGTATATCACCACTTGATAAAATTCCCAGCAGCAACACAAAAATCACCACGCCGATACCATCATTAAATAATGATTCACCCGCGATGACTGTTTCTATGCTTTTTGGTGCACCTGCGGATGACAGGATGCCCATTACGGCAATAGGATCGGTCGGTGATATTAGAGCACCGAATAACAAACACCAAAGAAATGGCAAGCCAAAGCCGAACAGTGGCAGCATAAAATAAAGTGCCGTGGCGATAAGCACGGCAGAGACGATGGTGCCGACGCAAGCAAGGATGCCAATAGGCAGTTTATAACGCTTTAAATCGCTGATATTGACGTGCAGTGCCCCTGCAAATAAAAGCATAGAGAGCATGCCATCTAATAAGACTTCGGTAAAATCAAGCTGCTCTAATAAGCTTACTTCATAATCAATAAGCTGATCAAATCCCAAAAACCCCAAAAATATCGCGCCAATAGATAATAAAATGGAGATAACCATCACACCAATCGTGGTCGGTAGGCCAATAAAGCGATGGTTGACGTAGGTCAGTAAGGCTGTGATAGATAAAAATATCGCGCTGATTTCAAGTATGGTCAGGCTGCTGGTAGGGGCCATGAAAAAAGTCTCAAGTAATGATGAATGGTCTTAAGTTTAGCGCTTATAAGGATTAGAAGGTTTTAATTTTGGTTGTTTTCTCATTTTTACCTCAGCGGTATGTATCATATTATCAGTAGCAAAAGCTTATCTTGATTGCGTTTGTAATGCCTGACGAATATGGGTGTCAAACTCACTAACATAGTTAAAATACTGATGATGAGCATCGTTGCTAAGAATGAATTGTTGGGCTTGTTGGCACATCGCGCTCAAATCATCTATCAGCTCTTGATAGCCTAGGTTTTCTTCTCCTGCTCGCTTAATCAGTTGTAACTCATGCAGTAAAGTCTGCTGCTGCGCTTGATTTACGCGAGCATAATTTAGATTTACCATCGCCTGACATAGCGCTTTCAATACCATTAAATCAGCGGCTGCATAACGACGTATTTCGCCAAGCGATGTATTGATAAAATCGGATATCTTGGGAATATGGGTAACCACGGCTAAAATGGCCAAACGCTGCTTTTCAACCTCGGTTTTGGGAGCATCATCATCTGATGAGAGGGTGTGAAAGTGATAGGGACTGGGCGGCTGACGACGCATCATGATACTTAAGCAGCTGGTCAGTGATTGTACGCAGTTGACTGCTGTTTTTGGATCGTTGATACCAGGAGACAATGCTCGCACGGCGATTTCAGTCATTTGCCCTAAACTATAAGCAATATCGTTAGAATTAGCCAGTCGTTGCTCGATACGTATACAGCCTGCAAAGCGTTGCCAAAAAAGTCCGTCAGTGGCACGCGGTACAACGGCTAAATGTGGTGTCGTTGTTTTTTGTTGATTATTTGGGTGATTTGCTGGACGCTGGTAAAAATAGCCAATGACGTTTTTGTCAGTGACATAATCACCAAGATTGGTATGTATCTGTACCACGCCGCCATAGTCTTGTGTCAGTGTAATCAGTGACTCAAGGTAGATTTGCTGAACATAACCTGAGCTTGGTGAATAGATGGGCATCGCTGACCATTTATGAAACTGCTCAGTATCATGATGTTCTATATCACGTTGATGCTGGATATCGCAATGATCGCGATACCAATAGTGAATATTATCAATAGCATCATTGCTGGCGTTTTGAATAACATGTGAGGCCTGAATGGCATGTACCATATGTTGTACAAAGTACACCAATAAAAGTGCGCAGATAATCGCCATAATAATGGCAAAGGTAACAGCGAGCTGTGGCACACCAAAAGCGACGTCATATTTATGGATGGATTTTAAGACCAATAAACTATAGCTAAAGGTGCCAATAAATGCGCCTAAGACAAACTGATTGGGCGTGTCCGTCAAAAAGTTACGTAATAATCGAGGGCCAAATTGTGAGGAGGCCATTGATAGGACGGCAATAGTAATTGAAAACGTGGTACCAGCAACGCCCAATACAGCCCCTGCAATTGCTGTCATGATGGCACGTGCAGCATCGTCGTCACCAGTAAAAGCAAAAGTGATTTCTCTGACAGTTTCGCGGTCAAAGTGTTGATCGATAGTCACTAATAAAGGCGCAAGCAATATACCTGCAATGACGCACGCAGTTGGGATAAACCAATAAGAGCCAATAAGCTGCTGCCATAGGTTTCTTAGGCGATCGGGCAAATCGGTCAGTGTTTGTAGCGACCATAACTGGGCAAACTGTTTTAGTCTGTGTATGACTGCCAGCCATGCAGATTTAAACCAGCCACTTTCAGGGTGTTTATCCAATATTATATGCTCCACAAATGACCTAAAAAGCGACCTAAGAAAGAATCCATTTTTTATTAATAAGCTATGATTTTGTTTGGCTAATAAAATCTATTAAAAGTAAATTACCTTACCATATAAGCAATAAAGATTAAAAATTTAGTAAAAAATAAGCCCCTGTAATAGGAGCTTATTTTTAACGTGATGAAGCTTTCGTGTTATCTATTGACTAACTAGCTAAATCGTCAATCCAAGTGCTTATCGCGGTGCTTAATTTCCCTAGTACTGATGGTGCTGCTGTATTATCCACACTTAACGACTGTTTCTGCCTACTGTCCATCGTTACCGTTTGTTTTTGCATACTGTCCACAATTAATGGTAGGTTGTTGCCGGCTGTTGCTAAGATAAAGCTTGGGTTTTTCGTCATCATCGTCCATTTTTGATTACCGCCACCGTTGCAGCCATAACGAATTAAGCGTGCGCGGTTTTCTTTTAAATGACCACCTTCTAAATCAAAACACTGATTTCCTTGCTTGATTTCTTTAGTGCTAGTGACCATTTCCCAATGCTGCGTATCAATATTAAGACTACAAGCTGCCAAATTAACCACACCACCTTGAGTCGTTAGACACTGATCCATCGCCATTTTACTGTGGATTTTACCCTTCGTATCTTGAATCCATTGTTCAGAGTCGTCACCCGTACAAGCGCTTGGACCACTAATAAAGGCATTTAGCTTACCATCTTCTAGTGTTTCAGCTTTAAGGCAATTATTACCGTTAAGCATAGGACTGGCGTTTTCTAAAGGTTTGTCATCCTGTAGGTCTAACTCTACAACAAACTTTTGAAATTCAGTAAGTGCTTCAGGCTCGTTCTTAATTAAATCAGTACGATAGACATTGACCCAACGATTTAAGCGGTACATGGTTTGTTGTTGCTGCTCATAACGTTCTAATGTTTGGAGTGCTACAGGACTAAGCTCTTGACTTAGCTCATTACGATCGTTTTTATAAGAGTTATATATTAATTCACCATTGGCGTCTAAGCTAATAGTCGAATTTTCAGCTTGAGCAAGGAGTTTCTGCTCTAAGATCGGTAATTCAACTTTTCTAAGTGCTGTATAGCCATGTTCTCTACCAAAAGTCACAGCTGGTTTAATGGCATCGCTATATTGACCAATATCTATTGAAGACAATAACACTTGTGCTTCATTGGCCTTTTTACAGTACAAATCCACCTTTTTCGGATCTTCAGCGATTGCTAAATTGACATGAAATTTATTGGCATTGCCATTCATTCGATTAGGTGCCAAAGCAATAGTATTAAATGCGTTATTACTATAAGTGACCGCCAACCAGCAGCTTGCTGCTTCTAGCGAGTTATTGGGCGTTGGTAAATCAAAAACGTTACCCCAGTTACCACGTGCTGCTGGATAAATGATGCCTTTTTGCGCGACAGGGTCATAGCCACCTAAAATAGTGAAAACAGGCACACCCTGCAAACGTGCTTTTAAGTAATTACCATCGGCACTGTTGTACCACACATTGGTAGATCTTGGTACTTTAGGCTGGATGACTTCCATCTTTCTAAGATCAGCATTCCATTTCTTATAGCCGGTCGGTGAATCAGCATCAAATATTGCCCGATCAAATGCTGGCTGTATTTTAATTTTTGTACTGTAACCCGTATAATGAGTATAGTCTGAATAAGCGCCGCTATGTGATCCGCCAGACATAGCATCGCGACCATAGCCATAGGTGCTTAAAAACGTAGGTTTGCCAGTTAGACCATCACCCACGTTGTTTCGTGGCCAGTCTAAGTTACTGCGCATTTTATTTCTAACGCTGTTATAGCCCCAGCCACTATTGGCATGATGCTCTGCCCAAAAATAATCTTCGCCGACTTTACCAGGGTAATGACCTAAGCCATAATGATGGCCGATTTCATGACTGAACTCATTGCCAACAGAGTCGATTAAAGTCAGCATGCCATTGCCACCGCTTAAGCCATGGTTGCTTTCGCCATTGGCATATTTGCCGCGGGCGTGGTGCGCATTGACGTTTTGGGTCAATTGTGGCTGCTCTTGGCTTTGCATTGAGGCACTGGTGACGCCCCAATTGGCTAAGTTAATGCCGACACCAAAAGTTGATTTACCGGTATTTTCACGCATATCGCCTTCATAAACACCACCATTTGAGTTACTCACTGAATCATAAATAGTGCCATTGGCAACCATTACTCGATCAAGCTTGAGGTCATCATATTTAGCAACGGTCATTTGTGCCGCTGGAATGGTTTGGAAGTAGTCTGAACCGGCTCTTTCTGGGTCGCGTAACATGTAATGACCCCAAGATTGAGGCGCATCCGTTAGCATACCTAGACGAATATTGGTCAATACCAACTCGCCTGGTGCAGCAAAATCTATTTTATTTTCTAACAATTCACCGCTACGATTTTGCTCATCCACAATGCGGATTTTGAGACCACCTTGTACTTCGTCCCAGTTGAGCTTAGTCGACCATGCGCGCTTACTATAAGAGACACGGGGACGTTGGTCAGTATTGGTCTGATCCGTGTCTGGAATTTGAGTAGGATCGGCTAAATTGACAGTTCTTAATAAAACCCCATCTTTGTAAATTTCAGCCGCTAATTTATTAATATCACCCATTTCAAGAGTAGGCGTCACTAATAACAGCGCTTCTTTTTCTGCCGTCAGGCGCGGCATATTTTTTGCTTCGTTACCCTGTGGATCAACAGTATGATTTTGACCAAACTGAATCATCGCTTTGAAATCGCCAACTAAATCTGGACGAATTTCTCGAATTTCTCCCGCTCTACCATCGTGGTCAAAAAACCCTAATAAATAAAAATCAGCAATATCCTTTTTTGGTTCTGGATATTTGATTGGTGTACTTGGTTCAAGTGGCGTTGCAGGAATACTGGTTACTGGTGGTACAAGTGATGATGTGCTTCCATCACCTTCACCACAAGCAGAAAGCATAATAGATACGACACCAATGCTTAGCGCTTTTACTGGAAATGCTATTGTATTTTTCAAGTTGTTACCCTAATAATAGTTTAGGGCAATATAACAGCTGTGTTAGTATATTGTACGACTTTTGTTCAATTAATAATAATAAGTTTTATTTTTATATGTTATAAAAACTAATTTTTATTGTTTAATATGTTTCATTTATTACTAATGCTCTTGTTAATTTATTTTTGGGTTGTCTGCTTCAGTAATGATATCGCCTTTATGATTAAAGAGATTAGCATTGGTTTTAATTTTAGAGTCATTCAAATCTTTAGGAATAAGAATCTCATTATCGTGCTCGTCGCATTCAACATCACTGTCTTTATCATAAGCTAGTGGGTCAAAGTGTGGCGTGCCTTCAATTGGCTCACTCTGGGCTAGTGGCATAGTGGTCGCCGAGGTTTTTCTAAATAAACTTGATTGACTGCCTTTGACACCTTTTCCATTAGAATCGGCTTTTTTACGTGGCTCGCTATTGGCAAAAATAGCATTTAACGGTACATCTAACTGTTGCTTGGCATAAGCTTCCGTATTCTCAAAACGATTGACTAGCAAGCTAAGCCAAGGTTTTTGATCCTCTGGGCTCATCTCATCTAGCTCATCTTTGATAGGTAAAGGGTAAGGTAGCGTGCGATAAAAATCCCATAACGTCATTTTACTCAAATCTTTCTTGAGCACATAATCATCATCTTCAGTCATAGTAATTAAGTTGCTGTCTTGCAAATAATTAATATAGGTATACCATTTTGGCAACTCTTTGCGTCCTAGCACATTACGTAGCGCTTGTTCGCTTACCGCTTCCCCTTTTAAATGATGGGTATAAACGAGATTTAGCATATCGAGCAAACTTAGGAGCGGGTGGCGTGGATAGACTTCTTCAGTCTCAAAAATCGTCAAGGTATAGCTGATTTCAACGCCTAATAGGATTAAATTCCAAGACAAATATATCCATAGTAAGAAGATGGGCAGTGCCGCGAAAGCCCCATAAATCGCTTCATAACTGGTGAAGTTTGCCATTACTGTACCAAACAGATTCTTCATCAGCTCAAATACGATAGCGACAAAGAGACCGGCAATGGCAGCATTTTTCGCGGGTACGCGCGCTTTTGGGATGAACCAGTACATACCAATGAAGCCTGCGACAGTGATACCAATGGATACGGCTTGTACCCAAAAAGACCAGTCAATGCCATAACCGGCAATTTGTCGATTTAAAAAACTCAAGCTTTGCACAGCACTTGAGGCGATAAAAGCCGTACCCAAGACCAGTGGTCCTAATGTCACTATGGTCCAATAGCGCAGCATGCTTTTTATGCCGCCTGAGCGATTTTCTACTCGCCAGATTTGGTTAAAAGCGCGCTCAATAGTTGTTAATGTCATAATGGTCGTAAAAAATAACACCATCGCCCCAATGATGGTTAAATTTGATGATTTTTCAGCAAAGCTATTGATATACTCACTGACCTGCATACTTGATTGTGGTAGCAAGTTGCTGTAAATCACTTCATATATCTGTGCTCTAACGGACGCAAGTGCTGGTACCGAAGATAGAATCATCAATAGGACAGTTAGGACTGGTACAATCGACAGCATAGTCGTATAGGTCAGCGATGCGGCCTTTTGCTGGCAATTGTCTTCAAAAAAGTGTCGAGTCAAGAATCGTAAGAATTGAAACCAGCGTTGATGTAAAAACGGGATTTTTTTTGATAAATTTTCCATATCGACCATTTAGCAGGTATTTGAGTGACAGTAGTGTAACAAACATGGGCTGTTACCATCTGCGGTTTAATTGTGTCAAAATGCACAGTGGCAACCTATCTAACAGGTTATTAGCGACAAGGTGTACCAAGGCTGTTTGCATGTCAGTGAATGACTGGGGCATAATATATACCTGCATTTAGGCTATCTGTCACAGGTTGCGTATAGCTATGTAATAAGCAAAGCTTTATGCTTAAGATGTGGCTATATAGAAGCTGTTGTAGGTGATTAGAATCAACAATAATATTAATGGTTTTATGAGGAAGTATTGCTAATGAGTCAGACCGCCCCTTATGTTTTGGTGCTTTATTATTCAAATTACGGTACGACTAAGACATTGGCTTATGCTATCGCTCAAGGTATTGAGGATGCTGGTATGACAGCCCGTATCCGCACGGTACCAACGGTTGCACCCGAAACCACATCGAGCAAGCCTGCAATACCTGATGAAGGTGACTTATATTGCACCATGGACGATTTAAAAGACTGTATGGGTTTGGCGCTTGGTAGCCCGACGCACTTTGGTAATATGGCTGCCCCCATGAAATACTTTTGGGACAATACTGTTACCCTTTGGCTAGCAGGTAATCTACAGAACAAACCTGCTGCTGTATTTACTGCCACCGGCTCGATGCATGGCGGGCAGGAGACAACGTTGTTGACCATGATGTTGCCATTGATGCATCATGGCATGATCCTTGTTGGCGTGCCGTATGCTGAGCCTGCGCTCAATCGTACGCATCGTGGTGGATCGCCTTATGGTGCCAGTCACGTGAGTGGCGCGTTACATGATCAACCCGTCTCAGCTGATGAGCGCGAGTTGGCTATCGCCCAAGGTCGACGCTTGGCTATTAGTGCTACTGCATTGGCGCAAGCGAACTGGACTCGTTAAGTGGATTTTTATAGCATGCAACGTCTTATATAACGCTATTAATTAGGAAATAAGTATATCTAATGGTCACAAACCGCTCCGATAGTGAGATAAATGCAAGCGCACCAGCAAAAAAATCTGCCAAAGCTGTTAAGGGCAAAAAGCCTATTACGCCCATTCGTCAACGCCTGATGATGACTTGGCTGATTTGGTTGGTTTATAGACTGCTTGGGCTACCTATTTTTATTAGTGTTTTCAATCCCAGTAGCCCTGATATCATTGGCGGTATCGCATGGCAAGCGCTGTGGCTAATACCTGCATTTGTCTTAACGCCAGCGATACTACGTGGTCGTTCGCCGTATGTGCTATTGATAGGCAGTATGTTTACCTTGGTTTATTTGGGGGCGAGTGGTGTGGTGCTGTTTACCCGCGCTTATGGTAGCAGTTGGGCGGAGATAGTGGTTTATCTGCTTGATTTTGTCTTATTGTTGGCAATCAATGTCTGGTTATTTATTCTACTAAAACGCCTCCCTTCAATGAACAACGTCGTTAAGCAACCACGTTAATTAATTTAGCTAAGTTTAAGACATAAAAAAGCGGCACTCTATTTAGAGCGCCGCTTTTTTTTATACTATTTTTGCTTGATTCATACAGGGTTTAATTCACCTTGGTTAACTCTAAATCCATCTTTTTGCCATCATTAATTTGGCTCACTTTTACTGGTAGGTAATCTAAGCTTGGTGCTAGCCAAAAACTGGTAGAACGACTATTGTCATCGTGGATACGGTCGACACGTACGGTATCAAATGTACCCGCTGGAACGGTAATCTTGGTATTACCCGATTTTTTGAAAGGCGTTTTTTCTATTTTGTCTTTTTTCGCCATGTAATAGTTGCCAGAAAATTTATCGTTTAATAAATCTTGGCGAATTTGTACTTCCAAACTCAAATCATCAAAGGCTTGTTGTGCCATGTTCATGGTTGTCGATTTGCCTTTATAGTTACTCACCACCTTTTTACTACTTGGATTAAAGTCTAATTTGTGCGTACGGCCAACGCCTAATAGCTTATAAGTGGTGCTTGCTTGACTCGGAATGACATTATTGCCGTTGATGGTAAAAGTACTGTTTTGCGAAGCGCTTGCGACACCTGCCACCCGAGCATTGACATTATATTTCCAAGTATTACCAGCTTTTTCCAAAGTACGAGTGGCAGTACCTTTATATTTGTCTTCAACCGTAAAGCTGTAGTTGGCGCTTGAAGGTTCGATACTCTTTGCGCTGGCAAGGGTAGGTGCAGTCATACTTAAAGCTCCAATCGTAGCAATACTCGCCCCAGTGGTTAAAGCGGTTAAAAACTTAGACTGGCGGCGTTTGGTATTATCAGCATCGGTTGATGATGATTTTTGATTGTTTGATAAAAAACTCATGGATATTCCTTAATTGCTATTTATGGCATTGCTTATAACTATTATTGTAATCCCAAGAACTATAATGGTCATGGGCTGTTGCCTTTTCAAGAGTGAAGGCCGTCCCTGTGGTGTTGCTATTGTAGCCAACGTTGCTGGCTTTGAGTACGATATCATGAGACGTCACTTGCTGTAAGTTTCCTAAGAAAGGATAAGTTGATCGGTCAGTTGCAAACGATATGGGGTAGCTTAACTAATTCAATTCAGTATTGAAATTTACCTCTCAGATCGCTGATTTTAAAATTCTGCTAAAGCCTTTAATACAGTGCAATCCAATCAAATGACTTTTCATAAACGTTATTACCACCTAAATAACCCATGATATGCAAAATTCTTGTAAATTTTTGGGCTTTACACTTGAAGCTAACTCACTTTGCCCCCACTTTTTGATACAAGCTCAAAGCTTATCTTTAGAATGCTGTTTTAAGCAGTAATGCCTACAGGTATTGGTATTGAGACTATTAATTCAAATAAACCCTTACTGTAAATAACCAAATTATTGGAGACATATTGATGAATATTCGTCCTTTACATGATCGTATTGTTGTCCGCCGCATAGAAGAAGAAACAAAAACGGCTGGTGGTATCTTGCTTCCTGGTTCTGCTCAAGAAAAACCTTCACAAGGTGAAGTGCTAGCAACTGGTAACGGCCAGATTCGTGACAATGGTGAAACTCGCGCGTTAGATGTAAAAGCTGGCGACAAAGTCTTATTCGGTCAATATGCTGGTCAAACCGTGAAAGTTGACGGCGAAGAACTATTGATTATGAAAGAATCTGATGTGTTGGGTGTGCTAGAAGGTTAGTCATTTTGAGTATATTTTTATACTCAGCACATTTTTGACAATAGTTTTTGATAAGAATATATCAACTCATTTAATTGCATTCTCATACTTATAATAGTGGAGTAATTTAACATGGCAAAAGACGTGAAATTCGGCATTGATGCCCGTAAACAAATGATGGACGGCGTAAACGTTCTAGCAAACGCAGTACGCGTAACCCTAGGGCCTAAAGGTCGTAACGTGGTTATCGATAAATCTTTCGGCGCACCTACCATCACTAAAGATGGTGTATCAGTTGCCAAAGAAATCGAGCTTGAAAACAAATTTGAAAACATGGGCGCTCAATTGGTCCGTGAAGTCGCTAGCCGCACAAATGATGTCGCTGGTGATGGTACGACCACTGCTACAGTATTGGCTCAGTCAATCTTGCAAGAAGGCATGAAATCAGTTGCTGCTGGCATGAATCCAATGGATCTTAAGCGCGGTATCGACAAAGCAGTTCGCGCGGCTGTTGAGCAAATCCACCTGCTTTCTACACCAGCTGACGATTCAAAAGCAATCGCTCAAGTGGGTTCTATCTCTGCAAACTCAGACACCAAAATCGGTGACTTGATTGCGCAAGCGATGGAAAAAGTAGGCAAGCAAGGTGTTATCACGGTAGAAGAAGGTTCAAGCTTTGAAGATACCTTAGAAGTTGTCGAAGGTATGCAGTTTGACCGTGGTTATATCAGCCCGTACTTTGCCAATAAGCAAGACAGCTTAACCGCTGAGTTTGAAAACCCATACATTTTGCTTGTTGACAAAAAAATCAGCAACATCCGTGAGATTGTGCCATTACTTGAGCAAGTAATGCAGCAGAGCAAACCATTGCTAATCATCGCTGAAGACGTAGAAAACGAAGCGCTAGCGACTCTTGTTGTTAACAACATGCGCGGCGGCTTAAAAACTTGTGCGGTTAAAGCACCAGGTTTTGGTGATCGTCGTAAAGCCATGCTAGAAGATATCGCGACTCTAACTGGTGGTACTGTTATCTCTGAAGAGATCGGTCTGAGCCTAGAGACTGCGACGCTTGAGCAATTGGGTACGGCTAAGAAAGTTACTGTCGGTAAAGAAAACACCGTAATCGTTGATGGTGCTGGTAACAAAGCTGATATCGATAATCGCGTTGCGTCTATCAATCGTCAAATCGAAGAATCAACGTCTGACTACGATAAAGAAAAGCTACAAGAGCGTGTTGCGAAACTGGCAGGCGGCGTAGCAGTTATCAAAGTTGGCGCAGCGACCGAAACCGAAATGAAAGAGAAGAAAGATCGTGTTGATGATGCGCTACATGCGACTCGTGCAGCGGTTGAAGAAGGCGTTGTCCCTGGTGGCGGTGTTGCCTTAGTACGTGCAATGAATGCATTGTCTGAACTAAAAGGCGATAACGATGACCAAGATGCAGGTATCAATATCCTACGCCGCGCGATGGAAGCGCCACTACGTCAAATCGTAACCAACGCAGGCGAAGAAGCATCAGTAGTGGTTAACGAAGTGAAGAATGGTACTGGTAACTACGGTTACAATGCTGCCTCTGGTGAATACGGCGATATGCTAGAAATGGGTATCCTTGATCCAGCGAAAGTTGCTCGTTCAGCACTAGAAAACGCTGCGTCTGTTGCTGGCCTAATGCTGACTACCGAAGCCATGATTACTGACCTACCAGAAAAAGATGATGGTATGGCTGGCATGGGCGGTGCTGGTGGAATGGGCGGCATGGGTGGAATGGGCGGCATGATGTAATTTATGCTTCGACTAAATTTGTACGACGCTGTTGACCTCGTTTGATGTACGTCATGTACAACCTTCACTCGGTCGCCTAGCCGTACTGCTTTAGTCAACCCATAAAGCGCTTGAAATACCGAAAGTCCTGTTATCGTAAGATAGCAGGACTTTTTTGTGCCTGATTATTATCGTGTATTTTATTTTTATATTAGGTCGTGTCCTCAATCTGAACGAAAGTGACTAAATGGTCTAAAAATGTCCAAATTTTGCAATAAAAAAACCATGATGTTCAGTATTAAGTTTTTCACTAATATAGGTTGTGATGAATTGTGCTATATAAACTAATGTTATGTCTTAAATGTCGTATATCTATGGTTCAAAATGAGAAGTATTCAAGATAGGTTAATAAATATAGCTTAGAATTGTCTAAGTCATTCAATATATCCACCTTATCAAGGTATATGTTAATATAAGAATATATAAAAATTGACTGATACTTTACTCAAAGGGAAATTGAGCGCTTGTTGTGGCTTAGCAGTTATAAAAGCTCACGTGCAACTTAAGGTAATAGAGATGAAAAAAACTAGGCTTGGCATTCTCGTAGAAGATGAAACATTGGCATGGTATAAGTTTATGCCATTAAAATCTCTAATAGATGAAGGCGTAGTAGAGGTTTGCATTGCTGTCCAACAAGATAAAAAACAAAAATCTAATATATCGCGTTTATCGAAGATCATTCCATCTATTAATCAAAAAATATTTTCCCTTCTTTCTCGAACTAAGCGTAATGCTAAGCATTATTCTATTCATGACTTAGCGGCTAATGGGAAGATGCCTGTCATTACATCAGTACCGAAGCAAGGTAAATCTACTGACGAAATTGAAGATTCAGTGATTGCAAGACTAGAAGCTGCAAATCTAGATTATCTCATTAACATGGGCTTTCGCACCTTAACAGGGAGAATTCTAAGTGTTTCAAAAAAAGGTATTCTCTTATTTCATTATGGCGATGAAACCATACAGCGAGGTACACCTGCACTATATTGGCAATTCGCCGAAAAATGGGAAAATAGCGTCGTGACCTTACAATTACTCAGTAATCATCTTAAGGTAGATAAAGTGGTAGGAAGAGGTTATGGCACTTTATTCTATTGGGACTATAACTTAACTGCGGATAAGTTAAATGGGGTTGCAGCATCGATATTGTATTGGTATTTCCATAAAAACAAAATTGGCGTTGAGAGTGAAAGTTTGACGAATTCAATTTTTGATGGTGCGATTTATAAAGTACCCCAACAGCTAACGGCCATACGGCATTTGACGAATTTTTTTAAAAACTATACGATAAAAACTTTTTATAAGAGCCTTTATCGCAATAAATGGAGTATTTTTATTGGTTCTATTGATCAGCCGATGCAAACATACACGGAAATATTACCTGAAAAAGGCTGTTTTTGGGCTGACCCTTTTTATATTGAGCAAGACTCAAGGCGCTATATATTCTTTGAGAGCCTAAACTATAAAAAAGGTATTGGCCGCATAGAATGGGTGGAACTCGATGAGGACCATCAAGTGATCAATGCTGGACCAGTCGATTTAGGTATTAGCTCGCATCTAAGTTTTCCAAATGTATTCAAGCATAACAATGCTATATATATGATTCCAGAAGCCGCAAAGACCAATTGTATTAATCTCTTAAAAGCGACCAACTTTCCGCAGAAGTGGGAGAAAGTTCATGAGTTAGTGTCTGGGGTTCAGGCAGCGGATAGTGCGGTTATTGAGTACAATGGCTTATGGTATCTTTTTACCACACATGGCTCAATTTCAGTCCTTACGATGGATTTAGAGTTGCATATTTATACTTCTGATAAGTTGGAGTCAGATAATTGGAGTATTCACCCATGTGCGCCTCTAAAGATTGATGTGCGTGGATCACGATTAGCAGGCGCACTATTTAAGAGAGATGGCCAGCTTTTTCGTACGGCTCAGGATGGCACTATTAGGTATGGACGTAGGGTGGCTTTATATCTCGTAGAAGAGTTAACGCCGACCTCCTATAAAGAGACCTTTGTGCGTTATATTGAACCTAACTGGGAGACTGATATCGATCGTCTCCATACCTATAACGTATATGATCAAACTGTCGTACTTGATGTTTCCAGAGATAAATCGCGCTTTACCATATAGTCATTGAGACGTTTTACGGCAACCGGTGATAAAATTTTGCCAACAACCCCCGATAGGCTGAGCTTATCGGGGGTTTTCTACAAATTCAGTATAAATGTTAGTTTTACTGATCCGCCGCATCTCGTCTAAACGTCCACGTTTTATCATCAGAAGCCTTTTCACAGTAATAATACCCTGCTAAATCAAACTGCTTTAGCTGCTCTGCATTGGCCAGCTTATTATCTGCTGCGTATTTGACCATTAGGCCACGTGCTTTTTTGGCGTAAAAGCTAATCACTTTATATTGACCATTTTTTTCATCTTCAAATCGTGGCGTAATAATTTCAGCGTCTAGCCCCTTTTTCTTTATAACTTTGAAATATTCATTAGACGCAAGATTAATCAAAACCTTGTCATTACTATCTGCCACACGCGCATTAATAACGTTAGTCACTTCTTCTCCCCAAAACTCATAAAGATTATCACCACGCTCGTTTTTTAGCTTGGTGCCCATCTCTAAGCGATAAGGCTGAATCAAATCCAACGGTTTTAACACGCCATATAGCCCAGACAAAATACCCAGATGTTCATTGACATAGATGGCGGTGTCTTTATCCATATGATACATATCGAGACCGGTATAAACATCACCATCGAACAAATAGCCTGCAGGTTTGGCATTGTCTAAAGTAAATGGCTTATCTTTGCTCCAACTCCATTGTTGGTTGCGTTCAGCGTTTAGTTGCGCTAAGTCGTCAGATATGCTCATCAGTTCTTGTAAATCAATTGGTTCTTTTGATTTTAAATTTTTCATTAATGCTTGCGAATGCTCGATAAGCTCTGGCTGACTGTAGTAGTTGCCTAGGTTTACTGGCACAGCGTCTTTCTCATTTAAAGATTTGGCAGGGGAGAGTAAAAAATACATCGTCATTCCTTATTATAGTGATTCAATGGGCATTCTACTTATGTATCAAGTTTTCTTATTATACGATATGCAGCATTTTATCTTGACCTACTCATCGCTGTTTTGTGTTTTTTAACGTTACCCCTAAAAATGACAAACATTTAAGCGATTTTTAGGGGTACGAGCAGATATCTTGTCAGGCTTAGCGTTTCATTGAAAAGGGAAAATTTTTAATATAACAATAAAAGTTATGTAGATGGTGTAAATACCTAACTTTTTATTTTACTTGTGGGTCATCATTAGGCAATGAAAGTTGGCAGATGATATCTCTATAATAAAAAGGAATGATGGAAAAGTATCTATCATTTATTAAATTGATGACCTTCGGTCGTAATGTTACATTAATAATGACCAAAGGTCTTTTTGTCCCCTGTGCTTTTTAAATATGCGTTGAGGGTATTAAAGGTAGTCGTGAGACGTAAGTATAGTCATTAGACGTAAGTAAGGAGACGGTATGAAAATCGGTGTAATCAGTGCGGATATCGCGAGCGAGAGCCGTGTAGCGCTAACCCCAGATGCAGTTAAAAAATTGCGTAAGCTTGGGTTTGAAGTTGTCATACAGTCAGGTGCAGGTCAAGCAGCATATTATGCTGATGAGCTGTATCAGGCTGCAGGTGCCGACATTGCCAACAGTAGTACCGAGGTAATCACACAGTCTCGAATTATTACCACCGTCAATGACCTACCAGCGGAAGCCGTTGATGACTTGTCACATGGTCAGATTGTCATTGGCATGCTTGATCCTTATCGTAATACTCAGCTTGACACTTATGCGGCTAAAGGTACGACGGCCTTTGCAATGGAACTCTTGCCTCGCACATTGTCACGCGCACAAAATATGGATGTATTGTCATCGCAGGCTAACCTTGCCGGTTATAAAGCGGTATTGCTAGCAGCTAATGAATATTCACGTCCTTTTCCTATGTTTATGACCTCAGCAGGGACGGTCAAGCCAGCCAAAGTAGTCATATTAGGCGTTGGCGTGGCAGGTCTGCAAGCGATTGCAACGGCAAAGCGCCTAGGTGCAGTCGTTGAAGCCAGTGATTTACGTCCGACCGCTCGCGAGCAAGTGGAATCACTCGGTGGTAAATGGCTTGATGTTCCGATGAGTGCAGAGGAGGCTGAGACAGCTAAGTCCACAGGTGGTTATGCTTGGACGCCATCAGAGCAATATGTCAAAGATCAAGCGGCTGTCGTGGATAAAGCCTTGAGCAATGCTGATATCGTTATTACCACGGCACAGATTCCTGGACGTAATGCCCCACGCTTAGTACATCAGGCAACCCTTGCCAACATGAAAGCGGGTTCTGTCCTGATCGATATGGCTGCTGGAACGGGTGGCAACGTCGAAGGCAGTGTACCTAATGAGACCATCACCACGGACAATGGTGTGCGTATTGTTGGTGCTGCCAATATTCCATCAATGCTCGCCGCTCAGTCTTCAGACTTGTACGCCAATAACTTGGTTAACTTTATTACGACTTTGATTGCGTCTTCTAATGACGACGCTTCAGCAAGTGACGCATCACCTAACTTATCGCTTAACTTAGATATGGAAGACGAGATTCAGGGCGCGCTGGCAGTGACACATGACAGTCAGGTACGGCTAGCCAAACGCTAAGTTCTGGCGGCTTATCACTACAGATTTTGTCACTATATATTTGCCTTTAATGAATAAATTTTGAGGAGGATTAGATGATTGCCACTATTTTAGCTGCAGCGCCAGCCGGTGCGGCCATGAGTAGCACACCATTTGTAGCAATTTTTACGGTATTTGTGCTTGCTATTTTTGTCGGATATTACGTCGTTTGGGGCGTCACGCCGGCATTGCATACGCCATTGATGGCGGTAACCAATGCCTTATCAAGTATCGTCATCGTTGGTGCGATGCTACAGACCGTCACCATTGACGGCTCTATGTTTACACCGACCAGTTTGCTTGGTGCTTTTGCGGTATTTTTGGCTAGTATTAATATCTTTGGTGGCTTTGCCGTGACTGAACGTATGCTTGCGATGTTTAAACCTAAAGTGAAAAAAGCACCCGCTCTTGAGACGACGACTGACAATGGAGGCGACGCATGAATGATTTCTCAACAATGATTGCGGCAAATGCTGATTGGTTTTATTTAGTAGGCGCTATCCTCTTTGTATTGACCTTACGTGGTTTATCTAGTCCAAAGACCGCTATCCGTGGTAACCGTTTTGGTATGGCAGCGATGGCGATTGCTGTTGTTACGACGTTCTTTTTAGCAGAAGGCCCTGTTCTTTGGTTAATTATTGGTGCGATGGTTTTGGGTGGCCTTGTCGGTATGTGGAAAGCAAAAACAGTCGCGATGACCCAAATGCCAGAAACCGTTGCCTTGATGCATTCATTCGTCGGTTTGGCAGCGGTTGCGATTGCACTTGCGACGGTATTGCATACTGAGCAGCAGCATGGCGCCGTTGCCCGTGTTGAGCTATTTATCGGTTGCTTCATCGGTGCGATTACGTTCTCAGCTTCGGTCTTTGCCTTTGGTAAACTGGCGGCAAAAAGTTGGGCGAAAACATTGGTTGGCGGCTGGGTAAAACCTGTCCAAGCGCTACTATTCATTGCTATGATCGGCTTCGGTGGCGTATATTTCGTCACGGACTCATTACCAGCGTTTTATGCGATGGCAGTGATTGCGGTAATCTTTGGTTGGATGTGGATTGCGCCAATCGGTGGCGGTGATATGCCAGTGGTTGTATCACTATTGAACTCGTTCTCAGGTTGGGCGGCAGCAGGCATTGGTTTCACCCTTGGCAACTCGATGTTGATTATCGCGGGTTCGTTGGTCGGTTCATCAGGTGCGATCTTGTCTTACATCATGTGTAAAGCCATGAACCGTTCATTATTGAATGTATTGTTCGGTGGTATGGGTACGTCAGCTGTGGCGGCAGGTGGTGATGATGGTGCACCGAAGAACTATAAAGCTGGCTCAGCAGAAGATGCAGGTTTTTTGATGTCTAACGCCAGCAGCGTGGTCATCGTACCGGGTTATGGTATGGCACAGGGCCGAGCACAGAATGCGGTAAAAGAGCTATATGAGCTGCTAAAAGAAGAAGGTGTTAACGTTCGTTTTGCCATTCATCCAGTTGCTGGTCGTATGCCGGGCCACATGAACGTACTATTAGCTGAAGCTGACGTACCTTATGATGATATTTTAGAGATGGATGAGATCAACTCAGATTTCGCGAGTACAGATGTGGTCTTGGTTATCGGTGCAAACGATGTTGTAAACCCTTCTGCGAAAGATGATCCTACCTCCCCAATCTTTGGTATGCCGATTCTAGAAGTCAGCAAAGCCCAAACTGTGATGGTCATCAAGCGCTCAATGAGTACAGGTTATGCGGGTTTAGATAATAGCTTGTTCTATATGGACAAAACTATGATGATCTTTGGTGATGCCAAGAAAATGGTAGAAGAGATGGTACGTAGTATCAATGGTAGCGGTCATTAATAATTAAAATATGTTTTTGACTATTCGCTTTTACCTATAAGTTTTTAAACAAAGAAAGTCACTACGGTGGCTTTTTTGCGTTAAGGTATGCAGAATTTATATTGAATCATTGTTTATAGAAAATAAGTTTACACAAAATAAGCGTTAAGAGAGTTATTTATGAATATGTTGATACGTTTTTTTATTATGGTTAGCTTGCTAAAGCAACAGTTAAAACAGCAATCAGTCAGTGAGTACCTGAGTGTCGAGATGTTGACCGCTCCCGTTGTTCGTCAGTATCGTGTATTACCACATGACATGGGTTTTCGCGATCATTTGCCCAACTATCGTTATTTGTCTTTTATTGAACTCAACGTTACTCGCTGGCTGATGGCATGCTGTCATCAAAAAGGTATTAAAACATTAGGTTGGGTTATCGCCATGCAAGAGATGGTTTATCTGAAAGAAATTAAATTCTTAGATAAGATGACGGTAAATAGTACACTTGTCGGATGGGATAAAAAATACGTTTATTTTGAAACGCGCTTCTTTGTAAAAAAACAGCTGATGGGCGTTGGTATGACGAAGTTTGTATTGACCAATAAAAAAGGCAAATGTGCACCAGAGATATTGGATATGATAGGCGAGCGGCTGAATGAGGTCATTGATACTTGGAATCAGCATCAAGTGGCGATTAAATCTGCCAAATCTGCTGAGCCGACTAAAACAACAAGTGCTGCATAACGAACTTGTCTATAATCAGTGGGCGAATTTTGGTAGGATAGCGGTTATGAAGTCGCCAATCAAATCACCAGTCAAATTGACCACTGGTTCGATGACGTGTATAAAAATGATTCAAAGTTAAGGAGCCACCATGACCCCGCAAAAATTAAAATGGACAGACAGCTTAGATATCGCGATTGAGCTGTATGAGAAGTTTCCAGAGACCGATCCGCAGTACATACGTTTTACCGATTTGCATCGCTGGGTGACTGAGCTTGAAGGCTTTGATGATGATCCACAGCGCTCAAACGAAGGTATCTTAGAAGCCATTCAAATGAACTGGATTGATGAAGCAGATTAGACTAACGTTGCAACGTTAATCATTTTAAATATGATTTTAAATAAAACCAAGTAAATATATAGGATAGACGGCATCATGACTTCACAAATTAAAGAGCTATCCGAAGCGATAGTGTGCAAGGGTATCAGTGCTCGTACCACTAACAATGCAGAAATCAGCCATGACACGGCCAAATTGGGTCGATTATGGCAAAAGTTTTATCAAAACCATAAGTCGCATCTTTCTGAAGGTGAAGATATTTATGGTATCTTCCATAACTATGAGAGCGATGACTTAGTAGGCGCTTTTGATGTTGTGGCAGGTTGGAAAGTAGACAGCGAGCAAGAGCAGCAAAGCGCTGGTAATTTAGTAACGGTCAATATTCCTGCAGGGAAATATTTGGTCTTTTCTGAAGAGGGCAGAATGCCTAATACTGTGATGAATGCTTGGGAAAAGGCATGGACATACTTTAATGATCGCAGCTGTGAGCATGTAAGAACGTACAATGTTGATTTTGAGCATTATATCGGTGGCAATCTAGAGTATGGTAAAGTTGATCTCTATATTGGTATTGAGTGAAGCGAGTAAGTAGCTTAATTGACTTAAGCTGTTCAAGTCATTATCGATAAAAAATAACGACAAAAAAAGCGCCAAATCCTATTCAGATTTGGCGCTTTTTAAATGATAATTAGAAGCTAATCTAACAGTAAATTCTCTAAAATTCCCTCATAGATTTGCGCAAGCTTTCCTAGATCATCGACTTCTACTTTTTCGTCAACTTGATGAATCGTCGCATTACGTACACCCAATTCAACCACTTGTGCACCAGTCGGGGCGATAAAGCGTCCATCTGATGTGCCACCAGACGTAGATAATGTGGTATCAACATCGGTCACTGCTTTAATCGCACGCTGGCAGGCAGAAACTAATTTACCTTCAGGGGTCAGAAATGGCTGACCAGATAACTTCCAATGGATGTCATAACTGGCTTTACTGTCAGCAAAATGCTTATCAAAGATAGCGTGAGTTTTGGCTTTTAGCTCATCTTCTGTGGTTTCCGTTGAAAAGCGGAAATTGAAGATAACTTTTAACGTTTCAGGAATGACATTGGTGGCACCTGTACCGCCATTGATATTAGAGACTTGCAGGGAAGTCGCAGGAAAGTAGTCATTGCCATTATCCCAAGTAGCGGCAGTCAATTCCGCCAAAGCTGCCATCGTTGCATGAATAGGGTTGCAAGCTAAATGCGGGTAAGCAACATGACCTTGTTTGCCAGTGACCGTAAGTTCCGCACCCAATGAGCCGCGGCGACCGTTTTTAATGATATCGCCAAGCGTATCCGTGCTCGATGGTTCGCCAACGAGGCAATACGTGATTTTTTCGTTACGGGCTTCTAAGGTCTCAATGACTTTGACCGTGCCATTGATAGACGGGCCTTCTTCATCTGAGGTAATTAAAAAAGCAATAGAGCCGTTATGTTCAGGATAATTAGCGACGAAACGCTCGGCAGCGACGGTAAAAGCAGCAATCCCCGTTTTCATGTCAGCCGCACCGCGCGCCCATAGGTAACCATCAGCGATGGTTGGCGTAAATGGTGGATAAGTCCAATTGTTTTCATCACCTGTTGGCACGACGTCGGTATGACCAGCAAAACAAATGACTGGATTAGTGGTGCCACGGCGCGCCCATAAATTTTTGACTTCTGCATGTTCGCCGCTTTGATCTCTATCGCCAAAATACATAAATTCGCAGTCAAACCCAGCTTGTGATAATCGTTCTGACAAGATATCTTGGCAGCCATCATCATCTGGTGTGACGGAAGGACGTTCAAGTAGCGCAATACTTAAATCTAGTGTTTGCTGCTGATGGTTTTCTTGTTGATGGGTGCTTTGTTTATTGAAGTCCGACATGAATAAACCTTTTTATTATGAATTAAAATGATAAATTTTTAAGATTGGCAGCCACGATAAAATCAGTCATTGTTTTATACTTATTACTTACTTTTTCTGATAGCTGATGAATTTTAAATATTGTCTTCAACAAAAGGCACCAAACCATCACGGCGCATCCACGTAGCGATAGAATAACGCTGCCGATGGGCAATTTGCACTTGATGTTGTAGGTCACTGTCAAATATCACCAATCTATTGGCGACAGGCATGACGTTATGATGAACGCCATGTTTATCAATGACTTCTAGTGCGCCGCCGTCAGTTGGTTCCCATTCGTCATTGAGATAAAACACCGCAGAGATAACGCGTTCATCACGCCCAGCCGGATTGTCACTATGCCATTGGTAGCCAAACCCCACCGGATAGCAAGCGTAATGCGCTTCACTGTGGCGAATACCCGCAAATAAACTGCGATTAAACAAGGCGGCAAGCGCATTGATGCTTTGCAAATAATAATAACCTGCAAAGAAGTTTTCTGTAATCCAGCGGATGCGATCACCGCGAATATCGCTGACACGAATACCGGCCGTGAGCTCTGCGTCACGATAGTTAATAAAGCCACTCTCTGCTTGCAAGGCTAACAGCGCTTTCGTTTCAAAGACATCATCAATAATTATCCAGCCATCTTCAACGAATGTATCCAGTTGTGTATCAGTCAGCTTATCTTGCCAACTGATCTCAAAATCAGACGGTTGTAATATGTGCTGAGTCAGTGACTTTTGGCTTGGATCATCACTATGTGGAAACAATAAAGGTGGATTATCTTCTCCTATCGGATTATCAATCACCAACTTTGTCACATCAAGATTGCTAATAATCTCTGTCATTTCGTCTCACTATGGTCAGTTAGCTAGCAATACATAGCCAATCAATGCCTTTTTACCAAAACCATCGTTATCTTTTACTCTGCCTATGCTACCATAGATGTAATTTTTCTTATTTAAACTTTTGAGATTATGAACTATAAACACGCCTACCACGCTGGTAACTTTGCTGATGTGGTTAAACACATTTTATTGGTACAACTCCTTAATCAATTGGGGCAAAAAAACAAACCTTTTTATGTGCTTGATGCTTATGGTGGTCGCGGACTGTATTCACTGAGCAGTGAAGAAGCGCGCAAGACAGGTGAGGCTAAAGGTGGTATCCAAGCGTTATTAAATGCCAATACCGATAAGGCACCCGCTGCTGTCAAAGATTATATGGAAGGCATTAAGCAAGCCCGTTTCACTTATGACAATAAAGTCTATCCTGGTTCTCCTTGGTGGGTTGCCCATCATATCGAGAAAAATCCAGATGCGGGTGTGCGCGGTGAAGCTTTTGAAGCCAAAGCTAGCGAATATGATGCGCTAAATTATCAGTTGCACAAGTTACCCATTGGTATACAGCATCGTGATGCCTTTGAAGGTATTACCGCCGTTATTCCGCCAAAAGAAAAGCGTGGTCTGATTTTTCTTGATCCTCCTTATGAGCAAGAGCACAAAGATTTTACCCGTCTGATAAACCTACTCGTTGCGGCTTATAATAAATGGCCACAAGGCACTTACGCGCTTTGGTTCCCTATTAAGAACGTTGAAGCTGTTGAGCTGTTTTATAAAAAGCTCAAGCGTACTGAAATGCGCCGCCAGCTGGTCTGTGAGCTGAATATTTATCCAAATGATGTGGCGGTTGGTCTTAACGGAACAGGTTTATTGGTTATCAATCCACCTTGGCAATTTGATAATCATGCACGTGAGATATTACGTTTCTTACAGCCTGCGTTAAAAGTGGCTGATGCTCCAGACTTAACGCCTGATAGCGCAACCAATGTACGCTGGCTAGTCGGCGAATAACAATCTCTGCGAATAACAATGTCGGCAAATAAGGATATTGAGATGACTAACGTGCAATTACCTAAAGACGAATCAAATCATCCGCCCCTAAATGATGGGTTGTTGCAAGACAGTGCGGCAACACAGCCACCCTTTGTCGATGAGCACGAGTTTAATATTCGCTTAGCGGATAATGAAAATTATGATGGCTTGACCTTTGAGGTGATTGAAGCAGAAGTTGCTGAAGGGCAGAGGGTTGTAAGTCGCGGTGTCTATCTAGCGCCAAATTTGATTACAACCTTGTCACTGCTTTCCGGCTTCTATTCGATCTTGGCCAGTACGCAAGGCGAGTTTTACAAAGCGTCTCTAGCCATTTTTTTGTCCGCTATTCTTGATGGCGCTGATGGGCGGGTCGCACGTATGCTTAATGCGCAAAGCCCCTTTGGCGAGCAATATGATTCGCTTGCCGATATGCTAGCGTTTGGCGTAGCACCTGCTATTTTAATTTATAGCTTTGCTCTAGAACCACTTGGTCGTATTGGTCTTGGCTGTGCGTTTGTCTTTACCGCTTGCGGTGCTTTTCGTTTGGCACGCTTTAACGTGCAGGTTGGTATCGTCGATAAAAAATACTTCGTTGGTTTGGCAAGTCCGCTTGCCGCTATTTTGGTTACTGCGGCTGTGATGGTTGCGGTTGATCATAATGAGTGGATTGGACAGTACGATACGGCAGTTATGTTCTTATTCGCAGCTTGGGTCGTTGTTTGTGGCTTGCTGATGGTCAGTAACGTTAAATATTATAGCTTTAAAGAGTTTGATAAAAAGAAAGTCCCTTTCGTCGTTCTTATCATTGGCGTACTCGTTATGAGTATCGTGCTTTATGATATACCTGTTGGTATCTTGGCGATTGGTATTATTTATGCGTTGTCGGGTATCGTCACTACCGTTAAGACAAAAGTAAAAAGCTAACAATATTTTTGATGTATATATCAAGGCACTTACCGTCAGGTAAGTGCCTTTTTTATGCGCTCTATATAAAGAACTAGAAAAGTTACTGTAATGAAAAGGTTTAATGTGTAGGCATAAGAGCTAATTTAATGAGTTGTACAACTATAACAACGAGTTAGGTGCATAAAGTTCTGCTAATAGAAAATAACAAAGATTATTTATAGACTTTCCTTGTTTTATATATAAAACCCTCGTAGACTGCCACCCTTTTCGAAAGGCAAGTGGTTTGGAAGCTTAGATAATCAAGCTATTTCACACTAAATAGAAATTACCTCTTGACTCAAGATTTAAAGCGTCTATAATACGCCCACACAAGACGAGCTGGCAGTGATTAGTGTGTAGATTACACATAAATAACGCAGTTAACTTGAAGAAACAAATTATAAAAAAGCTTGACAATTCAAATCATTATGA
>NZ_JABASR010000016.1 GCF_016107525.1 Psychrobacter aquimaris | reverse complement strand
AGGCATTGCTGCCTGACTCAAGTAGATCAGCCTCCGATATAGTCGGGGCGGTTCATTTTTGTCAGCCAAACCATAATGATAAAAATGTGATTTTCCATCAATAATAATGCCAAAGGCCATGCCTGGAATATCATGCTTATTCATTAATAATGTTGCTTGCTGATCAATAGTACTTTTTAAGCGATCATCACTATCTGCTGCCTGTACGGTGCTCGATAGTAATGATGCTGCCACTAAAGCGGTCAGTCCCACTCGGTTTAAAATGCTTTGAAGGGATTTTTTCATTGTGTGGTTATTTTTCCATACTATTAGAGGTATTAGTAATTATTTGATGCTTTCTTTGACGTATTCTCTCAGGATATTGAATCCCCGACAACCTTAGGGCGGTTCAACTTAATGTGTTCATCCCAATACGGCGGATCACCATAATAGTCCGTCATAAAGTCAATAAAAGACCTGACTTTATGGGGCAGTAGTTTTCTATGAGCATAGACTGCATATAAGCCCAAAGGGTTGGGTTCATATTCAGGCAGCACTATAACTAACTTGCCAGTATTTAGCGCTTTACTAACAATGAAAGTCGGTTGCAATATCAATCCTGCGCCTGCAATGGCCGCCTCAACCAGCACGTCACCGTTATTACTACGAAAAATGCTGCTTTCCTTGAGCTGTTTCGCCTTTAGGTACTTATAAATTTGTCCCCTAGTCTCTCCGTTCATATAGCTATAATGCAAATAGCGATGCGCCTCTAAATCTTCAAGTCGTTTAGGCGTACCGTGGATTTTTAGATATTCAGGTGAGGCGCATAAAACCACGCGAATAGGCGAAATTTGCTTGGCAATCAGCGATGAGCTGTCTAACTGTCCAATACGCAATGCAATATCAAAGCCTTCTTCAATGATATCAACTTTCCGGTCACTCAGCTGTAGATCAACGGTGACTGAGGGATAGCGTTCTTGAAAGTCAGTAATCAGCTTTGCCATATGCTTTAAGGCGAATGAGACAGGTGCACTGATTCGTAGAATACCTTTAGGGTGCTGTTGTAAGCCGCCCAATTGCGATGCCATCTCATCAATACTCAACAAAATCTGCTGTGCGTGTGTAAAATATTGACTGCCAGCCTCAGTCATGCTCACTTTACGTGTGGTGCGATTGAGCAGACGGGTATTCAGCTGCTCCTCCAACTTTGCAACATACTTGCTCACCAGTTGCGGTGAAAGCTGCATCGCTGTGGCGGCTTTACTGAAACCGCCTTCAGTCACCACCGCTACAAAGGCACGCATTGCATCGATTCTATCCATGTTGTTTCCTATGTTTAATCTAATGCTGATTCTACTATAAACGATACGTTGATAATCATTCAATATAACTCGGCTTACTCTTTTATCGCGTTGATAGTATAGTGTGTCTATATCATTTTATACAGCATTTATCCCAATCATACGTTATAGAGTAATTATCAATGAAAACATCACTATTAAATAAAATTTTAACATCAGAAGCTGGCGCTGCTGCCTTAATCCTTCGTGTACCCGTCGGTTTGATTTTGGCAGCCCACGGCGCACAAAAGTTATTTGGCTGGTTTGGTGGCAATGGGCTGGCTGGCACGGCTGGATGGTTAAGCAGTATGGGTATGGAACCTGGTTTGTTAATGGCAATATTGGCAGGCGGTGCTGAGTTCTTTGGTGGTCTTGCCTTAGTTTTAGGATTACTGACTCGACCTGCCGCATTGATCGCTGCCTTTACGATGCTAGTCGCTATTTTTTCTGTCCATATCAGCAATGGTTTATTCGCCGCTGATGGTGGCTACGAATACGCATTGACCTTGATGGTGGCTTTGCTAGCTTTAACGGTACAAGGTGGCGGTGCTATAAGTATGGACAAGGCACTATCAGAAAAGCTAGGGCGTGTGTAATAGCTCCCTTTAATTGCTGTCAGTAACGCTAAAGAGGCGTCATCGTAAAAACAGTAATGGCCCACGCTGACAACGTCATATCAATTAATCAAACCATCTTATAAAAGTGACAAGGAGAAAGTGATGAGCGTACACGTATCTAACGAGTCAGTAAGTCAGCCTGTGCTATTTATACCGCATGGCGCGGGACCTTGTTTTTTTATGGATTGGCAACCTGCAGATATGTGGGATGGGATGGCGACTTTTTTAGCGAGCATTACGACTCGATTGCCTGAGCGTCCAAAGGCTATCTTGATGATTAGCGCTCATTGGCAGACACCTAAGTTTGGTATTACTGCTAGCGTGAAACCTGATTTGATTTACGATTATTATGGCTTTCCTGAGCATACCTATCACTTGACGTACCCAGCATCAGGCGCGCCAGTATTGTCTGAACGAGTCAGTAAATTGCTAACTGAGGCAGGTATACAGAACAAACAAGATGCGTCACGCGGTTTTGATCATGGTGTCTTTATACCGTTAAAGGTAATGCTCCCTGAAGCGGATATTCCCGTGGTACAGATGTCACTGTGTAATGATCTAGACCCAAAAGCGCATCTGGCAGCGGGCCAAGCACTGCATGCATTACGTCAAGAAGGCGTATTGATCATCGGTAGCGGGATGAGCTTTCATAATATGCGTGGCTATGGTGATGCAAACTTCACCGCACCGTCAGAGGGTTTTGATGAATGGCTTACCAACACTGTCGCAGCGGATGCGGAGATGCGACTTGCAGCGCTTGCTAATTGGTCAAAAGCACCTTATGCAATGGCGTCGCATCCATTAGGGGCAGAGGAGCATTTGCTACCGCTTATGGTGGCGGTAGGTGCAGCAGGCAATGATAAGGGTCATAAAATTTACTCTGAGCAAGTGCTAAAAACGCAGTTATCTGCTTTCCAGTTTGGATAAATATGAATATAGCGCTGTGGGCCATTCTGAAAAAACCAGAGATCAATCTGGTAAGCTAGTGACTTGAAAAAGAGTGTGTGATGACCAATAAAGTATAGCGCTACTGTGTTAGATTAGAGCCTATCTAGAATAAAAAATCTGTCACATTCCTTTGTATCCCACACATAGCCGATTAGACCCAATCATAAAAAACCAATCGAGGAGCGATCATGCATATCACTGCCAATTTCGATGCAGGTAATATTGAAGTACTTAACATAGAAGATAAAAAAAATATTCAACTGGCTATTCGTCCAGACGTTGGCGAAGAATTTTTCCAATGGTTTAACTTCCGTCTATCCGGTGAGGTTGGAGAAGAGTACGTTCTCAATATCATGAATGCAGGCGAATCCTCCTACCTAGAAGGGTGGGAGAATTATCAAGCAGTCGCTTCCTACGATCGTCAGCATTGGTTCCGTCTACCGACTACTTATAAAGATGGCAAATTAACCATCGTGGCAGAGTTGGCCTGCGAAACTATCCAAATTGCTTATTTTGCGCCTTATAGCTATGAGCGTCACCAAGACTTGTTAGCAGCTGTACAGACGCACCCACTGGTGACTTTAGAGCATTTAGGTGAAACCCTTGATAAGCGCGACCTAACATTGGTGAAGATTGGTGATGGCGATACTAAGAAACGCAACATCTGGATCACCGCGCGTCAGCACCCGGGTGAGACAATGGCTGAGTGGCTGGTCGAAGGTTTGCTCTATAGCTTGTTAGATAGCGATAATGCCAATAGCAGGTTGTTATTAGACAAAGCCAACTTCTATATTGTGCCGAATATGAATCCTGATGGTAGTGTACGTGGGCATCTCCGTACGAACGCAGCAGGTACGAACCTAAACCGTGAGTGGGCAAGTCCAAGTTTAGAAAAAAGTCCTGAAGTGTTTCATGTGATCAATAAGATGGAAGAGACGGGCGTTGATCTGTTTTATGACGTGCATGGCGATGAAGCATTACCTTTTGCATTCCTTGCTGGCTCTCAAGGAACGCCAAGTTATAATGAGCGCCTCGCACATCTACGCGATCGGTTCTCAGACGTATTGAAATTAGCCAGTGCCGATTTTCAGACCGAGGTCGGTTATGAGATTGATGCGCCGGGTGAGGCGAACATGACACTGGCAACCCATTGGGTGGCTGAACGTTTTGATTGTCTTGCTAATACCTTAGAGATGCCATTTAAAGACAACGATAATCTACCTGATGAAGAGATGGGCTGGTCACCAGAGCGTTCTATTCAGTTAGGGGAGGCATCGCTTATTGCCATGCTAGCCGTCGTTGACGACTTACGTTAATTGACGTTAATTGACGCTAACTGAGGATTTAAACAGACAACTTATAAAAGGTATTTAAGCCGTTAGTCAAACGCTAGTAAGTGAGTACTTACTAGCGTTTTTTTATCAATTGTATTTTCATTTAATTTACATAGACACCCGCAACTATATAGCCGTAATCGGCTACTCTCATACAGTAAATAATTATTCAAAAAATCAGCCAGTTTCAGAAACTTTAAGTGTTTCCGTCGATGATGATTGCTGTTTTGAATCACAACACTTTCATAACAATGGGTGCTATAACGACAGATAAAATAGAACACGTATCCAAGACTAAAACCATAATTCAAACAATAAGGACGGTTTATGACTATGCATAAAACAATTTTAATCACGGGTAGCACAGATGGTATTGGTAAGTTGGCTGCTTTAAAGCTAGCAGAGGCTGGGCATCAAGTGTACCTGCATGGCCGCGATGCTGACAAACTTGCTAGTGTCATTGCAGAAGTTCAAGCAGTGGCGACAGGCGACGCGGTAGATCATATTGATGGGTTTGTGGCTGATTTTTCCGATTTAACGGCTGTGCTCAAGATGGCCGCAGACGTCAATGAAAAGCTACCAAAGCTGGATGTATTAATAAACAATGCAGGGATTTATACCACGGCATCAGCGATGACTAAAGATGGTTTGGACGTACGCTTTGTGGTCAATTACCTAGCGCCTTACGAGCTGACCAATGCTTTATTACCTTTACTCAAGCAATCTAGTAAAGCGCGTATTGTGAATTTAAGCTCGGCTGCTCAAGCACCAATATCATATAAGGCATTTGTAGGGCAAGCGCATCTCGATGACAAAGCTGCCTATGCGCAAAGTAAGCTGGCACTAACAATGTGGAGCATGGATTTAGCTGACACAGTTGCTAGCCATGATATTAACGTGATCGCTGTCAATCCAGGATCATTGTTGAACACCAAGATGGTTGACGAAGCGTATGGTCATCACTGGTCATCAGCAGATAAAGGGACAAATATCTTAACGGAATTGGCTGTCTCGGATGAGTTCGCTAATGACACGGGTAAATACTTTGATAACGATATCAAAGATGGTGCACATGGCGATGCTAGGGGCGAATTTGGTCAACCGCATGCCGACGCGTTAGACAAAAAAGCCATTGCAGAGCTGGAGCGTCAAACACAGCAGGTGTTACAGTCGTTGTATTAAAAGTATATTACCTCCTGTTAAGCGCTATGTATTTCAGTATTGCCCACATGAGAGCTCTGCTCAATCTATTTATTATTAGGAATAAAAACAATGCAAAATCAGACAATAAAAGCCATTGGTTATCAAGACAATCTAGCCATCGATAATGAACAAGCGCTACAAGATATTACCCTTGATAAACCGACTGCCACAGGTCACGATATTCTGGTAGAGGTCAAAGCCATATCCGTCAACCCAGTGGATTATAAAATCCGTCAATCGCGTCCTGCACCAGAGGGTGAGTACGCAGTGATTGGTTGGGATGCGGCGGGCATCGTGACGGCGGTTGGCGACGAGGTCAGCCTGTTCTCAGTAGGGGATAAGGTATATTACGCAGGGGATCTAACCCGTTCGGGCAGTAATGCTGAGTACCAGCTAGTTGATGAGCGCATCGTTGGGCGTATGCCAGCATCGTTGTCTTTCGCTGAAGCGGCGGCATTGCCATTGACGACGATCACGGCTTGGGAGATGTTGTTTGAGCGTTTACAAGTGCCTGTCACTAACAGCTCGGTAGATAAAAATGGTAGTGATGAGAGTGCTAATGACGTTTCGGTATTAGTCATTGGTGCAGCGGGCGGCGTGGGTTCTATCTTAACGCAGCTACTAAAAACACGAACTTCTGCCAAGATTATAGGCACTGCTTCAAGAGATGAGAGCGTACAGTGGTTAAAGGAGCTAGGCGCAGATCATGTCATCAATCACCACAATCCTTTATTTGATGAACTGCAAAAGATAGGCATCACTGAAGTAGATTACGTCGTGAGTCTCAATAATACTGACGAGCATTATGAAGAAATCATTAAATGCTTAAAGCCACAAGGTAAACTTGGACTCATTGATGATCCAAAATCATTAGATGCCAATCTTCTTAAAACTAAGTGCCTAAGCCTACATTGGGAGTTTATGTTTACGCGATCTATGTTCCATACGCCAGATATGATTGAACAGCATCGTTTATTGACGGACGTTGCCAACATGATTGATACAGGTAAGATCAAAACCACCGTTGCCTATCATCTTGGCACTATCACGGCTGAGCATGTACGCAGTGCGCACCAAATGCTAGAAAACCAGCAAGCGCATGGCAAGATTGTATTAGAAGGCTGGCCTGCATAGGACTTTGAGTTTTAGAAAGTATAGTCTTAAAACTAAAATAAAAACCACCTTAGCTTGATCGGCAAGGGTGGTTTTTTTTGTTGAACTAGAAATCATATTTTTATAGTATTTTTTACTTCTTTTTCAATAAAGTAGCTAATGTCATATTGGCTGGCGCTTTCTTTCCAACTTTATCTTCACATTTGCCAATAATAACCCCGACAAAATCAATGTCATTGCCAGCATCTTCCACCACGTCACGATTTCTCCTGTAAGCAGCACTGAGGTTACCATGCCAAATACTGGTACCAGTAGAGCAAACGGCATAACCTTGGAAGCAGTATTTTGACTGAGTAGATGTGCCCACAATCCAAAGCCAATCAAGGTTGAGATATACACGATAAATCCAAGCGATAGCCAGGATTTTAGTGATGCTTCAGTAAACGTCGCTAGCTGCCATGCATCGGTCTCAAATATAAGAGAAGATAGAGTCAATATCACGCAAGCAATGAGGCCGCCCCAAACTACCAATGCTAGGGCAGATAATGCGGATGCTTTGTTTTTGCCAGTGCTAGGCGAGACAATAGTAATTCCTGAACCCTGCTGCGTGGTTTTCAAGGCTGCTTGCGCTGACGCTTGCTTTGAGGCAATGTTGCCAAAGCTCCAGCCTATTGCTGCAATCAAGATGCAGACAAAACCAGCCAAAGGCATATCACCGCCAAGGTTTAGCGCAATCACGCTGAGTCCTAGTACACCGACCAACATACCGATGATTTGCATGCGACTGACTGCCTCACCCAATATAAAGTAAGCCAGCAAGACAGTGATAAAAATCTGAATTTGTAGTAATAGCGCCGTTAACCCTGGCGATGCACCCAAATGCATGGCGGTGAATACAAAGGCGTATTGCATGACAAATGTGCCGATGGCATAGATAAGTAATGTACGGTTAAATTTAGGCGGCTTTAGAAAAAAAACTAATGGAATGGCGGTAAAGAAAAAACGCAGGGCAGTAAGCATTAATGGTGGAAAACTCTCAAGCCCCCACGCAATAAAGGTGAAATTTACGCCCCAAATGAAGGTAACCAGTACAGCCAATGCGGTATATATGGGAGTCATGTAGTTGGCCTAAAAAGTTATAGCTGGTTATTATACTCATGAATTATTTAGGTTGTAGCAAATCATATATGAAATTATAAGGTACTAGCCCCACTTGCAGCTTCATTGAAGGGTTTTTCCGCGTCGGTTTGTGTCACCTGTTCTAGATTGACGATTCTTGAAAAATTCGATCTATCGACCTATAGGTTACTTACCAGATTACCCACAATATAGATGGCTGAGTTGTATTCAAATGATTTGAATTGAGCTCTAAGTATTTCCTTTTTATTTAGCATATAATTTGTTGTGAAAAATCATATGCTTATCACTGCCATATCTTATCAAGCACAGCAAACCAATTTTTCGACGTAATCTTTTCAATAAGCTCATCAGAGAAATGTCGTTGTTGCATCCGCTCAATTAGCATGGAGATTTGGCTAATGTCTGATAACTCATCTGGCAATAGACAACCATCAAAATCAGAGCCAAAACCAACGTGATCTTCGCCCAAATGGTCAATCAGATAAGCAAGATGATCGACGATCACATCAAGTGAGGTCTGCGTATCTCGCTGCCCATCCGCACGAAGAAATGCCACATCGAAGTTCACCCCAACCAGACCACCATTTTGTTTAATGGCAGCCAATTGTTGATCAGTCAAGTTTCTTGCTTGCGGACATAAGGCGTGTGCATTGGAGTGGGTTGCGACAATCGGCTGATCCGCAATTTCTAGCGTATCCCAAAACGCGCGCTCATTCATATGTGACACATCAATCAGCATATGCTTGTCACGGCACGCCAAAATAAGGTCTTTGCCTTCGCGGGTTAGACCAGCCCCTGTGTCTGGCGAATGCGGAAAAGACGCATTTAAACCATCACCAAACAGACTTTTTCTATTCCACAGTGGGCCAATACTTCTGAGTCCTGCTTCATAGAACACATCCAGTAAGTCAGGCTCAATAGCTAAAAACTCAGCGCCTTCAAGATGCAAAACGATAGCCAGTTGCTGGTTCTGCTGACAGGCTTGAATTTGATTTAGAGACGTACAGATCTGAATCTGACCGTCTGATCGCGCCTGCAATTGCTGAGCAAGCGCTAATTGCGCACAGCAAATATCAACGATTTCTTGCGGTTCAAAATCCGAGTTTGTAAGATGAGCTAACTTGTCGGGATGGTTGTTTTTCACATAAGAGTAGGGTGGCAAAAAGATAGAAAACAATCCGCCCATCCATCCTGCTTGTCGGCAGCGCTTTAAATCTAAATGTCCCGGTAGTGTGCTATAAATAAAATCATGCACCGGATCGTCAGCAGAGCTTAGCCAAAGACGAGTTAATAGATCGTTATGGCCATCAAAAATCACAGGCTTAGTATTAGCATTCATATTTAATCCATCAGAGTACGAGTGGGAATCAATTGCTCTTGACCCACTTGTACTTTATTGGCTTGTGTTTCATTGACTTTTTTATCACTTAGCTGCTTGTTGCTTAGCAGATTGCCACTTAGCCGCTTAGAATTTTTAGGGTTGCGAAAACGCAGCTCTTTAAAAGGAGTTGGTGTCTCACTATTGATACGTGCTTCCTCAATCAAGTAATGATAAGGCGATTTGCCGCACACAGGATCGGCATTTTTGGCATCGCCCGTCAGCATAAACGCTTGGCAACGGCAGCCGCCATAATCTCGTTCTTTATCGGGGCAGCTTTGGCACATGTCAGGCATCCATTCATCACCGCGAAAGTGATTGAAGCTGTCTGAGTCATACCAGATGTCTTTCAATGGCGTCTGCCTGACATTGGGAAAGGACATGGGCAGCTGTCTGGCAGCATGACAAGGCAGGGCGGTACCATCTGGTGCCACGGTCAAGAAAATCTTACCCCAGCCATCCATACAAGGTTTTGGCCGCTCTTCGTAGTAATCAGGCACCACAAAGATAAGTTTGCATTTGATACCACGTTCTTCAATTTTTTTGCGATACTCATTGGTAATACGTTCAGCGCGAACCACTTGTTCTTTGGTCGGAAGTAAACCTTCGATGTTCTCAAATGCCCAGCCGTAAAACTGACAAATAGCCAGCTCAACCGTGTCGGCTTCTAGCTCTAAACACAACTCGATAATCTGATCGATCTGATCGATGTTTTGCCGATGAATCACAAAGTTAAGCACCATCGGATAGTCGTACTGCTTGACCAGACGTGACATCTCATACTTTTGCTCAAAAGCATGTTTTGAACCTGCTAAGGCATTGTTTACCGACGGATCACTGGCTTGGAAGCTGATCTGAATATGCTGTAGGCCTGCTTCTTTTAGACTCGCGATTCTAGCCTCAGTAAGTCCCATACCTGAAGTGATGAGGTTGGTATAAAAACCTTGCTTGTGCGCATAAGCGACCAGTTCTTCTAAGTCTTGACGCACCAGTGGTTCACCGCCAGAAAACCCAAGCTGCACCGCGCCCATTTGCCGCGCCTGATCAAACACATCAAACCACTCTTGTTTTGTCAGCTCTTCTTTATACTGAGCATAATCAATGGGGTTGGAGCAATACGGGCATTGTAAGGGGCAGCGATAGGTCAGCTCAGCAAGTAACCATAGCGGCAGTCCGACGGGCGCAGTCATACTAAGTCAATCCAATGTTCGCGCTGGGCGACCAGCATATATTCAATGATATCTTGCTCGATTTCAGGCACATCGCCAAACATCGCTTTCACCTTTTTAATAATATCAGCAATGGATGCCTGACCATCAATATGCTGTCCAATGATGCTGGCACTGTCATTGAGTTTTATCATCCCTTCAGGGTAGAGCAGGACATAAGCGTCTTGAGCTGGCTCAAACTGAAAACGATAACCGTGACGCCATACCGGTACGATGGATTGATCCAGCTCAGGTAAACTAGCAGGTATACTCATTTGAACAATCCTTTATGCCAGACATTATCAGTAGTGACGCTTTGATAAGGCGCTTGGTTATGGACATAGGCCAAGCTCAAGGCATCCAATATCGTCCATAAAATATCGAGTTTAAATTGTAATATCTCAAGCATACGCTCTTGTTGCTCGGCCGTTTTGAATGAGTCGAGTGTGATGGTCAGGCCATGCTCAACATCACGGCGGGCTTGGCTCAAACGCGAGCGAAAATAGGTATAGCCTTCTTCTTTGATCCAAGGGTAGTGCTTGGGCCATGACTCTAAGCGCGACTGGTGAATCTGCGGGGCAAACAGCTCTGTCAGTGAGCTACTCGCCGCCTCACGCCATGAAGTACGGCGGGCAAAGTTCACATAAGCATCAACAGCAAAACGCACACCCGGTAATACCAACTCTTCCGAAATTACTTGCTCAGGGCTAAGGCCAACCGCTTCTGCCAGACCCAACCACGCTTCACGGCCACCACCATCTGGATACACCCCATCTTGATCAATCATGCGCTGAATCCACTCTTGACGCACCCGCTGATCGGGACAGTTCGCCATAATCGCCGCGTCTTTTAATGGAATATTGATTTGGTAATAAAATCGATTGGCGACCCACGCTTGGATTTGCTGCTGGGTCGCTTTGCCTTCATGCATCATGATATGAAAAGGATGGTGAATATGATAATACTGACCTTTTGCCATAATCGCTTGTTCAAACGCTTCTGGGCTTAGTGCTTTTGCTTCTTCTTGCATTGTCTTTACCTTACGATTGCTGTCTTTGTATTACAACTCAATCTGCATACCATCAAAGGCCACTTCAACACCATGTTGTTTTAATGTCGCAGCCTGCTCAGATTGTTCATTCAATATTGGGTTGGTGTTATTGATGTGAATAAGTACCTTGCGCGCATTCTCGAGCTGATCTAAATAATGCAGCGAGCCATCGTCACCACTGATATGCAAATGACCCATGTCTTGGCCAGTTTTTGTGCCGACGCCGCACTCTTGCATTTCATTGTCAGTCCATAGCGTGCCGTCAATCATCACGCAATCAGAGGCTTTCATAATATGCATAATGTCATCGTCAATTTTGCCCAAACCTGGAGCATAAAAGAGTTGTTTTTGTGTTTTTAAATCTTTCACAATCAGCGCGATGTTGTCGCCATCATGGGGATCGTTGCGGTGTGGGGAGTAGGGCGGTGCAGAGCTTCTAATCACCAAAGGCGTCAGTTCTAAATTGCTAAAGCCGTCGATTTGAAAGGTCTGTTTTGGATCGATTTGATTATATTGCAGACCACCATTCCAGTGCTTTAGCATATTGAAAATAGGGAAGCCTGTCGTGAGATCTTGATAGACCATGTCAGTACACCAAACAGGAATCGGACAACCTTCGCGCAGGGTCAATAGCCCTGTCGTATGGTCAAGCTGGCTGTCCATCAACACCACATTTGTAATGCCTGTATCTCTCAATTGACGTGCTGGCTGCGCCGCTTTAAAATCAAATAATTGCTGGCGGATATCCGGTGAGGCGTTGAATAAAATCCAATCTATGCCATCTTCTGATATGGCTATCGAAGATTGGGTGCGGGTCTTTGCGTCAATGGTGCCTTGACGTACACCATGGCAGTTTTCGCAATTGCAATTCCACTGCGGAAATCCGCCACCAGCGGCTGAGCCTAAAACGTGAATATACATAAATCGATATTTCCAAATTTCAAAAAAAATAAAAGCCCTAATCATCTAGGGCTTTTAATGTATTCAGGTTCATTATTTTTTAACGTGCTTCAAAATACATAGTGATTTCGAAACCGATACGGATGTCTTGAAAAGCTGGTTTGGTCCACTGCATGGGATTACTCCAAAAAGTTATTATAGGATCATCAGTAAGATGAATGAAAGTAATTATCAATGGTAGTATAAGCTGACCCTCTATGTCAATTTGTTAGATGTTAACGTAGAAGGTTTTGGTAACATAGCCTGGCCGCACAAATCAAAGCAAATCTGTATTGGCGTTTTATGGCCGAAGCGTTTCTGGCTCCTAGTTCCTTACATAATAGGTATGGCATGACGTTGGTATTATACCTTTTGTTCGACGATTCGTTTATATGGATTGGCTGTTTTTTATGAGAATTATCACCGATCTTTAGTTATGGTAAGAAGAAAATACAGTGGTGATTTATTTTTTTAACAGAATGGTTTTTCACTTTGAAAAAACATGAATGTTTTGAAAGGTAGTGTAAGACGCATTGCCTGAGTACAGGTATTATTGACAATAAAAAATAGCGCATTCAAATCGTGAATACGCTAAAAAAGGGCTAACTTAATGATATGCAACTAATATCACATTTAAGTGAGTATTAAGTTGATATTGGAGTGTCTAAATTCATTTGTTGCTCCTGACTTGTTTTGCTGTCCACTGCCGCATTTAGGTTTACGAGAAAAATAGCAACGGCTGCAATTATTCCTGGTATGGCGATAAACAAAAAGTTCGTCTGGTGGCTTAGCTCAAGTGTCAGTAGCGCCCCAGTTAAGATAGGACCTACAATAGCGCCAATACGACCAATACCCGATGCCCAGCCCATCGCCGTCGTACGTACCGCTGTAGGATAGTATTGAGCAACAAAGGTATAAAGTAAGATCTGCGAGCCAATAGTAGTAGCGCCAGCGATTGCAATGAGAGTATATAGCACCACCTGAGGACTATTATAGCCAAGCAATATCAATGCCACTGCACCCAAGGCAAACATGAGGGCCAAAACAGGTTTAAGATGGAATTTGTCAGCTAATACACCACCACCGATAGCCCCAACCATACCACCAATATTGAGTGCAAATAAGAACAGCATACTAGCGCCTAATGAATAACCTGCCTGAATCATCAGTTTTGGCAACCAGCTAGCAAGTGCATACACCATCAGCAGGCACATAAAGAAAGCAACCCAAAACATGATAGTGGTGAATCCACGGTTTTTTAGAAAAAGGGCCTTAATGGGTGCGTCATCACCTTTGGTCGGCTCATCTAATAGTAAGGTAGTAGAGGCAGTGACCGTTTCTTGTGGTGCAAGTCTGCGGACGATTTTTTTAGCGTCATCATGCCTGTCTTCTTTGACCAAATACATCAAAGACTCAGGCAGCATTTTCCAAATAATTGGCAATAGCAAGGTGGGAATACCTGCGATATAAAACATAATTTCCCAGCCAAAATCCACCACTAAAAATGACCCTAGTAGTGCTGACGCCATACCACCGATGGCATAGCCACTAAACATGATAGCAACTAGCGTACTACGCATACGTTTTGGCGCGTATTCAGAGGTCAGAGCGACACATATCGGCATCACACCACCAATACCTAAACCAGCAACAAAGCGTAAAGCAGCAAACTGCATTGGACCATCAGCAAAAGCCCCTAAAAAGGTAAAACTACTGAATAGACCCACACAAATCATAATCGTTTTTTTGCGTCCAATCTTGTCTGAGAGAGTCCCAAAAATCATGGCGCCAAACATCATACCAAAAAGTGCAGCACTGGCAAGAAAACCTGCTTGTACCGCGGTCAATGACCATTCCTCCATCAGTAGCGGCAGCGCCACACCATAAATAATAAGATCATAGCCATCAAAAATAATAATCAATAGGCACCAAAACAACACTTTCCAATGAAAAGGGGAAAATTTGGCTTCATCAATGACTTTATTGATGTTTAGGGGTTTAGATTCCATTCGTTTTTCTCCGTGGGTAATATCCTTATACGTGCTTTACAAGTTAGGGTTTTACCGGTACTAAGTCAAAAACCATCTAAGTATAAATTTATACCTAAAAGGTATGGTTTTTACTTTGGTAGAATGGAAGAAGCGAGACCTTTCTCTAGAATACACTGTAAGGATTTATACGCCGATGACTCCGGCAATATTACTATTGTTCAAGAAAATAATGCCTTTACTGATCATAGATAGTCTTTTTAAAAACACCAATAAAAAAGTAGCTCATATATCTTTTAGATATATGAGCTACTTAGGTTTCTATGAAAGCGTTATTTGTTCATGGCTAAATAGTCTATGGCCAATTGACTCAACGCTTTAGTACCCACTTTAAATGAGGCTTCGTCTGCGTAAAAGTAGGGAGAGTGATTGTACGCGGCCTTACTGGGATCTTGTCCGACGGGCGTACCCCCTAAGAAAATAAATAATCCTGGTACTTCTTGGGAATAAAACGAGAAATCTTCAGATGCCGTGAGCTTAGGCACATCAAATACGTTGTCCGCACCCGCTACGCTTTTAAGCGTGGGTAGCATCTGCGCAGTAAGCGCTGGATTATTGATAGTAACAGGATAACCTTTGATGATTTTGACATCTGCTTCTGCGCCTGACGCCATCGCTATATGAGTGGCAGTCGTTTTTATGTTATCAAAAATTTGATCGCGATTATCCATATCAAAGTTACGAATAGTACCAATCATATTGACACTATCTGGAATAATATTGTCGCGTATTCCACCACTTATTTTGCCAAATGAGATGATGGCAGGCTCTTTAGTAATGTCCACTTGACGACTGACTATATGATTAATCCCTGTAACGATTTGCGAGGCAGCGGCAATAGGGTCCACCCCATTCCAAGGAGCTGAACCGTGAGTCTGCTTGCCTTTTACGGTGATATCAAAGGTGTCCGCACTGGCCATAATAGGACCGCTTCGGTAGCCAATTTGACCAGTGTTTAAACTAGACATAATATGAAGTCCAAATGCAACGTCTGGTTTATATTTTTTAAATATGCCTTGCTTCAACATCAGATTGGCGCCACCTTCTTCACCTGTAGGGGCGCCTTCTTCTGCTGGCTGAAACACAAACATGATATTGCCATGCAGCTCTTTTTGTACGCCAGCCAGTACTTCAGCCGTTCCCATTAACATAGCAACATGAGTGTCGTGACCGCAAGCATGCATGACCCCCACGTCTTCTCCCATATACTTAGTCACAACCGTTGATTTAAATGGGACATCTGCTTTTTCAGTGACTGGCAATGCATCCATGTCTGCCCGTAGCATGACTGTGGGGCCGGGTTTGGCACCTTTTAAGTAACCCACAACCCCCGTGTGCGCGATGTCAGTTTCAACCTGCATACCGAGTGACTTTAAATGCTTGGCAACGATAGCGGCAGTACGGGTTTCTCTGTTGCTCAGTTCAGGATGTTGATGAATGTCCCGACGCCATTCAATCACCTTATTTTCAACGCTTTTTACCTGTTCATCGATGTTAATATCGGCATGAGCACTAAATGCGCTACAGGCCGCAATACTAACAACCAATGATAATAATGACTTTTTCATGTTCCTTCCTTGTCTGAAATTACTTCCGTGTGGTGACTTTTTTTCATAATAGCGCTTAACTGCTCAATAAATTTGGCGTGATTAGTAGGTTAAATACTGTCGAACAAGCTGATTGAATACCTCAGGCTGCTCAATGTTTGAGATGTGGGAGGCTTCAATAGTAGCGAGTGTGGCATTTGGGATATGATCGACCATATATTGACCATCGGCAACCGTCGTCACTGGGTCTTCCGATCCTGCCACCACCGTAATCGCGACATCGATATCTTTTAATTGCTCGCGAGTATCAGCGGTAGACAGCGCTTCACAGCAGCTGGCATAACCTTCGCTACTGCTAGCGGCAAGAGTGTCAGATAAGGCGTTGACGATATCAGGATGGTTACTGATAAAGCCCTCGGTAAACCAACGCGAGGCGGCTGTTGCCGCGATAGGATCTAGACCTTGCTCTCGTACCAATTGTGCCCGCTCTGTCCATGCGGCCTCATTGCCAATTTTTGCAGCCGTATTGCACAGCATCAAGTGGTGGAAGCGGTTAGGATAATGGACGGCTAGCCATTGACCCGTCATGCCTCCCATTGAGATGCCACAAAAGAACGCTTTATCAATATTCAAGTGATCGAGCAAATCAATGACGTCTTGTCCAAGCGCATCAAGGCTATAAGGGCCTTTGGGTGCAGAAGATTTCCCATGACCACGAGTGTCATAACAGACGATGAAATAATCGTTTTGCAAAGCGTTAATTTGCGGCTGCCACATGTGGTAGCTGGTACCTAAAGAGTTGGAGAATATAAGCGCAGGGTTACGGCTATCACCAAAGGTGGCATAGTTTAAGGTAACGTCTTTATTTTCAAGTACAGGCATAACGATCATCCTTATTTATAATGGTGTCATTGTAATGTCAGTGGCGCATAGGTTTATGGTGATTGATTATTAATGCATTCAATGATCAATTCGTTCGATAATCATCGCGATACCTTGTCCCACCCCAATACACATCGAACATATGGCATAACGCTTATCACTTTTCTCAAGTTGATTGAGTGCTGTTAAAATCAAACGTGCTCCTGAAGCGCCAAGTGGGTGACCAAGCGCAATCGCACCGCCATTCGGATTGACACGCTCGCTATCATCAGGCAATCCCAAATCTCGTGTACAGGCTAGGGATTGCGCAGCAAAGGCTTCATTTAACTCAATAACATCCATCTCATCAAGTGACAGTCCAGTTTGCGCCAGTAGCTTTTTCATCGCCGGTGCTGGGGCAAAGCCCATAATACGTGGTTCAACACCTACTGTGGTGGAAGCCACAATACGCGCACGCGGCTTTAGATTAAATTCTTTAATGGCTTGCTCTGACGCTACTAAGAAGGCTGCTGCGCCATCATTAATGCCTGATGCATTACCAGCAGTGACTGTGCCATTTTCTTTAACGATGGCACGAAGTTTGGTTAATTTCTCAAGCGTGGTGTCTGCACGAGGATGCTCATCTTTATCGACAATGACCGCATCGCCTTTGCGCTGCGGGATGATGACTGGGGTAATCTCGTCTTTGAAAAATCCTGATTCTTGTGCAGCATTGGTACGTTGTTGGCTGCGTAGTGCAAAGGCGTCTTGGTCAGCACGATTGATGTTGAACTGCTCAGCGACATTTTCCGCCGTTTGCGGCATAGTTTCAGTGCCATATAACTCGTCGAGCTTTGGATTGATAAAGCGCCAGCCCATGGTGGTATCTTCTAACTTTTGGTTACGAGAAAATGCTTTATCTGACTTACCCATTACAAATGGCGCACGGCTCATGCCCTCAACACCACCTGCAATAATGAGATTGGCTTCTCCGGCTTTAATCGCACGCGCAGCTATGGCTAACGCATCCATTGACGAGCCGCATAGGCGATTCACCGTAGTAGCTGGCACTTGATAGGGAAGGCCGGCAAGAAGGGATGACATGCGCCCGACGTTACGATTGTCCTCACCGCTTTGATTGGCACAGCCGTAAATAACATCATCTACTTGCACCCAATCGACATTGGTATTGCGTTCCATCAAGGCTTTAATAGGAATAGCACCCAAATCATCGGCACGTACAGGGGCTAGACCGCCACCGTAACGTCCAAAAGGCGTGCGAATGGCATCAATAATATAAGCGTTGTTTAAACCAGTAGTTGAATCGAACATAGCGATTATCCTAAGTTTTAATTATGAGATGTTTTTATTTAGTCGCGTCAATGAGCGTGGCACCCGTTACCGCTTGTAAGTCATTAAAGCTTAGGTTTTCGACCATTTCAGTCACTACCAGTCCTTTAACCGTGACATCAATAACACACAGGTCGGTGAAAATACGATCTACACAGTTTTTCCCAGTCACAGGATAGGTAAGCTCGCTGACGATCTTAGGCTCACCAGTCTTGGTCGTGTGATTGGTCATCACAAAGACTTTTTTGGCACCAACTGCTAAGTCCATAGCACCGCCGACAGCAGGTATTGCTCCCTCTGCACCAGTACTCCAATTGGCCAAGTCACCATTGGCTGCAACTTGAAACGCACCCAATACGCAAATGTCGATATGTCCCCCGCGCATCATGGCAAACGAGTCGCCATGGTGAAAGAAGCTACCGCCATCTAACATGGTGACGTATTCTTTTCCGGCATTGATCAGTTCTGGATCTTCTTCACCTTTGGCAGGGGGTGGGCCAAAAGCCAGCAGGCCATTTTCTGAATGCAAAAATACATCTTTGTCAGCAGGCAAGTATTTTGCAATTTTGGTGGGTAGACCAATGCCCAAATTGACATAGGCACCATCTGGAATATCTTGGGCAGCGCGCTCAGCGATTTGATCCCGTGTTAGTAACGTATGACTCATGATGACGCTCCTTATGATTGACCGTATTAAGTGCTTGCTGCGGTAGTAGAATGAGTAGGCTCGATTTGCACCACATGCTGCACAAAGATACCTGGCGTGATGATGTGTTCAGGATCAAGCGCACCAAGATCTACTGTTTCAGAAACTTGAGCAATCGTCACGTCAGCTGCCATGGCAATGATGGGACCAAAGTTACGTGCTGATTTTCGATAGACTAAGTTGCCCCAGCGATCGCCCTTATCAGCTTTGATTAACGCAAAATCCGCTTTAATTGGATACTCTAGGACGTAGTCTTTACCATCGATATGGCGCGTCTCTTTACCTTCTGCGAGTAAAGTACCAAAGCCCGTTGGCGTATATACCGCACCAAGTCCCATACCTGCGGCTTGAATACGGCAGGCCAGATTGCCTTGTGGTACCAGCTCCAGCTCGATTTTTCCCGCATGATATAGCTCATCAAATACCCAAGAGTCTGACTGGCGCGGGAATGAGCAAATAATTTTGCGCACTGCCCCTGTTTTTAATAGTTTGGCAAGACCATGATCACCGTTGCCTGCATTATTGTTAATAATCACTAAATCTTTAACACCCAAATCAATGAGCGCATCAATCAGTTCAGCAGGTTGTCCTGCTGTACCAAAACCACCAATCATAATGGTAGCGCCGTCTTTGATTTGACTGAGCACCTCAGTGATGTTTTTATCCGCTTTGTTAATCATATTGATACCCTATGAGAACGTAGTGTTAGATAGTATTAGCCAGAGTTTTCTGTAAAGCCGTTGAATCATTTATTAAGGGGTCTGGGGGTTACTGGAAGATGGCATTATCAATAACCCGTAGCGTTTGCGATTAACTAAATGATAGTAAACGTTTTTTATTTAAAACATAATGAGCAATCATACCGATAACGATGCCCCAAAATACGGAACTTAACCCCAAAAAGCTCATACCAGAAGCGGTTGCTAAAAAGGTAATTAAGGCGGCATCTCTTTGGTCATCATCTTTCATGGCAATCGTGATGTTGGTAGAAATAGCACCAAGGAGGGCAAGTCCAGCCAGCGCGGCGACCAGCTCTTTTGGCAATAGGCTAAACACCATTACAATGCTGCCAGCAAATAAGCCGCCTAATAAATAGAAGATGCCATTGGCGACCCCTGCGATATAGCGTTTTTCTTTCAGCTCATGGGCGTCTTTTCCAGTACATAATGCGGCGGTAATGGCGGCTAATACGATGGTAATACCGCCCACACAAGCGACGGCTAATGACGCAAGGCTTGCGATACTCACGATAGGTTTGGCTGGTGTGTCGTAGCCACTTAAATTTAAAATAGCCATACCCGGTAAAAACTGTCCAGTTAAACTAACAAGGATTAATGGTATAGCAAGGTTAAACGTGGCGTTCCATGTCCATTCAGGCCAGATAACGGTGGGTATGGTAATCGCCAAATCCATATCGACAGGATTCATCCTGCCAAGTAGAACACTTAAAATAACCCCGCATAACAGCACCCAAATCATGGTATAGCGCGGTGACAAACGTTTGGCCAATAAATAACAACCAAGCATGCTAAACACGATAAATGGCATGGTGTTGGTGGCGACAAATAACTCTAAGCCAAACTGAAACAAAATACCGGCCATCATTCCAGCCGCAATACCATTCGGAATCCATCGCAAAATTTTGTCAAAAGAACCTGTTGCACCTACCAAAAATATCACCACGGCTGAGAGAATATAAGCGGATATAGCCTCATTGATGCTCATCTCAGGAAAGACTGTCACCAGTAATGCCGTTCCGGGCGCTGACCAAGCGGTGATGATTGGCGTCTTGTATTTAATAGACAGATAAATACCAGAGACAGCAGCGCCAATGGAGATGCCCCAAATCCAAGAGGCCATCATCGCATCTGAGACCTGCGCCGCTTGTGCTGCCTGAAAAAAGATAATCAAAGGGCCAGCATACGAGATGAGCACAGCCAAAAATCCTGCCACCGATGCCGATAGTGACCAATCTTCTTTTAATGTTTGGATGACAGTGGCCATATTGCTTCCTTGCAAATGAGCAGTAATCAGAGAGTAGTGGAGTTCACGTTAGTCAGTCTACGAGTCTATAGGCGTTTTTTAGCCTGCATCACCACCACCCACAGGGATCGTACTGCCAGTGATATAGGAGGACTCATCTGACGCTAAAAACACAATGGCATTGACTTGCTCATCAATCGTGCCGTAGCGCTTCATAAAGGTGCGATCGATGGTTTGATCAACGACCGCATCCATCCATACCTTTTCATCATCCGTTAATGGCTTGGCATTACGTGGAATCTTTCTAGGCGGCGCTTCAGTACCGCCCGTTGCGACTGCATTGATACGAATGCCATCATTGGCATACTCAAAAGCGAGTGAGGCGGTCATAGCATTCACACCACCTTTTGCGGTTGAGTAGGGGATACGGTTGATACCACGGGTGGCGACAGAGGAGACATTGACAATGGTGCCTGCTTGCTGTTCAACCATGACTGGTAACACCGCACGGCAACACCACAGTGTTGGGAATAACGAACGACTGATTTCTTTCTGGATCTCTTCTTCAGAGAAGCTGATAAAAGGCTTCATCCATATCGCACCGCCAACGTTATTGACGAGTACATCGATACGACCATAAGTATCCAGTGCCTTATCGATAGCCGCTTGCGCGCCTTGATAGGTCTCAAGATCCGCTTGAATTGTCGAGGCATCACCGCCGCTCGCGATTATTTCGGCTAAGACTTCTTCCACCAATGGCGAGAAGTCTGCCATGACGATCTTTGCGCCTTCGCTTGCGAGACGTAAAGCGACGCCACGCCCGATACCTTGGGCGGCACCCGTGACGATACATACTTTATTTTCAAAGCGCTTACTCATTACTGTCTCCTAAAAACTTTGCTTGTCGCTTTATGGTTTCAGCCATTTTATTTTTCACTAGGGGTGAATTTCTCATAATAAAAATTGCTGGGCTTTAGCTGGCTAGCATCTAACCAATTACTGACCGCATCGACCATGGCTAAAGGACCGCAAAGATAAACATCAACGTCACCTCCATTTAACCAATCCTCTGCAACGTGACTTGTGACGTAGCCTTTACGCTCATGGCTACTGTCTTCGCTTGCCACACAAGTACGATAATCAAACCAAGCGTGGTTTTGTTTCACTTCTTTAAGTTTGGCAATTTCCACCAAGTCTGTGTCGTTGGTGACGCCATAGACCATATTGACAGGATGATGACCACCAGCAACTTCTAAGCTTTTTAACATTGATAAGAAAGGGGCAATGCCAGTACCGCCTGCCAAAAATAATGTCGGGCGCACCAGTGGACGCAGATAAAAACTGCCAAATGGGCCTTCAAAATTGATCTCTTGGCCTATCTGCGCGATATCAGACAAGAAGGTGCTCATTTTGCCATTAGGAATATTGCGGACGACAAATTCAGCTTGCTTAGCGCTTGGCACCGAGCTAAATGAGTAAGAACGTGTTTCGTCACTATCAGGAATACTAATATTGACGTATTGACCCGGCAGGAATACCAAGGCATCTGGGTTTTCGATGTCCACACCAAAGTGAATGGTAGACTCTGACAGTACATTGAGCTGTTGTAGCTTGCCTTTAAAAGTCGATTTGCCCACTTTACAGGCTTCAGAAGAGCTTGGTACCTTGATGACACAGTCGCTTTCAGGGATCATTTGACAAGTCAACACGTACCCGTCGTTGGCTTCCGCTTCTGTGAGTGCATCTTCGATGTACATATCAGGGTGCATATCGTAGCTGCCAGATTCACAATGGCAACGGCAAGTACCGCAAGCACCATCTAGACAATCCACAGGGATATTAAATTTTTGACGATAAGCGGCTTCGGCTACCGTTTCATCGGCTTCACATTTAATAAAGCCTGTGACACCGTCTTCGAATTGTAGAGCAATATTGTATTCCATGAGAAATATCCCTTTCCAACACCTATTAAATGAAACGTAATGACTAAATAGTGACTAAATAGTGACTAAATAGTGACTAAGTATTTACTGAATCATGACTGAGCAATAACTAGATAACGCGCGAATATTAGACGTGATAGACATCCATGATTTGATGCACATAGTCGTCTTTTAAGACCACATATTTGTCCAAAATCTTTGGTTGCTCTTGAGTCATGTCTATTTTGTACTGAGAGTAACCCCAGTAAGTATTGGTCTCATGATAGCGATAAGATTTATTGATCCAGTTAAAGCGTACTGTCACGATACCGTCGTTATCTTCAAGCAGTTCAATGTTAGATAGATTATGAGCGGTGCGGGTATCGGGAATGGTCGCAGATGAGCGCTCCGTTTCGATACGGAAAATACGATCTTCAAGACCACGACGATCAGGATAATAAATCAGTGAGATTTCTCTCTGCGGATCGCTAATCAGCTCACCATCGTCATCCCAGCTTGGCATCCAAAAAGGGCAGTCTTCGTCATAACAAGTCAGCCATTCTTCCCATTTTTTCTCGTCCAATAAACGCGCTTCACGGTATAAAAACTGTCGAATGTCTTCAATTTGCACAGTGGTGTTTTTCATGATTGATATCCTTATGTGTTGGTTGTTCCTGCCATGATGAGCAAGTTACTGGCTGTCGTATTACCCTTCGCCATGTATCTGTTTTTCTTGCTCTAGCGCTTTTTTCATCTCTTCATGCCAGTAGCGATGCTGGACGGTATACAAGCCTTCATCTTCAGTTTTAACCCCACTCAATAAAGGTTTGAGATCAATTGCTGCCGCACCTTCATCTGCGCCTTCTATCCAATGCTCTGAGCCACGGCACATATCATTCCATTCAAGTTTGATACCGTTATAACCTTCTTGGCACGAGCGGAATTCTTCTAGATCATCAGGCGTTGCCATGCCAGTGACGTTAAAGAAATCTTCGTACTGGCGGATACGGCGCGCACGTGCTTCATCGCTTTCACCTTTGGGGGCGATACACCAAATACTCACTTCAGTTTTATCAACGGAAATAGGGCGTAACATACGAATTTGTGAGCTGAACTGATCCATGATATAGACGTTTGGATAGAGGCATAAGTTACGCGAGCGTCCAATCATCCAATCCGCCATCGCTTCACCATAGCTTGCGACATAATCATCACGATATGCATAGTTTGGACGGTCTTGGGGGTTTTCCCACTGAGTCCATAGCAACATATGACCGTTTTCAAAAGAATAAAAACCACCGCCTTGACGACCCCATTTACCCGCATTCATGGCTTTGATGTTGTCTGTTTTGACGGTTTCTTCTTTACGGCGGGCAGTCGTGGCAGCATAGTTCCAATGCACTGCTGAAACGTGATAGCCATCAGCACCGTTTTCAGCTTGTAACTTCCAATTGCCGTCAAAGGTATAGGTTGAGCTGCCACGCAAGACTTCTAAACCTTCTGGAGATTGATTGACAATCATGTCAAGGATCTTGGTAGAACCGCCAAGCCATTCTTCGATAGGCTGGACGTCATCATTTAAGCTGGCAAAGATAAAGCCTTTATAATTGGCTATCTTCACTTGTTTTAGATCGTGTGAACCGTCTTTGTTGAATATCTCAGGATAACCTGCGCCACGTGGGTCTTTTACTTTAAGCAGCTTGCCTGTGTTGTTAAAGGTCCAACCGTGGAATGGGCAAGTGTAAGTGGCTTTGTTGCCTTTTTTATGACGGCATAACTGCGCGCCACGGTGTGAACAGGCGTTAATCATACAATGCAGCTCGCCTTCTTTATTGCGGGCAAGGATGACTGGCTGACGACCAATGTATGAGGTGTAATAATCGTTGTTATTCGGAACTTGAGTTTCATGCGCCAAGTACACCCAATTGCTCTCAAAGATGTATTTCATCTCAAGTTCAAACAGCTCTTCGTTAGTGAAGGCACTACGATGCAAGCGATAAACCCCTTGTTCACTGTTCTCTTCTAAAAAATCATCAATAGTGATGTCTGATCCTTCAGGTACTAGATTGATACGCTCGCTCATGGCTGCCTTCCTTGTATAATAACGATGTTAAATGAGGGTAGGGTGTGACGTTTGATACGACAGCTGATGAAGTATCAAACGCAAAATCCTACGGTTTATCAGCTATTTATCTTTAATATTAAATGATGGTTAACCTTGGGCACGGCGGCGTTCTACTTCACTACCTTGTACCGCTTGGTCAATATCTTTTACTAAATGAAAGTCAAAGTCGATACTGGCGTAAGGCTTATCAAGCGCTTTTTCTTTTAGCTGGTCAGCATCTTCAACCATCGTGACTTCTGGCACCAAGCCTTCGCGACTGGCAAAAGCAAAGTCATCCCATAAGTACTCGTCGCCATCGATGTTGATTTGCGTGGTCAATTTGCGATGACCATCCGCACTGGCGAAGAAGTGAATATGGGCGGGGCGATGACCATGACGACCTAGCGGGCCCAGTACTTTTTGCGTCATGCCGTCTGGTGGCACCGAGTAACCTAGCGGTACAATACTGCGGAAGGCATAATTGCCGTTTTCGTCCGTGATGATGCTGCGACGTAAGTTGAATGCTGACTGTGACTCATCAAAGAAAGAGTAGTTGCCTAAGCTATTGGCATGCCATACTTCAACTTTGGCATTCGGTAGTGGGTTGCCATCGTTGTCATAAACAGTCCCTTGCATAAACAGCACGGTACCATTATCAAGGTCTGTACCATCGTCTAGACGTGCAAAGCCTTGTGCTTCTGGCGCACCAGCGACATAGAGTGGCCCTTCGATAGTACGTATAGTGCCGCCATCAAGTCCTGCTGCTTTTAAATCCTCTTCAATCATCAAATCCATGAAGTGATCAAAACCGAGGCCGGGTGATAACAACCCCGCTTCTTTGCCCAAATCACCAATGAATTCAACCCCAGTCCAATATTCATCGGCAGTGATTTTTAGGTCATTGATGGTTTGCATGAGGTCGGTGACGATACGTAATACAATCTCTTGTACGCGTGGATTGACTTGTTCAGGGAAGTCAATTTTGCCTTTGATAAATTGCGTGGCTAATGCTTCAATTTGGCTGCGTTCCATGTCTCTCTCCTTGTTGAGGACTATTTAAAAGGGATAAATATTTTAACGGGATAAGTATTGAGTATTCTTACTCAAAATTTGTTTGCCTGTGTTATTGCGCTATTAAAATTTGAGCCATAGCGCCCGCTTGGTCTGATATAGACCAATGATGTTTGGTAATAAATAAGGGGGCTTTAAGCCAATACGCTATTGATGAGTGGTTGTCTGCTCTGATTGAGCCTATCAATACGCTATCTACCGCTTAGCTGTCATCACTACGAATAGATGATGGATGACGTAACAAGGGTGTCACCTCAACCTTCATGTAGGGATATAGAGGTAACGACATCATGATGTCGTGTAACTCTTCGTTACTGTCGACATCAAAGATACTGAAGTTAGAGTATTCGCCAGCCAAGCGCCAAATGTGACGCCACTTACCTTGCTCTTGTAGCTTTTGCGAGAGGGCTTTTTCGGTTGCTTTAAGCTCGTTGACCTTGTCTGCATCCATACTTGTTGGGATTAACACATCCATTCTGACGTGGTATAACATAATTACTTCCTTATATTTGATGAGGGTAAGTTGGCGAGTTGCTATCGCGTTTCATTTTGAACGTCCGTAGCAAATGATGACTTTTCTTATTTAGTGGCGGCTTGTTTGGCATAGCGATATACCTTATCGCTGTCTACTTCGATACCTAATCCAGCTCCGCTGGGTACTGTCAAACCAAAGTCTTGATAATCAAGAGGTTGCACTAAAATGTCTTCGGTCAATAAGAGCGGGCCGAACAGCTCTGTGTCGAAGTTCAAACTCGGATACGTTGAGAACACGTGTGCTGATGCCGCTGTACCGATAGGGCCTTCAAGCATCGTACCGCCATACAGCTCAATACCTGCTAAATGTGCCATTTGTCCAATGAGACAGGCGGCCTTTAATCCACCTGCTTGATTGATTTTTACGGCAAAGACGTCGGCACAATGATCTGCTGCTAAACGAGCGGCATTTTGCGGGTCTTGGACAATTTCGTCCGCCATGATGGGTACGTCAAAATGATCTGTTAAGCGTTTAAGTCCAGTAGGGTTTCTCATGGAGATAGGTTGTTCTATTAAATCAACGCCGCCCGCTTGCAATAGGCTAATGCCTTTCATCGCTTCAAGCTCTGTCCATGCTTGATTGACATCGACTGTGATGCGACAATCAGGTAAGGCTTGTTTGATCGCCAATACGTGCGCTACGTCGTCAAGAATCGGATTGCTACCGATTTTTAACTTAAAGATACGGTGGCGTTTTTGCTCAACCATGTGCTTAGCTTCAGCGATATCTTTGCTTGTATTACCGCTGGCTAGCGTCCAAGCCACTTCGATACGATCGCGGACACGGCCACCAATTAGCTCACTCACGGGCAAGTTTAAGCGTTTGCCTTCAATGTCTAGTAGGGCAGTTTCGATCGCACATTTTGCAAAACGGTTGCCATTGATATGAAGGTTTAGCAGTTGCATCGCTTTTGCTGCACTGGTCGGCTGCTCTTTTAATAAAAGAGGCGTGAAATAAGTATCAATATTGGTTTTGATGCTGTGAGGGCTTTCTTCGGCATAGCTGAGACCGCCGATCGTGGTTGCCTCTCCCCAGCCTTCATAGCCATCTTCTGTTTGGATATGTACTAGCACGAGTACTTGTTCGTTCATGACGGTACAAGCAAGCTTATGCGCTCGAATAGTAGGTATTGGTACCAGCAAGGTATTAATTGAACGAATCATGACAGTCCCTAATTGATGAGTGGTGCGTCCTTATGCTTAATAAGAACTATAAATGCTAGATAACAGCATGTCTAAGACCTATTTAGTCTATTATTAATACCTTTTAGGTATTTTTATATATAACCTGCACCGTGTTATGTTCTTTAGGTATAAAGATGATTGCTACGACCGAGTTCATTCGGTTGTCATAGTAATTAGCGTCACAACTGAAAAACTGATGTTAAGAAACCAGCCCAAGGCCTGATCAAGGAAGAGAAAAGATGGAACTGAGGCACTTACGCTACTTTGTGGCAGTCGCAGAAGAAAAGAGCTTTAATAAGGCAGCTGCGCGCTTGTATATCTCACAGCCGCCACTTAGTAGACAAATCAAGCAGCTAGAAGAAGAGATCGGAGTTACGTTAATTGATAGGGAAAATCGTCCACTCAAACTGACTGAGGCAGGGGAGTTTTTTTATGATCATGCCATTCAGATATTGAAAAAATCGGACGATCTGCGGGCGATGACCATTCGCAAAGGTAATTTTGATAATACGCTGTCTATCGGTTTTGTTTCCTCTATCTTATCTGGCATATTGCCAAAAGTGATCGCCCGTTTTCGTGAGGTATATCCAAATGTGGAAATCAAACTATATGAGCTGAATTCTTGGCAACAAACACAAGGATTGGTAGACGGAAAAATAGACGTTGGGTTTGGTAGGCTATTATTTGAAGACGCTTCTATCAGGCGGATGGTGCTTAGGGAAGAGAGCTTGGTCGTTGCCGTTCCTGTTGGTCATCCTTTGGCGAAGGAAGGGCGTACCAGTGTGAGACTGATGGATTTAACCAATGAGAATTTATTGCTATATCCAACCGCGCCGCGTCCCAGTTTTATCGATTATGTCTTGGAATTATTTGACGCTCGTAACTTAAAGGCCAATTATTTTACAGAGGTGCGTGAGTTGCATGTTGCATTGGGGCTGGTGGCGGCAGGCGAGGGTTTGACAATTGTGCCCAAAACCCTTGAACATTTGCGGAGTCAAGAAGTGACTTATATACCCTTTGAAGATGGATTGATTACCTCACCGATTGTGATGAGTGTCAGACACTTTGACAAGTCAGAGCTATTAAAAACATTGCTGAATGTCACTTACCAAATCTATGATGCAGAAGGTTTTGATTATAAACGTGAGAAAATCTGACAAGCTTTTAATACCATTAGTAGTGCTCTCAAAATTGAGTAGAATAACGCGAGATGAGACTAATTGTTTTTACAGGCTTTATAAAGGTAATAGAACACAGGATAGTCAAAAATCATCCTGTGTTCTTGTTGAGCAAATATCTCTTATATGATTGCCAACTTAAACCGTTATATCAGTAATCAGCAAGATAGTTTGTATCGTGTTACCCGTCTGCATCTCAGCGAGTATGGTGTTAAGGACTATGATGATAAATCGTTAGCATAGGCAAGCCTTCAAATTGAGTACAGTATTTGCTGAGACTACTTATATAGGGACTTAATTAACTCAACAGTACCGCGCATAGACCGACAACCGCCATGATACGTTGAACAATCAAACTGTCTTGCAAGTGAGTGTTTAGATAGGTAGCAACGCCTTTGCCGACAGTATATAGACCTAGCATGGCAACAATCATACCTATAAAAAATCCAGCAGTATTACTGTTTGCAGGAACTTCAATGGCGTGCGCCGCACCATGGAACATAGCGAGTGCACCAAAGCCAACGATGGCTAAGTTATGCCATGTTTTGACTGAGGCTTCATTGCTTTGATTCAGTGAATTGTTAAAGTAGCGGCTCATAAGTGCCATGGTTAGTAATACGATAGACAGTACGATACCGAATTCAATAAATACGCTGTTCAAGCTCACACTTAAACTGAGTACAAATCCTGTTACTAGACCAATTAACAGTGCTATAAAGCCTTTCTTAAAACTGTGCATCTGAGTAAATAGCAGGCCCATACCCAATGCCAGCATGAGGTGATCAAGCCCAGTTAAAGGATGCATGATACCAGACAATACTGAAGTGCTAAATGTGCTTTCTTCTGCCATCAAGCCATGCCCAGGGTGAGCCAATGCGAGTGTTGGTAGCAATGATAACAATGCTAAGCCACTGGTCATTGCCGCTTTGTTGTTGAAAGCTCTATATGTCATAGTTTGTGATATTTTTATTGTCATGATACATCCTTAATGAGTAAACAAATCGATATAAAAACTGACTGATAATCTGCTTATCCGTCAGCGGTTTGTAAAGCAGCTATTTATTCCATAATATAAGACATTAGAGGCAACATTCTACGCTACATTTATCATGCCTTTATCCAATATAAAGGCAACAATGTCATCAAGCCCTTCGCCTGTTTTCATATTACTAAAGACCACAGGCTTATCGCCGCGCATTTTTTTGGCATCACGTGCCATAACCTCAAGTGACGCACCTACGAGAGGGGCAAGATCGGTTTTATTGATAATGAGCAAGTCAGATTTCATGATGCCAGGCCCACCTTTACGAGGGATTTTATCGCCTGCTGAAACATCAATGACATACAAAGTTAAGTCGGATAGTTCAGGGCTAAAAGTTGCTGCCAAATTGTCACCACCAGATTCGATAATAATAAGCTCGAGACCTGCAAATTGGTCTTGTAATTCGGCGATGGCAGATAGGTTAATTGAGGCATCTTCACGAATGGCCGTATGCGGGCAGCCACCGGTTTCAACACCGCGAATGCGCTCAGCTGGCATGGCCTCATGGCGGGTTAAAAATTCAGAGTCTTCTTTGGTATAAATATCATTGGTTACCACTGCCATATTGACGTCATCCCGCAGGCGTTGACATAGTCTTAGCGTTAATGCTGTTTTTCCTGAGCCAACAGGACCGCCAATCCCTAAGCGTAGTGGCGAGAGCGTCGTGTCTAAATTTTTGTTTTCGACTTTGGGTGTCAGTGCCATAAATAAAGTTCCTTGATGAGAGTTGTGTTTATCAACGATTAAGAGCGAAATAAACGGCTGTATTGCCTTTCGTGCTGACAAGACAGTATCGCTAAATTTGGTAGGTTAGCGGACATATGTAGCTGTTGATAAAGTAGATTCAGCTTTACGTTAGCCTCTAAAGGCATATCTTGAACTTGCAAAAATCTTTGCTTGACGTTGGCAACCAATGCCTGTATTTGCTGACTTAATAACTGTTGTAGCTGCCAAATAATGCGCTGTCCTGCCATTTGCCCAAGCGGTACGGTCTTGACCGCAGCCAACACCATATTTTCTATTTGACCAAAAGCGTAGGTGGTCATGGCTTGTACGGGCTTAAGCTGCCAGTGCGAGCTGATATGGGCAAAGAGTGGCAAAAATCCATGGGCAAGTAAGCTGTCAGGCACGTCGAGCTTAAGGACATCACCAAGCCAAGCTGATAAAGAAAGAGCCAATTGGCTTGACTCATAGACAAACTCTTTGCTTTCACGGCTGGCATGGTAATCTGCACCTAAAGCGTCAGCAAGTGCAACGTCATCAACCATAAGTGCCTCTATCATCAGCGCCAGTAGCGGTAGCTCATACCGACATAATGCCAGCTCCAGATAGTCACTCATAAACGCTAAACTACTGCTTTCATTATGAATGAGCCCTGACTCAATAGCGGGTTCTATGCCTTGCGAGTAGGTATAACTGCCAATAGGTAGGTTACTTGAAGCCAGCATTAACAGACGTCCAGTTACCTCTGTATTATGCAGATCATTTATACCTTGTGCGGTACGGGTAGTCTGCTGTGAGTGTGTGGCGTGATTAGTCATGAGTATGCTCATGATTATGATTACGGCTATGGCTGTGAGCGTCAGAGTGATTATGCTGATGGTTATCGCTATGTTCATGACTGTGACTGTGACTGTGACTGTGACTGTGACTGTGATCACGATTGTGGCTATGAGAGTGAGAATGTCCGCCGTGTTCACCTTTATAGGCACCAGTCTCTGGCTCAAATGGCGCTTGTACGGCTTGGGTATGTAGGCCAAGTTGATGTAACATCGCTTCTAAAACATGGTCAGGCTCAAAGTATAGGGCCTTAGGTGTAATCATTAATGGCACATGACGATTACCTAAATGGTAAGCGCCTTTCATAAGGTCAAAACCATTATCAGCAGTCACTTCGATTAAGGCTTGATTAGCGGCCATAATCTGTATCAAGTTGCCTTGATGGTCTGCCAGTACACTGCCATTCTTAATAGTTTCCGTACGTGGCAAATCAACACCAATGGTTTCTTGGTGCTGTGTTTCTGCTTTAAAACGGCTACGCTGACGGGTGTCAAAATCTAAATATAAAAAGTTTTCTGCCTGTTTTTGCCTATCAATAATCGCTTGTTGTTCAGCGCTTAGGGTTGATTGGTCAAGACGTTGCGTATAAATGTTCATAATTATGTTTATAGTCCGTTAAAATAGATGATTAACTGCTGATTGGGGGTTATCAGCACAACAATAAAAAGCAGCTAGAATAAAAAGTAGCGCTGTGCCATCGGTAGATGTTCGGCAGGCTCACAGGTTAACAGCTCACCATCGGCATATACTTCATAGGTCTCAGGATTGACCTCCATATTAGGGCAGTAGCTGTTAAATTTCATGTCTTGTTTGCGTACTTGGCGGATGTTATGTACTGCTTTAATGACTTTTTCTAACTCCAAGTGTTTATCAACGCCTTTGTCTATCGCAGCGCTTGACATAAAAGTCATGCAAGTCTGTGCCACTGTTTTGGGGAAGCTGCCAAACATGCTGCGATAATGCACAGGCTGCGGGGTAGCGATGGAAGCATTGAGGTCGCCCATGGGCGCTGCCGCAATCAAGCCACCTTTAATGATAAGGTCGGGCTTTACCCCAAAAAATGCCGGCGACCATAAAATTAAATCTGCCCATTTCCCTATTTCAACTGACCCCACTTCATCACTAATGCCATGCGTGATGGCAGGATTGATGGTGTATTTTGCGAGGTAGCGTTTGATACGAAAATTGTCATTGCCGCTATCAGAGTCAGTAGGGCTTAACATGATATGCGCTAAGGATTGCTCAGTTTTAGCAGATTGATCAGGAGCCAAGTGACCACGTTGTGCTTTCATCTTATCAGCCGTTTGCCACGTACGAATAATGACTTCTCCCACGCGTCCCATCGCCTGCGAATCACTACTCATCATGGAGATAGCGCCCATATCTTGTAAAATATCTTCAGCGGCAATGGTCTCTTTACGAATACGGCTTTCTGCAAAAGCAACATCCTCAGCAATGGCTGGGCTTAGATGGTGACAAACCATGAGCATGTCGAGATGCTCGTCAATGGTATTAATAGTGAAAGGGCGCGTTGGGTTGGTTGATGAGGGTAAGACGTTGGTTTCGGCAATAGCTTTTAAGATATCTGGTGCATGACCACCACCAGCGCCTTCGGTATGGAAGGTGTGAATACAGCGGTCTTTAAAGGCACCTAGAGTGCTATCTAAATAACCGCTCTCATTTAACGTATCAGTATGAATAGCAACTTGCACATCATATTCTTCAGCCACGCTAAGGCAATTATCAATAGCTTTGGGCGTAGAGCCCCAGTCTTCATGAAGCTTAAGCCCGATAGCACCCGCTTCGATTTGCTCAACAATTGGCGCTGGTAAACTAACATTGCCTTTACCCAAGAATCCGATATTCATCGGAATAGCATCAGTGGCTTTTAGCATGCTGTGAATATGATAAGCACCAGGAGTACAAGTAGTGGCAAGAGTACCTTCAGCAGGCCCCGTGCCACCGCCTAACATCGTGGTTACACCAGACATCAATGCCGTTTCACATTGCTGCGGTGCAATGAAGTGAATATGACTATCGATACCGCCAGCAGTTAAGATTTTGCCTTCTCCTGCGATAATTTCGGTAGCCGCACCAATAGGTAACGTCACGTTAGGCTGAATATCAGGGTTGCCAGCTTTACCGATGCCACTGATACGACCATCTTTGATAGCGACATCTGCCTTATAGATACCGCTGTAGTCCACAATTAAAGCATTGGTAATAATAGTATCGGCAACTTGGTCACCCAGTAGCTGTGATTGACCCATGCCATCGCGGATAACCTTGCCACCACCAAATTTAACCTCTTCACCAATGCTGATGCTATCAGTATCAGTACGTTGGTCACTATGATTGGTCAAATCATATTCAACCTCAAGCCATAAATCCGTATCTGCCAAGCGTACTTTATCCCCTGTGGTAGGGCCAAAATGCTCGGCATAGATACGTCTGTCAATGCGTTTTTGGGAAGTGCCATTGGTCGCTTTGACAACAGCTGGTCCCATAACTTTTCCCGTAAAACCATAGATGTGTTGTTTACCAGCGATGGCAACCAGCTCAACTTCGCGCGCTTGTCCTGGTTCAAAGCGTACAGCAGTACCCGATAGAATGTTTAGTCGGTATCCAATTGTTAAATCTCGATCAAAGCTGAGTGCCGCGTTTACTTCAAAGAAGTGATAGTGAGAGCCGATTTGAATAGGGCGGTCACCTGTATTTATTACCGTTATGGTTTGAATGTATCGACCAGCATTCAAAGCCATATCGCCTGCTTTAATATTATATTCGCCTGCTTTTATCGTCATTTTTATTATCCTTAATCATCTTATCGCATTAGCTACAATTTAATTTCAAAGCATTTTTCGTTTGATACCGTTTTATTAGGGCGTGTCCTCATTTTAAAAATGGTGATAAAAATGAGATAAATTGCCGTCAAACAAGGAAAGTAGCGCAAATAATATCGAGATATTGATAAGCTATTTGACGATGTTTGGCAAAATTTAGCCATTTTTAGCCCATTTAGAAAGTAATCGATTGAATTGAGGACACGCCCTAGTAGGTTATATCGTTCCTTAGTGTGACTCATTACTAGCGCAGAGATATCGCCATAGTAGACAGCGACTTACACAAGCAAGCTATACGATGGGATTATGCACCGTGACAAGCTTAGTGCCATCAGGAAAAGTCGCTTCAACTTGTACATCGCCTATCATCTCTGCAATACCTTCCATGACTTCATCGGCAGAGAGATAGGTGGCTCCCTCGCTCATTAGTTGCGCTACGGTTTTGCCATCACGCGCGCCTTCCATCAGTAACATGCTGATGTAAGCGATAGACTCAGGATAATTAAGCTTGACGCCACGATTTTTGCGACGTTCCGCTACCATGCCCGCCGTAAATAGCAAGAGCTTGTCTTTTTCTGTGGGATTTAATTGCATAAAGTCTCCTTAATAATTATGGTTCTTTGAAAGTTATTAACCGTTTTTAATCTTTATAAAGTAAATATGATAAGTAGAGTCATTCTGGCTTGATTCAGCATTGTTCAAGAATGAGAGCATGCAGGAGTGCATAATATTAGGTATCCCAAATCCTTGGTCGATGAGGCTCAAGCGCATACCATGTAGACCTTATAAGCTCGCGGACTTGGTAAAAAGCTTCAAAGCAGGCACGCACATCTGCCCCTAGATAACGGCAATTGATACCTTGAAAATTGTGGGTACAATAAATAGGTAATGACTGTGTATCAATGAGACTGCGTATCTCGGTAATAGTGGCATCTAAATACTGACCAAGCTTGAGCGGATTATTCTGTAGTTCTAATGCAATGACCTCTGTGCTAGGTATTGCCCAAAAAGAGCCATGAACATGTTGATTATTCAGTCCTAATGGTGAGGTGAACCAGCGGGTATTTGCTTGCTGAGAGGTGCATTCACTGACTAATAAATTGCAATCGCGCCATATCTCCAAGCGGTTGGCATAATGACCATTAGCAAAAGTCTCTTGATGCGCTTGACGTCCAAACACCGCAATATCCCAAGTCAACAAACTTGCCGTCTTAGCTAAATAAAAGCGATTATTGGCATTAGAGTCGGAATAATCGTAATAAATGCTTTCTTGAGGTAGCCATTCAAGAACAGCGTGATCATCGAGGCGGGCGTCGATAGATTGTTCTGCGCTGACGGCATTGTTGAAAGTATTGTCGATAATATGTGAGCCAGAGTTATTGTCGAGAGGATGGTCGGAGTTGTTGCTAGTTGTCGCTTGAGTGCCCTCGGTAGGTTTTGATAAATCGTTGGGTTTAGAGAATCGTAATGACTGCCGTTGCCCATACCATTTGCCAGCTCCAGGGGTAGTAATCACCGCATGGCTATTAGATTTTAGGTTAAATTCCAATGTTAAGCGGTCATCATCGGCAATGCCAGCAGGAGGATACAACACATAAATATGGCAAATCGCTGCTTGACTATCAGGCTCAGGATAAAGCGCACGCTGCACCATTAATGCACCAGTATGGGCGCGATGATACAGTCGAGTTTTTGCAGTATTAGAGGCGCAGTCGAAATGAAGCTGTAGTGAGGATTGCCAAGTCAAAATATAATATCCTTGAAGCTATGCAGTATATTGTCAAACCCTAAATCCAATTATGACCACTAATAAAAATATAAGGTATATTATTTTCTCAAAATTTTGTTCAATACGCAGAACCTAGTGGCTGCTAACTAGATTGCCACCAATTCTTGAATATTGTTTTCTGCCATGTCACATCCAGCCCCTTGGGCAACCACTTGTCCTCTAGAAAGCACGGTATAGTTATCAGCAAGCTCTTCAGCAAACTCATAAAACTGCTCGACTAAAACGATTGCCATATCGCCTTTATTAGCAAGACTCCGAATGACTCTACCGATGTCTTTAATGATTGACGGTTGAATACCTTCAGTAGGCTCATCAAGTACTAGCACGCGAGGCTCTGAAGCAAGTGCACGAGCAATAGCGAGTTGCTGCTGCTGACCGCCTGATAGATCACCACCGCGGCGATGTTTCATTTCATCCAGCACTGGAAATACATCATATAAGTGTTTAGGTACTTTACTCGCTTTACGTTGAGAGAATTTTGCCATTCCAATGAGGATGTTTTCTTCAACGGTCAAAGTGGAAAAGATATCACGTCCTTGCGGCACATAAGCCAGTCCTGCGCGCACACGCTGCTCAGGCGTCATCTTACTAATATCCTTACCGTCTAATAAAATTTCACCGGATCTTATTGGTAGGATGCCCATCAAGCATTTAAGCAAGGTGGTTTTACCGACGCCATTACGACCCAGTACGACGCTACATTCTCCTACTGGTGCGGCTAGGGTGACATCACGTAAGATGTGACTGCCGCCGTAATATTGATTTATAGCATTAATTTCTAACATATAACTACCCTTATTTTTTAGGTCTATTTCTAAGCACTACTATCGACTATCGACCCAAGTAAGTTTCAATAACGGCTTCATTGTTCTGTACGTCAGCTAACGTCCCTTCAGCCAAAATAGCACCATTTGCTAAGACCGTTACTTTTTCACTTATGGCGTCAATGAAAGTCATGTCATGTTCAACCACGATTAAGGTGTGATTCTTTTTAAGGCGCAGACATAACTCAGCGGTATGTTCAGTTTCGGCATCTGTCATGCCTGCTACTGGCTCGTCAAGTAAAATAAGTTTTGGTCTCTGCATCAGTAACATCCCAATTTCTAACCACTGTTTTTGACCATGAGATAACAGTCCAGCTGGCTTGTTGATCATATCTTTTAAGCGTATTTGAGCTAATGTTGAGTCAAGCGTATCTTTGATTTCAGCATCAATTTTGGTAAACCAGCTTTTTGACACCCGTTTGTCTTTTGGCGCCGCCAGCATTAAGTTGTCGAGCACGGTAAATTTCTCAAATACGGTAGGTTTTTGAAACTTACGACCAATGCCTGCTTCGGCTATTTCTTCGGTAGATAGTTTTGCTAAATTATGTACTTGACCAAAAAATGCGCTACCTTTTGTCGGCCGCGTTTTACCAGTGATAACATCCATTAACGTCGTCTTACCTGCGCCATTAGGACCGATGATGCAGCGTAGCTCGCCCGCCTCAATATATAACGATAAATCATTGAGTGCCCGAAACGAGTCAAACCACACACTAACGTCTTCCAAATAAAGCGCAATCCCATGTCTCATATCTGGACCTGATTTAGAAACAGGTTGAGCGAAGCCGCCACTATCTCCATAATCTTCAGCCAAAGTAGTGACTGGTTGGGTAGGCGTGGTTTCTGCAATCGTTATGTTGTTTGCATTTTCAAGATTTTCCATTGGCTTATTAATACTAGGATTATTTACATTTTTAATAAGTCCATCGTTAGCAGTCTTTTGGAAAGTAGTATTATTAGATATTATTGACATTATTCTTTTTCCTTCTTAAGACGATCAAGTACACCAATGATGCCGTTAGGTAAAAATAAAGTAACCACCACAAATAATCCGCCCAGAATAAGCAACCAAAACTCCGGATAGGCGACGGTAAAATACGTTTTAATCACATTAATTGTACCAGCGCCTACAATGGCACCGATTAATGAACCTCTGCCTCCAGCAGCCACCCATACTGCCATCTCGATAGAGTTGACGGGGTTCATCTCGCCTGGATTAATGATGCCAACTTGCGGTACATATAGCGCACCAGCGATACCAGCTATTATTGCAGACAATACCCAAGCTGAAAGCTTGTACCAAAGCGTGCGATAGCCTAGATATTGCAAGCGATTTTCACTATCACGGATGGCACCGAGCACACGCCCATAAGGCTGGCTCATAAGATAGCGTAGCCCAAGATATGACAGTAGCAGCGCCAAAGCGGTCGTAAAGCACAGCACAGCCCTCGTTGAAGAGGCAGTGATGTCATAACCTAATAGCGTCGTAAAACCTGTGAAGCCATTGTTACCACCAAAGCCTGTTTCGTTACGGAAGAATAATAAGGCTGCTGCGTAGGTCATGGCCTGAGTAATAATCGAAAAATAAACCCCTTTGATTTTTGAGCGAAAGGCAAAGAAACCAAATATAAAAGCGACCAGACCTGGAACTAGTACCACTAGAGCCATGGCCCACCAGAAATGTTGAGTGCCTGCCCAATACCATGGCAATTCGGTCCAACTTAAGAAACGCATAAAGTCTGGCAAGCCCGTGCCAGCAGTTTCTCGCGTCAAGTACATACCAAAGGCATAACCTCCTAGCGCAAAATAAAGACCATGACCTAAGCTTAAGATACCGGCATAGCCCCAGACCAAGTCTAAAGCCAGTGCTACCATGGCAAGTGCCATTATTTTACCAATCAAAGTTATCCAGTAAGCAGACAGGTGCAAACTAGAGGTTTCAGGTAGTAGATGGAGCCAAGGCAATATCAGCAGCACCAAAAAACACAGACCAATCAAAATGGAATTACGTGGGGAATCAGATAATAATTGAGCGAAACGCATGAGGTTCTCCTTAGTCTACAAAACGGCCTTTGAGGGCGAATAAACCTTGTGGACGTTTCTGAATAAACAAAATCACAAGAACCAGTAATACAATCTTAGCCATCACAGCACCAATGCCAATCTCAAGCACAGTGCCACTGATACCAAGACCTAAGGATGCCAATACCGCGCCCCATACTTGCCCAACACCGCCAACCACGACGACTAAGAACGCATCAATAATATAAGTCTGGCCTAAGTCAGGTCCGACGTTGCCCACTTGCGCTAAAGCACAACCAGCGAGACCAGCGAGACCTGAGCCAAGTCCAAAAGCCAACATATCGATACGGGCAGATGAAATACCAACCGCACGGGCCATTTGCCGATTTTGAGTCACGGCGCGTACAAACAACCCGAAGCGAGTCTTGTTAAGTAAGTACACCAATAGCATAAGAATGATGATAGTAAAGCCGATAATAGCGATACGGTTGAAGGGGAGTACAAGGCTTGAGGACACTTGATAGGCCCCGCTCAACCAGTCGACATTGCTGACTTCGACATTTTGCGCGCCAAATATCATCCGAACCAACTGCATAAGAATCAGACTGACACCGAAGGTTGCTAGTAAGGTTTCAAGCTCACGACCGTAAAGGGGGCGAATAACGATCCGTTCGATAACCATGCCAATAATGGCACTAACTAAAAAAGCAACAGGTATAGCGGCAACAAGATACCACCCTGTCATACTGGGAAAATAAGCTTGAAACAGATTTTGCACTACATAAGTAGAGTAAGCGCCAATCATAATCAGCTCGCCGTGAGCCATATTGATGACACCAAGCAGCCCAAAGGTAATGGCAAGCCCTAAAGCGGCGAGAAGTAAGACACTCGCAGTGCTAAGACCGGTGAAAAGATGACCGATCCAAGTACTGATGGTAATGCGCTGCTCAATACTATCTTCAGCGTCTAATAACGCAGATTTGAGTACAGGATCGATATCGTCTGCCGCCAATGCCTTTTTAACATCCACTAAGACTTGTGGGCTATCGCTATTGGCAAGCACGGTAAGCGCGGCAATTTGTTTGGCGACGTCGCCATCTCTAAAATCAATCCTCGCTTGCAAGGTATTTAACGCCGTTTTGACGTCGACGTCTTCCTCATTAGTGGCAGCAGCGCTTATAAGTGCTGGATCTAGCTGTTCGATATTGTCCGCTAAGATAGCAACTGCCTGCATACGTTGCGTAGGATCGTTTGACGCAAGCTTAACCTTAGCTTGTCCAAATACTAAGGCTGAGCGTAGTGCATTGGTCAAAGTTACTTGTGCCAAGTCGCTGGGCCACTCTGTGGTCAGCTGCTTAGCAGGGTAAGTAAATAACTCATCTTCGCTGTTAAGTAGGTAAGTTTGTCCGCCATTGCCTTGGTATAACTCATCATTTTTTATCAGCTCAACCAAAGTATCTAAACTCTCAACTGACCCGGGCCACTGATTGAGCATGGTTTGGCGCTTAGTGAAGTCTGCAGCAACGAACTGTTCGATAGCATCCCCTTTATTTATCGTAAGATGAGCTGGCGTGGTTAAAGACTTCTCGTTTTGAGCAAGTAAGGTCTCATTACTTGCAGCATTAGATGTCGCTGCCACAGTGTTGGAAGATATTGTATCTTCAGCGTAGGCAGGTGATGCGATAGCGATGAAAAGTGCTAAAGATAGTAGGGCGATGATAAAAGTCTTATAAGAGTAATTGGCTTGCGCGTCACTTTTAGAATAGGAATAATAACGTGACATGATGGCTCCTTTTTTACAGTCAACACGCCTCTAACCTCTACTGAACATTGTTTTTATCAGTAGAGAAGCTAAAGGGATGCTGGTATTGATACCACTAAGGGACTAGAGTTTAAGTGACCATAAACTTATTTAGGGATGTACTGACTCCATGGCTCAGCCCGAATGGCTTTTGGCGTTTTGCTGATCACATCGAACTGCCCATCGGTACGAATTTGACCGATCATGACAGGCTTCCATAAGTGATGGTTTTCTTCATCCATTTTCAATGTATACCCTGATGGCGCGTCAAAAGTCTGACCTCCCATACTAATACGCACTTTATCGACATTAGTAGTACCAGCTTTTTCGACTGCTTGTTTCCACATATTGATACCCACGTATGTGGCTTCCATAGGATCGTTCGTCACGACCTTGTCAGCATTGGGTAGCTTATGATCCAGCGCGTATTTTTTATACTTTTTGGTGAAGTCGCTGTTGACAGGATTTTTAACTGACATAAAGTAGTTCCATGACGCTAAATGCCCTTGCAATAAGCTGGTATCGATACCGCGAAGCTCTTCTTCTCCTACTGAGAATGCCATGACTGGAATATCAGAGGCTTTGATGCCTTGGTTGGCAAGCTCACGATAGAAGGGTACGTTTGAGTCCCCATTAATGGTAGAGATAACCGCCGTTTTCTTACCCGTCGAGAAGCTTTTAATGTTGCCAACGATGGTCTGATAGTTGCTAAAACCGAAAGGTGTATATTCTTCCATGATGTCTGTTTCAGCGACCCCTTTAGATTTTAAGAAAGCACGCAGTATCTGGTTAGTAGTTCGAGGATAGACATAGTCTGTCCCAAGTAAGACAAAGCGTTCTGCACTACCGCCCTCTGGACTCATTAAATATTCAACGGCAGGAATGGCTTGTTGGTTAGGTGCAGCACCAGTGTAGAAAATGTTTTCTGATTGCTCTTGACCTTCGTACTGCACAGGGTAGAACATTAAACCATTTAGTTCTTCAACGACAGGCAGCACGGACTTACGTGACACAGATGTCCAACCACCAAATATCACATCGACTTTATCTTGGGTTAGCAATTGACGCGCTTTTTCAGCGAATAACGGCCAATCAGAGGCGGGATCTACGACGATTGGCTCTAGCTGCTTACCTAACACGCCGCCATTGGCGTTAATTTCATCAATGGTCATGAGCGCCGTATCTTTTAAGGACGTCTCAGAGATGGCCATCGTTCCAGATAAAGAGTGCAAGATACCTACTTTGATGGTGTCACCGTCTGCCGCTGGGGTAGCAGTCGTCTCAGAGGTTTCCGTTTTTGTGGCGGTAGAATTGGTTTCTGCACTAGTTTCCGCAGGTTTTTGACAACCTATAAGACTTAAGCTGCCGACAACAGCTACTGCTAGTAGAGACAAACGTGATGTCAATTTTGAGTCGATACGATAGTTTGTATTGATAGGAGTAGCAGTGATAAGCGTTGGCAATAAAGACATATATTTCTCCAGAAAGATAAAGTAGCAGCCTGGTAGGCCGAGTGAACGAACCATTCCTAACTATTATTAATACTTCAATATCTATGCCAATATGAAATACAAAATAAATGCACCAATATCGGTCTTTATCAGGAGTTATGGTGATTTTTTGCACCATAATTGGTTTCTATGATTTTCTATGCACCATAAGCGTCTATTTTAGAGAACTAAAGTTGTGCATAAAAAATGACTAAATTGAAAGCGATATGCTATTAAGTTTAAAAAGTGTGAATGGATTTATTGAGATTGTTCTCATTTTAAAAATGGTGAGAAACATGAGATAAATTGCTTACCCTCATCAAGCTCAACCTGATAAGTAGCAAACTTTACCTCTTTATCATCCAAGCAGTGACCAGTCATGAAACCAAAGCGCTGCTTATAAATAGAAGCGGCGTTAAAGTTGTAATGCAAACAGCTAACGGCACAACTATCCTATTGACGGGGTATGGAGACAGCAAAAAGTGCTGACATGACATGACAGACGCCGTGGAACGATAATGAGCAAAGCGCCAGACATCACATTTAGTGAGTCTGCTATTTAATAGTGAGTTTGCTATTTAAAATATAACTCTCGATTTGAGGGTTTTTTATTATTTAAAATTTGAGGAAAGGCGTATGCTAAAAACACACCCTTTGGGGACGTTGTCTTACTGAAAGTTTGTTCTTTTTACCGAAAGTATTTGCTGCGGTCATTGGTGCAATTTTTGGCTTGACGGTTTTATTATTTTAGCCATTTGACGGTATCGATGAATACCGTCTATGATACCGTGATTAATCGGTGACTATCGTTTGCTAGGTAATAAAAAACCCTTGCAGCACTTGGCTTACAAGAGTTTATCGTACTCAGATTGCTATTGTTGTCTGCTATCTTCTTGACAGCATAGGTCAAGTCTATGAAGTAAGTTTATACCGAATATGCTCACTTCGTCTATGAAATGTCTGCCTAAGATTTAGCTTTAGCTAGCGTCAATCAACAAAGTATCTACAGCAGTACTTCATAATCACATTAAACTGAATAGGTTAATTATGTTTGATATCGATATCCGTTTGTTACGCTTATTCAATAGTATATATGAAAGGGGCACGATCTCAGAAGCTGCGCATGAGCTTAACATCCGTCAACCTGCTGCTAGTAGTGGACTTAAAAAGTTAAGACAACATTTTGATGATCAGTTATTTGTTAGAGTCGGGCACAAAATGCAGCCTACAAATACTGCTAGAGATATGTTACCACTGGTAGTGGAAGCTATTGAAAAAATGCGGATAGTCAATGAATTTAGTAAGGGCTTCGATTCATTAAATGCGTCACGTACATTTCGTATTAGTATGACAGACAGTCATTACTTATCAGTTGTGCCCACCTTAATAAGTTATTTTGATAAACATGCCCCTTCTATCAAATTAGATATCGTACCTATCGACAATGATACTGCATTGCTCATGAGTAAAGGGGAAGTTGATCTGGTAATTGGTTTTGTACCTCAGTTACAGGAAAGGTTTTATCAACAACGTTTTTTTGATGAACACTATGTAGTCATTGCTAACTCTGAAAATACACATATTCTAAATAATGATCTATCGTTAGAGCTATATCAGAGTGCAGAGCACATAGGTATTTTGCCACGTGGTACAGGTCATTATTTAATTGAATATGAAATCCAAAAGTTAAATATTGAACGAAATATTGTTTTACGTTTGCCGAGTCATTTAGGGTTAGGGACTATTGTTCAGCGTACAAATCTTATCGCTACCGTGCCTGAGCAAATGGGGCGGTTGTTGCAAGAGTATGTTGGTGTCAGCTTGTATCCATTGCCTTTTGAGCTTCCCTCTTGGTCAATTAAGCAATATTGGCATGAGTATGCCCATCACAATGCGGACAATCAATGGTTGCGCCAAACGTGTTTTAATCTTCTACAGTCCTAATTAGTCTGAATCGAATATACTAGGGCATGTCCTCATCTCCATTTTCGAAATGAGGACACGCCCTAATAGAAATGTTTTTTGTTCATTTATTTGTTCATTCCACACTTAACATAGAAAGCTCTAAAAAATAGAGAGTTATTGATACGCTGACGATCTTAAGAGCTCTGCCTACATGTTCTGCTATAACTTACTATTCCCTTTCTAATCCACCCACAACTTCTTTCAATCATTTAGAGAGCAATTCTCTATTTTCCTCTTCTTTTTTTTAAAACCAGCGTTAATACAATACTCCTATTTCTAAAATGTCTTTAATAGAAAGACATGAAAAAATCTCATATTTTCAGAACTATATAAAGAGACTTATATAGGTTTCAATTTATTTGAAATACGGGCTATTTGAATAATAACTCCACATTTTTCCATAATATTTTCCTGAGGGTCGTCTGAAAAATAGACAATCTTATTGAAGGTAATGACTTTGATTAATCATTTATGGCTGCTAACTATTGTTTTTATCAATACTAAGTATCTAAATATAGGATATTGTATTGATAGTTAAAATAAATTAACTTCTTACTAAGGAATGAAATAACAACTTAGGGAGAAGCGCAGTGGGTAATTCGAATACAGCAACGATTAATAAATATGATTACGATGTTGTGATTTTAGGAGCAGGTCCAGTAGGATTGACCATTGCAAATTATTTAGGTTTACAAGGCGTGAAGACGTTAGTTGCTGAGCAATTGGATAAGTTAATTGATTATCCAAGAGCGATTGGTATCGACGATGAGTCCCTACGAACATTACAGTCTTTAGATGTGATCGACGAGGTGTTACCTCATATTACGCCAGATCATGCTATGCGTTTTTTAACACCAAGTGGTAGATGTTTTGCAGATATACAACCTACAACTCGTGAGTTTGGTTGGTCACGTCGCAACGCATTTGTGCAACCACAAGTCGATGCGGTTTTGCTAGAAGGACTATCACGCTTTGACTGTGTCACAGTTGAGTTCAATAGTTGTTTAAAAGATTTCTCACAAGATGATAGAGGTGTCACTCTTAATTTTGATTCTCCAAATACCCCTCCTACTACTATCAGCTGTAAATACCTCATTGCCTGCGATGGTGGTAACAGTTACATAAGACAAAGTTTAAATATTCCCTTCGAAGGAAAAACAGCACCAAATAAATGGATAGTGATTGATGTCGCTGATGATCCATTAGCAACACCGCATGTGTATTTATGCTGTGATCCTGTGCGACCTTATGTATCAGCTGCGCTACCTCATGCTATTCGCCGTTTTGAGTTTATGGTAATGCCTAATGAAACCGAAGAAGAGCTATCACAGCCTCATCGTATACGAGAGCTATTGTCTAAAGTCGTTCCAGATCCTGATAATGTCAATGTCATTCGTCAGCGTGTTTACACTCATAATGCCCGTCTAGCAGGTCGATTTAAAATTGGTCGTATTCTATTAGCAGGAGACGCGGCGCACATCATGCCAGTTTGGCAAGGTCAAGGTTATAACACAGGAATCCGTGACGCGTCTAACCTTGCATGGAAATTGAGCATGGTAATCAAAGACCAAGCCGACGACGGTCTATTAGAAACTTATCAAGTCGAGCGTAAAGCTCATGCCAAGGCTATGATTGATCTATCAGTTATGGCAGGAAACGTCCTCGCTCCCCCTAAAAAGTGGCAAGGACAACTAAGAGATACGTGCTCGTTTGCTGTAAATGTTGTGCCAGCACTAAAACGTTATCTTGTAGAGATGAAGTTTAAACCAATGCCTGTCTATGCTGATGGGATCGTCATACATAAGCGCAGTATCAAACAATCATTAATAGGTAAGATGTTTATTCAACCTAATGTTTATCTGAAGAATGATGATAATGCACACAAGCTTGATGAAATCTTAGGCAATAGTTTCGCAATTTTGAGTTGGGAATGTGATGCCGCTAACAAAATGTCAGATAACACAAAGCAGCAATGGCAATCTATTGGTGCTCGATTCATAAAAGTAGTACCAAAAGAGCGTTTAAGAGCCATAGAGATATCTGAAACGGCAGATGAACTGGTAATTGGTGATGATCTAGACATTCGTACATGGCTTGGACAACGTGACAACATCTCAACGGTATTTATACGTCCTGATCGTTTTGTCGCAGCGACTTGTAACGCTCAGGAACTTAACACTGTGTCTGAAGAATTATTCCGTAAATTGCATTTGACTCGAGATTAATACCCGTCTGAAGGATAGTCATTACGTCCTAATGATTAACATTGTGACCCACGTCGTATTAATAGCTTTTGTAATGAGGAATATTTATGTCGGTTAAATTGATTTGCTTATCACACACGCCTCTTATCGAGTTTGCCTCTCCACCAAAAGGGATTCGCGACACAACGATGAAGGTTATCCATGATCTTGCTCAGCAAGTTGATGAGTATGATCCTGATCTAATCATCACTTTTGGCCCTGATCATTTTAATGGCTTCTTTTATGACATGATGCCAGCCGCTTGTGTGGGTATTCGAGCTGAAGCAGCAGGAGACTGGAACTATGGTCCAGGCACTATTAATACTGATGAGGAAACGGCGCTATCTTTGACCCAAAGCCTGTTGAACGATGGGCTGGGTATTGCTTGCTCGTATCAAATGCAAGCTGATCATGGAGTTACACAGCCACTAACTTTTTTAACAGGTTCATTAATTAAATATCCAACGGTACCAATTTTTATTAACTGTGCCGCTAAACCATTACCACCAATGCGATTTGCTACACAACTAGGTAAAGCTGTAGGACGGTATATAAAAACGTCAAATTTAAAAAATAAGAGAGTTCTCATATTAGGAACTGGTGGATTGTCTCATGACCCACCGACACCGCAAATGCAAGGCGCAAACACAGACACTGAAGCGTTTCTAATCGCGGGTAAAAACCCAACAGCGGATTCTCGTAATGCTAGGCAAAACCGTGTCGTTGTAGCCGCTCAAGAACTCAATCAGACTGAAAGCAGTTCGCTAAAAATTAATGCTGAATGGGATAGAGCATTAATGCAGAAGTATCAACAAGCCGACTTTGATTATCTCAATGCTATGACAGATAGCGAGATTTCTAGCATGGGCGGCAGAGGGGGACATGAAGTGAGATGTTGGACAGCTGCTTTTGCTGCTTTAGCTGAAATTTCTGAATATACGATACAGGATGTCTATTATCAACAAATTAATGAGTGGCTGGTTGGGTTCGGCGCCATAACTGCTGAAACAGTCTGCTAGTTTACTCTCAACATTGAATTTTATATTTATTTTAGACTCACGGAAGAGCTCATGACAAATTCATCGCTTAAAAAAGCATCATCAGTATACCTGACACTATTCTTATGTTTTTGTATTGCTATTTTAGAAGGCTTTGATATCCAATCCATTGGGGTTGCGGCACCTTCTATTCAAGCAGAATTTAATCTCACTAAAGGGCAGTTGGGTTGGATTTTTAGCGCTGCTACTCTGGGAATGTTTCCTGGAGCAATTGTTGCTGGCCGTCTCTCAGATAAGATAGGACGTAAGAAAATACTGATTTTCAGTGTAGCAATATTTGGCGTTATGTCGCTTTTGACCGCATTTACCACTGGGTTTAATTCATTGGTATTAATACGTTTCTTAACAGGGGTAGGAATGGGTGGCGCTCTACCTTTAATTATTGCAATGTCGTCAGAGTCTGTATCTGAGCGCTGGAGTGCTACTGCTGTAAGCATCATGTATGCAGGAGTACCTATAGGCGCCGCGATAACAGCTTTGGCAGCAGGAATGTTCACTGAAGTTGGGCAATGGAAGAATATTTTCTATTTAGGTGGCTTAGCGCCAATATTGATTCTACCGCTGCTTGCTCTATTTCTGAAAGAAACTTATACCAAAAGACCAGCTACAAAAGAGATTGAAAATAATGACTTTAAATTTGTTTTGTTCGGTGAGGGTAGGTTGGCATCAACATTACAGATTTGGCTCAGTTTCTTAGGCACTCTAATCGTGCTGTACTTCATTCTAAATTGGTTACCTGTTCTTATGCAGAGCAACGGACTAAGCATGAAAAACGTAAGCAACATTCAAGTGTCATACCAAGTTGGCGCTCTTTTGGGTGTACTGAGTTTAGGTTGGTTATTATCTCGTATTAAGATTAGAACCGTTGTCGTCATGATTTACGTTGGGATTTTAGTAGGCTTATCTGCCTTAGCAGTTTCTAAGTCTTTAACAGGACTAATGTTGTCAGCAGCGCTTTCAGGGTTTTTCTTAACAGGAGGTCAGTCGGCTCTATATGCACTTGCTGCTAAAGTTTATCAAAAAAGTATGCGAGGTACAGGTGTAGGGGTAGCCGTTGCTATGGGACGTATTGGCTCTTTTATAGGACCATTATTGGCAGGGCTCATATTCTCTTATAATTCAAGCTCTTCCTTTGTTATTGGTAGTAGTATTCCAGTCATTATTATTGCCGCTATTGCTGCCATTATGTTAACTAACAACATTAGCCGCAGAGAAAATTTAGACAAATCAATGCTTGGCAAGAATGCAACAACCAATACCATAAACAAGCCAGCATTGGTAAATGATTAATTAACTTTAATGAAAGCATTCACTACATTCTATAACTATCAAGGAGCAAGTTATGACACAGAAATTAAAAGCAATCATTATCGGACCTGGCAATATCGGTACCGATCTATTGATGAAAATGCAGCGATCAAATTGGATTGAGCCTGTATGGATGGTCGGTATCGATCCGACGTCAGCGGGACTAAAACGTGCTCAAGAAATGGGTATCAAAACCTGCGATAGTGGTGTAGATGGTATTTTAGACGCGGTTATAGAAGATGATATTCGTATTGCCTTTGATGCCACATCTGCCTATGTACATGCTGAAAATAGTCGCAAGTTGAATGAGCTTGGTGTGATCATGATTGATCTGACACCAGCCGCTATCGGGCCTTTTTGTGTACCGCCAGTTAATTTGAAAGAGCACACAAAAAAGTTAGAAATGAATGTCAACATGGTAACTTGCGGTGGTCAAGCAACTATTCCAATGGTGGCAGCAGTATCGCAAGTACAATCTGTAAATTATAGCGAAATTGTAGCTACGGTATCTTCCAAGTCTGTAGGGCCAGGTACTCGCAAAAATATAGATGAGTTTACTCGAACGACTGCCAGAGCTATTGAACAAGTGGGTGGTGCAGAAAAAGGTAAAGCACTGATTATTATTAATCCTGCAGAGCCGCCTATGTTGATGCGCGATACCGTACATTGTCTATTAGACTCAGAGCCTGACGAAGCACTTATTAGAGCCTCAGTAGAGAAAATGGTTGAAAAAGTTCAGCAATATGTACCTGGTTATCGTCTAGTCAACGGCCCTGTATTTGATGGCAAACGGGTTTCTATTTTCTTAGAAGTTGAAGGTTTAGGTGATTTTCTACCTAAGTATGCGGGCAACTTAGACATTATGACGGCTGCTGCATTACGCACTGCAGAAATCTTCGCTGAAGAAGTGGCAAATAATGAGATTAAATTACCTGAACGTGCAGCCAATCATATCTCGTAATAATACTAATCAAGGAGAGTACTAATGGATTTAAGAAATAGATATGTCGTATTACATGATATGAGCTTGAGAGATGGCATGCACGCTAAAGGTCATCAAATTTCACTAGATGAAGCCGTCAAGATTGCCACTGGTTTAGATGAAGCAGGCGTACCTCTGATTGAGTTGACTCATGGAGATGGTCTAGGTGGCAACTCTGTCAATTATGGGTTTGCTGCTCATTCTGATGAAGATTATTTAAATGCGGTCATACCTAAGCTAAAAAATGCGAAGACCTCAGTTTTACTAATACCAGGTATCGGTACTGTGGATGATCTAAAGCGAGCCAGAGACTGCGGCGCAGATATGGTCAGGGTCGCAACTCACTGTACAGAAGCAGATGTATCAGAGCAGCATTTAAATTGGGCACGTGGAAATGGCTTAGAAACTGTAGGGTTCTTAATGATGTCTCATATGATCTCTAAAGAAAAACTAGCCGAACAGGCCAAGCTAATGGAAAGCTATGGTGCACAATGCGTTTATTGCACTGACTCAGCAGGTTATATGTTGCCAGATGAGGTCACTAGTAAAATAAAGAGTCTGCGTGACGCGTTAAAGCCAGAGACAGATATTGGATTTCATGGCCACAATAATATGTCTATGGCAGTTGCAAATTCACTAGCAGCTATTGAAGCGGGCGCATTACGCATTGATGGGTCGGTAGCAGGTCTTGGTGCAGGAGCGGGCAATACAGCGTTGGAGGTATTAGTAGCCGTTTTAAATCGTATGAAAGCCCATACAGGTATTGATTTATACCAGATTATGGATGTTGCTGAAGATTTGATCGTACCATTACTAGATCAACCTATTCGTGTAGATAGAAACTCTCTAACTTTGGGCTACGCAGGCGTTTATTCTTCTTTTTTACTATTTGCTAAACGGGCTGAAGAAAAATACGGTGTATCTGCCCGTGATCTACTGGTTGAGTTAGGTAAGCGCGGTACTGTTGGTGGTCAAGAAGATATGATTGAGGATTTAGCCTTAACGATGAGTCTGAATCGCAATTAAAAAATAGTATGACGTAGCAATAAAGCTATCAGTAACTTTATTAATCTCGAACAGCATAAAATTTATTCTAAAAATATATGGAGAACACCATGACAGCATCTATTCCAAACTTTAAAACGCCAGAGTTTTTTGGTCTTGAAGATAAATGGATTGAGACGGATTCAGGTGAGCTTACTCACTACTATGATATTGGAAAAGGTACTCCAGTCCTGTTTTTACATGGTTCAGGAACTGGCGTATCGGCGTCCGCTAACTGGTGGAAGAACCTACCAGCGCTCGGTAAAGAGGTTAGAGCAATAGCCTTTGACTTTATTGGCTATGGTGAAACGGTAACACCAGCAGATATAAAGTATGGTATCAGAGAGTGGGTCAATCATACGATTCGACTTATGGATGCTCTCGATATTGAAAAAACATGGCTAGTCGGTAATTCGCTGGGAGGCTGGGTTGGTTTTCAGATGGCGATTGATCATCCAGAACGCCTACATGGCATTATTTCTATGGGTACAGGAGGCGCAAAGCTTAATAAAGCTTTAGCCGCTCACTCTAAGCCTGATGTCTCTAAAGCAGGTATCCGTCGTGGTTTAGAGATGATGGTTACTGATAAATCGTTAGTGAATGACACTTTGGTGGATATCAGATATGCAGCAGCACTAAAAGACGAAGCAGAAGAACGTTTGATTCCAGTAGTCACTGCACGTGACCGTGATCGAGATGCGTTACCACTAGATTTAGAAAAACTCTCCCAATTAACCATGCCTATATTGTTGATTCATGGTAAGGATGACAAAGTCATTCCATTAACCCGTACTTGGGAGTTGCTGACAACTATTCCTGATTCAGAAGCTCACATATTTAGTGGCTGCGGGCATTGGTCACAGATTGAAAGAGCAGATGATTTTAATCAGCTAATTACTCATTATTTAGCAGGTCAAAAAGCTTAAGGGATAATTATGAAAGCACAAATTTTTCAACAAGCCGCCGATTTGCTTTGGCAAGCCGAAGAGAATAACGCACCCTGTAAACCAGTACGAGAGTTGTTCGATCACTCGTTGAGCATTGAGGACGCTTATAAAATTCAAGAGATCAATACTAAGCGTCGTCTATCAATGGGCAATAGAATCATTGGTCGTAAAATTGGTCTTACCTCAGATGTTGTTCAAAAACAGCTAGGAGTCGATCAGCCTGACTTTGGCAACATCTATGCCAATATGGTGGTAATGGAAGGTGAAACCATTGAGCTAAAAGGTCTAATTCAGCCCAAAGTTGAAGTTGAGCTTGCAGTCGTACTAAAAAAAGATTTGCCGCACCCTGATAGTACATTATTAGATGTAATAGCAGCTATTGACTACGTGTTGATTGCTATTGAGGTAGTCGATAGTCGTATCAATAACTGGGATATTCGCATCGAAGATACTATCGCAGATAATGCTTCGTCAGCATTGATAGTATTAGGTCAACGTCCCTATCAGCTTTCCGAAATCGACATGCTTAATACTAAAATGAGCCTACTAGCAGATGGTAGAGAAGTGTCTCAAGGTGTTGGTAGAAACTGTCTTGGCAATCCGTTGATTGCCACGCGTTGGTTAGCGCAGACTATGGCTAAAATGGGTACGCCTATCAAAGCTGGCGAGGTCATTTTAACGGGTGCGTTAGGTCCAATGTCAGCAGTCACAGAACCTACCAGTTATACCGCTAAGTTTGATAGTTATGGGGAACTTACTATAGATTTTATTTAGGGCATTTATTGAAATGTCCCCTTTGAAAGGGAATTTGAAGTACGAAACCTCACCTAAGTAAAACTCTAACTATGAAAAGCTTAGTGACACAGAATATGAGGGTATCTCATATTCTGTGTCATTGTCATCTAGATTAAATGCCTGCTGACGCGGTCATCAAATATAATCATAAAACATAATCATAAAACATAATCATAAAGTGATTAATAGCAGCCGTCCAGTGACGGATTGGCATCGACTACTTCTTGGACGCCTGCTGGATTGCGACTACCTTGAAAGTCGCCTGATCAGATGGGAACACATTACGCTTATTCACCGCCGTACGAATCACACTGTTCAGTAATTCAAACCTCAATATCAATCTAGTGACCTGAGTATTTCTAAAAGTAATAAGAGCCCGATAAGGCGGCTTGCTAGCGGCTGTAGTATTAAGTAGGAACTAGAGAGTCTTGGTATTAATGAGTTTAGTATTAATGAATTCAGCGATATATCGGGAAATAGTTTTGCTACTCAAATGGAGTATGAGCTATGAACAACTTACTCAGAAAATCGAGATAAACAGTAAAGTTATTAGGCAGCGCTTGTCAAACCTGCTGCGATGCTGGCAACAATCGCTATTGTTAGAGAACTTAATACAAAGAAAGCCAGATTAATGACCAATACTGATGGGTTTATATTCATGAGTGTTAATCATTCGCCTGCTATTGGGCGTTAAAACCTTCATTTTGTATTAATTATCAAGGTAAATATTCAAAAATAAATAAATTAGGTTGACAGCAGGACATCGGTCGTCAATAATACGTCACATTAACGATAATGATTATCATTTATATTATCATTCAATATTAATACCCGTTATAGTGCATCCACACTATATTTTTTTAAATGAATACCAAATCCAAAAACACACTGAGCTGCGTCAAACTTGTTTAGCCTACTTTGCGTAGTATTTGCACTCGTTTTCCTCGCTACTTTGATCTTTGGGTTTGGTATAAGCCGACTATTTTCTCAAGCTTTCTTTAAAGCCTGTTTTCAAGTTGAAGTTAAGAATAGCGAATAAGGTTCGATACTATGTATATGTCTTTTTTAGATGAAAAAACTGATAACGAATGCTATTTACATCGCCAAGCGCAGTTCGAGTCCAAGGTTCGCAGTTATCCGCGCAAACTGCCTTTTGCGATTCAATCAGCAACAGGCGCTTGGATTACCGATGTGGAAGGGAATAAATACATAGATTGTCTATCTGGCGCAGGAACGCTCGCGCTTGGACACAATCATCCTGTGGTCACTGAGAGCATCAAGCAGCTTTTGGACAGCGATCTGCCGATGCATACCTTGGACATTACCACGCCATTAAAAGACAAATTTAGTGAGTTTTTATATACGCTTTTGGCCACCAGTAGCGATGAATATTGCTTGCAGTTTTGCGGCCCAACGGGTGCGGATGCAGTAGAGGCGGCGATTAAGTTGGCCAAACAAGTGACTGGTCGTTCAGGCATCGTCAGCTTTAGCGGCGGTTATCATGGCATGACTCATGGCGCGCTCGCAGTGACTGGCAATCTTGCCCCCAAACAAGGCATCGAAGGGTTGATGGGCCCAGTGCAATTTCTGCCGTACCCTAATGCTTACCGCTGCGCTTTTGGCTTGTCTAGTGAGCAAAGTGTCAGCGCACACATTACTTACTTTGAAAACTTTTTAAAAGATGTAGAAAGTGGCGTGGTAAAACCCGCGGCAGTGATTTTAGAGGTTATTCAGGGAGAGGGCGGGGTCAATCCTGCGCCAATAGAATGGCTAAAGCAGGTGCGCCGCGTGACCAAAGAGCTGGATATCTTATTAATCATTGATGAGGTGCAGACTGGGTTTTGCCGTACGGGGCGCTGGTTTGCCTATCAATATGCGGATATCGATCCCGACATGATTGTTATGTCAAAAGCCCTTGGCGGAGGCTTACCAATGGCGGTATTGGGTATCAAAAAACAATACGATGTATGGCAAGCGGGCAATCATTCTGGCACATTCCGTGGTAATCAGTTGGCTATGGCAACGGGGCTTGCCACCCTTGAGTATCTAAAAGAGAACGACATGGCCGCGTATGTCGCTGACATAGGGGCGTGGTTTATGGCAGAGCTAAAATCTCTACAGCAACACTACCCAAGGATTGGTCACATCAGAGGTCGAGGCCTGATGATCGGTATGGAAATTATAGATCCGAGTCTGCCCAAACAAACCGACGGCAGTTATCCTGCGGATAGCGTGGTGGCTGCTAGAATTCAGCAGGATTGTTTTAAGAACGGTTTGGTCATCGAAAAAGGCGGACGCGGCGGAACGGTACTGCGCTTCTTGCCACCGCTCAATGTGACAAAGGACGAGTTACAGCAAGTATTGGCAAAACTGGAAAGTGCGCTGCAAGCCAATTTGTAGCACGTCATAGCGTTAATATGAATGTGTCTTAAAAGGTTGATAAAAACTAATAATAATAATCGCTTAGCGACTTTTTATAACGTCGTAGGATAGATGGGTGAGGATACTTTGCATTTATTAAATGAGCAAACCAGTGAGCAATACCGCACGTACATGCAGCAAACGAGTGCTGTTATCAAACAATGGTTGGATGACAATAATGTGTACTCAGGAGGAACCCCGCCGCAGCTCCAAACGGCAACCGCTATCAACATCAATGCAAAGGGACGAGACATCGAAACCATATTGGCTGACATACAAGCCAAGTTTTTGCCCAGTTGCGTGTCAACAGCGCATCGTCATTGTTTAGCACACTTGCATCCACCGACTTTGCTGATTGGTCAAATTGCCGAAATGATTATCGCAGCGACCAATCAAAGTATGGACTCTTGGAATCAAAGCCCAGCGGCCACTTATATCGAAAAAGAGCTGGTTGAGTGGCTGTGCCAGCGATGGCAGTTTGATACAGGTCTTGCTGTTCAAACAAACGCTCAAACCGATTCACAAGCTGATAGTTCATTGACATGTAAATCAGGTGGTGTATTTACCAGTGGCGGTACACAAAGCAATCTTATGGGCTTACTGCTGGCGCGCAATAAGTTCTATGCAGCCAAAGGCGTTGATGTTCAAAAAGAAGGGCTAGTAGGTCAGCCTCGCGGTACGATTTTGTGCTCAGACCAAGCGCATTTTTCTATTGAAAAAAACGCGGCGCTTTTAGGGCTTGGTGTGCAGTGCGTAGAAAAGATAAAGACGGATTCGAGTGGCGCGATGCTCACATCGCATCTTCAGCATAAAATAGAAGAGATCGGGGCAAGCAATGTGATGGCGGTGGTAGCAACTGCTGGCACGACGGATTTGGGCGCTATTGATGACTTAACAGACATCGCCAATATTTGTCGCACTGCTCAGATATGGCTACATGTGGATGCAGCATGGGGCGGGGCGTTACTACTGTCTCAGCGTTATCGACAGCTGATTGACGGCATTCATGAAGCCGATTCAATTACCTTGGATTTTCACAAACATTTCTTTTTGCCCATCAGCTGTGGCGCTTTTTTATTACGCGATCAGCAAGACTTTGAGAGCATTCGTCATCATAGCGAGTATCTCAATTCCTCCGATGATGAAAAAGACAATATTCCTAATTTGGTCACCTATTCTCTACAGACTACCCGTCGATTCGATGCGCTAAAGCTTTGGATGGCGCTTGATTTATTAGGGACTGATGATTATGGCGCATTGATTGACACCTGTCTTGATACTGCCAGACAAGCGGCAGAGTTGATTGAAGACCATACAGATTTTGTGTTGGTACACCAGCCGATTATCAGCAGTGTCTTATTTTACTTTAAACCACAAAACACCGCGTTATCTGACAAGCAGCTATCTCAATTGAATCGCCAAATTGCGCAAGACTTATTGATTCATAATATTGCCAATGTGGCGACCACTCAAGTTGAGAAGCGCCTCTGTCTAAAATTCACCATTTTAAATCCCAATACCCAAGTCAGCGATATTAATACTATTCTTAAACAAGTGGCTATCGCTGGCTTTAATCGACTCAAGATTTCTGAAGGACAACACTATGATGCAACATAAAACGCTTGATCGTTTGACGCTACAAAATTTAGTGAATGCTTATAGTTATGAGACAGGGCGCGGCAAAATTATACAGATAGACGAGCAGAATGCGCTGCAACAGCAAATCTCACAAAATAAGCCTATTTTGCTATTAAACCTTGCGCCGCACAATACGGTTATGGCTGTTCCTGTAGATAGAGTCAGTCAATTGGGTCAGCACCGTTTCGCTGATACGCCCTCTGTATTAAGTGCAGCCTCATTAAATGATAGTCAGCATGAACATCAGTGGCTGAAATCTTCTGCTATGAGCTTAGCTTCTTTTATTATCGAAGATATCGTTCATCAACATAAAAGTGACGTCACGCTAGATGGCAATGGCGTGCTTAAGCGCTGGCTTGAGAGTTATGAAGGACTACAGATTATTTTAGAGCATCGTAATGATGAGATTGATGACATTGTGGACGACAAACAGGGTTTTATTCAAACCGAGCAAAGTCTGATTTATGGACATGCGATGCATCCGACACCAAAAGGTCGAGCAGGGTTTTATGGTGCTGAGTGGGCAAAGTATGCGCCCGAGACCAATAGCAAAACACAGCTGAATTATTGGCTTGTGCATTCGGACTACATTATTGAAGAGTTTGTTGATGGCGATAGCATCACGGCGGAGCTAAAGGAAAAGCTATTAACAGATATGAGCGATTATCAGCAACAATTGATAGCGCAAAACCCTGAGCATAAATTGTTGCCGCTGCATCCTTGGCAAGCGACGTTTTTGCAGCAGCAAGCATGGTATCAGAAGTTGATTGAGAAGGGAGCGTTGGTTGATTTGGGCATGCTTGGCTGGTATTTACATCCAACGACATCGGTGCGCACGCTCGCAGCATTTGACGCCCCTTGGATGTTTAAACTGTCATTATCTGTGGCGATTACCAATTCTGTGCGTATTAATCTGCCCAAAGAATGCAAGCGCGGTATGCATGCTTGCCGAATATGGCGTAGCGACTATGGTAAACAGTTGGGTACTGAATATCCTACGATTGCAGTATTGAATGATCCCGCTTGGATTGCCTTACAGATCAACGGTAAAATCATCGATGAGACCATTTGTATCTTGCGTGACAATCCTTTTACTGAATCCATGCAAGTCACCAATTTGGCGAGTTTAAGCCAAGACCATCCCACTCGTCTAACCAACCGCTTGGCGACTTTATTTCAATCTATTCATCAGCGTACCAATGAGCCTTTGGACAAGATTGCCGCCGAATGGTTCGATACGTATTTACAAGTGGGTTTTATACCGCTTATTCATCTGTATTATCAGCACGGTATTGGGTTTGAGGTTCATCAACAAAACAGCCTGATAGAACTAAAGGACGGTTATCCTGCCAAGTTTTGGGCGAGGGACAATCAAGGATTTGGTTATATTGCTGAATATGCCATGCCGCTTATTGATGCGTATCCTGAGCTTATCAGTGAAAGTGAGTGCGTCATTCCAGAAGATTTTGCCGACTCACGCGTGGCTTATTATCTGGTGGGCAATACGATATTTGGTCTTATTACAGCGATTGCTCGCACCGAACTTGTCAGTGAAAGCACTTTATTAGCGACGTTCCGAGACTGTCTGGTTACGCTGGAAAAACAGTATCCACACCGCTCGTTATTTGACTTATTGTTGCGTAGTCCCACACTGCCGTTTAAAGGCAATCTACTCACCAGATTGCACGCATTGGATGAGCTGACTGCGCCTGTCGAGACTCAATCTATTTATGTGGATATTCCCAATCCTATTGGGCGTGTTGCACAGTCATAAGCAGTCTTGGTCAATCCAAAATAAACGTATGCTAAGAAAATATATTGCTGGTATAAATAAGTAAGGAATCAACGTGTTAGATCTTCTCGGTATTGGTTTAGGGCCATTTAATCTTAGTCTGGCAGCATTGCTGAAAAAAACAGACATTACAGCCAAATTCTTTGAGCAAAAGGCAGAATTTAACTGGCACAAAGGTATGATTTTACCGCACACCACGCTACAAGTGCCCTTTATGGCAGATTTGGTGACGCTGATAGATCCGACCAGTCCTTATTCATTTTTAAACTATTTACATACGCAGCAGCGATTGCTTAAGTTTTACTTTTTAGAGGATTTTAAGATTTATCGCAAAGAGTACAATCATTATTGCCAATGGGTCGCAGGACAGTTAGACAGTCTAGCGTTTGATGCCCAAGTGCTAGACGTGACTTTCAACGAAAATGGTGATGGTTCTATTAATAATGATACCGATAGCGCCAATGCCGACACACATAACGGGTTTGTCGTCACAGTTCAAGAGCAAGGCGAGCAAAAAACGTACTATGCCAAAAATCTAGTGATAGGAACGGGCACGCAGCCAACATTACCGCTCTCGCTACAAAAAATCGCCAATCAAGCGCCCGAACGCTGTATGCACACCGCTCATTTTGCCGATAACTTCGATCTGAAAGTGATCAAAGCAAAAGAAGGCAAGACGGCTGATAGGCTGACTAAGATATTGGTATTGGGCTCTGGCCAGTCATCGGCTGAAGTATACCGCGCGTTGTTCGATCAACAATTTGATAGCAATGATCAACCCATGTTTCAACTGGATTGGTTGACCCGTTCGACGGGATTTTTTCCGATGGAATATTCACCTTTGGGCTTGGAGCATTTTAGCCCTGCTTATACCGATTATTTTTATCAATTGGCACCAGAAGCCAAAGCAGACGTCGCGCCCAAGCAAGACTTACTTTATAAAGGCATGGGGTTTGAGACCATCCGAGATATTTATCACAAGCTTTATGAGCGCAGTATCTGCAATCAAGACCTGCACACCACGCTGCTGTGCAACTGTGAAGTAATGGATGCGACTTTTGACGAGACAGTAAAAATGGCATTTGCGCAGCGAGAGCAACAGCAGCAATTTACGGTTGATTATGATTGTGTTATCGCTGGTACTGGCTACCGTCATGCACTGCCGTCATGTCTCAACACACTGCTGCAGGCAATCGAACATGATGACTTTGCGCAGCCCAAGATTGATCGCGATTATGCATTAGTTTATCAAAAGCAGGCTAGCAATAGTGGCAAAGTTTTTGTGCAAAACCAAGAAATTCATACTCACGGTGTTGGTACGCCTGATTTAGGGTTGGGTGCTTATCGAGCGGGGTATATCGTCAATCAATTGATGGGAAAAACGGTTTACGACACACAGGCTTTACAAGTATTTCAAACATTTGGAGCGTCATCGTAATATCAAACATGCCTTACGGAATATAAAATCAATCACACAAAATTAGGAATAACCAATGCCCACCATCACACAAAATCTGCCCGATACTTTTACGGTAGAAGCGTATCAAAAGACGTTTGGACTACGAGCCGTCAAATATCCTGAGGACATGCCGCTGCTTTATAAATGGATGCATGCTGAGCATGTGGTCGAACAGTGGCAGCTACATTTGCCGATGCCGCAGCTGCGAGTACATTTTGAAAAAATGCTGGCCGATGACCATCAGCGTCTCTACCTCATAACTTGTGAGGGTGTTGCTATTGGTTATACGGAAATTTATGAGACGGCTCGTGACCGATTGTCTCACTACTATAAAGCCAAAGAAAGTGATATGGGCTGGCATATTCTGCTGGGCGATCCTGCTGTGGTGGGGAAAGGCTATCTCAAACCGACAGGCATGATGATTAGTAAGTTTATATTTGAGCACACGGATGCCAAAAAAATCGTGGTTGAGCCAGACAGTAAGGTTGAAGTCTATCAGTGGGTGGCCGATAGTTTTGCTTATCATATTCAGCGGCTAATCGATATGCCTGAAAAAAAGGCGTCGCTTTATTTTTGCAATCGTGATGAGTTTTTTGAATCTAGAGGCTATCTTAACTTTTATGGTGAGGTTGCTTCATGAGTCGATTTTTTGTGGTTGTCGGATTACATACGTCTCATCAGGCTTGGCGGTACGACAGTGCCAGTCACGCCATTACTAGTCAATGTTTTGAATGATGTCATCACTTAACAGTAGTCATGAATTGACATGCAAGCAGCGTCAACAAGTGCTATTGACACTATTGCTTGGCGGCACGGTCATTAGCTTTAGCAATAGTGCCCTCAATCCTGCTATTCCGGTCTTTATGTCGGTGTTTGCTGTCGACATTGTCATGGGTGGCTGGGTGTTGAACGCTTATATACTGTCTATGAGCGTGGGGCTGATGCTCAGTGGTTATTTGAATAAACAGTTTGCGTTTAAGACCTTGTATTCGCTCGCTATCATAGGATTTATGCTGGGTTCAGTGATTGGTATGTTGGCACCTAGCATGACGATGGTGATTGTGGCTCGTGCTGTACAAGGACTGAGTGGTGGTCTGATTATTCCTTTGTCCATTGGTATGCTTTATCAAATTTATCCGCAGCATCGACATGGCAGAGTGATGGCGCTATGGGGCATTGTGATTATGATGTCATTGGCATTTGGCCCGCTGATAGGGGCTTATTTGGTAGAGCAATTTGCGTGGTGGACATTATTTGCCGTGACTCTGCCACTGAGTGCTTTGGTTATGATTATGGTGTGGTTGTTCTTGCCTGACATTCATGCGCCTAAGGCTTCTAGCACGTTTGATGTAATTGGGTTTGGTAGCTTGTTGGTTTGGCTGCTGGCGTTGATGACTTGGCTGAGTACGCTTAAGGCAGATTTTTATGCCAGCCTAACCAGTATGGTTGGAACAAGCCTATTGGCTGCTGTGTTTTTCTTATCCTTTGCAGGTTGGTGGGCATATGAGCGCCGACAGAGTCAGCCGTTATTGAACGTGCGCTTGTTTCATAACAAAGTGTATTTACACAGTACGATTATCAGCATTACTCAGACTTTGGGTCTGATGGTAGGCCTGTTGTTATTGCCTATATTGGTGCAAGAGGTGATGGGCGAACGTGCGCTATGGACGGGCGTTATTTTGATGATATCGACACTCATGTCTAGTGTCACGACCCATTTTGCAGGCAAGCGAGTGGATAGTTATGGCGCTAGAAGTATGGGTATTTTGGGTATTGTCATCAGCGCGCTGTCTATGCTGATGCTGGCATGGTGCTTGTATGAGCCGAGGCTTTGGCTGCTGATAACGGTCATGAGTATACAAGGTGTGGGCGTGGGACTGGCGTATCTGCCAACCACCACGGTAGGTTTTAGTAGCTTAGCCAAAGAAGTGGTCACGGAAGGCGCAGCACTCAACAATATCAGCCGCCGAATTGTCTCTACCATTTTTATAACGTTGATGACGGTCTATGTGGCAGGACGCGGCGCGCAGTTATTAGAAGCTGGCAACGCGCAAAGTGTCAGTACCGCTATCCAAGAGATTTTTGTCATGCTGGCTGTGATTTTGTTTTTGACGGTCTTTTCAGCGCGGCAATTACCAAAGACGGCATCATCCATTTAGCAGTGTGTTTTTAGCAGTATATCGTCACTTGCAGCCTTTCAAATCAACCTATCAAACAAGCCTGTAAAAAAACCGTGAGAAGTTTTTTTTACCTTATAAATGTAACTGATTATCATTCGCTTTAATGATTTGGTTGGGTTAACGATTTGGTTAGGTTAATAGTATGGCCGTTTACTTTTTATTTTTAGAGAGGAGATTTATATATGCATCATCAAATATATCAAAGCACAAGCAATAGCAGGACTGATGTTACTAAGCCGTGGCAAGCGCCGATAGATTATCGAGCCATGCAGCGTACAGAGCAACGGGTCATCAAACAACTGTTGCAAGCGTTATTGTATGAAAACATTATTGATTTTGACTATACAAATGCCAACGCCAACCATGACAAAGCGCTTTTAGACTTTACCATAAAAGCCAACGATAACGTCAGTTACTGCGTGCAAGGTTATATTCATTATAGTTTTGATATCATTCGTTTTAATGCCCAGAACGTCCAGCGAGTTGTTGATGGCAACGCAAGCGATGCCATACTTGAGCATGTCATCAGCGATATTTTATTGAAAATACCAGATGCGTCCTTAAAAGACAGCTTTATCAAAGAGCTGCGTCACACGTTAATCAATGAGACCCAAGCCCAGCAGCTTTCACCAAACGCACCAACGCCTATTGACACGCTCACCTACGAGCAACTCGAAGGCTATTTGATGGCTGGACATCCTTATCATCCCTGTTTTAAGTCGCGTATTGGCTTTGATTTACAAGACAATTATGACTATGGGCCGGAGTTTGACCAAAATATCGAGGTGGTCTGGTTGGCGGTTAAAAAAAAGCTGCTGGTCAGTAACACAGCTTTTGATAGCAATCTCGATATGACACTTAACGAGTGGATTGAAAACTATGTGGATGCGGATAAATTTGCCGCATTAACAGATAAACTGAAACACATACTTGTGACGACGAGTGAGCAGAATGGATATCAGATAAATGACAGCGAAACGATCAATGCTTATGGATTCATCCCAGCGCATCCTTGGCAATGGCAAAACACATTAATTGTTGCTTTGCAGCCACTTATTGACACGCAAGAAGTGATTTACCTAGGCAGTACAGGCGCTGAGTACCGTTCGCAGCAGTCGATTCGCTCTTTGTCTATGTTGCAAGACGACAAATCCTATCTAAAACTCAGTATGCATCTGATGAATACTTCAAGCACTCGAATATTGGCCAAACATACCGTCATGAACGCTGCGGTGGTGACTAAGTGGCTCAATCAATTGGTCGCAGAGGATAAGACGGCACAAGCATTACAAATTGCCTTTTTGGGTGAAACGGTGGGTGTCAGTTTGGATCATGAAGTGCTACAACAGCGCGGCTATCAGCATCCCCATATTTATGGCGGACTGGGGGCAATTTGGCGCGAAAACGTCAGTCAGTATTTATCGACCAACCAAAAAGCCTTTCCTTTAAATGGCGTCAGCTATATCAACACGGATGGCTCTGTACTCATTGATCCTTGGATTAAAAAATACAGCGTAGAGGGTTGGACGGCTCAGCTTATCAAAGTGACTGTCACCCCGATATTGCACTTGTTATTTGGTCACGGTATTGCGCTCGAGTGCCATGCGCAAAACATCGTATTGGTACACGAAGCGGGTTTTCCTATAAAAGTATTGCTAAAAGATTTGCATGACGGGGTGCGCTATTCGCCAAAGCATCTGACCCGCCAAGACTTAATTCCCAATTTTCATAGCCTGCCAGCTGCCCACGCGGCGCTGAATCGTGGCTCGTTTATTGAAACGGATGATACCGATGGCATTCGTGATATGACGGTTGCCTGCTTATTCTTTGTGGCATTTGCCGACATTGCTATTTTTATGCAGACCCATTACCACTATCCTGAGGCTGAGTTCTGGCAGCAAGTTGCTGACTGTGTGATGGACTATCAAGTACGTCATCTAGAGCATCAATCGAGGTTTGAGTTGTTTGATGTCTTCGCCAAGCAAACGCGTATTGAGTCTTTGGCTAAGCGCCGATTGTTCGGCGATCAGGTGTTTCCGATCAAATATATCAATAATCCATTAGCCAAAATCCGAGTATAGACACCATGTTAAATACCGATGAAACAGTCAAGATAAATACCATGCCTACTTTATTTCCAGTCCAAATCAGTCATTCGGACAGCCAGCCTGATATGGTGGTAATACAAAGCTCGTTGATGACGTATCTGATTGAGTGCGTTTTACTTGAGCAGTGGCTAGCGAAAAATCGTATTGAGGTCACCACAACGTTTGATTATCTAGCAGCGCAGGGTTTGCCACAGGCTGTAGATTCGCTATCAAACGCTTATCAATCATTCTTTGCTCAAGACAACCCATTACTGGTGCTTCAAATCAGCAGCGACAGTCGATTGTTATTACCCGTGGAGTCAGCCTATACCGCACCGTGGCGACTGCATAAATCTTGCGTGCCGATTTTATATCGTTTGAACAATGCTATCAGCGCTTGTTTGCAACCAGTAGAGACAGTAGAAACGCTATTAGATATTTTACTGTCTGCTATGGAACACTCAGCACTGAGTGCGACAGGAATTGTCAAATTAAAAGAGAGTTTACAAGCGTCCTTGGTTGCCAAAACCCAATCTGCCCATGCCGATATCTCTACGACGGTCTATAGTCAGCCGCATTGGTATCAAACCCTGATTGCCGCAGAGCAATGGGCGTCATTGATGGATCGTCCGTTTCATCCGCTGGCTAAGGGCAAGCTGGGGTTTACAGCAGAAGAGTATCAGCATTACATGGCAGAATTTAATCAGCCCATTGCGTTGGTGTGGGTAGCGGTTGCCAAAAGCCATCTTATGGTGGCGGATCAGGTAAAAGACATCAGCCAGCAACATCCCGCGGCGTATTTATTGGACAAGACGCAGCAACAGCAATTGGCACGGGAGATGAAAGACCACAACCTGATAGACACTCATGTGGCGATACCTGTCCATCCTTGGCAGCTGGCTCAAGTGATTGATCCTTCTAATAATAATTCTTGTGATAACGATGCTTCTAACCATGAGGCTGATAGTTATGCTAAAGATTTGGCAGATGGCACGGTTGTAAAGTTAGTATTTAATGCACCCATCACTTATGCCAGCGCCTCTATGCGCAGCATGCTGTTGAGTGCCGATACGCCGTATAGCATCAAGTTGCCCATAGGAGTGTACGCCTTAAACTCCAAACGGTATTTGCCAGCACTTAAGCTGATCAATGGTGAAAAAAACCAAGCAATTCTGATGCAGGCAAGACAGATTGACAATGGCTTATCAGCAACATTACGGCTATGGGATGAGCGTCTTTGGTGGGGCTATATGTCGCCGACGAATCTACAAGATAAAAGCGCAACCAATCCCTATTTTTATCAAGAAAAACCCACGCATTTGGGCGCTATGCTCAGGATTCTGCCAACGGATCTGTGTGATGACCAAGTGCGGTTACTGCCGATGGCAAGCCTCGGTATGTTGGTGTCTAAAGACGGTATAAGTCATCATATCTTTGATGAGATCATCCAAGCAAAATCGCCTATGACTCAAACAGCGCACATAAAACGCACGGCTATTGATTGCTTCAAAAACCTGTGCGAGGTGTTTTTGGGTACGATGCTGCGCTGCCTGCGTTTAGGGCTTGCCCCTGAGATGCACGGACAAAACATCGTGATGGTGATGAAAAATCATCGTTTTACCAGCTTGCTATTGCGCGATCATGATTCGGTACGTATTTATTTGCCGTGGCTGGCGCGGCATCAAATAGCAGATCCTGAGTATTTAAGCCCACCCAATTTTAAAAACCGCTTGTATCGAGAGACCCCGCAAGCACTGATATTTTATCTTCAATCCTTGGGTATATTGGTCAATCTTCGCGCCATTATTGAAGCATTGTCAGTGCATTATGAGATTAATGAAGCAATATTGTGGCGTGAGGCGAGGGACAGTATCGATAGGGCATTGACGGATATTGACTTCGATGCCGATCAATGTGAGCTTATCCGCGAACAGCTACTGACCACTCAATACTATCCACATAAGACATTGCTGTTACCCGTGATTGAACGCGGTGATGATCCGCATGGCAGCATGCCCGCAGGGGAGAGTGTGACCATCAATCCTTTTTTTAGGGTAAAAAACATCGAAGAAAATCTTAGGGTGGATTCAGTACGAAAACATAATGAGAGAAAAATTAATGGATAAAATCGATATTGATACGCTAGTAGAGAGTTACAAAGACATAGCCACCTCGACGATTGGTCATTTGACCGAAGTGGGATATTTACCAGATATCAAAGCGCTGTCTCCTTGCACCCGTACTATCGTTGGAAAGATCATCACAGCGACGTTGAACTCAGACAATACGGGGGTGATTAATCAAGCGTTGATTCAGGCGCAGCCGAATGACATCTTGTGTATCGATGCGCAAGTGCTCGGCATCAAAGCCTGTTGGGGCGCGTTACGTACTTGCGCTGCTATTTATGAAAAGCTCGCTGGCGTTATCGTCATTGGACAAGCGACGGATTCGTTACAAATTCAGCAGTTGGGTTTTCCTGTATTCGCTCAAGGCGTGAGCGCGGTCACCACCTTTAAGAGTAATGAAACAAAAGGTATTTTAGGAGCTGATATCTGCTATCGCTTTGGCCCGCAAAGTACCCTGATTCGCTCAGGCGACATCGCTATTATGGATAATGATGGGGTATTTGTATTGCCGCTAAAAGTTGCCCAGCAGTTATTACCTGATTGCCAAGATAAGCATCAGCAAGATGAGACAAAATTCCAGATATTCTTTGAAGCCTACAAAAAAAATCAACTGGACTTATTATTTTAGTCATAGGTAGGTAGAGCCAGATGTGTATGTCAATAGAGCTGATGATGCATCTCCTTGGCGCACTTATCTGTTATGAAGCACCAGTGGCTTTTGAATTTGTAAATAGGTATAGAAATGTTAATGGTTATCATTTACAATGCCATTCACAAACTTAGTACATTCTGTATTACGAGCTAAACATAACTCAGAACATTATCCAGCCACTATTCAAATAAGTGAAATGACAATGAAAAGCCATCATCAAGTTGCTCTATCTCTTCTTACACTCTGTATTAGCCAGCAGTTGTATGCGCAAACCAACGTTAATACCCCAATGACAGACACTACCGAAAACTCGATAGCCAGTGATGTACCAAACGTGACTTTAGATACTATTACGGTAACAGCGCGCGCTAAGACGGGAACGGCGCTGGCACAAAAAATCAGTGAGATGCCAGCCGTTACCCAAGTGATTGGTGAAGAAGATATTCGAGAGCAGGCCACAGGCAACCGTACTACAGGCGATATATTGGCACAGCTGATTCCGAGTTTGGGTGCTAGTAGTGGTTCAACCAGCAACTATGGTACGACCATGCGCGGTCGTCCGGTACAATACTTGCTAAATGGCGTGCCTTTATCAGGCTCACGCAGCTTATCACGAGAGCTAAATAGTATTGATCCAGCGCAGCTTGAGCGGGTAGAGGTGCTTTCTGGTGCGACCAGTATTTATGGCGCTGGCGCAGCAGGTGGCCTCATTAATCTGGTCACCAAATCGGCAGCAGGCGCAGGTTTTACAGGTCAAACTCGATTGGGTATTGACAGCAGCCGTGAGTTCGAATCAGATTCATTGGGTTATCATGTGGGTCAGAGCTTGGGTTATGGTGGCGAGCGTGTTTATGGCCGCTTAGATGTGGATTATGAGAATAGAGGTGGCAAGTTCGATAGCCATGGCGACCGTATCGGCCCAGATGTCAATCAAACCGATCAACAAGATACCGAATCATTGAGTGTCAACGCCAACTTAGGTATAGACATCGATGACAGCCAAAGCGTGAATCTGGCGGTGACCTATTATAACGATGAGCAAGATACTGATTACGGCCCAGATTATGGTAAAGAGTTAGGAGTATTATTACTGGGTACGCCGCCATCCTTAAAAGCAATCGATGGTGCTCGTATAGAGAATCAGCCTTATACCACCAAAAAATCCGTGAATCTCAACTATAACAATGACGATGTTTTTGGTTCTAACCTAAGCGTTACGGGTTACTACCGCGATGAACAAGGACGCTTTTATCCTTCGGCCAAAGACGGCAGAAAACAAGCCCGTGAAGTATTGCTAGCAAACGGCATCGACAAAGACACAGCGAAAGAGCTGGCAGCCGATGCGAAATTCGTTATGCAATCAGAAGCCGATATCGAAGTGATGGGTCTGCGCGCTGCCATGCAGACTGATACTGAGCTTGCTGGCAAACAAACATTATTGAGCTATGGCGCTGACTTTGAGCGTGAGAACAGCGAACAAACCTACCATGGGCAAGACTTCACTCAGTTCGAGGACAGTAATGGTCTGGTTTCGAAGACAAATGGTATAACCTATAATGGTGGGCCGGACACCACTATTGATAAGATTGGGGTGTTTATCAATGCTGATACCGATATCACGGATAAATGGCATGCCAGTGCGGGCGTGCGCTATCAAAAGCTTAAGGCAGAAACAGACGCCTTTACCCCATTTTATGAGCAGCTGTTAGAAGAATACTTTGATGGCTCTGATACTAACTACCAAGCCGGTGACGTAGCAAAAGGGAAGACGGATCACGACAAAACGTTATTTAACCTCGGTAGCAGTTATCAGCTGACACCAAATGATCAAATATTTGCCAATTTTTCACAAGGATTTACCACCGCTGACATCCAGCGCGCCTTACGTGACGTGCGTGCAGGCTATGTGGTCAACTCAGACAATGTGCAGCCCATCTCGATCAACAACTATGATTTGGGCTGGGAAGGTAAACGCGGTGATACGTCAGCCAGAGTAAGCACCTTTTATAATACCTCGGACAAAACCGTTCGTTTTACCAAGGATTATACTGTAGAAGTGGTGGATACGGACGAGCGTATCTATGGCGTAGAGGGATCGCTCACTCAGGATATTAGTGATAACTGGCAAGTGGGCGGTAGTGTGGCTTATACGCGTGGTCAGTATAAGAAAGATGGCGATTGGCTGGAGTTAGATGCGGTGCGCTTGACACCGCTCAAAGGTACTGCGTTTGCTCAATATAACTTTGATGAAGGTAGTAACATAAGACTGCAAGCATTGGCTATAGGTGGCGATGATAGAGCGTTTAAAGATCAACAAAAAGACCCTGATGCTGGTGCGCTGCCAGTCACAGGTTATATGACTTTAGATGTATTGGGTCAAGTAAACATGCCAGTAGGTCGAGTGGGTTATGGGGTTTATAACGTACTCAATAAAGACTATCAAACGGTTTATCATCAAACCACGTTTGGCGACTTGAACCGTCTACCTGCCACAGGGACAACCTATGGTCTAAGTTATACTGTTGATTATTAAACAATAGAGTCTTAGCTTACATCTTGTTGGATAAGTCGCTTGGAGTTATTTAAACCCCAAGTTTAAAACTTTCACCTAGATAAAAATTCGTGATCGATAGAGCCTTTCAAGCTATAAAGTATAAAGTTTGAAAGGCTTTTTTTGTATTTTTAGGATGAGGAGTTAATTTTACAATCAGACTGTCCTAGATAATTAGTTCAGTTCCTGTTTAACCCATTGTTTTAGCTGATGTAATTGATTTTTTGTATCGCTGTAGTTAAAACGCTACTCACATTCCTTTAAAAACACATGGAAATGCTCTTTTAGGATGCCATTATATTTACGCATATGACGCTATCCTCCAAAAGTTTTATATTCCGTTAATATGGTTTCTGTCTAGTGCAAAATCTTTTGAATGATTGATACGGTAATGGATGAAATCACTGACATCAAGCGCTTTTTAACCTCTAAAGTAGTCAGTGTAAACGATACTATCAGGCTTTACTTTCTCTTTCATGTTAGGAATTAAGGTACCGGCTCTGGCATTAGGAATGGTACAAGCATAGATGCTGCCATTGCGCTTAAGCAGTCCAAAAACAGGAAATTTGTTACCCGCACCGCGACCACGTTTGCCTTTGCGTCTGCGATTATTTTTATAAATTAGCAGTCTAAGATGATGAAAGGAGTGGCTTGCTGTCGTTTTATTAATAGCCAATAAGCTTGCTGCTGTTCTTACTGTACAACCAGCAACAAATAGTTCAATGAGTCTGATTTGTTTGTACCAACTTAACCTACTCTTTCTCATCTGACTATCCTAGATTATTTTACTTATCTAGGACAGCCCCAAAAAGTGCTTTGGCAAACGGTCTGATGAGCTTAAATACTATTAACTCAATATTATTAATAATTCAATACTCATCAAGATCGTTTGCCAATGACACTTTTCCATCATAAAGCGCTGAAATCTCAGTATAAGCAGTTTCGATGGGAGCGCCGTAATGCAATACATGGGTCAAGACCAATAGACCAGGCTTTGTCTTGTTTGCAACTTTAGCCAAATCTGTCGTCAATGTGTGGGATAGTTGATGGTAATTTTGCCAATTTTTATCCAGCGCACTCCAGCCTTCATGACTGATTACTTCATGAATCAGAATGTCTACGTTTTCAGCCTTTTTGACTAAGTTCTCGTTATAGGTGGTGTCGCCTGAAATGACGATCGTTTTATCAGGCGTGGTGACTTTATAGCCATAAGCAGGCTCGATATCGCCATGACTTACTGTGAACGCTTCTACCGTGACATCGTTCTTATCGAAAATAATACCGTCTTTTGATATTTCCGTGATAGCGACTTTGTACATATTGGCATCGCGGACAGGCGTATTGCCATTGAGGCGCAGGGAAATGTCCATTTTTTGCATATCATAGTAGCCATTGGTCATGTCCTGAAGACCTGTTGGCCCGTAAGCATGTAGCTGCTGGTCACGTCGCCACCAGTAAGTCGCCGCCAATTCTGGATAATCCAAAGTATGATCGCTATGTAAATGCGTCAGAAACACATTTTTAATCTTCGTTGGATTTAATTCAGGGGCATCCATCTTTTTCCAAGCTTGGATCGATCGTTGTACTGTTCCATGCCCCATATCAAACAAGTATGCTTCATTATTATAAATGATAGCGACACCCGAACCTGCGCGTTCGGCGCTGGGCACTGGTGTTCCTGTGCCCAGCATGATGACCCGTGTTTCTGCGTTCGCTGCGACCGTCGATAAGACAGCAGCAGTAAGCAATGATATCCATGTCATAGGTGTTTTTATTTTCATGTTTGATCTTCCTTGATCATTTATAAACCGTGATGTGGATTAAAGCTTACACGCGGCGCTGGCTTCTTGTGCTTTCTCATATACCGCTTGTGGGTCGAGGCCTAATGCTGCAACATCGTTTAGATATTTTTGCGTGCCTGCCTCTAATGGGCCTTTCCATTGCGGATCGTTTAGGGGGTCAGGGATATCGATCATGGTGTCACCTTTGGCCTTGGCTTCGGCCATGTATTTGGCATCTTCAGCATCGAATACTTTACCAGCGCTCGCTGCCATGGCTTTGCCAGAGTTATCATCGATGACTTTTTTGAGGTCATCAGGCAGACTTTCGTACTTGTCTTTATTCATCGTTACCATGATGGCAGAGCTATAAAAAGGAATATTGGTATGGGTATTGGTCAGCTCGATCAATCGAAAAGAGCCTGTGGCATCCCATGGCAAACTAAGCCCATCTAACACGCCGCGCTGGAGCGAAGTATAGATATCGGTAGCCGGTAGTCCGACTGGTGTGCCGCCTGCAGTTTCAATGATGTCGCCTGCGATCGCTGATGGTCGACGCATACGTAGGCCCTTTAAATCATCTGGCGTACGAATGGCTTTATCGATGGTGTGCATCCCCCCAGGGCCAGTACCCATCATAAACAGCAAATGGGTGTCTTCATATTCATCCGATATCACCCCATCATCATAGAGCGTCTGCAAGATGCAGTTCATTTGCGTGGCGGAGTTAGACAGACCCGGTAGCTCTGCCACTTGAGTTAAGGGGAATCGGCCATTGGTGTAGCCCTGCAACTGAGAGCCGATATCGACGGTGCCTTTGGCAGTGGCATCATAAGTAGCGTCAGGTTTACTGAGAGTCGCTGAAGGATATATCTCAACCTTGAGGCGACCGCCAGACTCTTCTTCGACCTTACGCGCCCAAGGCTCAAATATCTCTGTATGCGTTGCTGCTGTGGCAGGCCAAAAGTGCGAGAAGCGCAGCGTAGTGACGGCTTCTGTACTTGTGGCAGCGGTATCGTTTGATGGCGAGCAACCCGACAAGCTGATCAAAGCGGCGAGTGTCAGGCTCAGAGGCAATATTTTTTTCATCATAAAATCCCTTTTTTGATGCTGCATTATAAAATATTTGTTCTAAATAAGAACTCTTGTTCGTATAGTGAATTTAAAATACCTTTTTTTGAGTTTTTTGTCAATCCATCCGATGGCTGTTATGCATCACGCTGACTCATTTTTTAAGGTCATATTTTCAATGGCTTGCAATATCGTGTCGCACTGTCTTTGCGCCGCGCCGCAATAGCTGAGTGGAGATAAAATAGTTGTCAGCCCATCATCCTCGCTCAGGTCGACAGACTGCTCTGCTAGCAAGGCCTGAAATGTAGTGACAAACCCTTGGTGTTTGCTATGCGCCTCCTCGCTCGCTTGCGCTATCAAAGGATAGATGGCGTCTTTGTTATCTGCAAAGTAGGCCTTTAAGCTTTTGCTCAAATAAGCATCGCTATTTAAATCAAGGTTGGCGGCCATACGCTCAGGATACACTTGCAGCCCTTGTAATAAGGTCTTTAAGTACGACATCCCGCCTGCTACCAACGCTGTGCCTTCCGTCAAAGGTACCCAGCTGGCATGCCATTGTCCCAGTGCGCGCTCAAAGGGCTGGGCGGTTGTATTACTAATGACGCTCAAGTGCCCGTGCATTCTAAGCGCGGCGGTTTTTATCAACGCACATAGTACTGGGTTGCGTTTGTGCGGCATAGATGAAGAGCCGCCCATGCCCTCGATAGGAGGTTCAGCCACTTCACCCAACTCAGATTGAGACATCAAGGCAATGTCATCGACAATATTTTCTATCGTGCCTGCACAAGCATCCAACAGGGAAGCAATCGCATGGATAGGCTGTCTATTGGTATGCCAAGGGAGCAGGGGGGCTGATAGCCCAAGCGATGCTGCCACTTGTTGCGGCAAATCGTTATCTTCGTTATCTTCGTTGCTTACCCCCACAGGGCCGCCCCATTGCAAGTAAAATCCTGACTGCACTAACTGCGATAAATCAGGTATGATGGCGGTCAGCGGGGCTGCCCACTGGGTGACTTTTGTGCCAAAAGTGATCGGCAAGGCTTGCTGCATCAAGGTTCTACCTGCCATAGGTGACGAGCGATGCGCTTTAATCAGTACCGAGCAAGCGGTGAGTACCTCCTCCAAATCTTGTGTGATACGCTCAAGTGAGGGCTTGAGCATCATCATCATGGCGGTATCAATCACATCTTGACTGGTCAGTGTTTGATGAAAAAAAGGCCTTACGTCTGACGGTAGCAAAGACTTTGCTTGTGCCACAAAAGGAATAGCCGCGTTACCACCCAAATAAGTCTGGGCCCCAATGGCATCAATATCAAACAACTCTATGTCTAATGCTTGTTTAGATTGTTGAAACGTGTTTTTTGGGATAAGCTGATTCTGCTCCCTATGTTCTAAAACGGCTAACTCAAAATTTATCATTGCTTGAATAAAAGCTCGATCAGAAAGCGCTTCGGCAACGCCAAGATGTACAAAAGGCTGATTGATTAATCGATTGATTTTCATTTAGAATCCCTAACTTTGGTAAGTGTAAAAAATATTTCTATGACACAAGATAAGAAAATACCCTTTGATAGTCCAGATTTCGTGACGTCTCTTGCAGGCGGTTTGAGCGTTCTGCGGGCGTTTGATGACAACCATTCGACCATGACGTTAAGTGAGGTCGCCGAATGTACGGATATGGACAGAGCAAAGGCTCGGCGCTATCTGCTGACGCTACATGCATTAGGCTATGTCCATAAAGATAAGCGTCAATTCAAACTCTCTCCCAAGACACTCAGCATTGGATCCAGTTATTTAAGCAGTGCGCATCATCACGATATTGTGCAGTTCTATCTAGAACGGGTGACCGAAAAAACGGGTGAATCTTGTTCATTTGCGGTATTGGATGATGATGAAGTGGTGTATATCGCACGCTCTGCTGCCAAACATCGCCTGTTATCAATTGCACTCTCTATCGGTACTCGGCTGCCTGTTGCTTACACCTCTATGGGCCGTGCTATCTTGGCCAATCTGCCCAAAGATGAGCGTGAAGACTACGTCAACAAAATAGAGCTAAACGCGTATACGCCATTTAGTATCACTGATCGTGAACAATTCAAAAAAATGTTAAGCGACGCTTACGACGAGCAATACGTGGTTGTCGATCAAGAGCTGGATACCGGTCTGCGATCACTTGCACTACCCATCTATAAATCAAATAATGAATTAATCGGTGCAATCAATATCAGTACCAATGCCATGCGCGTGTCAAAAGAGATGCTCATCGAAGAGTTTCTGCCTATATTGCGTGATTGTGCTGAAAAAATCCAAACCTATTATATTTGATAGCTCATAAAAAGGTTCTTATCTTGACATCAAGGCTGCCAACGCTTTAAAGCGTTGGCAGCCTTTTTTGTCAGGTGATACCTAGCTCCTATGAGGTCAATTGACGTCATAGGTCATGCTTGATGTTATCTGGCATAGACAGCATCCGTACTAGCATAAGCCATTGACAGAAGAATAAAAAAAGTTTAATTTAATTCACTATACGAACATTAATTCTATTATAGAACAAAAGGAATCGTATCGATAGGTAATTTGACTATAAAAATTTGACCATATGAATATGGATATTTACTGTTTTTACTTCAGACCATGGGCTTACAAGACAACATTCATTGAGCATATATGGAATCTGCGGTACTTGAACGATCAAAAAAGGACTTTACGATGAAAAAGATATTGCCTCTGAGCCTGACATTGGCAGCTTTGATGGGCTTGATGGGTTGCTCGCAGTCAAATGAGACCGCGACAAGTGCTGAGACGAGTAATGATGAGGTCACCACTTTACGCCTGTCACATTTATGGCCAGCGACAGCCGCCGCGCATACAGAGGTGATAGAGCCTTGGGCAAAAAAAATCGAGGAAGACTCGAACGGCCGCTTAAAAGTCGAAATATACCCATCCGCCACCCTAAGCAAACCCGATGCCACCTATGAGGCCGCTGCCAAAGGCACTATTGATATTGGCACACAGTTACAAGGCTACACCAACGGCCGCTTCCCCTTGACTCAAGTCGCCGAGCTACCAGGGCTGTCCAGTTCAGCCACGCAAATGAACTGTATGCTGCAAACCTTGTATGATGATGGAGTGATCTCCAGTGAGTACGATGATACCCATTTGTTATTTATGATGGGTACTGGCCCTGGCGGGATGCATACCGTTGACCAAGCTATCCGTACGCCAGATGACTTACAAGGCCTGCGTATGCGCCGACCATCAGCGATCGCAGGGGATATCATTGAGTCAGCAGGCGGTACGCCCGTCGGTCTGCCTGCCACGGATTTGTATACCTCTTTGCAGCGTGGCGTGTTAGATGGGGTAAGCCTGACGTGGGATGCGATGGGGCCGTTTAGGTTGATCGAGCTGACCAACACGCATACCAATATTCCGTTTTATAGCTCTGCTATGATGGTCACGATGAACAAAGACAAGTATGAGAGCCTACCTGACGACCTTAAAAAAGTCATCGATGATAACTCAGGTAAAGCCATGGCAGCGAGCGCTGGTAAAGTCTTTGATGCTCAGGATGCCAAATATATGGCTGAAGCCAAAGCCAAAGGCGATACCATGATCGACATCCCTGACCCCTTAAATGACCCGCATTGGAAAGGGCGACTAAAGGCTGGCACTGAAAAGTATCTAAACGATGTCACCGCCTTGGGTTTAGATGCACAAATGGTGTATGAAAAAGCGCAAGAAGCCAGTGCGGCTTGCAAAGTGTAACTAACAAACGTTTACTAGGGTCTGTTGAATCTTCAATAGACCCCAGGATGTGTCCGTGCTTTTAGTCTATTTAGAGGCTTTCGTTCAGATTGAAAAAATGCCTTAATAATAGGCAATAAAAAAAGACCCTGTTTGGGTCTTTTTTAAGGCTTGATTTAAAGGTAACAGGCCCTAAATATCCAGTACCAGCTGAGCGCTTTTCGCCCGCGAACAACACGGGGTAAACTGGTCGTTTTTTGCTTGTTCTTCTTCTGTGAGAAAGACGTCCTTATGGTCTGGCACGCCGTCTAACACACGAGTCAAGCACGTGCCGCACATACCCGATTCGCAAGAAAAAGGGATCTCAATATCGAACGCTTCTAAGGCTTCGATGACCGTTTTGTCCGCTGGCACGTTGATTATTTGCCCTGTGCTACTGATCTGAACATCAAAACTGCCATTATCAGCAGTGCTGATCGGCGTGGCAGAAAAATACTCGCGATGTAATTGTGCAGACGGCCAATCTTGTGCTTTTGCCGTTTCAAGAACGTGTTCCATAAAACCACCGGGGCCACACACGTATACATGCGTGTCAGAGTGAGGTGCGGCAAGGATGCTTGCGGTATCCAACTTTTGCGCGGCATCTCCATCATCAAAATGAAAATGTACCCGATCAGCGAATGCCGATGCTTGAATGCGCTGCATAAAAGCGGTTTTTTCTGGGCTGCGCGTACAGTAATGCAGCTTAAATTCTGCGCCAGTATGGGCCAGTCGCTCTGCCATACATAGGATCGGTGTGATGCCGATACCACCTGCAAACAGTAGGCTGCGCTTGGCATCGTGAGCCAGTGGGAAAAGGTTTTTGGGTTCGCTGATCTCTATGCGATCGCCGATATTTATTTGCTGGTGCATCGCGACCGACCCACCACGTGAGGCTGGGTCTTTGAGTACCGCTATTTGGTAACGATGGTTTTCGTGGGGATGATTGCATAGCGAGTATTGGCGCGTGATGCCGTTAGGCATTTTGACATCAACATGGGCGCCAGCACTAAAGGGGGGCAGTGCTTCATTATCTGCGCTTGCCAGCTCAAAAAGACAGATATCGTTCGCGATCACTTCTTTTGACTTTACCAAAACTTCCATCATGATAGGTATCCTTCACTGGCTAAACACCATGCCAGCGTGTTTAGCCAGTTGTTCATTAAATTGTCATTTGATTTGTCATTTGATAAGGGTATTAACATCGGCGTCTATAGATTGACGTTCTCTATCAATTGGTTTTCTTCTTTGATGAGCGTGTCTAAAATACGCCGTGATTTGACGCCACCGGTATCAATGTTCAATTTTAAGAGCTTGCGTTCAGGATACGCTAATAGGTTGAGTTGCTGACGCTCTAGCATCTCCAAATCCTCGCTGAAGATCTGATGCTGTCCTTGACGAATCTGCTCTGTCAGCTCGGTGTCCTCGGGTTTGAAGTTACGCGCCATGCCCCAAAAATACCAAATAGAGGTCTCCGTCTCAGGGGTGATAAAATCGACGACGATGCTGCCTGCCTTGTGCTCAGGATCCGCGTCGTGACTGCCTTTTCCAGCATGGGCAACCCCGACTTCAATCATAACGTGACTGGGCGGGCTAAACTTACATATCTGCCATCTGTCTACAGGCACATCGTCAGCCAGTTGATTGGCACGCAGGGCCGCCTGCCAAAAAGGCGGGGCGATGATGTTCTCCATAAAGCGACTGGTGATAACCATATCGTCTTCGGAGGTAGTATGGACAGGGGTTTCGTCGATTTCTTCTTGTCCGATACTGCTGGCATGGACATAGGTTTCATGGGTGAGATCCATTAGATTGTCGATCATAAGGCGGTAATCGCAGTTGATGTGAAACAGACCCCCGCCATACGCCCATTCAGGATCGTTTGCCCATTCTAGTTCTGGAATTTTGGACTCATCGGCAAGCTCAGCATCACCCGTCCACACCCATACGAATCCATGACGCTCGACAACAGGGTAGCTGCGGTTGCAAGGGAAGCCTCTGACGCGTTGGCCTGGCATGGCGGCGGTTTTGCCGTCGCTGCCCATTTTTAAGCCGTGATAGCCGCACACCAGCAGGCCATCTTCTACATAACCGAGTGATAATGGCGCACCACGATGCGGGCAAAAGTCTTCGACGGCGGCGACCCCTGTGTCGCTTTGATAAAAGACAATATTCTCGCCGCATATGGTGCGTCCTAGTGGCTTTTCTTGATATTCATCTGGCGTACAGGCGACGTACCAGCAATTTTTTGGAAACATCTCAAACTCCTTTTGTGTGTAAAAATCCCTTTAATTGGATCCAATTTATCATAAAAATAGCGTTTGTCTACTATAATTTGGGTATATTGGATCCAATAAGTTAATATTATCTATTTCTTCATGTGAATTTTATACAGATCAGCAGTGATGTATTTATTCTTACTGCTAGGTATTACTTTGCCTCCGTCATTCTTATCGAAAGTATACCTGAGCAGACATAACCAATAAAAAACAGTATGGTTGGTCTATGATGGGCGCGCACTGTTTGTTTATGCTGCTAGCGTGCTATGCTGATGCTGAGCTAACTGATGTCAATTTTGATGTTGGTGTCGATGGCTGGCTTGTTTGGTCTTTTAAAAATGTGAATGGATGGTGAGGTTTGAATGAGTAAAGCGGGACAACGTGTGATTAGCGCATTGCGGCAAATGATCCTCTCAGGTGAGCTGGTCGCGGGAGAGCGTATCGCTGAAATACCGACGGCTGAACGTCTTGGGGTCTCTCGTACGCCCATACGCATCGCTTTTCGTTCGCTTGAGCAAGAAGGGTTATTGATTAAACTAAAAAATCGCGGCTATCGCGTGCGCGAAGTAACCACCGAAGAAATCAATGGCGCCGTTGAAGTGAGAGGCGTGTTAGAAGGCTTGGCTGCAAGGCAGGCCGCGGAAAGGGGGCTGACAGCAGAACATCGTCAAAGCATGGTGAAATGTCTGGTAAGAGGGGATGCGTTGTTTGCCAAAGGGCATGTGACGGAAGAAGATCTTGAGATCTATCATGAGATTAACCAACGCTTTCACGCGTTAATCATTGAAGCCAGTCACAATCCTGCCATCGATATCGCAAAAACACGCAGTGAACACATGCCCTTTGCATCCGTCAGCTCATTGGCTATTGATCGTGACAACTTGGCAGGCGAGTATCGGCGGTTTAATTTTGCCCATATGCAGCATCACGCGGTGTTTGATGCGATCAGCCATGGTCAAGGGGCAAGGGCTGAAGGAATAATGAGAGAGCATGCCAACGCCACCCTGCGTTATGCACAGATATTCAACTCCGAACTAAAGGATCCCGATACGATACGGATCATCAGTGGCGATGCAAATGATGATTAGAGGATGATGTGATTTGATGACTAAAAAGCAGCTGATGCTAGTATGCCACTGACGATTATTGGATGCATTGGCAGCTATTCATATCCCCTATATACGATCAAACAAAGACCCAATCGGGTCTTTTTTGTTTTTGGAAAAGTCATCAGTCATGTTCTTGAGATTTGCCGCGATAAAGGAAATGCTGGATACGACTTTCAATTGAAGAGAATACGGAATAACTCGATTGACAAGCGAAAAAAAAGGGTGTAATTTAATTCATTATACGAACAATAATTCTTATATAGAACAATATTGGCAGTAATCAATATTGGATTGTAAGGATACAATGTACTCGCATAGTGTACTCATATCGTCTCTAGGGAGAGAGCAGCATGGTCGCAGTCTATATTTGTCATCCAAAACGTTCAGCAGTCGGTCGCTACGGCGGCGCTTTGGCCGATATTCGTCCTGATGATATGTTAGCGCAAGTAATCAAAGCGGTAATCGATGATGCGCCTGACTTTGATCACAGCGCGATTGAAGATGCCTTTATAGGCTGTGCCAACCAAAGCGGCGAAGACAATCGCAACGTGGCGCGTATGAGTGTGCTGCTATCAGGTCTACCAGAGACCGTACCTGCAAATACCATCAATCGATTATGCGGCTCAGGTCTGGATGCGGTCGGCACCGCGTTTCGCGCGATTGCCAGCGGTGAGATGGATCTGGTGCTAGCAGGCGGCGTTGAGTCAATGACGCGCGCGCCCTTTGTCATGGGCAAGCCCGAAAAAGCTTATGGCCGCAGCCAAACTCTGCAAGACACGACCATGGGCTGGCGCTTTATCAATAAAAAGTTAGATGCGCTATATGGTACAGAAGCTATGCCGCAAACCGCGGAAAATCTAGCAAAACAATACGACATCTCACGCGAGGATCAAGACAGCTTCGCGCTATGGTCGCAGCAAAAAGCAGCGGCTGCACAAGATAATGGACAACTGGCGGCTGAAATCACGCCTATCACCATCGAGAGACGCAATAAGGACGCACTCATCGTTGATACAGATGAGCATCCACGTCCAGACTCAACCATAGAAGCCTTAGAAAAACTGCGTCCTATATATAAGGACGGCACGGTAACGGCTGGTAATGCTTCAGGTATCAATGATGGCGCAGCTGCCATGCTGATTGCGAGCGCGGCAGCCGTTGAAAAGTACGGTTTAACCCCTGTAGCTAAAATAGAAGGGATGGCAACGGCAGGTGTGCTGCCAGAAATCATGGGTATTGGCCCCGTACCAGCCACTCAAAAGCTGTTAAAGAAACTCAATTTGACGCTGGATGATATGGATATTATTGAGCTAAATGAAGCGTTTGCTGCACAAGCATTGGCTTGCTCACGTGCCCTTGGGCTGGATGACCGTGATCCACGTATCAATCCTAGAGGCGGCTCTATTGCCTTGGGTCATCCGCTAGGCGCATCAGGTGCGCGTATCTTGATTTCAGCAGTTCACGAATTACAACGTACCGATGCACAGCGCGCGCTATGCACCATGTGTATTGGCGTGGGGCAGGGTATCGCGCTCATCGTTTCACGAGTAGGAGAAGAATGATGGCATTTTTAAAAACAGACGCGCATTTGATTGCTTACCAAGACAGTGGTGAGACTTATTTACCTGCACTCTTTATGGCGCATCCACTCGGTATGAGCCGTGATGTGTGGGATACCGTGTGCGATCAACTGCATGGACATTACCGCTGCGTTCGCTGGGACTTACCCGGTCATGGTAGCAGTGATGCAGCCGCAGAAGGACTGAGTGCTGAGCAGTTGGCGTTGGATGTCGTAGCGTTGGCGGATCACTTACATATTGAAGGTTTCAGTTTTATTGGTACATCAATCGGCGGCGTGATTGGTCAGTCGTTATGCCAATTGGTCGCTGAGCGTTTAGAGCAAGTATGGCTGACCAATACAGGTGCCGTCATTGGTACCGCGGATGCGTGGGCTGAGCGTGCTGCTAATGTGCGCCAGTTGGGTTTAACCGAGATGGCCGAGACAATCGTACCGCGCTGGTTCTCACCACATTATATCGAGCAAAACCCTGAAATCTCACAAGGCTGGCAAGTACAGCTGGGACGTAATGATGACGAAAGCTACGCTAAGCTATGTGAGGTATTGGCTCAAGTGGATAACCGCGGAAAGCTTGCTGATTATCCAAATTATGTTGCATTAATCGCAGGTGCAGAGGATGTCTCTACCCCGATTGCGGCACTAGAAACGCTAAAAGCAGAATTTTCTGATGCAAGCCTAAGCGTCTTTGAGGGCGTGGGGCATGTCCCCTCTATTGAAGCGCCTGATCATTTGGTTGAACATCTTCAAACTAATACCAACCGCGCTACTGTTGGCGAAACAGGCATCAGCTATGAGCAAGGTTTGACACAGCGCAAGCGCATTTTGGGCGATGCCCATGTTGAGCGCGCGTCCAAAAATGCCACGACCTTAGATAGCCCATTCCAGCAATTTATCACCCGTAACGCATGGGGCGAGCTGTGGGGCGATCATAGTTTGACTGTGCAGCAAAGAAGCATGATTACCACAGGCATATTAGCCGCGCTTGGTCGTGATGGCGAGCTACGTCTGCATCTGCGTACTGCCAAACGTTTGGGCATCTCTGAAGACCAGTTGCGCCAAGTATTGATGCATGTGTCTATTTATGCAGGTGTGCCAGCGGCCAATCATGCGTTTTCTTTGGCCAAAGAAAACGGATGGGGCAATCCAATCAATTAATATTCAAAACCACAAGCACTGATTATCAATAAGGTTTGCGTTATAGCAATGGAGAATACCGTAATGAGTCATAAATACCCTTCTTTTCTTCCACGTGATCGGTCTTGGCAGCCTGCACAGTATACGCCTGGCTACAAAACCTCGGTGGCGCGTTCACCCAGTCAGGCGTTAGTCAGTATCCAAAGAGCCAGTGACTCAGAGCGTAGTGGTCCTGTATTTGATGGCTTAGAGATCGGTCAGTATGACAACGATCTGCTAATGAACTTTCGGACAGAAGGCGAGCAAGCAGGGTTGCCTATTGGTGAGCGTATCATCATGCACGGTCAGGTGATTGATCAGTTTGGTAAGCCTGTGCCCAATACCTTGGTTGAGATGTGGCAAGCAAATGCTGGTGGCCGCTATCGTCATAAAAAAGACAATTATCTGGCGCCACTCGACCCGAACTTCGGTGGTGTGGGTCGCTTTATCACCGATGCCGACGGACGCTATCATTTTCGTACCGTACGTCCAGGACCTTATCCGTGGCCAAATGGTGTTAATACGTGGCGTCCAGCGCACATCCACGTATCAGTGATGGGACCTTCTATTTCGACGCGCTTGATTACGCAATTGTACTTCGAAGGGGATCCGCTCATTCCGCTATGTCCGATTGTACAGGTCTTAAAAGACCCAGAAGCGGTTGAAACGATGATTGCCCGCTTAGATATGACTATGAGCAAGCCAATGGATTGTCTGGCCTATCGTTTTGATATCGTGGTGCGCGGTGCATTACAAACGTATTTTGAGGAGTAGATCATGTATAGCCAATACAAATTACAAGATGATAGCGGTTTGCTGCGTGAGACAGCCTCTCAAACGTCAGGGCCGTTTGTGCATATCGGTTTGGCATTAGAAATCGCAGGTTTTGAATCTCGTTCAGATGAGATTTGGCAAGATTTGGCCAAAGAAGGTGCTAAAGGCGAGCATATCGAGTTAGTGGGTCATGTATACGACGGTAATGGTGAAGCGGTTCATGATGCCCTGATTGAAATATGGCAAGCCGATAGCGATGGTAACTATGTTGCCAATTTTGACAATAAACAACCTTTTAGTGGATTTGGGCGCAGTGCTTGTGCCTTAGATGGCGATTTCCATTTCCATACGGTAAAACCAGGACAGGTGGGTTTTTACGGTAAGCCCATGGCGCCGCACGTCAGCCTTGCCATTTTTGCTCGTGGTATCAATTTGCATCTACAAACCCGTGCCTATTTCGATGACGAACCAGAGGCCAATGCCGAGTGTCCTATATTAAATAGCGTGCCTTCAGTAGAACGTCGTAAAACGCTGATTGCCAAAAAAGAGCAAGGCGATGGTAAGCCCCGCTATCGATTTGATATTTATTTACAAGGCGACAATGAAACGGTTTTCTTTGATTTTTAGCGAATCATTTTGCAATACAGAGGTGTTTTTAGACCGTTAGTATTCTTTATTCAACGTCTTTAGGCAAAGTGGAATTTGCCAAATAACAAGTGAGAGGGATTTCATGAAACAGAAAACACAAGTTGCGATTGTTGGTGCAGGTCCATCTGGATTACTGCTTGGGCAATTACTGACGAAAGCGGGTATCGACAATGTCATTTTAGAGCGCAAAACGGGCGAGTATGTCCTAAGTCGTATTCGCGCAGGCGTTTTAGAGCAGGGTACGGTCAACCTGATTCGCGAGTCAGGGGCCGGCGCGCGCATGGATAAAGAAGGATTGGTTCATACTGGTACGGATTTTAGTTTTCAGGGCGAGCACTACCACATCGACATAGAAAAACACAGTGGCGGCAAGCATGTCGTTGTGTATGGGCAGACTGAGGTAACGCGCGACTTGATGGAAGCACGTGAAAAAGTCGGTGGCACGACGGTTTATGAAGCAGAAAACGTCGAGCTCCATGATATTGAATCAGACAATCCTTATGTGACCTATCAGCATAATGGCGAATCGTTCCATTTGGACTGTGATTACATCGCTGGCTGTGATGGCTTTCATGGTGTCTCACGTAAATCCATCCCCTCTAACGAACTAGAAGAATATGAAAAAGTCTATCCGTTTGGTTGGCTTGGGCTCATGAGTGACACTCCACCTGTGAATGATGAGTTGGTTTATTGTGCCCATGAGCGCGGTTTTGCGCTATGTTCGATGCGCTCGCCAACCCGTAGCCGCTACTATATCCAAGTACCAGACACAGATAAGATCGAAAACTGGAACGAAGAGAAATTTTGGGCTGAGCTCAAACGCCGTATCCCACCAGAAATGGCGGAACGATTGGTAACTGGGCCTGCTATTGAGATGAGTATTGCTCCACTGCGCTCTTATGTCTGCGAAACCATGCAATATGGCAAAGTGTTCCTATTAGGAGATGCCGCACACATCGTTCCACCAACGGGTGCTAAGGGTTTGAACCTTGCTGCAAGCGACGTAGAAACAGCCTTTCGTTTATTCGTAAAAATCTACGAGGAGCAACGTACTGACCTGATTCCTCGTTATCAAGAAATCTGTTTGGCACGTGCTTGGAAAGCGGTTCGTTTTTCATGGTGGATGACGATGCTATTACACCGCTTTCAGAGTGCAGGTCGTTTTGATTTTCGGGTACAGCAGGCTGAGTTTGATTACTTTATTCATTCAGATGCTGGCAAAGCCACGATTGCTGAAAACTACGTCGGTTTGCCGTTTGAGGCATTGGAGTAAATAGCTGCGTTTTAATTATTTATATCTGGCGACTTAACTCTTTTATATAGGATGATTCAATGTTAAATAAAGTGACAGAATCTGCTATCGACGCCATGAGCCATATTAATGATGGAGCAACCATCTTGATAGGTGGCTTTGGTTTGGCAGGTCAACCAGCAGAACTGATTGACGCACTGATTGAACGCAATGCTAAGGATTTAACTATCGTTAGCAATAATGCAGGCAACGGTGAGACGGGATTGGCACTATTGCTCAAATCAGGTTGCGTGCGCAAGATTATTTGCTCGTTTCCGCGTCAGCATGATTCATATATTTTTGATGATCTCTACCGAGCGGGAAAAATTGAGCTTGAAGTGGTACCACAAGGGACGTTAGCGGCTCGTATGCAAGCAGGTGGCAGTGGTCTTGGTGCGATTTATACGCCAACGGCTTATGGCACGCTGCTTGCTGAAGGTAAGGAAACACGGACGATCGATGGCAAAAATTACGTATTGGAATATCCAATAAAAGCAGATTTTGCATTGATCAAAGCGTTTCAGGGTGATCGCTGGGGTAATTTAACTTATCGCAAAGCCGCGCGTAATTTTGGTCCGATTATGGCGGCAGCCTCCAACCATACTATCGCTCAAGTCAGCGAAGTGGTTGAGCTGGGAGTGCTCGATCCAGAACACATTATTACCCCAGGTATTTTTGTCCACGAAGTCGTCTGTATTGAAGGAGAGGCATCATGAGTGATTACACCCCACGTTCAGTCGATGAGATCGCCAAGCGCGTCGCCCAAGATATCGAAGAGGGCATGTATGTCAATCTAGGAATCGGACAGCCTACTCGAGTCGCTGATTTTCTCCCGAAAGACAAAGATATTTTTTTGCATAGTGAGAACGGTGTACTAGGTATGGGGCCAGCACCTGAGGAAGCGGACAGGGATGGCGACTTGATCAATGCCGGTAAGCAGTATATCACCTTACTCAAAGGTGGTAGTTATTTTCATCATGGTGACTCGTTTGCCATGATCCGTGGAGGGCATATTGACCTATGTGTTCTTGGGGCATTTGAAGTGGCTGAAAATGGCGATATTGCCAACTGGTTTTTGGGTCGTCCAAAAGACATTCCAGCCGTTGGCGGTGCCATGGATTTGGCAGTTGGTGCTAAAAAAGTGTACGTCATCATGGATCATGTTAGCAAAAATGGTGATCCTAAAATTGTCGAAAATCTAAAGCTACCTATCACTGGCGAAAAATGTGTCAATCGAATTTATACGGATCTTGCGGTGATTGACATCACTGAGCAAGGGTTGATGGTTCGTGACATGGTCGATGGACTAACTTTTGATGAGTTGCAAGCAAAAACAGGTGCCGCATTGCAACAGCCATAATTTAGATAAACGCTTAGTGTTCCATCATACGTAAAGTGCTTAACCATCAAGAAGGGATTTCATGATGAAAAAAAAATTATCTATAGCAGTCATGCAGACTGTTTGGCCGCTTATACATAATGAGTCGACTCATTATGTATCTGCCTTTGGTAACGCGGTAGGTGCAACATGACCCTACTAATCAAGCTCAGCGTCCTCATCTCCAGACTGTGTCAGCTTATCGGCGGCATCAGTCTTATCATCATCGTCCTCA
>NZ_JABASR010000015.1 GCF_016107525.1 Psychrobacter aquimaris | reverse complement strand
AGGCATTGCTGCCTGACTCAAGTAGATCAGCCTCCGATATAGTCGGGGCGGTTCAGCAGGATGGAAAAGGTGGATTAAGGCTGCAATAGATAAATCGGCTTCTCAAATATGGGGTGCTGAACGATGGTTAAATTCATCAGTTGAATTTACTAGGCACGATGGCCGACAAGTCGAATTGCCGATAAAGAAAAATCGAATTGTGCATCGTATATCTGTATCACTTGGCGCACAGCGTAAAATACCAACACAGTCAGGTGATTTAGGAAATGGAATCGTGCACGTCTGCGATGAGTTCAGTCTTGGAGCAATTTTTGGTCTACTGGATACGATTACAGATTTTGTTAGTTTTTTAACCGAAGTTGAGGATTTAACAAAAAGAGCTAATATAATTTTCAACGGTGGAGGAATAGAAGATTTATTAGCAATTTATTTATTAAACAACTATTCGTTCCCTTATGAAGAAGCTGATCTGCTAATAATTGACGATACAATTTTTAAAGGATTTATAAACTCTGATGCTTACAAAGTTATGCAGAAGTCATTTAAAAACTCTTATTTTTGGGATAAATTAATAGAGCACTTTGTTAGTGATCTTCTTACAAACGGAATATTTGAGTATGGTACGAATCAGGCAACTGATAACCAATATGCTCTTATCCAAATGGCTCTCCAGCCCCGTTATTATCGAGCAAATTTAGTCGATGCCTTTTCTGAATTTTTGCAAAAACCCGGGTTAAAAATTGCTGCAAGAGTAGTACTAGCATACCAAAACACAGCATTTGTATTCCATTTAGGGCCAAGTAGTGATCGAGAAGCTCGGGTTCAAGAGCTAGGATTAAGGTGCTTAGTTGTTAGAGGTCGCATTCCTGACGTCAAAATTGTAGTTGGTATTTCTAGAGATAAGCTAGGCCCATCAGTAGTTGGTTATTCTCATGATATTGTTTATGTGGACATTCCAGAATGGGATGATGATTTCGAAGAACAAGTAAATAAAATACAAAAAGAGCTAGGCTATTTTGAAAATGCATCTTGGGCTAAGAGGCCATAAAATGCTTAATAAGACGCTACTTTAAAACAAGGAAGGATTTTTAAATATGTCACAAAACCTTTTTGAAGACTTTATCGATTTTTTATCCAATAAGCACGGCGAAGAACTCTGGGTCACCGTTTATAAGCGCGATCCGATCAACAATACAGCCCATGATGGCACAATGTATTGTGCACTTGTTAAGAAAGAAAAATCAGAACGTACAATGGAAAGGCCTGGCTGGGATTTGATGGTAGGTAGTGGAGGGCCAGGTTTTAGTATGTCATATGAGGATGGTGAAGAAATTACTACTTACTACACTAATCCAGACGATGACTTCTTGAGACCAGTTCTGGTTCGTGATTTTCACGGTAGGAAAGAAGATTACATTGAAATACTTGAAGAGTTCCGCCTTTTTCATAATTTATACCATGACAATGAAAGTGGTTCATTTATTAGTTTTGACGAAGTTGGCGACGAAGTTGAAGTTATAAAGATCGAACACAATGAAGTAAAAATTCGAAGGCGATACTTGCGCTCTTTTATGGCTGCCCGTCAAATGGATTTACTCTTATACTTTGAGCTTACTCGGCACTACCATGAAAGCGTGGGCTTTTCTGATGACATAAAGAATGCGTCACTTACATATACGATCTATTCGGGTGACTCTTATTCGGATGGATACACATCTTTTGCTAGGATAGTAGGAAAAAAGTTAATTAGGTGCGAGATAGTAGAAAAGTGTGGCGTATCGCCATTTGAGCAAGAGAAAGAGTATCAGAATTTCATTATTGGTGGTGATACTGATGAACCTGAAATATATTCTTGTAACCCTGATGAGTTAGCTAATTATTTCGGTGCCAATCCAGATTCTCCCCATTACTTAACGCCTGTATTTTTTCGAAAGGAGGTTATGCAGAAATACTATAGTTCTTCTGACTATAAAATTACAGATGGGTATTTAGATAGAACAGGCGCGTGGAGATTGAGATTTGACAATAACTCACCAAATCATGTTTCAGTATTTTTAGGTGATCTAGGTCAGGACCTACCTAGCAAGGAGCAGGTCTATTGGAAAAGCTTTAATTTAATACCCGATGAAAGAAAAATAAGTAGAACAAATTTTGAGCGGAGTTTCCTAGGTAATTTCTACGACGCAGAAAACCCAGAACACAGATTCAAGCAAAAATTTAGAGATATTCAGGAATATTGGAATAAAAAATACGGGTGGTATCTTTTCTTACCGCTTTCAATTAAAGATGAGCATTTTTATGAGTCTATACGATCAATGCTAACTAACGAGCAATCAGAATTTGATGCGCAAGTACTTGCTCTTACAAAAGCAACTATAGACTCAATAAATGTTAAGTCACTTCGAGATCATCTCAAAGTAACAGACAAGTCGATCAAATCTATATCATTAATGGAAATTCTCCTTGAAAGGTTAGAATCTCAAAATTTATCCGCTCTATCAAGTCTGCTGAGAGGAGTTCAATCGGTTAGATCAACTGGTGTTGCGCATAGAAAAGGCACCGAATACGAAAAGACCATTTCCAAGCTGAAAATTAATAATGGGGATTACTCTTCTGAGTTCGATCAGCTTTTATTGGGAATGCTCTTTCTCTTTGATGAGATTATGAAATTAGATTTAGGGCGTAACACCAATTAACACAGATATTTCAGGCTAAGCTATACCTCAACGGGACTGGTTATTCTGTCTCTTAAACTCGTCAATAAACTACTTAAAATAGACTGATGTAATGGAACCACTTCAACCCCTTATCATTAGTCTATACCCAAAACATAAAACCTCTGAATGATAATCTACCTATCATTAGACTTGTTTCTATTATTAAATGATAGTAATATCTTGCTATTATCAATGAACATTAATTATCAAGTCTAAGTAATAGAGAGGACGTTATGACCGTTCGTATTTATGTGAGAGCCAGCACTAAGGATCAAGACGCTACCAGAGCATTGGCTGATTTGGTGGCTTTTAGTACAAACTATGATGGTAACTACATTGATTACGTTGAGCACTTCAGTGGCACGAAGCTCGATAGACCAGCATTAGCTAAGCTGCTAAAAGACGCTGAGCAAGACGATATTCTACTAGTTGAAAGCGTAGATAGATTAAGCAGACTATCCCAAGATGATTTTGCGATTCTAAAGCAGCGTATTAAAGATAAGGGCTTACGATTGGTGGTAGCTGATCTACCAACCACGCATACAGTAAGTAATGGCATGACAGGTGAGATCCTAAGAGTGATTAACGATATGCTGATCGACTTATTAGCAACGATGGCAAAGCTTGATAACGACAAGCGTAGAGAGCGTATCAAGCAAGGATTGGCTAACAGTGGCTATAAGCCCACCGGTAAGAAGCCTAATACAACGAAACACAATCGTATTAGAGAATTAGACAGTCAGAACAATATGACAAAAGAAGAAATCGCTAAGGCGGTTGGTGTTGGGGTAGCTACTGTCTATCGAGTGATAAGAGAGAGCTAGACCGCCCCAGGATTGACCTATGCTCTAGATTCGGTGCTCTAGTTTTACTTTTTCTTAGTCATAGTAAACTCCTCTTCGAGTCGTGAGTCTACCAAGTTTATCTCTACGGTTTCTTCAGCATAGCTAAACGTACTAACTGAATATTTTCTTAGATAATCTACATGAAATTAAAATCATCATTGTTGATATTTTTTGTTTTATCAAGAGCGACCGCTGCTTTAGTTTTTATGCTAGCCTCTAGCTTTTTTATAAAACGTATCGAAGCGGTTACATGGTTAAAAATAAGTAAGCTTTCCTCATAGTTTAATATTGGATTATCGCGGGCAAGGCTTCTGTTATTACATACGTCGTTGAATGCTTCCAACACAGAAATGCTAGTTTTTAATATGCGATCATTCATAGCTGACTCAAGATGTCCATCTTCACGTAGTTTTCTTACGTACTCGCCAAAAATACTATTTAGTGGCTTATCAACGGTAATATCAATGTTATAGCGCTCAGAAGCAATAAGTAGGAAGGTTTACTGCTGCGAGTCTTTCTAAGTCATTTATATGATTCAGATAATAATCATATGAACTATAACCCTACCAATCAATTACTAAACCAGCTATTCAGTGGTAAAGCTGACATTAGAGGAAAATGCTAAGTAGGAACAGTATAACAAAGCCCTTGCCATGCGCTAAAACCATGACCCATCACCACCTGACAGTCTGCACATCAAACCCTAACACTGAGCTGTAACTTACCCACTATGATAATTAGCAAAGTTAGCATGACTTAGCAAAGGGGTGCGAAGTCTGTAACCTTTTACCTGTATATGATTGACAGAATAATTAGCAAATTAGCGTGCTCTACCCATGCGTGAGCGTGTATGAATGAATGATGAAAAGGTGCCACAAGTAGAATCAGTAATAACCAAACCATGCCCGTAAGTTAAGAACTCTTATTAAAAACCTACATACCAAGTTATGATCTAACTACGTGCCAAGTATCCGACAGCTCCGACACTATGCCCGGTAGCAACAAACCTATACGCGGTATACATCCGACCACGCGTCCGACAGCAAGATACGATTGCCGTCGGATGAGAAAACAAAAAGAATGGTCTGAAGCGGTAAGTTAAGCTCTTCCCTTTAACTCCTAACACCCTATCGCCAAACCCGACCACACATTGAACCCTGACCCATTATCTACTGGCAACATCCATACTAACCTATGACCTACTCACTATAATAATTAGCAAAGTTAGCATGACTTAGCAAAGGGGTGCGAAGTCTGTAGCTCTTTAACTGTATACGATTGATAGAATGGTTAGCAAATTAGCGTGTTCTACCCATGCGTGGACATGTGTGAATGATGAATAGATACTGAGTAGAAGCAGTAACAACCAAACCCTGACTATCTACTAAGTCGTGATCTAAAACCATTTCAAATCACGATCCTATACTAATCAAGATTTATCATCTACTAACAACTTGCACATCAAACCCCGCCACTGGTACCAAACTATCGGTAAATCACTATGCTAATTAATAAGTACTAAAAAAAACTAACCCTTATAAAACATATTGATAATATATATTGCTATCACGGCTTACTATAGTGGGGGGTATATCAAATATTTTTCCGAGCTAACCTAGCGGACACCACTCCCCATACCACGCGCAAGAAAAATTCTTATCAGCAAATATTTTTCCAAATTTCCATAAGTGGTTAGTTAGTATTTAATTATTATTTAATTCCAAACCCTACCCCCTAGGGTGGAGTAAAAAGTAAACATGATGCCCCGCTAAGACCACCGCCCCCAAGCAAATCTTCATGCGGTCAAAACTCTATAGGGGGTATACCCCTTGTTATTAATTACAATTAAATCAACAATATTTATATGCCTAATCTTAGTCAGTAGGAATAAGTAAAAAAGTCACTATTTCATGAGTGACTTTTTCATAATGCGGTATATTTTACGGTATATTTATATCTATATAATTTAAAACCTTTATACAATAAAGAATACAGACTTATATTTACTTCCTGCCGTTCCGACCAAACATAGTAGTAAAGAGAAAAGCCAATCATTGTTTTCAATGGTTGGCTTTTTTTGTGCTAAATTTGGCTGGTAATTGTATGATGATTCATTAAGCAAATAATAGTAAAAGTCTTGCAAGGCACGATGAGCAACCGAAAGCTAGCCGTTCACGCACCTTTAGACTGATATTACCTTGCAGCTATTTTAATTTAAAGGTATAGAGGTGTGAACTGTGAAATTATTGAAAAAGTATTCAACGCTTGATGAGGTGTTCTTATACCTAAAAGATAAAAATGGATATGACTATACACTTGATGATATATATCAATTAGAAACTGAAAACAAAATAGAAACTTATTTATACTTAACCAGTCCTAGAATTAGGTTAGAAACAATTGATAATGATGGAAATTCTAAATACGATTTCAGATATGTGCCACTGAAAGGTATTTTTAAAAGAAGTCACAGTCATTCAATTTTTTTTGAAGGAGATGTTTTTCATGACGGAGTCATCATCGATCCTCATATGTTAAAAATACACGAGTTATTAGAAGACTATCATCTCGATAAAATGCCATTTGATCCAATACCATATGATGAAAATCATATATTTTTTAGTGGGTTTAAGAATTATAAAAATCAAGACGAATTAAAAGACCTTTTACGCTTTGACAGTGAGCAAATAAAAAGATTGATTAACACTGATATAGAACAACAAACTATAATTGATTACCTTAAGGCTGAAAATGATAATTTAAAGGCTGAACTAGCTAAGAGTAAAATGTGTGAGCCCGCAGAGAACCAAGGCTATTTAGACCCTGATAATAGGTTTTTTTCTATCGAAATGAGTTTATGTCACGACACATGGAATAGATTATACAAGAATGGCAATAACTCACACTTACCACATGGTAAACAGGTAGCGAACTACCTAAACAGTTATCCTGATTTTACTGTAAACGCTAAAGCTATAGAACGTATCATAACTATAACTAATCCTAAAGCTGTGCTTGCGATTACAACAGCCAAAGAGGATTGATTTATAAGACCTAGCAATAGATAGGGGCTGCTAAGGGACTGATTTATTTTAGCTTTAGCCACTTACGAGTCCCTACCTCCTTGCTATTAAGATATCCATAAGCCGCAACAATTAAGTTACGGCAAATTATGGAGCTAGACACATGAAACAGAAAAGTCACATCCCAACTAACCTGAAACAAAAGCCATCTCAATATCAGCCTAAATGGCAACTTCCGATACTTAAAACGATACTCAGTATCCTATTACCTTACTTGCTATCGTCGCCTGATATCAACATTCATATCCATCACATTAATATCATGTTTTAAAGTCTAAAAACTGAGCAACGTCCTAGCGGATACTTGTCATCTATAGACTTTTATAAAACGAGCCGTTAGGGTAAGTGCTACACCTTTACACTGGTTTATCCTATGTCCGAGCCTATCGCTCATCCCGCCTCCACGCGCTTTATACACGATGCACCTTGGGAGCGTTACCACCGACCCTATGTCCGTGATTTGGCTTATGTACTGGCGTGTCCTAACGTCTTGACGCAGTGGCTAGACTTTGCGCCACACCAGAATACACATACCATATCGGTACATAGTGCGCACTTTTGGCAACAGCAGTTTGAGGCGTATCAGCAGCGTTTGGAAGAGCTAGATAGCACCAATGCTTATCAGGCGCTGACTCGCTATTTACTCAAGCGTCCTAGTCCCAATCGATTAGGATTTCATTTTGAAGGATTGCTATCGTTTTGGTTAGAAGATGGGTTTGCGCGCAAGCTACATCCGTATGAGACCCTAGCGAATAATGTGCAGCTGTACAATGGCAAGCAGACGACTGGTGAGCTGGATTTAATTTTATATAATCATGGAGAAAATCTGGTCGAGCATTGGGAGCTGGCTATTAAGTTTTTTATGGGCTCAGCGCCGTTTGCTCCTGAGAACTGGGTTGGCATCAACTCCAATGATAATCTACAACGTAAAATGACCCATATGCAAACCAAGCAGTTTCGCACCGTATGGATAGATACTAAAAACCATGGTCAGGTTAAAATTGATAAGCGTTATGGCGTGATAAAAGGGCGATTCTTTTTGCCAATCAATACCCACAATTTTACTTATCCATCTTGGTTAGCACCAAGCTTTCCTATACATAAATGGTGTGATAGCAATGACATGACTAGTCTTGCGACGATTGATATAAGAGCATTACGAGCCGCCCATTATATCGAATGGTTTACTAGGCGCGACTGCTATGATGGACGACAGCCGCAGGTAGCTTGGTCAAACGACGCACTGCCTACGACGGGACTATATTTCGAAGGTAATAGTCCGATCGTCATTTATCCTGAACAGCACGACAGAACGCATGATAAATTTTAGTAATATCCACTGTAATACATGGCCATGGACGCTTTAGCCATGTGGTTTAACCATGGCTAAAGCTACCAAGCATAGCGAGTGCTTGGTATATCTTTCCAGCGCATGTATTCAAGAATATCGTAGCCGCGCAGAGACAACTGACCCGTGAGCTGCAAATCGAGCAAATGACCATATCCCGAAGGTTTCTCGGGGTTCCAGTTTAGGTTTTCCGCCCCCAAGGCTGGTTCATCATAATAATAATCTATATCCAAAGAAGCACTCTAATCATCCAAAAATTCTAAGAAAAATAAATGCGGCTATCTTAATAACTTTTAATTGTCTACCAAAGATACCTCATCAATAATTTTCAATCACTTGCATCAGCTCATACCTGAGCATATCTGCGCTTGGCATGCGCTCAGCGTGAAAGCGCACAATAGCAATACCAGCACTCGCAAGGGCTTTGTCTTTTTTGTCATCCGCCTTTTGACGTGCTTTACTGGTGTGTGTCCAATCATCAAGCTCGATAGCAACCAGTGTGGTCTGAGCATCAATATCTACAATCACATAATCGACACTTTGACGACAGATACGATTGAACCAAAAGCTACGCTCAGAGGCCTCACTGCTATTTGCTTCGATGATGCGTGACAGCTGAACTTGAACAAAAATATGATATTCCGGCAAAGCGCTTTTTAGCTTATTAAAGAAAATGACCTCAGTATCCGTCATAATCGGCATCGGTGCAAAGGGCCAGATGGCCAGCTCATCACCGCGCACAGGCTTTGGATCAGGCTCAATGACTGGACGTTTTGCTAACAGCTTTGGTACTGTAATCAGCCCTAAAAACCCAACGGCTAATATTAAAAATATAACACCAAATGACATGGTTTTACCTTATACATGATTAAGGCAGCCAAATATGTATGACGACTTCCATAAAGTGAACTACATACTCAACTGCAACAGGTCAGCCCTTATAGGCTGACAGGTTATACAGAAAAAATCAGGAGCAATCGGCGCACATCGTAGCTAAGCTTGCGCCAATCAGCAAACATTAAAACAAAAAACACGACAATGAATGTCGTGTTTGAATGGAACTTAGATAAGATAATGAAATCTACACAAGAACTTGCTATTTACTTAGCAATAATAGTCATCTAATTATAGTGATTTTCACACTATTTTAGCGCCAGTATAAAACCCAAGCACTGGTCGTATTGACCTTGGGATCGCTATTGATTTTATCTTTTAACGCTAATGCCGCTAATTTACCTCGCTCAGGACCGACGATGACGCGAACCCCACGACTGGTAGGGCTGGTCTTAACTTGGTAGCCAGCTGATTGAAATTTCTTTGCTAATTCATCAGCTTTGGCTTGGTCGTTCGCCAATGCTACTTGCACCCCAAAGCTGCCTTTGGCGTCAGTTTCTTTGACTTCTTTACGGGCTTCGCTGAGTTTCTGCTGTGCTTCACGCTTAGCATCCGCTGATTTTTTGGCTAAAGCCTCTTCTTTCTGCCGCTTGTCTTCACGTGCCTGCTCAGCCGCTGCCGCTTCACGCGCTAAACGCTCCACCTGCTTACGTGATGGAATGGTGATGTTTTGACCCAGTTGTAGCGATGTCGACGGTGACAGATTATTCGCTTGTGCCAACACTTCTACTGGCATATTGTATTGCCGCGCCAGTTTAATTAATCCATCCCCTCTTTTGACTTGATAATCAGAAGGTGATTTTGGTGGCTCATTTTTAGCCGCTTCTGCTGCCTCTCGTTTTTTCTCAGCCGCAGCTTGTGCTTGTTGCTTAGCATCCGCTTGTCTTTTTACTTCCGCTTCTTTTTTACTTTCTGCTAATTTCTTTGCGGTAGCCTGCTCTTTAATCGCCGCTTGCCTTTGAGCCTCTTGTTGCGCTTGGGCCGCTTTTTGCTGGTCACCAGTGTTTGTCTCACTTTCAGCTGACGCAGCAGCGCTAGTCTTTTTTATTGGCGTTGTAGCATCATTTTTTTCCGCGTCGGATTTATCACTCTCTTCAACAGCTGGTGCGCTACTGTCCATATACTGCTGACTTTCTGCACGGGCTTTTGCCAATGCTTCCGCTTCAGCGGCTTCTTGTTCGGTTAAGAACTGCTGGGCACGTTTTTCTTGTTCAGCAACACGAGCAGCGCGCTCTTTTTGTTTTTGTGCCAAGATACGTTTTTCAGTCTCGATATCCGTCGTCAGTGGCTGAGGAGACTCTTGCTCAGGGCTTGGCTTATCTACCATTGCTGACGCTGGTTGTGCTTCATTACTATCACCAATCTGTTGCACCATGGCGTATAGCATCACGCTACCGCCGATAATCATCCCAATGCCCAATAAGGCTTGTCTCGAAAAATTCATCCGTTTACGTCTCTTAGTTGGTAATAAGGTTGATTGAGCGGCGCAACTCTTGTTCAAAAACTGTCATCTCAAAACTATGTTTAGATAGACCTAATAGCTTTGATAGGTGCCAGTGCCACCAGTTGCGTCCATCCATTTTTAAAAGTTATGTCGAGCTTTTTATAACATTGTATTGCAGTATGCTAAATCACTTTGATTATAAAGCATATTTTTCATACTGTCTGCCATCATGCTACTGCTAAGATTAACATTAAATAAGCATGATTTTAATTTAAATTATCAGCTACAAGTGCTGCTAGTGCCTCGCCGATCGTATGAAAGGAGCCACATACCACGATGAGGTCTTGCGGCTGACTGGCATTTATCACGGCCTGCGTCGCATCTTTCAATCTAGCAAAATCGTGTATTTGAGCATCATCGACATAGCTTGATAAGATACCTTGCAAGTGCTCAGTGCTCGCTGCGCGTGGATAATCAATCTCAGCGACAAACCAATCGCTAATCGGTAATCCCGCTTCGGTCAAACGCTGCACGACTTTATTGATATCTTTATCGCCCAACATAGAAAACAGCATTTTAATGCTGGCAGGTTTGCTGTGAGCTTGATTTTTTTGGCTGCTGTTTTGACTACTGCTTTGATTGGCTAAATGCTGCTGCCAAAGCGGTAATAATTGCGCCAATAAAAACTCAACGCCTTGCTCGTTATGCGCGACATCAAACAGCCAATGGCGATTATGCATCTTGCGATAATCGAAGCGACCGGCGAGCTTTACCGCTTGTAATGCTTGCTCAATAGCAGTGCTATCGACATTTAACGAACTTGCAAGCACTGCTGATAACGCATTGGCAGTATTGGTCAATGACAATGCTGGGCGTGGTAACTGCATGGTGACCGCGGCATTGCTGTATTGCCAAGCGCTTGCATCCACTTCACGATAATCAAAATCTTGCCCAACTCGATAACAGGTCGCCTGATGCTTATCAATGGCTTGCTGCACACTGACTGGCATCACAGTAGCGCCATAAATCAAGCTGATACCATCACGTAAGATACCTGCTTTCTCACGCCCAATATCTTCGACATTGTCACCCAGCCAATCGACATGATCGATAGCGATATTGGTAATCACTGCCATATCAGGATCGATGATATTGACCACATCTAAGCGCCCACCCAGCCCGACTTCCAACACCCAAACATCGCAGTCCGCTTCGGCAAATATTAATAATGCAGCAAGTGTGGTCATCTCAAAAAATGACAAGGTCAGCTCACACGCTAATCGCGCTGCTTCTACCTTGCTAAAGGCATCAATTAACGTCTCATCACTGACCATCTCGCCATTGATACGCACGCGCTCGTTAAATACACTTAGATGCGGTGATTGATACAGAGCCGTCTTATACCCTGCTGCTTCACACATCTGGGCGATGACAGCCGTCGTTGAGCCTTTACCATTGGTGCCCGCCACCGTGAATACATAAGCATCATCTTTGGCTGACTGTACCACGCCTAACGCCTCAGCAACTGGCAAAACTCGCGACAACCCCATATCTATTGCTGATACATGAATCTGCTGCATATAATCGAGCCATTCGGTCAAGCTAGAGTGATTGTTGGGAGTGTTAGGGTTAGAAAGTAGAGAGTCGGACATGGACAGAACCTATATATAATTTTTCGAATAAAAAATAGAGGATTAGAAAGCATTCATTAAGAAAGTAGGGACAGTATATAACTACCTGCTCAAAAAGCAAAAATAGCATTTACCGCTATTGACGATAAATGCTATTGATTGGTTTTACTCTGTCAGCAAAATTTAGCATTCTGCTACAGAATATGCAGTGTTAGACTCAATTATCCGTTAGTCAAGCCGCTGAGCAAGTTAAGCATCAACATTAGGCATGTGACTTAACTTTGCCAGCAAACGATAAATGGTATCAATCATTTGATGACGATGTACCACTTCATCGACCACACCATGCTCTAATAAGAACTCGGCACGCTGGAACGGCTCTTCTAGCGTTTCACGAACTGTTTGTTCAATGACCCGTTTTCCAGCAAAACCAATCATCGCTTTTGGTTCTGCTAAATGAATATCACCTAACATAGCGAGTGATGCAGTCACACCACCATAGACAGGATTGGTCAATATCACGATATACGGCACGCCAGCAATTCTCAAACGCTCAATTGCTGCGGCAGTACGAGCCATCTGCATCAAAGACAGCAAACCTTCTTGCATACGCGCTCCACCAGAGGCGGCAAAGCATACTAGAGGTACTTTATCTTCAAGCGCTTTTTCAGCCGCTTGGACAAAACGGTCACCAACGACAGAACCCATAGAACCGCCCATAAAGCGGAAGTCAAAGGCACAAGCAACCACATCAAGATTGCGCAGCTTGCCATACAGCACAATCAGCGCCTCAGACTCGCCTGTCTTATCTTGTGCTTCTGTCATACGCTGCGGATACGGCTTACTATCCACAAAGCTTAGCGGATCTTTGGCAGTAAACTGTTGTCCTAGCTCACCTTCTACTTGATCGAGCAACCAGTTTAAGCGCTCACGAGCACTCATCGGTAAATGATGATCACAATGCGGGCAAACATAGCAGTTAAAAATCAGCGCTGTATTGGTAATCATCGAGTGGCAGCTGCTACATTTCGTTGACGGTTCAGTCTCTACTGCCGTTAAAGGTGCGGTCAGTTGCTGCTTAATACCCGGTATCGGGCGATTAAACCACGATTGCCCAGCAGTATTACCGTTTGGCTCAGCATTGCTTTTTTCAGTATGGTTCAGAGTTGTCATATCAGGTTTTGTTATCGTATCAGTCATATTATTCGCCATTATCAAAGGCTTATCGACAAGCCGGCTCATTCGCTTGTCCCTAAGAATCCATTTATAAGAATCAGTTTAATCGTCACATATCCCCATAACTTTAGCAGTTATAAGGCACGCTTACGTGAAACTGTAACAATTTATATGTGATGTTAGTTTACACACGTAAACTAACTTTAGCAAAGTCATTTAACCTTGTCTTTATAAACATTGTTATTCGTATTGCCATGACGATTTAAGTGACGATAATTTAACTTTATTTAACTCAGACACTTAAACTATCAAGTGCACCGCGTAGCTCATCCATTTTTGCCATGATTTTTTGCTGAGCGGCGGCAACCGCAGTGCTATCATTTGCATCTATGTCAGCAAAATTTTGAACTAAGGCACTACCGACGATAATACCATCGGCATGCGCTCCAATCGCTTTGGCAGACGTTGCATCGCGAATACCAAAACCCACACATACTGGCAAATCAGTCGCTGCTTTAATCGCTTGCACTTGAGTCGCAACATCATCAGTATCAAGCGTTGCCGAACCAGTAACGCCTTTTAGTGACACATAATAAATATAACCACCGCAATGGGTCAATACTTGCTCACGGCGCTCAGGCAAAGTCGTTGGTGATAATAAGAAAATTTCATTCATCGAATGTTCAGTCAAATGCTGGGTAAAGCTGCCCGCCTCGCTTGGCGGCAAATCAACCATCAAAATACCATCGACACCTGACTGCTCACATAGCGCGACAAAGTTGTCATAGCCGATGATTTCAACAGGATTGAGGTATCCCATCAAAATAATGGGCGTCTGCGTGTCTTGCTGACGGAACTCTGCAACCATTTTCAGTGCATCACGCGTACTCGTACCTGCGGCTAATGCACGCTCGCCAGCCAACGCGACGGTTGGGCCATCTGCCATTGGGTCAGAGAACGGCAAGCCGACTTCAATCATATCCGCGCCATGCTTAACCAAATCATGAAGCAAACCAACGAAGTTGCTTGGATTGGGGTCACCTGCCATTACATAAGGAATCAAGGCTTTTTTGTTTTGTGCTTTTAAGGTTTCAAAAGTGCTTTCAATTCTGGTCATAGGATTCTCATTCTGAAGTACCAAGTTGATATTCAAATACTTTTTCAAATTTATTAGAGTCTTTAGAAGTATAACCTAGCGTAACTAAGATAATTAAATTGGGATTATCCAATTCTTTTTCTCTATCAATAAAGTCATTTACAATAGAGGCTGAATTCATAAACCTTTCATTAATATTCATTAGAACTTTATCTGGTAACGTTACACTAATCTCTTTATCAATCAATACAATATGATGTTTTCTAAAACTTCTTTCACTTGTTGATGATAATCTAATGTCGGATAAGGCAGAGTCCAATACTTCATATGTGAAATTATTAGTGAATTTCACATATACGGGAATTAAACCACCTAGACCTTGTAATGCTAAATAATCATACCTAATATTACGTCCTTGAGACTCTGTTTCTTTAACGAGAGAATAAACTCTATCTAACCAGATTTTAACTTTCATCTCATCATTGATGACAAATGAACTCTTATCTTTTTCAAAAAGGAAGCTTAGATAGTTATTCTTCACATCTTCGATAGTTTCATCTTGAATATCTGTTTTAAGGTATTCTTTAGAATAGTCTAAGAAACTTTTAGTGTGGTAGATATAGAAATTTTCAACGCCTGCTTCTTTAAATATTTCGGATACCAACTCTGGTCTAGCACCTATCGTCTTTTTGCCATTTAAGTTTATAATTCGCATCCAGTCTACTTTCGTATCATCAGTAACAAAGATAATATTTTTTTTCTGGTTTTCGCGGGCAAACTCAATAATCTGTTTCCAAACGATAAGATCACCAAAACCTTTCTTATAGTTTAGTCCCTCAAAAGAATAATAATCTTCACCGCTCTTGTTCTTTTGAGCCTCTAAGATATCTTCGAAACTTGGTGGTATCTTATTCTTCGCTCTAAACTCTCCATCCTTATATATATCTTCTAAGACCTTTTGGTCTTTAGGAGGTAAACCTAAACTCCCCTTTTTAATACTAAATAATTTTGTTAATTCAGTGAGAATCACATCCTCATCGATATCATTAGATAATTTTTTAGCTTTAATCTGATTTAGCTCGTTGATAACACTCTCAGACAACTCTCTAAATCTTTCAATGAAAGTTGAGGTTTCAATCTCACTGTGTCTCTTGTCTAAGTCTAAATCTTTGCATTTTTTCTCAATGCTACTTATAGAGTCTCTAATAGAGTTCTTAATCGTTGATAAACTTGAGTTCTGCTCACCCAATACAGTCAATCTATTTTTATGAAACTCTAAACCTACTTGATAAGGTATCCAAATCCTATCTTCTATTTGTCTGATAACATTTAGGATTTCATCTCTCGACTCTACTTTGTAACGATATAAACCGAGAAGGACATTAGTATCAAATACAAATGTACCTTCTTCCCATAGTTCCTTAAATTGAGCAGGATTTGGTTGATAGTAACCTTTAAACAAACTTTCCATATTTAAATCCCTAAAGCTCAATCCCTTCTGCCTTCATCACTGAATGCAAATCTTTATCGCCGCGACCTGACATATTGACGATAATGGTTTGATCAGGCGTCATTGTCTTAGCGAGCTTCAGTGCATAAGCGACCGCATGAGCAGATTCGAGTGCAGGGATGATGCCTTCTTTACGCGTGACTTCATGAAAGCCTTCTAACGATTCTTTGTCAGTACAACCAACGTATTCAACACGCTTCATGTCTTTTAAGAAACTATGCTCAGGACCAACGCCAGGATAATCAAGTCCAGCTGAAATAGAATGCGTTTCTTGAATTTGACCTTCATCATCGGCCATCAAGTAGGTACGGTTACCGTGTAACACACCAATACGACCAGCAGCCAGTGGCGCTGAATGGCGACCTGTTTCGATACCGTCACCCGTTGCTTCAACGCCATACATTTTGACTTCAGTATCATTTAAGAAGTCAAAGAATAGACCAATAGCATTCGAGCCACCGCCAACGCAAGCGACCAAGGCATCTGGTAATTTACCCGTTTTTTCTAAATGCTGGATACGTGCTTCTTTACCAATAATCGCTTGGAAATCGCGTACTAAGAGAGGATAAGGATGCGGACCAGCAACTGTCCCAATGATGTAATACGTGCTATCCACATTGGTAACCCAATCTCGCATCGCTTCATTCATCGCGTCTTTAAGGGTACGTGAGCCAGAAGTCACTGGTACGACCGTTGCACCAAGTAAGCGCATACGATAAACATTCATCTTTTGACGCTCGACATCGTCCGCGCCCATATAAACGATACACTCAAGCCCTAAACGCGCGGCAATTGTTGCAGTCGCGACACCATGTTGCCCTGCACCAGTCTCAGCAATAATGCGTTTTTTACCACACATTTTGGCAAGCAATGCTTGTCCAATGGTGTTGTTCACTTTGTGCGCGCCTGTATGGTTTAAGTCTTCACGTTTAAAATAAATCTGCGCACCGCCTATCTCATCACTGAGACGCTTAGCATGATATAAAGGCGTTGGGCGGCCGACATAGTTGACCAAATCATTGTGATACTCTTCCCAAAATGCAGGGTCTTTTTTTACTGTGTTATATAACGTTTCTAGCTCTTCTAGTGCTGCCATCAAGGTTTCAGAGACAAAGCGACCACCATGGACACCAAAATGTCCACGGGCATCAGGATATTGGTTAAAGTCCTGTACGTTTTCAGGATTGGTAAAGGTATTGATAGCGTTGGCAGTAGCCGATACATCTTTGTTAGCGACATGACTCATGATAATTCCTACTATAATAAGTGGTATTTTTTAAGATAAATAAGGGGAAAAATTTTCAAGTAATTAGCCATTTAACGGATAAAAACTACACGGCTAAAAAACTAGTTACCGATATTCGAAGGTTCGCCAAGCGTCTCATTTTGCCATCGGTCGCGTTTTACCGCTTTCATAAAGGCACGCATTTTGGCAGCGTCTTTTTTGCCTTTGTCAGACTCAATCCCACCACTGACATCGACCGCATAAATAGGCAAATCTAAAGTGGCAGCGACATTATCGGCATCAAGCCCGCCCGCTAAAATAATGGGTAGCGAGCTGTTTTGCGGTAACAGACTCCAATCGAAGCGTGCCCCTGTGCCACCATATTTATGAGGATGGTAAGCATCCAATAAGATACTGTTCGCGCCAGCGGCGGCAAACGCATTAATCTCGGCGCTTACGCTAGCAGCAGTGTGTTGTTCAGCATTGATACGCAGTGCTTTTATCCAGCGTTTATTGACCGCACTGGCCAACTGCGCACATTGCTCCGGTGTTTCATCCCCATGAAATTGAATGATATCAAAAGAGACTCGGTTCGCTAATTCTGTCAGCTCTGCGCGCGGCATATTCACCACTAGAGCCACTATACTTATAAACGCTGGCAAAGAAGCACTTAACGACTGCGCCTGCTCGATAGTGACAGCGCGTGGACTGGGCGGATAAAATACCAAGCCAACCGCATCAACACCCAACTGGGCGGCAGTTTTAATATCATTAGGCTGGGTAAACCCGCAAAACTTAACGTGCATGATGTGACCTTAGATATAACACTCAGTACGACATTATTAGACTGTCTTGGCTAACTTGACAGAAGGTAAACGTCAATTGCCAACGCTAAAGCGTAAATATGAGGATTTGTTAATTGAATGGTAAATCCATTGCATCCAAAAACTTATCCTAGCATACTTTTATTACCAGTTTTGTTTATGATTGCGATTGATTAATAGAGGAATAGTTGAATGTCTAAAACGGCGGCGGAAACGTCTCATCACACTGATGGTACCGATAGCACTGAAACGAGCAACGTCAACAATAATGACGATGCCACTAGCGTAAATCCACCGCATTATTTAATGTGGTTTCGTCGTGACCTGCGAGTTCATGATAATACCGCATTGGCAGCGCTTTGCGAGCAGGCAAATGCGGATAACGCCTCCGTAAGCGCTATTTACTTCGTGACGCCTGAACAATGGCAAGCACATGATATGTCGCTGACACAGCTCGACCACATCGCTCGCACCTTGCCTATCCTAGCCAAATCCCTGCAAACACAATTAAACATCCACTTAACAGTACAGGTCTGCTCAAGCTTTTCTGACTGTGTTGAGGCACTGCTAGGTATCTGTAGCGCGAACCAGATCAGCACTGTCATGGCCAATCACGAGTATGAAGGCAATGAGATTAAGCGCGATCAACAACTAACCAAGCAACTGGCGAACAATGATATAGAATTTGTCCGCTGGCATGATCAATGTATCTTACCACCACAAACCATCACCACGAACGATGACAGCATGTATCAGGTGTTTACCCCATTTTATAAAAAATGGCGGCATACCTTGGACGTTAGCACCATGCAAATGCATGAGGCATCCGCCATAAGTGGCAATACTAAAGTCAAACTAGAAATATCACACGCCAGCGCTACTATCAAAAACTTAGAAAGGTTAAGTAAAGAAGTAGTCGAAGATTATCAAAAGACACTGCAAAATACTGGCTTATTAGAACACATAAATATAGACACTCAGCTTGAGCACGCTCGGGCAGCCTACCCTGCTGGCGAAGATGCTGCTTGCCAGCGTTTAGAGGATTTCATCACTGATGATATTGATAACTACGATATGAGTCGCGATGTGCCAAGCTTACACGCGACCAGTCAGCTATCCGCCTACCTCACTATAGGGACTATCAGCCCTAGACTGTGCTATTTGCAAGCCACCCTACAATTAGACAAGGCGTTAGAAAAATTACATGGTAATGATAGCGATAACAACGATATTAACCGCTGGATAAGTGAGCTGGCTTGGCGAGATTTTTATCGTCATGTTTTAGACTATAAGCCCGAGCTGATTCATCATAAGGCTTATAAAGAAGAGACAGACACCAAAGTTAGTTGGTCATACGATGAAGATAATTTCAAATCGTGGTGTACTGGTAAAACTGGCGTGCCGTTAGTAGATGCAGCAATGCGCTGCCTGAATACAACAGGCTTTATGCACAATCGCCTGCGCATGGTAACGGCAATGTTTTTGACTAAGGATTTATTGATTGATTGGCGCTTGGGTGAGCGTTATTTTATGCAGCAGCTTATAGATGGTGACTTTGCGTCCAATAATGGCGGTTGGCAATGGAGCGCGTCGACTGGCACCGACTCTGCGCCTTACTTCCGTATCATGAACCCTTTTAGCCAAGCCAAAACCCACGATACCGATGCCGAATTTATCAAGACGTGGCTGCCTGAGCTAAAAGCCATTCCTACCACCATCCTGCATAGCGAAGATAAAATGCGTCAAGCACTGGCAAAGGGCGGTAAGTTTGCTGATATTGATTACCCGTTACCGATGGTCGAACATAAAGCGGCTCGCCAATTGGCGATTGCTGAATTTAAAAAATAAGCATCAAAAAGGGCTTTATACGATTTGATTAGATATTTTCGCTCAAGATAAAGCCCAGTTCGCCAAAAATCAATTATTTATCAATCACTGCCAACCCTACGAGCTTGTGGTTGGCAATTGACACGCCCCTGCACCCTGCGTGGTTACCGTCACGACGGCACCAGTTAATGAAAATAGCTGTTGCAGTTGGGTTTGCGCATTTTCTAGTGCCATATTCATCACATCACCGCGACAAGCACGTTCGAGCACTTCTTTTTTTGCCATACTTTGCGCTTGTTGCAAGATTTTCGGATCGACTTGCATCATGCCAAAAGCGCCTGTCTGCCAGTCATAAATCTCGATATCATCTAGATAGACAGAAAATATCTCTGACGGTGGTAAGGTAATATTAATTTGTGGCATCATTGGGACTGGCGTACGAGCGTCGGCTTGCTGTATCTCATCCATATTACTATCAGGCTGCACCACTTGTACCATCTCAGGGGTTATTGCACTTAAATCAATCCCCGCCTCTACACGCCCACGTGCGATAAACAAACCCTTTTGCTCGTCTTGCCACAGCTTCATCCAACTGCCAGGGCGCTGGCTAGTAATGACGGTATCGACACTGAACGCCACCGTTTCCAAACGATTTAGCTTTTGGATTTGTGTGACAACGCCTTCACGAGTAATGGTTTCTATCGGTTCCTCTTTGGTCATATTTTGCACGCTATAAATCGCAAAAACGAGTGCGGCAAGACCAATGAGTAGTACTAACCACGACATCATCGCGACGGGTTTTTTCACTTGTGGCTTAGTCGCACTATTATCAAGAGGAGAGCGATTGTCAGGACGGTTCATATATGCACCTTCATAGTTTTATCGTTTATTTTTATAACTACATATTAGGACGTGTCCTCAATTCAATCGAATATCTTTTAAATGGGCTAAAAATGACTAAATTTTGCCAAACATCGTCAAATAGCTTATCAATATCTTGATATTATTTGCGCTACTTTCCTTGTTTGACGGCAATTCATCTCATTTTGATCACCATTTTTTAAATGAGGACACGCCCTAGAGTCTGTTCAACGTTCAAAGATTGGAGCTACACGAAAAATCATGCACTAATAGAATTAATGCTATTTTTGAGTAGCAACTTCAAGTAATAACTACCAATACGCTACATAATGACTAGCGTTATCCTTTTCTAAAATCGCGCCTCCATTTACTATAAATACGCTTAAAACTGGTAAATAATCGAGTTATAGTGACCTCATTTGCTTCTTTAAGTCGGGTTCTGTCTGAAAAAACAAAAAGTCATTGCGTCTTAGGCTAACTTTACCTAACATAGTCAGATTGTATAAGCAAAATGTTGGCGTACATCTATTTTTCTGGTTTTTATGCTTAAAATATGACGCTGCCAACATAAACGTTGTAATGCAAAATGAAAAGTTTCAGCCTTTTTGCAAAGCGTTTTATGAATGCACTTTCTACTCATGTACTGTTTGTCGCAGTACTTTTTAGCTAGGCATGTCCTAGACTATTACCAAGTGATAAAAGGTAAGCTTGCGTCGGCCATCAAAGCACACGCTCAATATCCTACTATTTCTTATTTATTTTATCGTTGATAAGGTTATGCTTTATTTATGAAAGCCAGTCAATTTTTATTTGCCACTCTAAAAGAAACCCCAAGTGATGCCGATATCGCCTCAAGCCAATTGATGGTGCGTGCCGGTCTTATTCGTAAAATTGCTTCTGGGTTATATATTTGGTTGCCCATGGGGCTGCGTGTCTTACAAAAAGTCGAACGCATTGTTCGTGAAGAGATGCAAGAGGTTGGTGCTCAAGAAGTGCTTATGCCCATGACCCAGCCTGCCGAGCTTTGGCAAACGACCGGACGCTTTAACGATTATGGTCCTGAGCTATTGCGCTTCAAAGACCGTCATGATCGCGATTTTGTATTAGGTCCGACGCATGAAGAAGTCATCACCAATCTGGCGCAAGGCGAGCTACGTAGCTATAAGCAACTGCCGATTACTTTCTTTCAAATTCAGAACAAATTCCGTGATGAGATTCGTCCACGTTTTGGGGTGATGCGCGCACGTGAATTCACCATGAAAGACGCCTACTCATTCCACGTTGACCAAGCGTCATTGGCCAAGACTTACCATGATATGTATGATGCTTATACGCGTATCTTTACCCGTTTGGGCTTAGATTTCCGTGCGGTACAAGCAGATACTGGTTCTATCGGTGGTTTTGCTTCTCATGAATTCCATGTATTGGCAGACAGCGGTGAAGATGATATCGCCTTCTCTGATTCTTCTGACTATGCAGCCAACGTTGAACTGGCCGAATCGGTGAGCACTGCTGAGCGTCAGCCGCCGAAGATGGAGCGCGAAGACGTTTTAACGGAAAATATGACCACTTGTAAGATGGTTGCTGAGCACCTAGGTGTGCCATTAGAAACGACCGTAAAAACCTTGATCGTCCACGGTCATACCGAAAATGATGAGCCACAACTGATTGCTATCGTCTTACGTGGCGATCATCAGCTAAACACTATCAAAGCTGAAAAAATCGAAGAGGCTAACGTGCCACTGACATTGGCTTCTGATGAAGAGCTAAAAGCAGCTGGCCTGCATAAAGGCTATATTGGTGTTAATTTAGATATGCCTGTATTCGTTGATCGTTCTGCGGCAACTTTGTCAGACTTTGTGTGCGGTGCCAATGAAGTCAATAAACACACCATTGGTATGAACTGGGCACGTGATGCGAGCATTACTCGCGTCGTTGATGTGCGCAATGTGCAAGAGGGCGATCCCTCTCCTGATGGTAAAGGTACGCTAAAAATCAAACGCGGTATCGAAGTCGGTCATATCTTCCAGTTGGGTGATAAGTACTCGCAAGCATTAAATGCTACCGTATCTGGTGAAGATGGTAAGCCTGTGACCCTAATGATGGGTTGCTATGGTATTGGTGTTAGCCGTATTATCGCTGCTGCCATCGAGCAGAACAACGACGAAAACGGCATTATGTGGCCACAAACGCCGACGGTTAATGATTCGATTGCACCTTTTGAAGTCGCCATCATACCGATGAAGTCAAAAGAAGAGACCGTCATGCAGACTGCTACAGCTCTGTATGAAGAACTCAAAGCTCAAGGCATTAACGTATTGCTAGATGATCGTAACGAGCGTCCAGGCGTTAAGTTTGCTGATCTAGAATTGATTGGTATTCCGCATCGTATCGTGGTTTCAGACCGTAACTTGGCTGAAGGCAAGTACGAATACGTCAATCGCCGTGAAGCAGAAAAACAAATGCTAAGCCGGGAAGAAGTACTGACAAAAGTAAGCAGCAAATAGTTTTATTAATAAAACTTATGCAATAAAAAGCGCCTGTCTCATCATATGAGATAGGCGCTTTTTTATTAGCTATCTATTTGAGCGATATCTACTGGCGAATCAAGCGGCTTGGCTGCGGCATTAAGCGGATATCACTGACGCGACAAGGGTTGATATCGATACCGCCACGGCGCGTATACCAAGCGCGTACTAGCAACTCACTTGGCTCATAGTGTTGACTCAAATCAGCAAATATTTGCTCCACACACTGCTCATGAAAACCATTGTGCTGACGAAAACTTAAGATATAACGCAGCATTCCAGCCTCATCGACTGTTTTATTACTGGTAATCGAAACTGCTAATGTACCCCAATCTGGCTGATTGGTCACCGGACAATTACTACGTAGCAAATTAGAATAAAAAGTATAGGGCTGAGCGCTATCGACTCCTGAATGAGCACCCGTTTGGTCATCATTCAATAACGACGCGTCAGGATGTTCGCACAATGCGACTTTTTCACTACTATTGGCAAGCGCGTCATCGATACAAATACCCTTAGGTTGAGCCACCAATAACCCTGATGCCTTATCATGCAGGTCGTCATTTAAGCCAAACAACTCAACTTGTACGTCTGCTTGTACGCATGCTGATAAGTCTTTAGCAATCAGCGTTTGCACCTCTGCCCAACTAGCGAATTCAGTAAAGTTGATACTGTTTAGATAGAGCTTAAGTGACTTTGACTCAACGATAAATGGCGAGCTGGCCGGAATGCCAAAACGTGCGATAGCAACTTGTGATAGTCCTTGTGGATTCAACCAAGACATCTCAAATGCCTGCCACCAATCGATGCCAACCATTAACTTATCGTCTTGCCAGCCAATGACATCACGCCCCATACTGCGGGCAATAGGATACAAGGTTTCTGGACTATACTCAGTTGGATAGTCAGTGGTTTGCTCACCCAAGATACCGTGAATACTCATAAGTTACTTACCTTTCATGCTTAAATATAATAAAACGAAAACACGCTATTTTACAGTAAGGGACTACCTTACAGGAATAATTTACTACTTACCATCAAGGTCTACTTTGGCATCATTAAAACGTAAGCCATATCGTCAAATCACCTTCAAATATTATAATCATTCGTTCCCTAAATTAGCCAAAAAGCTACTGCTTAGAATGTTACAATTGCCTCTTTTTGCTTAACACTACCTATGATAAAAAGAATCCCTTTAGGCTCAGGCTGGATGGTTATTGCAGCCTTCTTGTTTGCCATGATGAGTATCTTGGTCAAAAATGTCGCCACTCACTTACACATGAATGAATATGAATTGGCCTTTTGGCGCTCCTTGTTGCCTGCCCTAGTCATTTTTGGCACCACACTTGCGCGAAAAAAAACCCTTAAAACACCATTTTTTTGGGGTCATATGCAGCGTAGTCTCGCAGGCACGACGGCATTGTTACTGGCATTTTATGGCTTGGGTCATTTACCACTAGCAACGTCTGTGACGCTGAACTATACCTCTGTCGTTTTTATTGCCTTGCTATCTATTTTTTGGCTAAAAGACAAACCGTCACTCAAAACGTGGGTCGCGCTGCTGATAGGATTGGCGGGTATTTGTCTGATGCTAAAACCTGCCTTCGCCTCCGATAGATTATTGGAGACTTTAATTACCTTAAGCGGCGGTATTTTTACGGCTTTTGCGCTGCTGCAAGTGCGAGAGCTATCCTTGATGGGTGAACCTGCGTGGCGGATTGTGTTTTACTTTTCGGCAGTGGCGACCATTGTCTCAGCCATAGCCGCAACATGGTTTGGTTGGAACGCTTTCACGAGCGCAAGTTTGCCTTACATCATCGGCATTGGTGTGACAGGATTGCTCGCTCAATTGGCGATGACGCATGCCTATCACGTGGGGCAAAAATTCACGGTCGCGGCATTGTCCTATTTAACGGTCGTGTTTGCGGCGGCTTATGGGGTCATTTTTGCAGGTGAACACATTGGCTGGGTAGAGATTCTTGGTATTGTGGCGGTCATTTTGGCAGGGATTGTCAGCAGCGTGCCTGACAAAAAAACCGTTAAACTATAGTTTTTCGCTTTTTATACGGATGAATCACAGGTAAGCCTTGATGACTCGTCAGAATCTCAATATCCACGTGATACACTTGGCGTAAAATCTCGGATTGTAATACAGCGCTTGGTGTACCTTGGGCGTGAATGTGACCATCAGCTAACAGTAAAACTTCATCCGAAAATTGTGCGGCTAGGCTCAGATCATGCAAGACCATGATACAAATCAACTGGTGCTGCTTGGTGTAATGGCTCACTTTGTCCAATAGATTGATTTGATGGGCCATGTCCAGTGCTGAGACGGGTTCATCAAGCAATAAAATCTTGGGACGGCGCAGTAAGGCTTGGGCAAACATCGCCAGTTGCCGCTGGCCACCACTCAATGATCGGATAGAGCGATGTGCCAAATGGGAAATATTTAACTCTGCCAATAGTTCAACGGCTTCTGTTAATAACTCATCACTGATATGGCGGCTCAAGGCATCCATGCGCCCGAGCAGTACTACTTCGAGGGTAGTCAGCTCGGCGTCAGTGTGACTATCTTGCGGCATATAAGCAATGGGTTTTCGCCATGCATTAAGATTGGCTTTGCTCTGCGTAGCGCCCTGATAGACGATAGTGCCAGAAAATGCCAACTCGCCAAAAATCGCCTTAAGCAAACTTGACTTACCTGCTCCATTCGCTCCCAAAATGGTATAAATGTTGCCTGATTCAAACTGGGTATCCATGGCGTGAGCCACGGTGTGCGAGCCATATTGGATGGTTAAACGGTCAAGCTTGAGCATAGTGACTTCTTCTATCAAATTGTCAAAAACTAGGGCTTGTCTCTACTTAAGCAAACAAACCGCTGAACCAATTCATGAGCTTAGTAAACCACGACACATTTTCAGACGTATTGGCAGCAGGATCGGCTTGAGTCACAGCTGTCGATGAGTCTGCATTGTTATTGGCTTGGTCTTTAGCATCGTCTTTAGCACTGTCATCACAAACAATTTCTCCACAGCCTAGCTGGATAAAAAACGTACCGTTTGGCTTGACTGGCAAGTATTTTTCGTGAAAATTCATGTAGGTTTTTTCAGGGTCGACATCGGCAAATGCTTTAGGGTATAACGCTTTTGCCATAAATTGTGCGGCTGCCAAATCAGACAACGAGCGAGAAGTCGTGTGATAAATGCCATATACACGGTTATTCTTCACTGCGGGCAGATTTTCCCAACCATTGCGGGTAGTAAAGCCTTTTAGACGGCGCTGGGCTTCATCGGCACTGATATCAATGCCCATTGCCATCGCATTAGGCTGTTTCATGCCCACTTCGGTGCCTGAGATCATAATAACGTCAGGTTTACTCACCAAAACTTGCTCAGGGTTAATGACGCCCCAGTCTTCGATAAAGGGTTTACTGATGTTATCACCGCCTACAATATCGGCAATCGCACCCCACATATTTTTACCAAAGGTAAAGCTATGCTCTTTTGGTCCTTTATCACCAAATTCGATGTAGATTTTAGGCTTAGGACTTTGTGCCGCTTGTACCCGCTTCTGGATGTCCGCGATACCATCAGCATATTCTTGCGCCACTTGGCTGGCACGTTGCTCGCTGCCCGTCAGTTGCCCAAAAATTTCGGTGCTTTTGACATGATTTTTCACTGTTTGATCGTTGTAATCAACTACCACCACTGGGATGTTAGCCGCTTCAAAACGAGGTATTTCGGCTTTTAGCGTATCGTATTGCTGCTTTGCCAGTATCACCACATCAGGTTTCATTGCCAAGGTTTTTTCAAACGAGAACGTGCCCCTATCGATATTGCCAATATCACCAATGCTTTGCAAATTAGGCAATTTTTGATTATACAACTCCCAGCTACCAGGGTTGAATTTTTCCCAAAACTCTCGAGAAATACCCACCACTTGCCCAAAGTTTTCTGCCCCTGTCGCCGCAATATAATCAGGATAATAGAATCCCAATACGACGCGCTTGGCAGGTACATCGACTTTTACGTCGCGTCCTAGCACATCGTTAATGGTTTTAACTTCTGCTTGGGCAGTTAACGTCGTTAACATCATACCTACTGCCGCTATCCCGCAAATCCAGTTTTTCATCGCTTAGTCCAAATAATCCAGAATAAAAACGGCACACCCACAAACGACGTGACAATCCCAACCGGAAATAATGCTCCTGGGATAATCACTTTCGATAATACCGATGAGAATGATAAAAACGCCGCGCCAGCGAGCATGGTCGCGGGTAAAAAATAACGTTGGTCTTCGCCAACGAGCAGCCTTGCAACGTGCGGTGCCACCAAACCAATAAAGCCAATCACCCCGACAAAGCTAATCGCTGTTGCCGTCATCATCGCCACTAAAATCAAGGTTTTGATGCGTAAACGCGTAATATTGACACCAAGTGCCGAGGCTCTCTCTTCACCCAGTCTTAGCGCGGTTAATTTCCAATTGTCTCGCATCAGTAGGGTAATACAAATACTACTCACGACGGCGACCACCACCACATTGGTCCAAGTGGATTTGGTTAAACTACCAAATAACCAAAACAAAATCTGCTGCGAGACCTCAGATGATGCAGTAAATTGTACCAACGACAATAGTGACTGAAAAATAAATAACAGCGCAATGCCTACTAATATCAGCGTAGAAGCGCCAAACTGTCGCAATGATGCAAACAAAAACAGCACCGCAGAGGCGAGCATCGTCATCGAAAATGCCCCAATAGGCACGGCATATTGCAGTGGCATGCCGAAACTACCAAACGCAATGACCAGTGACGCTCCAAACCCTGCTGCCGCTGCAAGCCCTAGCGTATAAGGGCTTGCCATCGGGTTATTAAGTAATGTCTGCATCTCAGCACCACCGGCACCGAGCGACGCCCCCACTAGAAAAGCCATAAACGCAATAGGCAACCGCAGATCATAAACAATGGTATGCGAGGTATCATCCACACCGCTGAGCTGTAGTAATGTTCTAACAACCTCCCCCATCGGTAGCATGGAAGGCCCTGTCATCACATCAAGCACCAGACCCAATAAACACGCTGCCGCCAGCGCCAATAACACCACTCGGCGTTTTGACTCTATGCGACGTTGTTGTCGAATGATTTGTTCGCTGACGGATTGGGTCATCTTGTATCTCAATTGCTAAGGCAGACTTAAGCCACCTTTTGTCTTAAAGATGAGAATTATAGTGTTAATGAGGGACATTCGCAATTAATAGTCTTATCTTTCCCCTTATTAACCCTTTGAATTCACATAATAAGTGCTATTCCATTTGAAAAAAGACATGATAAGACTAGCCTGTTCTTTCACCACCAAGAAATTGCCACAACCGATACGCACCTATTCGAAAAAGAACGATACCAAATTGCGCTAAAGAAAAGGAAGGAAAACTGTCTCCGTGGTACTTTGCAATATTTGCACATATTTTATGTAGGACTGACGATAGACAAACACAGCTGGCAAACTAAAGGTAAAGCTAACATTATTGTAGTATTGTATGAAAAAATGCTATTTTCTATTAATAATTTCAAACAAAAAAAACCTGCCATTGCTGCTCGCGGCGCGGCATGCATTGGGGTCACACTTGCCAACCCCAATGCATGCAGACCACTACCCCAGTATTTTTTGCCATGATCTTTACATAAAAAAAGCCCAACAATGTTGGACTCTCATAATAAGGTGACAAGCTACATTTTACAAACTAATCTACAAACGTACGCGCGAACCATTACTTAGTAAGCGGTAGGCGATGGTATAGAATATTGCACAGAAGACAAAAATAGCCGCCATCGAATACCAAACATTCACATCAGAATAACCCAGAATACCGTAACGGAACGAGTTCACCATATAAACGATAGGATTTAATAGCGAGATATTTTGCCAAAATGGTGACAAGTTTTCCATCGAATAAAATACCCCGCCTAGATAAGTCAATGGCGTAAGCACAAAACTTGGAATGATAGAGATATCATCAAATGAGCGAGCAAAGACAGCATTAATAAAGCCGCCAAGTGAAAACAAGATAGATGTACCCAGTACCGTAAATACCGTCACAAATAAATGCTCAATACCCAAGTCGGTAAAAAATAGCGCGACTATTGAGACGATGATACCAATGGCCAGTCCACGAAAGATACCACCACTAATATAGCCCATCAAAATCGCATGTTTGGATACTGGTGAAACCAAAAGCTCTTCGATACTGGACGTGAATTTGGCGCTAAAAAAGCTCGATACCACATTGGAGTAACTGTTGGTAATAATCGACATCATAATGAGGCCAGGCACGATAAACTGCATATATGGCACGCCGCCCATTTCACCCACACGCGAGCCAATCATCTTACCAAAGATGACAAAATAAAGACTCATCGTAATGACTGGTGGCAGCAAGGTCTGTGGCCAAATACGCAAAATTCGGCGAACTTCTTTTAACAAAATGGTGCGAAAAGCGATCCACTTTTTATTCCATGACATTGTTTTATTAGGATCTATCATTTCTTGACTCACAATCCCGCCTCCTTCATGCTGTCTGTACTTTGGATATTTTTGTCGACCAAGCGCATAAACAACTCTTCTAAACGGTTGGCTTTATTACGCATACTGCCTACTTTGATGCCTTTATCGGATAACTGATCAAATACACCATTTAATGACTCGCCTTCTGTCAAGGTGACTTCTAGCGTCTGCTCATCTGGCTGTGAGATATCTGTCACTCCAGTCAGAGCCAATTGCTCATTGAGCGGCGTCTCTAAATCAAAGACAAACGTCTCTACTGACAACTGTGCCAATAAATCTTTCATTTCTGTATTGATGCGAATCTCACCGTGATCCAATATCGCAATGCGTTTACACAGCTGCTCTGCTTCTTCAAGATAATGGGTGGTCAGAATAATCGTGGTGTTTTCTTCGATATTGATCTGCTGCATAAACTCCCACATAGAGCGGCGTAACTCAATATCTACCCCAGCGGTTGGCTCATCGAGAATCAATAGCTTTGGCTTATGAATTAATGCTCGCGCGATCATTAAACGGCGCTTCATACCACCTGATAGCTCACGTGACTTGCTATTGCGTTTGTCCCACAGACCTAGCGCCATTAATAATCGTTTTGCCCGTGGGCGTGCTTCTTTGGCAGGAATACCAAAGTAACCTGCCTGTGTAATTAAAATATCTTCGACTTTTTCGAACATATTAAAATTAAACTCTTGTGGGACGATACCAAGATACTGTTTAGCGACAGACGGGTTCTCTAGTAAGTCTGTGCCAAAGATCTTTACGCTGCCAGTTGTTGGTTTAAACAACGAGCTAATAATACCGATCATGGTTGATTTACCAGCACCATTTGGCCCCAGTAACGCAAAAAAACCCCCTTGTGGGACGGTTAAACTGACATCTTTGAGTGCCGAAAACCCATTGCTATAGGTTTTGGATAAATTCTGGATAGCAAGTGCTGGTACCTCAGACATGACAACCTCTTTATTGGTTATAAATTTATGTAAAAACGTTTTTTAGAATATGAATAGACAGAAGAGATGGTGTAATGTCATAAAGTGAGGCTAGTGTCGGTGAATTTCAACTGCTATGCCTTAGAAGTACCGTATTGATAATACTCATCATTAAAAAAGCGCCTATCTCATTTAATGAAATAGGCGCTCCATTGATATATATCGTTAAAGGCTTAGCCAGATTTTCAATATAAATTAGCTTGCTTCACCAACCATATAATCAACAGCATTTTGAACTTCTTCATCAGGGATATCAGCACCACCTTTAGCAGGCATGGCGTTAAAACCATTGATAGCATGAGTATATAACGTTTCTTTACCTTTAGAGATACGTGGGCCCCATGCACCAGCGTCCCCTAAGATCGGTGAGCCAAGTAGACCTGCAGCATGACAAGTATGACATACGGCATTGTATACTGCCTTGCCCTCACGAGGACCATCACCCGCTGCTGGGCCAGCGGCGCGTGCTGTCACATCACAAACTTCATCGTCTTCAAAGCACACTTTACCAACTGGCTGAATACGAGCAATTAAGTTAGGATACAAAGCAATCAGCTTTTGCACTTGCGGCGTATCTTGCGGAATAGGCTCTTTATCAACCGCAGGTGCGGCAGCAGCAGTTTCTGCAGCAGCTTGGGTGTCATTACCCAACTGCTCTGGCGCATTTGCTACGACTTTCTGCGCTTTTGCTACATCAGAGACAGTTACAGGAGTGTCTACAACACTTTCAGCTTGGCTCACCGCGATACTAGCGATTCCTAGAATGGCAGCTGCCGATAACATAACTACTTTTCTCATTCGTCACGTTCTCTTATTACATATACAAAGGCTTATACGGCTCAGACATTCTGCTTGTCCTCCTTTGACAACCAAACAGTTATCAATAGCAAACAGCCATCCCGCGTACCAGCACACTTGTAATCGGTGATTATAAATATGAATTCTCCCTAACATTATAAGGGAAAAGGCAGGTAAATTGCCATGCCTGTTTAATGACTATCCTGTTTTTTCTTAAAAAACATCAATCACTGCCTTCATTCATTGGCTTTATGACTTTTATTTGTTAGACTAAGCGGTCTTTATTTTTCGACATCTTTACTGCTCATAACGCTCGTTTAGGCATGATGTTGATAATACCGTACGCTGTTGTTGTTATGCGCTCGTAGCTCAGTTGGATAGAGTATCGGTCTCCGAAGCCGAGGGTCGTGGGTTCGATTCCCGCCGAGCGCACCAATAATCGTGTTGATAATATTTTTTTCAGCCTTCCCTAGTATTACCCTAAATATTGAATACCCATCAACTCTGCGCTTAACAATATTTGCGGATTTCGCCGTGCGTGCTCGTCTATTGAAAGACACTTTTCTTATATGATAGATATTTTGCTTATAGCACTCGCCTACTCTGCCTCCTGCAAGTTAGCCGCTAGCTGGGCACGGCTAGGTACACGATGATAATTAATCACGGGTACGTTACCCAACAGGCGCTGACCTGAGGCAATTTTCTTATCCATCGTAATCATGGCAATTTTTTTGTCTTGTTTACTGAGCAATAAATGATTCGTCTTGCGTGTGACTCGATAACCAGGGAAATACTGTTTAATCAGCGCGGAGGTTTTTTGTAGGTCGTCATTAATAAGCTTTTTCGAGCTTTTAGACGATTTATTATGAATTGTCTCACCCACTTTTACGCCGCGTGACTTTGCCAACAACCATAAGGCAGCAATAACGGCAAACAATATGACAAGCCACCAAGTTCCATCTATCATTAGAAGAGATATCCATTATTAGCAAGGGTTGGCTCATGTTAGCAGAATTATCACCAGCGTTAATAGCAGAAGTAGAACTTGCTGCTAAATTATTGACAACCAGACAGCATATTTGCATCTTAACGGGTGCAGGGATTTCAGCAGAAAGCGGCATTCCGACTTTCCGAGATAATCAAACGGGCTTGTGGGAAAACTATGCTGTGGAAGACTTGGCCACACCCGAGGCTTTCACTCGTGATCCAAAGCTAGTATGGTCATGGTATCAATGGCGCAGGCAATTGGTCGCAGATAAAACACCGAATCCTGCACATACTGCCTTAGCGCAGTGGCAATACCATACTCAGTCATCTCATCAATCATTGACGCTGATCACTCAAAATGTCGATGATTTACATGAGCAAGCTGGCAGTACGGTGACTCATCTGCATGGTAATCTGTGGCGCAACCGCTGTAGTCAATGCAAGACAGCCTACCAAGATCAATCGAGAGGTTCGTATCATAGTAAGGATACAATTAATTTTGATGACACACTGATGACCTGTCCACATTGCGACAGTTATATCAGACCAGATATCGTTTGGTTTGGCGAAGCATTACCAGTACACGCATGGCAAACAGCAGAAGATGCGGCGGCGAATTGCGAGGTGTTTATCAGTATTGGTACATCTAGTCTCGTCTATCCTGCCGCTGGACTCGCACAGTTAGCGAAGCAAAATGGTGCCAAAATTATTGAGATAAATCCCAATCCAACGCCGAATACTATTGTGAATATTACCTTAGCGGAAAAAGCTGGTGTGATTATGCCGTTATTAATCCAGAAAATCACTGCGCTGTAGTCGCTTGAACCTAAAAAGCATACCGTGTAAAAGAGAAAAGGCTTAACGATTGACATCAACCGTTAAGCCTTAACGAATAAAAATCTTTTCGGTCATTGCTTATTGTAGAGCCAGATCTACCTTTGCTAAATACTCTTTTTTTAACTCATCACTAATAAATGAGGCATTAAAGGAGTTTTTTACCAAAGTAACAACATCATCTTCTGTTAGCGGTAAGTTTTCGCATATATTTATAAAGTTCTGATTCATGTAACCTTTGAAATAGGCTGGATCATCAGAGTTTACGGTGATATTTAGACCATAATCTAGCAGCTCTTTGATATTGTGTTCTTTGTAATTATCAAAGACTTTTAGTTCGATGTTTGAGTTTGGACAAACGGTCAGCGGCATTTGCTCATCTTTAAGTCGTTGCATCAACTCTGGGCTTGTTATCGATTGCACACCATGATCAATTCTATGGATATTTAATAAGTCCAATGCTTCATAAATATACGAAAAATCAGCCTCTTCACCAGCATGAGCAACCAGCTTGAACCCTGCTTCTTTAGCTTTTTTGAAAACTTCTTTAAATTTCGATGGCGGATTGCCTAGCTCTGACGAATCAAGACCAACACCGATGATGTCATCTTTGAATGCCAGTGCTTGCTCTAAGGTCTCAAACGCGGCTTCTTGTGATAAATGTCTTAAGAAACACATGATGATACAAGAGGTGATGCCATACTTTTCTTTGGCATCTGCGAGCGCTTCTTTGATGCCTGTGATTACTGCTTCGAAAGATACGCCTCGTTCGGTATGCGTCTGCGGGTCAAAAAATATCTCCGTGTGGATGACATTATCTTCAACACACTTAAGTATGTATTCCCACGTTAAATCATAGAAATCATCTTTTGTGATAAGGACATTTGCACCTGCATAATAAATATCTAAAAAAGTTTGCAGGTTGGTAAAGTTGTAGGCATTGCGTACATCTTCTATGTCTTTATAGGGGATCTCTATCTGGTTCTTTTTAGCCAATCTAAACATCAGCTCAGGTTCTAGTGAGCCTTCAATATGTAAATGCAGCTCAGCTTTTGGTAGTTTCTTTATTAAATCAATCATAGGGTTCCAGTGACGGCTTTTTGTAGTAGAGTGCTTTCGAGAAGTGCCTTTATAAATGCAAAGCCTGTATATACGCTTGAGCAAAATATCGGTCGCCCTCTCTTTCTAGAGGCGCTATTATATTGTAATTCATGCCAAAACCCTATAAAAGAACACGATGCGAACAAAATAACAAGCCATCAAGTTCCCTGATCAACGTTACTTCAAAAACACCACAGTATCAGACAACTCATTACCCGCTGGATCCTGCTCCAGATGATAATACTGACGCAGCACTTGCCCAACTTCATCTAACAATTCAGCAAGGCTTTCTTCGGTTTTTTGATTGGCAATACCTGACACAGCCTTGTCACACATAGCGCGCCAAACGGTGGGGCTGACATGAGCACTGATACCACGATCAGCTACAATCTCTAACTGATGCTCGCAAATATTGACATATACCAAGACGCCCGTATTCTCTTCAGTATCCCACACGCGATATTCGCTAAACAGCTCAATTGCACGTTCGCGACAGCCAGTATAATAGGCCTCTTGAATAGGTAGATGGTTTTCTACAATCAAAAAAACCTCACCGCGATGCCCTCGCTCTGCGCGTGTAACCTCATCTGTTAGACGCGCTTTGGCTGCTGCTGTTAACCACTTACTATGCAATATAGGGATAAATAAGACTTGACGCCACCAGCGGGCAAAACTGGGATTTGACGCGTTGTTTTCTGACATTTTACTATTTCCTCAAATACGTCATTGCTGACGGTCGTTTAGTATCCGTTCTTACTTAAGCATCCACCAAGCGTCTACCACGAGCCACCAGCACCACCACCGCCAAAACCGCCGCCGCCCCCACCAAAGCCGCCACCTCCGAAACCACCACCGCTAGATCCACCGCCACCGCCCATACCAGGCAGGAATATCATGCCGCCGCCTCTACGACCACCGCCAGATCCACCTTTACCACCGCCGCCACCGCGTGAAATCAAAAATAGCCATAAGAATATAGCCATGATCACGGTCATAAAAAAACCACCGCCTAAAGCTAAAGATCCCGCAAAAAAGCCACCAGCAGTAATAACAGAACCAAATACACGACCAAAAATACTAGTGATAAAGCTTCCAAATATCATTGCCATAATGAATAAAAATATGGGCGATGGTAGCTCGTCTGAACCTTGTTGCGCACTACGCTCCTCAGCTTGCGCATCAGCACGAGCCAATACTTCAGGATCAGCAGTCAGCCTCGTTTTGAGTGCATCAACGCCAGCTATTATTCCAGCACCATAGTTATTTTGCTTAAATAACGGTGTGATATCTTCACGAATAATACGACTGACCGCGGCATCTGGCAACACACCCTCTAGTCCATAACCTGTCAAAATGTACATATCACGGTCATTGACGGCGATTACCATGAGTAAGCCATCATCAATGTCTTTATTGCCCAACTGCCACTTCTCAGCTACTTGTAGAGCATAGTCAAATATAGGAACGCCATTGGTCGTAGGAACGATAACCACTGCTGCTTGGGCAAGACCTTGCTGATAAATACTTCTAAGCTGCGCCTCTAAACGCTGTTTTTCTTGTGGATTTAGAATATTAGCCTGATCAATGACAGGATTATTTAATATGAGTTTATCGGCATCAACACTGGGCGCATTTGACTGTACAGGAGAGCGATTCTCTGCTGTTGACCCAACTGTGGCTTCATTATTAGCCGCATTAGGATTAATCGCCTCATTGCCTAAAATGGCATCATTGATCGCTTCATTAGACTCGCCCGCTTTGGCAATCGCTACCAAATCCTCAACACTACGACTTTGCATGCCTGATGTGCTATCAACTGCTTCATTGGGCGCAGCATACAACACAGACGCACTACTGACGCTGAGTGTGAATAGTAATACTGATAAGATTGCTTTTGAATTGTTCATCTAATCTATACCACCTCAAGTGACATCTGTACTGAGTGAATCTACGTGATACCATTCACAAAAATTAGCGTAGCAAAGAAACCAAATTTGACATAGCTAATCGTACTTTTTGGATTTGGTATTAAGTTTATAGGCAGTCATATCCATCAATACCTTTAAAAATATGGCTAAGTAAACCAGTAGCTAACTAAGCTAAACGATAAAGATCTAAACAAACAGAGCGGTAAACCCTACTCTATTTCTGTCTCTATTCAATCACCGTTACTCAGCTGCCGCTGACTTATCATCACCGAAATCAACACTTGGTGCAGTTGAAATAGCCTCTTCATTCGCCACGCTAAAGTTTGGTTTGGCATCCATACCAAATACTTTTGCTGTAATGTTGGTTGGGAACTGGCGCACCGTCGTATTATAGCTTTGCACTTCTTGAATATAACGGTTACGAGCGACGGCAATACGGTTTTCAGTGCCTTCGAGCTGGGCTTGTAAGTCTTGGAACAAGGCATCTGACTTTAGCTCAGGATAACGTTCAGAGACAGCCATCAAACGTGACAATGCACCTGTCATCTGTTCCTGTGCGGCCGCATAACGCTCCATCGCTTCTGGATCATTGAGTACCTCTGGCGTCACAGTAATGCTGCCAGCGCGAGAGCGCGCTTCGGCGACTTGAGTAAACACTTCTTGTTCTTGCTCAGCATACTGCTGCACGACTTTGACTAAGTTTGGCACCAAATCAGCGCGGCGTTGATATTGGTTAACCACTTCTGACCACGATGCAGTAACCTGCTCATCTTGCGCTTGCAGGTTATTGTAACCACAACCGCTTAGACCAACGGTAGAAGTCGCTAACACGGCTGCCAGCAATATGGGTTTTACAATTGATTGACGCGTCATCATTGTTTCTCCTAATAATGGTAAATAACAAATAGTCAGTGACACTTTTTAATAATTTTTTGAATGCTTGTATTTTGAAGCTGATATATGAGGTCATGCAAATGTATGTCTGTTTATATTGAAGCAATATACATGTACATGGAAATACATGGGCATCGAATATAAAAACAGCAGTTAATGAGTACGATAGCAATCATCTTCCGCTCTATGATCTCGTATCACAGATAATAGGATATCTTGACAATGATGGCGCTATCTCAACGTTTTTACAATTGACCGTTACCAAAACACAACCGCAAAACCACACTGCTATTCCATTACCATTACTCCCCTTTATCCCCTGCTATTAGCAAAATTCATATTGCAAATATCATCGCACCACTAGTATTACTTTTAGCGCATAGCTTATCCAGCATAGAGTACTGATAGATTCGCAACGAATAACCATTCTATTTGTGCATATTCGATGTGCCTTTATATATTGGTTTGATATCTAAGAAAGGGCAAAACATGCAATATTCTATCGTTATTTATGGCTGTATCTCCCTGACTAAATACGAATATATATGCTTCTGTACAAAGAAAATTCTAGTAATTGCTACAAAAATATGGCAAATTGCAGTTACGTAGCCGTACGGTTTGAATACATTTGGTAGTGGACTTATAGTTTGATTAGTATTAGCGAGTCATTGATTTCTATGTAAAAATATTATTCAATTATTAAATACTTGCTCAATCATTTCAATCAGCCACACCAGCCGTGTAGTGAATCGATACTGCTCATAGCAAGTTGAATGCTATCGGCAGGATAAGTATTTAATATTATAACCGCCTGTTTTATCCACTGGTCTACTGCACCTTCATCTCATGTATTAGGTGATGATAGGATGCCGCAGTAATTGAGACAGCAAAAACCTTGCAACGATGCTGATAAGCCAAGTGGATAATTACAGACAACTACAGTCCATTCTTAGTGGCTAAGCGCGTATGAGACTTAACTGATATACATGAGTCAATGTAGATAATTTAACTGCTTAACTTAAATAAGTAAGTTAACCAGTTAGCTTACTCCTAGCATACAGAGCCACTTTGAGACAGTACTAGGAATATACATATGGAAGGTTTAGTTAACTTAGTAAACGGAATTATCTGGAGCCCCGCACTGATCTACCTGTGTTTGGGCGCGGGCCTATTTTATTCCATTATGACGCGCTTCGTACAAGTGCGCCTGTTCGGTGAAATGATCAAGTTACTATTCACTGGTAAATCTAGTGATCAAGGTATTTCATCATTTCAGGCACTTGCCGTATCACTCGCAGGACGCGTGGGTATGGGTAACATCGCTGGGGTAGCTGCGGCTATCGGCTTCGGTGGCCCAGGTGCCGTATTTTGGATGTGGGTCGTAGCCTTCTTAGGCGCATCTACTGCTTATGTTGAGTCTACACTCGCACAGATTTATAAAGAAAAAGACGTCGTCACTGGCGAATATCGCGGTGGCCCAGCTTACTATTTTGAGCGCGCACTTGGCCAAAAATGGTATGGCATCCTCTTTGCAATCTCATCTATCCTCGCTTGTGGTATGTTTTTACCAGGTGTACAGGCAAACGGCGTTATCAATGCTTTCGCACAGGTAATGGGCGAAGGGTCTGTCATAAACATTGGCGCCTTAGAAGTTGGCTCAATGCGTCTAGTAGCCTTAGCCATTATCCTTGTGGTATTAGGTATTATCATTTTTGGTGGTATCAAGCGTATCGCAACGTTTACCGAATATGCCGTTCCTTTTATGGCATTAGGCTATATCGCTTTAGCCCTTATCATCATGTTCACTAACTTTGATATGATTCCACAAGTATTCGGTCTCATCGTTAGCGATGCCTTCACTGCTCAAGCGGGTTTTGGTGCAGCGATTGGTTGGGGTGTAAAACGTGGTATTTACTCAAATGAAGCAGGTCAAGGTACAGGTCCTCATGCCGCTGCTGCTGCCGAAGTTGAGCATCCATCACAGCAAGGTCTCGTTCAGGCATTCTCAGTATATGTTGATACATTGCTAGTTTGTTCTGCTACTGCCTTCATGATCCTCACAATGGGTACTTATAACATCCAAGGGACATTACCAGACGGTCAATTTATCGTACAGAATGTAGCCGCTACCACTGAAATCAACGCACCAGCATTTACGCAAATGGCGATGGAATCTGTTTATGGTGGTTTTGGTAACACCTTTATCGCGATTGCTGTCTTCTTCTTTGCTTTTACCACTATCTTGGCTTACTACTACATCGCTGAAGTGAACGTTGCTTATCTAACTCGCTTTGTCGGTCGCGGTGCCAACAAGACTGGTCTATTCTTAGTCAAAATCTTAATCATGGTGATGGTTGCCTACGGTGGCCTAAACTCAGCTGGCTACATTTGGGCTATCGGTGATATTGGTGTTGGGCTTATGGCTTGGTTAAACATCGTTGGTATTTTGGTCATCTTCATTGTGGCTCGTCCAACACTTACGATGCTGAAAGACTATGAAGCACAGCGTAAAGCAGGTGTTGAGCGCTACAGTTTTGATCCTGCAAAATTCGGCATCAAAAACGCCCCTTATTGGGAAGAGCGTCATCTAAAAGAGCAACAAAGAATGGCAGCAGATCCACTACGTAAAGAGCATAAGTAACATTATTTAACGTAGCCATTATTTGAACCTCTCAAGCAAAAGCCCGAAACAATCGTTTCGGGCTTTTTTATTTCTAATTTTTGCATTCATAAATTTTCAGTCAATGTCTTGCATAAGTCGGTATTAATCTTTAAAGCTGCGTTAATGCGAACCCATGAGAGTCTATTCTTCTCACTCCCCACCATACTCAACAGTTTTCATGCAACTGACTTATTTCAATGGTATGGTAAATATGAGTAGCCCCGAAACGCAAAAAAGCCCAGCTCAATGGCTAGGCTTCTTCAATGTCGTTATTTAACTAATTAAGTAATCATAAATAGAGCAGGGACTATAAAAACAACTTACTCAGGCATCAATACTGCATCGATAGTGTGGACCACACCATTCGTTGCCATGATATCTGTACTAGTAATATTGGCCGTGTTACCAGTCGCATCAGTGATAACGTTCGCATCGCTGATAGAAATTGTTTTGCCATTGGCTGTTTCTATGTCAGTCCCATAAGGGATATCAGCTGCCATAACAACCTTAGGTACTACGTGATACGGAAGTACTTTTTTCAGTAGATCTGTATCTGCTAATAGCTCTTCTTTAGTAACGCCTAGCTTTTCTAACACAGGAGCAAATGCATCATCAGTTGGTGCAAATACAGTATAAGTTCCAGCATCCATCATCATTGTATCTAAGCCAGCGGCTTGTAATGCAGCGGTTAGAATAGTTAGATTTTCGTTGCCAGCTGCTATTTCAGCAATCGATTGCGTCGCAGTAGTATCTGTCATTGGATCAGCTTCAGTCATAGGCTCAACTTCAGCAACTGGTTCTACAACCACTTCTTCAGTAGTGACTTCAGGCTCAACAGGATCAGTAGTTGCTTCTTTATCATTACAAGCGGCTAATGACATGGCAGCTGTAACGACAGCGATAGATAGTAAGTTCTTCTTCAACATAATTATTTCCTTATAGAATGATAATCTATTAAGTTATTTGTACAACAAATCACTTAACCCAAATAATGAATATAACAGCGAACAGCTTGTCTGTTGCAAACGATAGCAACCAAACCGTTGTGATAGTGTTGCCGCTGCTATACCAATAACTATAATTTTAACTGATTAATTTCGAATTGATGCTTACTTAGGTAGCAACACTGTATCGATCACGTGTACAACACCATTGTTCGCTTGTATATTTGCCGTCAAAATATTAGAAGTACGATCTCTTGCATCGATGATTTGTTTTTTATCATTAAACGTAATGCTACTGCCTTCAAGCATCTCTTGACTGCCTGCCATAATTTCAGAGGCGAAGAGGCGATCGTCTTCAATCACATGATAAGTGAGCACTTTCGTCAATAACATCTTATCCTGTAAGAGCTGCTCTTTACTTATGTCAAGTTCAGCTAGCAACTTAGCAAAAGCGGTATTGTTGGGTGCAAAGACGGTAAGATCAGCGGCTTCATCGGCGAGCACGTCAGCCAGTCCTGCTGCTACCACCGCTTCTTTGAGAATACTGAGATCTTCTGTGGCAACGGCTAAATCGACTATGGATTTATCAGTAGGTAACAGTACGTCATCGATGAGGTGAATGACACCATTAGTAGCCAATACATCCGTCTTAATGATTTCAGAGGTATCGCCACTTGCATCCATGATGACATTGGCATCACTAATAGACAACGCTTGACCGTTGACTGTCTCAATACTATCGCCATAAGGAATATCAGCAGCTTTGAGAGTCATATTAGGAATGACATGATAGGTTAAGACCATCGTTAGTAGCTCTTTGTTAGCCAATAATTCTTCTGACGTCACACCAAGGTCTTCCAATAATTCAGAAAATGCTTCATCAGTGGGTGCAAAGACGGTAAATTCACTGCCTGAGGACATCAATATTTCGTCGAGACCAGTGGCCTTTAACGCGGCGTTAAGAATGCTTAGATCTTTATTCTCAGCAGCAATTTCTGCAATATTTTGCGTTGGTGCTTCTACAACAACTGAAAGATCATCGTCATCGTCATTACAAGCGGCTAACGGTAAAACGCTCATGGCTAGCGCCAACGATAGTAGAGTTCTTTTTAACATGATTATATCCTTATGTATGAGTCTAAATGGACTCATCTACTTTGTCAGTAGAATCCGTTGAATGCTTGAAGCTATTAAATAATTAATTAACGCTTTAAACAAAAAACAGATGACTGTCCTTTATTGTCGTATTGTTAAACAATAATGATGATACGTTTAAAAAATACGTAAAAAACTCTAAATACCAACAGATTCATCTTAAACCACTGGCAGTTAAAATATCGCGTATTCAATAATCGTGTCATCAAAGACGACAGCTAATACTCAGACCAGCTTCATCATACAAAGTAATAGGAATATAATTCTTTAATTAATATTTTTAGATACAGCTTATTTGGGTAGCAAGACTCTATCGATAACATGTACTACGCCGTTATTAGCAACAATATCTGTTTTTATAATATCAATAGTACGACCATTCTCATCCATCAATTTTCCTTGATCGGTGACCATCAAGGTATCTTTACTGAGCATAGTAATATTGCCTGGTTTAACGTCTTTCGCATATACTGGCGCAGCACCGTTAATCACGTGGTAGCCTAAAATTTTAGTCAATAGTGGCTTGTTGGCAAACAATTGCGCTTTGCTCATGCCAGTTTCTTGCAGCACTTGTACAAATGCGGCATTGGTTGGCGCAAACACCGTGTAGTGAGCATTAGGGTTAGATAGCGCACCCGCTAGATCTGCCGCTACCACTGCTTCGACCAGCAACGAGAAGTCAGGATTACTTTGGGCAATTTGTACCACATTCATTTTCGCCATAGACTGACCGTGCATGGGTGCTTTCATTGTGGCGCTTTTGGTTGGCATCATATTGTTACAAGCGCTTAAACCAGCGATTGAGAGTGCTAATGTACCAATGGTAGCAATTTTAGTAAGTTTCATAACATTATCCTTAATGATTGAGTATTTATTGACTATTCTATAACTGTCTTGCAGATTAGACCGTCTTTCCTTATGGCAAATACTTGTTTTAATGATCGTAATGAATGCTAGGTATTATTGAATAAAATCATTAGCACTTACTAGTAAGTATTGCTTACGAAACATTAATCCTTCTGAAATTAAATTAACATATAACAAAACTCTATCAATTCTCCTTTACGCAACTTTTTGTAGTACAGATGTAAACTCTGTCTGACTTTTAAGCACAATCGTTGGCTTTCATTTCTAGAAACAAAGCTTTATGTAATCTTTAAGCGAAATAATATTCATTTGTGCACATATTCTTTATGAAATAGAATTTAATGCTATGCTCAGCAGTTCAGTGAATCAGTATCTACTTGTTTATGGTAAAAGTAGAATGGGCAGTATCCATGTGTGCTATATTTTTCATGCTAGAATAATTCGAATTTGACGATTTCCTTTATAAGACTTTGTACTCTATTGGTTTGTTACTCCTTCCTTTTATAATATTGATGATATAAGCAGCGCACCTATGACTCAAACGATGACCTCACCGACCTCTTCTCACTCTGATATTGCTTCTAGTTCATCATCCGCTGATGACTTTATATTGACGCCGCCTGCTGTATTTCCTTATAAGGAGCAGCAACTGACCGCGCGCGCCCGTATCACCGAGCAGATGACGTCACGAATTTTGATGTTAGATGGTGCGATGGGTACGCAGATTCAGACCTATAAACTGGAAGAAGCAGATTATCGTGGTGAGCGTTTTGCTGATATCGATCAAGATGTGCGCGGCAATAATGATCTGCTGGTACTGACACAGCCGCATATGATTAAGGACATTCATCACGATCATCTATTGGCTGGTGCGGATATCATCGAGACCAATACCTTTAATGGTACGCGTCTGTCGATGGCTGACTATGACATGCAGTATTTGGTGCCTGAGCTGAATGAGACAGCGGCCAAGATTGCGCGCGAAGCAGCTGATGAATTTACGGCAAAAACGCCTGATAAACCACGATTCGTTGCGGGTGTCGTAGGGCCGACCTCACGCACCTGCTCACTCTCACCTGATGTCAATGATCCTGCGTTTCGTAATATTACCTTTGATGAGTTGGTCCTAAACTACCGTGAAGCGACCTTATGCCTGATAGAAGGCGGTGTCGATCTTATTTTGATTGAGACGATTTTTGATACGCTAAATGCCAAAGCGGCAATATTTGCCATCACGGGTGTGTTTGAAGATATCGGCTTTGAGCTGCCTATTATGATTTCTGGTACGATCACTGATGCCTCAGGTCGCACGCTATCTGGTCAAACGGCGGAAGCGTTCTACAACTCGATTCGTCATGCGAAACCTTTAAGTGTTGGCTTTAACTGTGCGCTAGGTGCTGATGCGCTACGCCCACATATTCAAACGCTATCGAACATCGCTGATACTTTTGTCTCTGCGCATCCAAACGCGGGTCTGCCCAATGAATTTGGTGAGTATGATGAGACGGCTGAAGAAACGGCTGCTCTACTCGAAGGTTTTGCCAAAGCGGGTATCTTAAATATCGTCGGCGGCTGCTGTGGTACAACGCCTGAGCATATCCGTCAAATCGCTAATATGGTGGCAAACTATGCGCCACGCGTAATTCCTGAAATCGCACCTGCCTGCCGCTTATCAGGTCTAGAGCCATTTACGATTACACCTGAGAGTTTGTTTGTCAATGTCGGCGAGCGTACCAACGTCACAGGCTCCAAAAAATTCCTCCGTTTGATTAAGACCGAAGCCTATACCGAAGCACTCGATGTCGCGCGCGATCAGGTCGAAGGCGGCGCGCAGATCGTCGATATCAATATGGACGAAGGCATGCTCGACTCCAAGCAGGCCATGATTCACTTCGTCAACCTCGTATCAGGTGAGCCAGATATCAGCCGTGTGCCACTTATGATTGACTCATCTAAATGGGACATCATCGAAGAAGGCCTCAAACGTACTCAGGGTAAATCTGTCGTCAACTCCATCTCCCTAAAAGAAGGTCACGCTGAGTTCGTTGAGCGCGCCAAACTATGCATGCGCTACGGTGCAGCCGTTATCGTCATGGCATTTGATGAAGACGGACAAGCCGATACCTATGAGCGTAAAATCGAGATATCGAAGCGCAGCTATGATGTGCTGGTCAACGAAGTGGGCTTCCCTTCTGAAGACATTATCTTTGACCCGAATATCTTTGCGGTCGCTACAGGTATCACCGAGCATAACAACTATGGCGCGGACTTTATCAATGCTACACGCTGGATCACTGAAAACCTGCCAAATGCCATGGTCTCAGGTGGGGTATCTAACGTGTCGTTTAGTTTCCGTGGTAATCCGATCCGTGAAGCCATTAACTCCGTATTCCTCTACCATGCAATCAAAAACGGTCTGACCATGGGTATCGTCAACCCAGCTATGCTTGAGCTGTACGATGATATTCCAAAGGAAGCGCGTGACGCTATCGAAGATGTCATGCTCAACCGCAATCAAGGTGAAACGGGACAGGATGCGACTGAACGTCTCATGACGGTTGCTGAAAACTACCAAGATGGCGGCAAGAAAAAAGACAGCACGGTCGATATGAGCTGGCGTGAGGGCACGGTAGAAGAGCGTATCGCCCACGCACTCGTCAAAGGCGTAACAACCTTTATCGAAGCGGATACCAAAGAAGCGTGGGAGAAATACCCCAAACCACTCGAAGTCATCGAAGGGCCACTCATGGACGGTATGAATATCGTCGGTGATTTATTCGGTGCGGGCAAGATGTTCCTACCACAAGTCGTAAAATCAGCGCGCGTGATGAAGCAATCCGTCGCATGGCTAAACCCGTATATCGAAGCGGAAAAAGTCGAAGGCGAAGTCAAAGGCAAAATCCTCATGGCAACCGTCAAAGGCGATGTGCATGATATCGGCAAAAACATCGTCGGCGTGGTACTTGGCTGTAACGGCTATGATATCGTCGATCTGGGCGTCATGGTGCCATGTGAAAAAATCCTCGATACCGCCATCGCAGAAAAAGTCGATATCATCGGTCTGTCTGGCTTGATTACCCCAAGTCTCGATGAGATGGTCTATGTCGCCAAGCAAATGCAAGAGCGCGGTATGACGCTGCCATTGATGATCGGCGGTGCAACCACGTCTAAAGCGCATACTGCCGTCAAGGTCGAGCCGCAATATCAAAACGATGGTGTCATCTATGTATCAGACGCCTCACGTTCAGTCGGTGTGGTGACCAAGCTATTATCCAAAGAACATCGACAAGCGCTCATTGATGAGACGCGTGCAGAGTATGTCAAAGTGCGTGAACGTCTTGCCAAACGCCAACCAAAAGCCGCCAAGGTCACCTATGCTGAATCGGTCAAGATTGGCTTTCAGTATGATTGGGAAAACTACGTACCACCAGTGCCCAATAAGCTAGGACAAGTGATATTGGATGACTATCCAATTACCAACCTACTTCCGTATATTGACTGGACACCGTTCTTTATCTCTTGGGGTCTGACGGGCAAATATCCAAAAATCTTGCAAGATGATGTGGTCGGCGAAGCAGCCCGTGATCTGTTTGATAATGCCAATGAGCTGATGCAAAAAATGATCGATGAGAAATCACTCGTGGCCAAAGGGGTGTTTAAGCTTATGCCGGCTCGCCGTACTGGCTCGGATACGGTGACTGTGTATGACAACGATACTACTTTTGATGGGGACAAGAGAGGTAAGCCAACGTATGAGTTCGAGCACTTACGTCAGCAAAGCGACAAAGCTAGTGGCAAGCCAAACTTTAGCTTGGCGGACTTTATCTCTCCATCAGACAGGCATACCGATCACTTGGGCGGCTTTACCGTCTCTATCGTCGGTACAGAAGCGCTCGCTGAGCACTATAAAGCGGCAGGTGATGACTACAACGCCATCATGGTACAGGCGCTGTCTGACCGCTTGGCAGAAGCCTTTGCCGAGCATCTACACGAGCTGATCCGTAAAGAGTATTGGGGCTATCAGCCGACTGAGTCACTCACCAATGATGAGATGATCAAAGAAAAATACGTCGGCATCCGCCCTGCCCCTGGCTACCCTGCCTGCCCTGAGCATACCGAAAAAGGCAAACTGTTTAACTGGCTCGGTACGGTAGAGGCTATCGGTACGACTTTGACCGAAAGCTATGCGATGTGGCCTGCGTCATCGGTTAGCGGATTCTATTACTCGCATCCGGAGAGTGAGTACTTCAACGTCGGTAAAATCAGTCGTGACCAGTTAGAGAGTTATGCGGAGCGTAAAGGCTGGGATATGAAAACTGCTGAGAAATGGTTAAATCCGAATTTGTAGATTTTCAAAAATCAGCTAATACCTAAATCATTTATCGTTATTTTTTGGCTTATTCATTTAATATGAGTAAGCCATTTTTTATAGCGTATCCTTTATTTGCTATCAGCAAACTTATCGCTACGTTCATAGCAAAATACTTTTATCATTTACTAGTAATAACCATGCTAAATTATTGGCTACTCTATTATTTTGAGACAGGCTATGAATCAGATTGCATTACTTTCTAATTGGATTGGCAAAACCTTTGCAATCTGGGCATTGGTCAGTGCCGTGTTGGGCTTTGTATTTCCTGAATTTTTTGCCTCATTGGCTTTTTTGATTGTACCGATACTTGGCATCATCATGTTTGGCATGGGTATGACGCTCAAAACCGAAGATTTCCTAGAGATTGTCAAACGCCCCAAACCTGTACTAGTAGGCCTGTTGGCACAGTTCACGCTCATGCCGTTGATCGCTTACCTATTAACCGTCATTTTTAACCTTGATCCTTTAATCGCGGTCGGTGTTATCTTGGTAGGTTGTTGCCCTGGCGGTACATCGAGTAATGTGATTACATTTTTGGCCAAAGGGGATGTGGCGCTGAGTGTGGCGATTACCTCTATCTCTACCCTACTTGCACCCTTTTTGACTCCTATTCTATTAAATGTGTTTGCTGGTCAGCTGATCGATATCGACCTAGCCAGTATGATGATAACCATTACTAAAATCGTCATCTTACCTATCTTACTGGGCGTTATCTTTCATAAATTTTTGGGTAAAAAAATCGAGTTCGTCACCGAGGTATTGCCGATGGTGTCGGTATTAGGTATTTCTATTATCATCGCGGCAGTGGTGGCGGTGTCTAAAGCGACCATCTTAGATAGCGGTGCGATCGTCTTTGTCGTCGTGGCCCTACACAACATGCTGGGTTATACCTTGGGATATGTGATCGCGCGCTTGTCTGGATTTACGGAGAAACAGCGCCGCGCCATCATGGTGGAAGTGGGCATGCAAAACTCTGGTCTGGGCGCTGCCCTTGCGGCAACTTATTTCAATCCTGTCGCTGCCTTACCGAGTGCGATATTTAGTGTGTGGCATAACTTTAGTGGGGCGTTGGTTGCAAATATCTTTGCGAAGAGAGAGGCTAGGTAAGGAAAGATTTCGTTGGTTTTAAGTGATTTGAGGTTGGTGAGATTAGTTAGAGGGTGGTGTTGAATACAAAGATTAGAGTATGAAGGTTATTTAAAGATAGTTGGAGTTTGAATTATAAGTAGTAGACAATAGATTATAACCTTCTATACCTTACATATATGTACAAATAGTTCATATTTGTTTGATAGTTAGTGAAGAAGCTGAAGTTATGATTTATAATGCAGGACACTTTTCCTAAACAGCTAGTAGTTCAATGAATAAAGCTTTAGCTAAGTTAGCATCCTGATTGGTACCTAAGAGATAAAGCTTAACTGTCATTTTAGTACTTTTGCAATCTTAGATATAAAGAATAACAGCAAATACGATAACCATACTAAGCATAATTAGTATTTCAAATGCTAATAGCACAATTCAAATTAAAGGTCTTATTTTTATAGTGCTAATCTTACTATGTATAAATCATAAGCATTGATTACTTCTAATATGATTATTAATTGCAACAAAAGATACTTCGATTTCAAAAAATTATTGTAGTATTTCTATAAAAACAAATATATTTAAATATGATTAATATAAAGTTTCTTATTATTCTTAGAGGTATGAAATATGTTTCAGGCAACCGTAGATGATGTTATTTTCAATTTTCTAGGTGAACAAATTAAATCGCTTTCTATAACTTTTAATGCAGATATTATTACTATATTTTCACCGATGATAGATGGTGTTGACGTTAAAGTTAGACAATATATAGAAGATATTAAAGATAGATCTCTAAACACGCCCACTTTGAAAGATAATTTAGTAGTTATTCTAGAGACACCAGGCGGTTCAGTTGAAGTAGTTGAGAAAATCGTCAATGTTTTCCGAGCCAATTATTCTCATATAAAATTTATTGTGCCGGGCTTTGCGTTTTCAGCTGGTACAGTTTTAGTCTTATCAGGTGACGAGATCTACATGGATAACTTTTCTGTCTTAGGTCCGATTGATCCTCAAATAATGAATAGCGATGGTCATTACTTGCCAGCTACTGGCTACCTTCACGAATATAATCGTTTACTAAATGAAATAAATGAAAAAGCATCTCAAAACATACCAGTTATTGCTGAAATAAACTATCTTACTAGCTCTTTTCAGCCTGAAAAGCTTGCTTTTATTGAACAGCATATTAAGTTTTCCCAGACGCTCATTGTTAACTGGCTTGTTAAATATAAATTTAAAGATTGGCATACAACTGCAACAAAAACAGATAAAGTTACATATACAATGAAAGAACAAAGAGCTACTGATATTGCAACCATTCTTGGCGATGTTAACCGCTGGCATATGCATGGTAGAGGTATTGGTCTAAAGGAACTAACAGGTGATGATATAAAATTACAGATTAACAACTTTTCTGACACGGATGATCTTAATACTACTATTAGAATGTACTATGATGTATTAAAGGATTATTTAACTAAGACCGGAAATCAAATGGCACTTCATGGCTCCAACAACTTAGTAAGGTTGAATTAGTATGAGAGACTTTAAAACTGAAATCAATGAGATGAGAAAGATTCATAGGGAACAAATTGTGGTTTTACCACTTCCTATAAGTGTTAAATCCATACCTTCATCATCTAACGAAGGGAATCTACATATACCTGGTTCTTTTAAAGGAATGGATGTTAAAAGATTTGCTGAGTCGTCTATATTCGATCAATACTCTCAACGCTCACCTAGTTTCTAACATCTAAATTAAAAGTAATTTATTTTTCAAAAACTGTCCTAAATCTGGGCAGTTTTTTATATTATAGAGTAGAAACTATTTTCAAATATTATTAATTACTGAAAATCTGAAGTTAGAAGTATAGTAGGATTAGATATAAGAAAGTCTGTTTATTACATATTTATGTAGTAAGTTATTTTTTCTATAATACTTTTTCAAGGACTTTAAATTTTCCTCTTTTAGTAACAAAAAAATAAAGTCTTTTAATCATCCTTATTAAATTTAGAAAATTATAGTTTTTACCTCTCTTAAAATAACAAGTAAATTTTTAGTCTTGCTATGCGAAATAGTAAATATACATGAGTTCTTTGAATTCTAATTTCGTCTTCATCTTCTAACTTAAGATTTTCCTACCCAGCTTTAATGTTTTAAGCTGAATACGACGAATAATACTATTCTTCAAAGAAAACGTTACAACCTGAATTATCGACTTCAGGTTTCATGACCTCTAGTTGGCAATCATCTTTCAGCCATGATAATTTTAGCATTTCACCAATGAACAAGTGCTCAATGAGCTTTTCCCAGAAGCTTGATTGCTCATAATGTTTACTCATAATTTACCTTAATATTTTGAAGTAACTTAATCTGCTTTACCCTTCCCCCGCCGACACTTCTCCGAACAATAAATCACCTGCTCCCAATCTTTCTCCCACTTCTTACGCCATATAAATGGGCGCTGACAGACGGGGCAGGTTTTTTGCGGTAAGTTTACTTTTTTATGTGCCATTGTCTGCTCCTTTTTCCCGTATATCTCTAACTGACTATTAACGCCTATTTATCTTCTTTTTGATGGTCCAGCCCTTCATACTTCTTAATGCGTCGGCACTGGTCTGAGCAATACACCATACTCTCCCAGTTTTTATCCAGCTTTTTAGTCCAGCTAAACTCGCGCTCGCAGACGGGGCAGAGTTTTTTTCGAACGTTCTTTTTTTTGTGCGCCATACATTTCTCATTAATTTGTTTACAACATCAGCAACCTGTCACTATAGCCTACTACGCATAATTATTAGTCATAATCGTCAAATATTTTATTTAAGCGATTGAGACTGTTGACGATCAGTTTACCAGATTGATCAGTACTGCTATCAATCGCTAGCTTCTCATCCATGCGCATCGTCAGTGGTGCCAGCGCTTGCTTGAGGACGTTCGCCATCAGTGTGGTCTGCTCATGGATATCAGGCGCATTTTTCTCTACAGCTTTACTGTCATCGTTCTTAATTAGGCTTTCGGCTAAGCTACGAGATAAGCTGTCCGCCATATTGTGTGCCAGTTGTTCCACGGCATCGATCAGCTGCACCATCAGCACTTTTTGCACGTCTTGGTTTTGCTTGAGGTACTCGCCTTCTGCTTCGTGGTCGTGCTTATATATTTGCAGCAATTGGCTCACGCTTTTCTCAAAGCCATTATCGATGCTATCGCTGACGACTTTGGCATTATTGATCACGCTATCGGCAAGGATTTTTTGTGAGGCTAACTGCGCCTCAATCTGAGTCTCTAACTGGGCTTGGCGCTCTGCTTCTCGTAAGCGGGCGATTTGCTCTGGATCATTTTTGGTTAAGTACGTCTCAAACTGACGACTGATGGCATTGAAGCCACTGGCCAAATCGACCAACTGCGCAACGATACGTGCGCCTGTATCGCCATCTTCACCGCCCATGGCTTTGTTACGTAAGAAGTCCGCTTTGATTTGCGCCCAACGCTCTTTTTCTGCCTCGGTTAAGGTGCCGCGCATCTCGCCAAGCTTGAGCAAGTTACTCTCTGCACCTTGGGTCAATAGCTGCGACTCGCCCAGATAGTGATCGTCTATCAGCTGGTTTAGCTCATTCTCATTCATGACCGCTGACAGCTTTTCGGTCATTTTATTCATATTGCGATAACTGCCTTGTAGCTTAAATATCGGCTCGACACGGTATTTATCGTCTTGCGAAGCGGAGGCAATATAGGCTTGGTTGACGTCCAAAATGACTTCTTGCACTCGAAACATATGGCGCAGGATGGCGACAATCTCGTTAATTTCTGAGGTGCTATACGGATACATTAGATCGCTGCTTTGCGCTTGGGCGAGGTTGGGATTGTCCGTTTTTGCCATTTTAATCAAGCGATGTACATCGCTCAAATCGCGGTTTGCCAGTGGCGCGAGAACCGTATTAGAGGTTAGGGAGTTTTCGATATAACTGAGGGCAAAGATATCTTCCATACCGCTCATAATATCGCCCAAGTTATAGATATCGGCACGGTTGGCAAGCATGTCAGGCACTTTAAAGGCCTCGCCGCTCTCGGTATACGGATTACCCGCCATGACCACGCAGAACTTTTTGCCACGCATGTCATAGGTTTTGGTCTTGCCTTGCCAGACGCCATCGATACGGCGCGTACCATCGCCGAGTGAGATAAATTTCTGTAAAAATTCCGCATGCGTATGCTGAATATCATCGAGATAAAGCATGACGTTATTGCCCATCTCAAAGGCTAAGTTGATTTTATTCAGCTCTTCCCGTGCGGTAGCATTGGGCGCTTTTTCGGGATCTAATGAAGTGACATCATGACCGAGTGACGGACAATTAATCTTCATAAATATCAGGCCAAGACGATTTGCTACATATTCCATCAAGGTCGTTTTACCATACCCTGGTGGCGATATCATCATCAGGATACCCATCAAGTCAGTCCGCTTATCCTCGCCGATTGTACCCATTTGTTTGGCGAGGTTGTCACCGATAAGCGGCAGATAGCTCTCGTTAATCAGACGGTTACGCACAAATGAGGACAACGGGCGTGGCATAAACTCGTCCAGTCGCAAGGTTTCTTTTGACTCGTGTAATATCTCTGAGCGCATGGCCAGATAGCGTCGATAGGCAGGAATAACTTGGGTATCGTGGTGATGCAAGCGATTTAAGAAATTATCAACGGCAAAGGTTAGGCTCTGCTGACGAATACGCGTATGCTCACCCAGTAGACTATTCACTTGTATTTCAAGCGATACTTTACCTGTGCTACGCTCAAAGCTTTGCACTTGATTGAGCGGGTTATTGATACTGGTCAGTGACGTTGATGATGACGTTGAAGGTGAAGAGAACGACAAAGTGGAAGCGGCATCAGTTGTCCCTTCATTTGCGCCATCTTTATTAAAGCTCGCACCTGAATCAATCAGTCGCTGTACCAAGGCTTCACGCTGCGCATCGTTTAGTTGAGTGAGTAGTACAGCAATCGCTTCGGGCACATAATGACGACCGCTCTCTAGTTGCTGTTTGCGTAGCGCTTCTTTTTCTTGACGTTCAGAAAGCTGCTCTTCACTGAACGCCTCACCTGCCTCACCCAAGCCATCATCGGTTTGATCTGTAGCTGTCTTATGATTACCATAAGTCTTATCAAGCAATGCATGAAACCATGTCGCCAGTAGCTCGTAGGCTGATTTTGGTTGGAAGCCAAGCTTACCAATTGAAGACTGTAGCTGCGCAAAACTGGCATTATTTTGCGTACTGACGGGAGAGCTACTCAGCGTTTGGCTAAGCTGCTCACACAGCTGCTCGGCTTGTTGGCTGGTTTGCCAGTTCATTGTGCTATATGCGGCAGCATTTGGCTCCGTTGACTGCCCCATGACGCTGACTAAGTATTCGCAGGCAAGCTGTACATAGCTTGGTTTAAAGATATTGGTGTTGTGAACATCAAGGGGAGTTGAATCTGGTTCTGACTCCCATGCGGCGTTTGACGGCTGATTAGCATTATTACTACTGCCAATACGCTCGTCACGATAGGCCGCGACAAAACGGTGCATCACTTGGCTCATATCCTCGACCAGTAAGGATTTGGCAGTGTCACTACCAAGTGCTCGGCGCAACTGCTCAGCGGTAGCCGCTCTATCCGTCCAGTTATTTGCGAGGGTCAGCACTGATTCATTTAACCAATTATCATAACCAAATTGACGTAGGCTTTCTAAACCCAGCGCTTGTACGATATTTAGCTGCCAATAAAATAACTGCGCCAGTGCGCGTACTTGCGGCGTATAAATCAGTAGCCCTGCCGCACGTAATGTCGGCAGTATTTGCATCAATAACAGCGTGGCATCATGGTCATGAATGCCCTTGTCATAGCCCAGCTGATAGCGAGGAGTAGCATAAGTCTTGACCAGTTTCGTTAGCGGACTGTCATTATCGATATTGCCATTGATATCTAACGTAATGACGGTTTCGTCGTATGCTTGGTATAGGCGCGTTTCGGTTAGGCCATCTTGACTGTTTTTGGCGCTCTCGATGATGCTATAGGCCAAGTACTCGGCGCGGTATACCTTGTCGGATTCGGAGGCGATATTCATCTCCCAATACGGACGCAAGGCATTTAGCTCAGCATCATTGAGCACTTCATAGTAGTCTGTTCCCGTCAGATGCAAATTGAGCACGCGTGTGCCATCTGACTGCTGGCGACTGAGTAAGGTCAAATCTAGTGGCTGCGTATTGACCGAAAAGCGATGCTTGCCCAGTTTGATGATCTGACCGCCATCTTCAAACAAGTCCGACTTATCTTTTAAACTCTTATAGCTCTCGATTTGGATAGCTTTTAGACGCGCATCAATGTCATCGGCTTTGACGCTAAAGCCCATCGCTTGTAGCTCTTTTGCGATGTTGCGGACTTTTTGCACCAGACCATCGGAGGCAAAGTAAGTATTGAGCGCTTCTTCCTCGGTAAAGCCAGTCACGCCTGTGCTTTGTGTGCGTTTCTTGATACTCTCAAGCATCCGTAGCGCCCCATCGCCTAGGTTTTGCGCTTTGCGATTGCGGGCATCGAGCAGTTGCTGCTTATGATTTTCAAAGGTTTCGTAAATCTCTTCGCGCTTACTAATGATATCGGCTAAGAACTGATCGCCGCTATTGGTCTCTGGATCAGCGAATTGGCTTTCTAATTCCTCTAACTGTACCAGCAGCTTTGCCATTTGCTCATCTGATTTTTCAGGCGTATTGGCAATCGATAAGGCGTTGGCAATCGATTGACCAAACAGCTTAAACTGCGCACCAAATTGCGCGACCGCTTCTGCCGATCCTAAATTTTTGCGTTTATGATTGAGCTTGGCTTTACTCTGGTTGAGGCTGGCATAAATAGTCGATATGTCATCGATGATTTGCGTGCGTACCGTGGCATCAGCAACATCCAACGTACCAAGCAGTTCGGTCAACAAGTCTAACCCTTGCGCCGTGTCATCAATTTTATCCAACACAGGCTTTAGTTCGGCATTGGTTTCTGCCGTGTTTAAGCGTTCACTGACATCGACCAAGATCCCTTCATAGCTTGATAGTGCTTCGTCGCCGCTTAAAAACAGCACGGTTTTTTCCGCAAGATCACTCTCTGCTTCTTCTAGCTGTGCCTGCAATGCTTCTAATTTATCACTGTCTAAATAGCGTAAATCTTCTAGGCTGACCAAACGACCCTTTTGTCGTCTCAATGCCGACAGTTGATCGACATAATCACTGGCAGACTCAAATGTCGTAACGCGTATCTGCCGCAAAATCTCATTTTGCTGCGCTTCGGCATCGGCAAGCGCCGTTTGCGTTTGCTTTTGGATACTTTGGACTTTGGCAAACTCATCAATGACCAGCTCAGCGGTCGCTGTCACTTCTTTAATACTACTGGCGACGTCGCCCAGCTCAGGCTCAGACAGCCAATAGTAGCTATCAAACAATCTGCTGGTATTGTCCGACAGCTCTTCATAGAGTTTTTGCGACACGCTTTGGTTGTCAATGAGACGGGTAATGCTATAAAGATCAGAGATGCCGCGCACCAGCTCTTTGTTACCGATTTTGCCATAAAAACTGGTACTCTCAGGCAATTCGCTCACATATTCAGGGGAGGCATAAGGGGTGTGCCATATCTGCATCGGGTGAATGCGCGACGGCTCACTTTGGTCACTGAACAATACCAAGCGACCGTTGTCTGCCAACGCCATACCATTACAATAAATCGGGTTTGCCAGTTGTTTTTTGATCAGGTTATAAGGAAACAGCCCCGTGATACCCAGCTCTCTGTCATAAAATAAGAATAAAACATCTTCGCCATTGGTCGAGATAATCTTACGCTTAAACTTTAGGTTTTTGGCACCGACACTATTGGCATCGAACAGCTTATACTCGCCCGTCTGTAGATAATAACCACCCGGAAATATAATGCCGTGATCTTCAGGCAACTGTACACAGGACTGACCGATCGCATCCAAACGCAGCACCGCTTCAGTCAAGGTGTTATAAACGAAGTAACGGTAACTGTCCTCACGATAAGGCAATATTTTGAGGAGGATTAAGCTACCGACTTTAGCATAGGAAATCTCAGCATCGGTGAGAGACTGGGTGCGATCATTGACAGGCTCGCTATAGATACCATTCCCTGACTGCGTATTGTCTTCAATCTTGATGGTCAAATCACCGCCGACGGTTTCCACAAATATCGTATCTAAGATATTCATGTGCGGATACTTACCATTGATCATCTGCTCTCGTGTGGTCTCGATCCAATCAAAGTCATAGGCAGGCGGCAACTCGATATCACGCTCGCCTCGATTGTCCACGTAGGCGACTTGAGCAGACTCTGGTGTGCCTTGGCTAAAGTCCAACGCAAAACGAAACACGCGAATATCAGTGATACGCTCACCAATCTGAAACGCCAATAGCAACTTGCTGTCCTTAACGGTCAGTTGAATCAGGCGTGTTTGCTTGTAATAGCGATAGAGCTCATTGAAGTCTTGTACAAAGGCATCTTGATCTAAAAACGTTCCTTTTAAATCGACCTCTTCAAGCTGATAATCTTGCTCAGTGCTTTCCTTATGAATGCTATCATCGTTACCGAGATCGCCCTGCTGACTCTCATCACGATCCTCTTTGTTAGCAGGGTCTATCAAGCGATATAGCGACAGCACATCTTTAACATTGCTTGCGCGCTTTAGCCCCATAAACACATTGTAGCCAAACAACAGATAATCGCCGACTTGTACCATATCCTGCGCCACACAGTTATGCTCGGTACGGATACGCGTGCGGGCAATTACCTGCATTTGAGTACTGCCGAACTCTTGTAGGCGTGCAGTGTTCAGAGTAGCCGTTTGTTGCTCTAAACGGCTGCCTTGCTCTGTTAGGCGTTTTTTGATGAGCTCATACGCATTGCCTGAGGCAACGGCCTGATTTGCTTGGTTAGCGTTAGGATCACTTTTACTATCTGAATTGGTTTGGTTTTGCGTATCCGCCATCGTTGCTCGTCCATTTTTATATTTTGGCAATAAGGAATAATTGAAGGTAAAGAAGCACTTGGCTAATCTAAAAAAACGCGTCATCACGACAGATTTTTTAGATTAGCCAACTCATCATAAATAATGAGTTGGCTACCGTTCTTTAAGGTGTTTAGAATAAGTGGATTGGAGTAATCTACCACTGAGATACAGATTACTCATTAAGGGTAAAATCCAATCATAAGCGCTTTAGATAAGCACTTATGAAGGAAATATAAGACATGTCCACAATCTATAAAGACAGAGCATATTATTAAATAGTTTTGTCGTTATTTGACTGGTTGGCTTTCATGACTTGATTGGCCATCACACCGTTGATGATACCGCTCAATGTATCTGACTTACCCGCTAGGCCATCAATGGCTTTACCAATCGACAGTGACTTGGCAAAGTTATCAAAGAAGTGTGCTTCACCGCCCACGATATCAATTTTGGCTTTTTGTAGCGCCACTGCCAAGACTTCGGCATTTTCTTTGGCAATCTCTTTACCCGCTTCGATTGACGCTAGCGCTTCTTGCAAGGCCGTCTCAAGACTCATGCGGAACTCTTCGTGCTCGCGTGCCTCTTTGCTCATGCTACCCATGGCATTGAATTTCTCGACCAAACCATCTGCTTCGGCTTGGAAATGTGCACGAGTCACTTCGGCTTTTGCCAGTCCAACTTCACGTTCTGCCTTGGCATTTGACTCACCGCGAGCAGCGATGACCTGCGCATTTGCCATACCAACATCACGCTCGGCTTTGGCGTTAGACTCACCACGAGCAGCGATAATCTCTGCGTCTACCATACCAATGTCACGCTCAGCTTTTGCTTTAGAGGCGCCGCGAGCTGCAATAACTTCGGCATCAGCCATCCCTTTTTCACGGTCTGTCTGAGCCTGAGCTTGTCCAGTCGCTTTAATAACATTGGCTCTAGCAATACCCTCTTTTTCCAAAGAGACCGACTTGGCTTCTTGGATAGCGGCTTCAGCAAAGCCATGTGCAGACTCTTCTGCTTTGATACCTTCAGCCATTTTGATTTTGGCTTCTGACTCTTTAGCAGAGGCTTCAAGATTGGCAGTAGCAAGCGTGGTAATCTCGACGGCTTTATGCTTGGCAGATAACTCTTCTGCTTCTGCTTTTTTCACCTGACGCACTTTGATTTCTTCAGCGTCCGCTTCCGCAGCCAGTACGCGCGTTTGTTTCGAACGTTCGGCTTCGCTGACTTCGCGAACTTCTTTGATACGCTCTTCTTCTTGCGCCACTGTTTTGTCTACCGCGATGCGCTCACGAATGACATTGGCGATTTCTTTTTTCTCAAGCTCAATCGCACGCTCCGCTTCGATACGTTGCAAGTCAACTTCACGCTCACGCGAGACGATTTCCAAATCACGAGCACGTGTGACTTTTTCTTCTTCGATGACCACGGCACGCAGGCGATTCTGTCCAGCCACTTCGATCTCACGTTGCTGATTCTCACGCTGAATCGCCAAATCTTGCTCAACCATGATAACGGCGGTTTCTGACTTTTTGCGCTCTTCTTCTTCGATCTTGCGCGTTTCAGCCGTTTCACGCGCAATCACTGACGAGATTTCACGCTTTTGCTTGGCTTCAGCATCGGCTTGTTGACGCTCCAGCTCCAGCATCGCCTCTCTGGTCTCGACATTCTTTTTCTTAACAGCCAGCTCTTCGTCACGCTCAAGCTCATTGGTAATGACATTTTGAAAGGCGGTTAGCTGAGTAATCTTTTTGATACCTTCAGCATCTAGGATATTACTTGAATCTAATGATGTCTTTGGCGTTTGCTCTAAGTAGTCAATCGCTACATCTTCTAGGATATAGCCGTTTAGATCGTTACCGATTTCTTGGACGATACTGTCACGGAACTGGCTGCGGTTTTCAAACAACTTGACAAAATCAATCTGTTTACCAACCGTCTTTAGTGCTTCTGAGAATTTTGCATTAAATAGCTCGTTGACCGCTACCTTGTCTGAGGCTCTGTCTACGCCAACTGATTTGGCAACTTTAAGAACATCTTCTTCGGTTTCATTGACACGCAAATAAAATGCCACCGTAATATCAGCACGCATATTATCGGCACAAATCAGTCCTTCTTTACCACGTCTGTCCACCTCTAGAGTGAGCAACGAGATTCTCATGAGTTCTTTTTTGTTGATGACTGGCCACACAAAGCCACCATCAAAGCGTACAGCGATTTTATTGACGCCGTTAATAATAAGTGCTGTGCCCTGATCCACCTTAATATAAAAGGCTTTGAGCATCAAAAGTGCTGCCATAATGAAAACAAACGCCAGCACCACAACCACGCCGACGATAATGAGTATGTCCATATCCATTCCTTTAATTAAAACATTCCAAGCGAATTTAAAACCCTTGCTATATTTACTAAATGCTTATTTTTTATATGTTATTAAGCCACCATTCACTGACCAATATCATTGATGAGCGTTATTTGTCTTTAACTGGCGTTACGCGATAGGTATTGGCCTCATCCAAATACTCTACCAATACCACCTTATCGCCTTGTTTTAGTGAATTATCATTGATGTCTGAGCGAATCTTGAGTATCAATCCTGCGCCGCCATCATTGAGCACTGCTTCGCCATGTTTGTCGGTCACACTGAGCGTGCGCACAACAGCGATTTTACCCACATTACTAGACGAATTGCGCTTGGGGATTTTGGCGATATTTTTGCGGATGGGCGAGATGATAAGACCGGTCAACCACATCGATACGACCAAGACAAAAACGAGTGCCCCTGTGCCGAACAAATAATACAGAATGCCTGAGTCAAAATACTGGTGTAAAAAACTGGTATATAGGTAACTGAGCAGCCAACCGATCAAACTAACTAAGCTTAGTATGATGATTAAAGGAACGCCATAAAGACCAAACTTGAGCATGAGACCCGTGAAAAAACCAGTCGATGATAAGTTAGCAACATCAGCATCACCGCCTGACTCCCCAAGCTCTACGCTATCCATATCTGCCATACCGAGTAAAGATACGACCCAATATAAGGTAACGAACATCACAAGCCCAGTAAAAATAATCGTGGGATATAAACTGATTTTAGTGATGAATACTAAAAAAGCTTCTTGCATTAAACCTTCTCTCCCTTGCTCACTTAATTTAGTATCTTAATGACTCGGTTGTACAATTTGGTATGACATGAATGACGTTTGCTCGAATTGATGCTGTTATATCTATATTTCTAGAATCGACTTATGTTTCTTTATTAATGATTATATATACATTTCATTACATAATATATAGCTGTGGCTGTTAACGACCCCATATCGGTGAGCGCACGACCCCACCATTTTGACTATTGATGGCGTAACTTGTATTTCCTGAGAGCGAATGTATAACCAAATCTCCACCATTTTTCTTCCCTGTTTGTCCACCTACTTTTGACTGGCGTGTTGGATAGACAACATAGTTTCCAGAGGGAGATAGACGAGCGGGTTCATCGAGTCCAGTCTCTGCTAGATTCACGACTTGTCCAGTCGTCAGCGTCATAACGGCCGCCTTACGACCATTTAGGTAAGCCATGCGCTGACCATCCATACTCAGCTGCGGACTGGCGGCATAACTACCTGTCGATAGGAGTACGGCATTACCCGTGGCAAAGGTATAACGATAGATACTTGGACGACCCGCGCGAACTTTATCACTGGTATAGACAAAGCTTTTACCATCGGCTGCATAGCTTGGTTGAACCTCTGTACTGGGTAAGGTCGTGAGCTGCTTGGTGCTACCGTCGCTCAAACGCATCTCATAGATATCCGCATTGCCACCGACAGTTGAGCTATAGAGTAGATGTTGACCATCAGGTGAGAATGACGCTGACATATTACTGCCTTCGACATTGACTACCAGATTGCGCGTGCTATTGCCCCGATTGTAAATATAAATCTTTGGATGCTGGCGCGGCGCTTGTTTGCTATAAGCAAGCAGTTGCCCATCAGTCGACCACGCTGGCGCATAGATATAGCCATTGATCTGATCGATAAGCTGACGATCACTGCCATCGGGACGGATACTATAGAGTGTCGATACTTTGGCTATTCCCAACCCTTGCTCCTCGACGTAAGCAATGCGCCCTTGCCGATCTATCGCTGGCATTCGCGCCGTTAGTGGATGACGACTCGCACTCATATGATTAGCAGACGCTTGAATCGCTTTAGACATTGTATTCGGCAGCGTCTGACAACCCGTTAATAGCATAAAAGTCGTTAGTGCAGTGATATTACTTGTCATGCGTATATTGACGGATGATTTTGATACAAGCATTTTTGACATAAGGTAACGTCCAATAAAGCGTTGATTATTACGTACTGAGAATATCGATAAGTAAGGTTAAAATATTGAGTGCATTAAAATATCGTAGTCTAAAAACGTTACTTAGCAGCCAATGACAGTGTAGCGTAAACCATGCCAAATTTTGGACAAAAAAAATACCCCACTAGATAGTGAGGCATTCTTCAAATTACATCTGACTTTTATATAGCATCGCTTTTATTTAACATTGCTTTTAGCAAATACTATTTAATCATCTGTGATGATTGGATTATTTAGCAATGGCTTTGAAATGGGCAACTTGATTGCTATTGGTAATAGTTAAGATAGGCGTATTATTGGCATTTTTGCTGATGCTATATTTACCTTGTACGGTCGCTAAAGTCGCTGTATCGAAACTCGCTTGCGGCTCAGGGCAGGCCATCATAGTAGATAAAACATTACCTAATACGACATTGCCATTCACAACCTTGTACTCAGCACCCATGTTATTACAAGTATTAACAAAGGTAACGCGGTCATTACCAGCATCTTTGAAGAATTTCAACGTTAAAGGTTTAGATGGATTAAAGAATAACTGAGTCACCTTTTCGCCATTCGTACGCTTAGCATCAACAAGCTGCCAATCATATGCTTGTAGTGCATTAGAAGTAATTGGTTGAGTCACTGGGGCGGTTACGCTAGGAGTAGTTTGGCAACCAGCAGCCAATGTACCTACCGCAAGCGTCGCTGCCATCATCATTTTAGTCATGTTTTTCATATAAGCTCCTTTAGTGGTTTAATTTAGAATAAAAAATAGCTTTCATACTAAATATTAGTTTTTTATTATGATTAATTGATTGTTTTATTTATTAACCTAAACAATGTGGCTATTATGAACAACTGATGCCTCACTGTCATTATAGGTTGAGTGTATGATTACCCTGATATTTGTTGCGCTCTATAGTCTTTTTGCTAACCTCTATTGTTAGACGGTACATTAACTGCTAACACTTTTTATATAACTTCTCGAACATCCTCTAAAAATCAACGATTTCTCATTAAAACTATCGTTTTGCTCATTCATTCTAGGCATTACTCTAGATTGGCGATGTTCTGTTGTTGCAAAGCAGCATATCCTGACAAACGCTTGCGCTCAGCCTCATTAAATAATTGCTGTTCGACTTGATTGATTTGGTTTTGTATTTGTACTTTATCCGTGCTTTGGTTTAATAAACGCTGTTTTTGGGCTTGATATTGGTCGAAACGTTGAGCAAAGTTAGCATCCTCTGCATCGACTTGCGCGAGACGTGCGGCAGCTGGAGCGCCTACCAGATCACGACGCATGTTATAAAACTCCTGAGCCGTTGCCCCTTTTGCTTGCATCTGTGTTGTGCGATTCATCAGCTCGTTCAGATTGGCTTGCTGAGTGATACTGGCTTTGATCGTATTGTCTGGCATGCGGCTAATGTAGTTCTGCCGCGTTGCCTCTTTTTGCACATCTGTTAGCTGCTGATTTTGGTCAATTCTGACCATCTCCATACTATAATCATCATACTCATCTTCTGCACTAAAGAAGGCGGTAATGGTTTCTTTCGTAAAATACTGCTGACGCAACTTGGCTACATCTTGCTTTTTCTGAGCGACGACATTTAGATCCAGCTCACCGCTTTTTGCCGCTTGTAATTGCAGATTGCCATAACGTTGTTCTATTTCAGGAATGGCTTTAAGATACGTAATATATTGGTCAAAGATAGCGACCGCTTGACTGGCAGCAGGCTCTGGCGTGTGGTGACGGATATAACTTTCGACACGCGCAAAAATAACTGCTTCGTCCTCCTCTCCTAACGATGATAAAAAATAATCGAATAAACGCCGTAGACCTTCAGTGACGACCAACTGCTTGTTTTCATCAATGATGATTTCGCCGTCAACTTGCGTGCCTGTTAATGAACGCGGCAAACCCTCCAATCCAGTGACAAATGGAGACTGGTTCTGAGCTGAAGTCGTTTGCACTACTTGGCCACTATTCAGCGCAGTTGATAGTGTGCTCTCAGACTCATCAGCAAGTGCATTGGATACTGGGTTTTCTGGATCCACACGTGTAATGTCCGGTTTGAACCACATAATCACCGCCGCAGTGATAGCTATGATGACCACGGCGATTATAGCGATTGGTAAGTAGGCTGGGCGGCGATTATTCGACATAAATGAGAGTTCTTTTTACAAGTCAGCTTAAAGGTTAGCATTTTTGAGACGATTGACCTGAGTACGATAGATAGATTTTGGCTCAGACTCTCCCCATGCGGTCAGACCTAATACTTGATCCGCTGAATCCAAATGGTTCATGATGTAATTATCACGAATTACATAACCAAGACGACTTGAGCAAGCAGATACCAACCCATCATTCGACTCTCCGGCAAAAGGTACACTTGTTGCTGCAAGTAGATAATCGCTAGGATCGAGTGCGCTGGTTATTTGTCCAACCCCACTGAACGAATAGTATTTGATACCATTGACGGCAGTACTGGTCGGCTGACCACAATAGTTTTTTGGCATTGCCGCAGGAAATTTAGCATTGAAACGAGCAGCGCCATCGGTCGATAGAGCCACGAGCGCTTGCCAGCCATCTTGCTCTTGTATCTGTTTAAAACTGATACCCGAACCAATATCTGTAAAGCCACCAATCAAATTGAACACGCCTGATACTAACTGTGTGGTGATGTTTGACGGATTGCCTGTGGTGTTGTTTGGCTCAAGGGTATTTTTGACAAAATCGGCCGTTTTTGAGCCTTGCTCTGGGCTTGATACTGCTGTGACTGATGCGACGTATTTTGGCGCGACACCAGCGACATAGCGAATATCTATACCGCCTTGACTGTGCCCAAACAAATTGACTTTAGGGTCGCCTGAGATGGCAGTGATAGTTTTGACTTGCTGTAATAGCTGCTCGCCGCGCACTTCGCTATTATTAACCGCTGACGTTTTGGTGCTATATACCTCTGAGCCGCCTTTCATCAACTCTTGAGGAATCTCATTGAAGTAATCAATGACCCCAAACAGCTTGGTGAAGCCGCCAAGTCCATGAGCCATCACCACTGGATACTGAGTTTTGGTATAACTAGAGGTAAAATACTTGCTATCGACTAGCGTACAGCCATTGGCATTGGCACAATTATAGTATTGGCCTGCTGCTTGAGCTGAGGTGGTTTGCAGTGTCATCAAGATGACACCCGTACTGATGGAACCCAGTATTGGTAAAAATGCTCTCGGCGTGAGAGCTGCACGAGCGTATGAAGAAAGCGTCATAACAACATCCTTGTTATCATTAATTTTGGTTATATTTACCTCATAACATCGGTAAAGATTGCGGCTAATTCCTTTAGCATGCAAAATTACATTACTTATATCGTCTGCAACATTCAACTAAATTGTCAAAATATGAATATATTATCGTGACTAGAGGGTCATAACTGCCCCTTCTTCGCTGTAAAGCAATTATTATCAATAATAATGATAGGTTCGCTATCACTTAACGTAAAACAGCGACGTCTTCATTTATGTTATAATTCAAGCCATTAACTCCATAACTATAAGTAATATAATGATGACTAAAAAATCCCTTATCCAGTCCCCAGAAGCCATAGAAAAAATGCGCGTAGCCGGTAAACTTGCCAGTGATGTCCTTGTCATGCTCGATGAGCACGTTCGAGTTGGCATCAGTACCGAGGCACTTAACCAAATCGCCCATGACTATATCGTTAATGTGCAACAAGCTATTCCTGCACCGCTCAACTACAATGGCTTCCCAAAATCAATTTGTACCTCGATTAACCATGTGGTTTGTCACGGTATTCCAGCCGAAAACAAGCTACTCAAAGATGGTGACATCATCAATATCGATGTGACTGTGATAAAAGATGGCTACTATGGCGATACCTCAAAGATGTGGATCGTTGGTAACGGCTCTATCATGGCGCAGCGTATCTGCAAAGTGGCACAGGATGCCTTATATGCTGGCATGAGTGTCGTCAAAAACGGTGCGCGTCTAGGCGACGTTGGTGCTGCGATTCAAGCAGTGGTCGAACCTGAACGCTTTAGTATCGTTCGTGAGTTCTGTGGTCACGGCATTAGTAATGAGTTCCATCACGAGCCGCAAGTCATGCATTATGGCAAAAAAGGCACGGGCTTTGAGCTAAAAACAGGCATGACCTTTACCATCGAGCCGATGATTAACCAAGGTACATGGCAAACCAAGATCTTGCCTGACGAATGGACAGCAATTACTAAAGACCGCAAGCTATCTGCGCAGTGGGAGCACACTATGGTCGTGACAGATAATGGCTGTGAGGTATTTACCACGCGCCCTGAAGAAGATTTAAGTTTTTTGACCCAGTAATATCAAAAAAGATCGCCTAGGCGGTCTTTTTTTTGGACTATAATTAAATATAGTAAATGCTGCCTACATTTTTAGTTTTAACGATCTACTTTTAAATTCTTAACTGGATAACACTCATGTTTAATTGTGATGTCGCTTCTATCGATCTGACACCTTTACCTCTACTATCAAATGATATAGCGACAAATGCGTCACTACTAGCAGATACCCCTGTCACTGAAAAGTCGCTACTGGGTATTCCTCAATGGTTGACTCAAATTAATCACGATATTAACCGTGCACTTGAACGCGGTACCAATATTCGTCAATTGGTCGCGGCACGCTCTGGGGCTATCGACGAATTGCTGATTGCCTTGTTCAATTGGTTTGAGCTGGATAAAACAGATTTGGCATTGTTCGCGACTGGCGGGTATGGTCGCGGCGAGCTGTCGCTTTATTCAGATATCGACATTTTATTGCTCTCCCCTGATGAGATTGGTGATGATGCCAGTGGCAAAATAGATCGGTTGGTGGCGCTATTGTGGGATATAGGGCTGGAGCCTGCTCTCTCGGTACGTAGTGTCAATGATGCTTTAGAGGCGGCGCTTGATCACACCATTGCCAGTGCCCAGCTAGAAGCTCGGCTACTGACTGGCAATGAGGCTTTACAGGATGTGCCCGTTCAAATTGTCAATAAACAATGGTCGCCACGTGAGTTTTTTGAAGTAAAAATCGCAGAAGCTAAAGCGCGACATCTACAGCACAATGCCACAGAGTACAACCTTGAGCCCAATATAAAAACCGCCCCTGGTGGTCTGCGCGACATTCACATCATCGGCTGGGTGACCAAACGTTATTTTCGAGTGGGTAAGCTCTATGACTTAGTACAACAAAACTTTTTGACTGAAAAAGAATTTGATGAACTGAATTTTGCAGAAGGCTATTTATGGCAAATACGTCATTACCTGCATGTTTTGACTGGTCGCAACGAAAACAAGCTGCTGTTTGATTATCAGCGTGAGATTGCCCAGTTGATGGGTTATGAGACGCAGCCAGACGATCAACCAAATGCCGCGGTCGAGCGTTTTATGCGCGACTATTATCGCTGTGCCATGCAGATATCGACGCTGTCTGAGATGTTGACCAATCACTATTACGAGACGATTATAGAGCCACAGTTACCTGATGATGAGCGTCCGAAAAAGCAGCCAATCAATGCCCGCTTTAACCAAATCGGTGATCAAATAGCCATGGCGCATCATCGGGTTTTTGCTCAGCATCCTGACTCTATCTTAGAGATGTTTTTACTAATGGGTCAGTACGGTATCAAAAACGTGCGCACTCATACGTTGCGTGCGCTAAAAATCGCCGCGCGTGGCATCGATCAAGTCTACCGTGATAACCCCACTCACCAAGCGCTCTTTTTAGCTAATTTAAAAGAGCAGAATTATCTGTTTCATCGCCTGCGTGCCATGAATCGCTACGGCGTTTTAGGCAGTTATATTCCTGCTTTCGCCCAAGTAACTGGTCTCATGCAATATGATTTATTTCACCGTTATACCGTTGATGCGCACACCTTATTTTTAATTCGAATTTTGCATCGCTTCACTGACCCACGTTTCTATGAAGATTTCCCATTGGTCAGCTCTATCTTTCAACGTATCGAGCGCAAAGAAATCTTGGTACTGGCAGCCATGTTCCATGATATTGCCAAAGGTCGCGGTGGCAACCATAGTGAGCTTGGTCAAACCGAGTCGTTTGATTTTTGTTTGGCACATGGCATGAGTGTGGCAGATGCCAAATTGGTTGGTTGGCTCACTCGCTATCATTTATTAATGTCGATGACTGCTCAGAAAAAGGACATCTCAGATCCAGAGGTGGTCACTATTTTTGCCAACTTAGTCGGTAATGTCACCCACCTCAATCATTTATACGTGCTCACCGTTGCGGATATGAATGCGACCAATCCACAGTTGTGGAACAGCTGGCGTGCCACATTGATGAAACAGTTATACTCACAAACTCGGCGCATTCTGCGCGCTGATATCGATGCACCCACTAACCGCCAAGATATGATCAGTGCCACCCGCACCCAAGCCTTAGTGATGCTCGATAATGTCAACAATCAACACATGAATCGCGATGAGGTCTTGAGGCTATGGGATGATTTGGGTGATGAATATTTCTTGAGAGAGATTCCTGAAGATATCTTATGGCATACCGAAGCCATTTTGAACCATCCGCCGATTGGTCTTGCCTCTAATGCGGATAGCCCGCCATTGGTGGTACTGCGTGAGCATCGCGAGCTGGCACTCGATGCGGTACAGGTCTTTGTTTACACCCAAGATCAGACGAATCTATTTGCCGTTACCATGGCCGTATTCGATCAGATGAACTTGGATGTTTTAGATGCCCGCATCATTACTGCTACCCGCGATTTTGCTTTAGACTCTTATGTACTGCTCGATCCTAGTGGTACACTATTGGTGGATGAGGACAGTCAACAAGAGCTGAAACAGCGCCTAATTAATGCCTTTAAAGATCCCACGGTACTGAAGCTTACCAATAAGCGTATGCCGCGTCAGCTCAGACATTTTGAAGTGACCACAGTGATTAATTTTGAGTTTAATGAGGCGTCCGATCAGCATATTATGAGCTTAGAGACCCTTGATCAGCCAGGGCTACTGGCACGCGTAGGGCAGGTATTTTTGCAGGAGAAAATTGAGGTGCATGCGGCGCGTATCACCACTTTGGGCGAACGCGCAGAAGATATGTTTTATATCAGCGATCAAAATGATGAACCGCTATCTGCTGCTAGACTTGACGCATTACAATCCGCCTTGATGACCAGTCTCAGTGTACAAAGAGAGCAGCCTGCTGCTGCTTACAGAAAATGTGATTGAACAAATGGGTTTGAAAAGATAGGTCTAAGATAAATATTCAGCGTGTATCATCAATTCATTGATAGTTCTGTGTTTGTAACGAATCATAGACCCATCAATGTATCGATGGCACGCTTTGTATTTTTTAACTCTTTAATATCGAAAGCACCTTTCATAAGGTGCTTTTATATATCATTTCGCTAGCGTGCTCATTGAGCTCATCATCCGCAAGATCTGGTGGCAAAATTTTTGCATCCACCTGCTGATAGCCTAGCATTAGACGCCCAGCATCGACTTCTTTTTGGAGCAAACACTGTAAACTGGCTAAATGAAAATGCCCATCAAGATACTCATATAAATATCTCAAAGAAATAGGCGACTTGGCATGTACATCTGGATAAAGGCTGTCTTCTGCCAAAACAATCATTTCATTGAACGTCTCTTCTCGCATCAACTCATCTTTATCGATTTTGCGTTGCAAACTATTTGCCATTCGACCTTTAGCTGCGAACATGGCCATAAAAATCGCGGTTTGCAAGACGAATAGAGCAATATATTGCCATAATGGCAGTAAAATACCGAGCAGATTGCTAAGCACCATCAGCACCATCGCCACGATCACATAACTGACTAACTGCCACAGTAACCACATCATCAAGCTGTTTTCACCGTACCAAAACATTTTTCGTTCTTTATGACTGATTAGTTGCTGGCGTGCTTGCCACCAGCTTTGCTCTCGCTGCTTTAATAGCTCGTACAATTTAGTACGCTGTCGCGTATCAACAGAGTTTTCATATTGAATATCTGTCGCGTTAAGATCATTAGCTTTTGAGATACTAGGCATATCAAATTATCCTTACCACACTCTATTATTAAGGCTGACAGCAGTTTTTTGTATTATTATAAGTTATCAATCGGCACGCTTTTCTTAGGATTTTTAAATCTGTGGCTGCTTCAATAATTACCTTAATTTGCCATTACGGCTAAGCCGTTTTGGCAGTAAGAGAAGAAAAAGACAAAAAACAAGAGAAGTGCTACACTGTTTGAATGTAATTTTTCTTTATAACTTTATTATTAATTGTCTATTATAGTTACCCTACCTATGAATCACAACTTAACGTACCTGCATCCTTACCCTTTCGCAAAGATGGCAACATTGCTTGCTAACAGTGTCCCAGCCCATGACTACAGTGAAATCAAGCTCGGTATTGGTGAACCAAAACATGAGCCACCAGCGTTTGTACTGGACGTACTACGTGAAAATTTGGACAAAATAAGTCGTTATCCAACGACTAATGGTATGTTTGAGCTGCGTCAAACTATCGCGCATTGGCTAGAAAAGCGCTTCTTTTTGCACCATGTCGATGCCAATACGCAAGTATTGCCAGTAATGGGCACACGCGAAGCGATTTTTAGTCTGGTACAAGCAGTTGTTGATCATAAGATGAGCGATACAGAAAGTAGCCCGCTGTCTGTTTCTGACCCGCTATCTAGTGTTTCTCCTATGCCAGCTCCTACGACTGCTCCTACAATAGTCATGCCCAACCCTTTTTACCAAATATACGAGGGTGCAGCGATACTGGCGCAAGCCGAACCTTACTTTGTGCCTTGCACACTGGACGATGATTTTAAAGGCAACTATCGCGCCGTACCAAAAGACGTTTGGATGCGCACACAGCTATTGTTTGTTTGTAGTCCGAACAATCCAACAGGCTCGGTCATGACCATGGAGGATTGGGAATATCTCATTCGCCTGTCAGATCAGTACGATTTTATTATCGCCAGTGACGAGTGTTATAGCGAGCTGTATTTTGATACAGCTCCCATTGGCTTATTACAAGCCTGCGCTGCCCTCGGTCGACATGATTTCAAAAACTGCATTGTCTTTCACTCTTTATCTAAGCGTTCAAACTTGCCTGGTTTGCGCTCGGGGTTTGTGGCAGGTGATGCCAATATTTTGCAAGCTTATCTGCAATATCGTACTTATCAAGGCTGTGCGATGCCGATACCACATCAACTCGCCTCGATCGCTGCATGGCAAGATGAAAAGCATGTGGCACACAATCGCGCTCTGTATCAAGAAAAGTTTGCCTTGTGGATGTCTGAGCTTGGTGAGTTATTAGACTTGCGCATGCCTGATGCTGGATTTTACTTTTGGGTGAAAGTCCCTGAGCCGTTCGATGGTGATGATGAGCGGTTTGTCAAAGCACTGTACGAGCAAGCCAATATTCACGCATTAGCAGGGCGCTATCTGTCACGTGACATTGATCGCAAAAACCCTGGGCAAGGTTACGTACGCATTGCGCTAGTCGCTAGTGTTGATGAGAGCCGTGAAGCAATAAGCCGTATTCGGAAATTACTAGGCGCATAAGCAGTCGCTTTATACGCAAAAACTTCCAAAAAAACAGCAGCCTCTAATAGCCACAATATTACTGTGGTTATTAGAGGCTTTTTGCTTTAATAATGCTATAGTAAAGTGTCTTTTATCATCAATTATCTTTTACTCAATATGCCATCAAGGATGATGCCATGCCCCATCTTGATTTTACCCAGCCGCCCTTTGACGTATTGAGTCTGGCTGAACGCCAAAGCATCAGAAAAAATACTCAAATCCGTTACCTTGCCAAAAATGAGAATCTTACTGCCGAAGAGTTGCAATATCTGTATGTGGTCATTAAAGGGCAGATTGAGCAATTGCTTGATGGTGAGTTTGTCGCCACCTACTTGGGTAGTAACCACTCCGACCATCTCAATAGTAACGACTGGTTCGACAGCCGTCGTCTGCCTGAATCATTAACTGAAAACAGCCCTAATACTGAAGCGCTGCAGACCTATCAGTTTCGAGCTGCTGAGGATACCTTGCTACTCCAAGTCGCTGGTAGCGCAGTCGATAAAATCAGCGCCCAAAATCACCTCGTGCGCCAAATGCTGTCAGACAAATTGCCCGAACGGCTAAAAGCATTACAGCAACGCCGCAATAATAACTCCATAGTCTCTGCCAGCTACAACGACCAACAAGAAGTGCAGCAAATCATGTTGCAGCCCGTCATTGACGTCAATCTATTGCCAGTCCATATCGTCGATGCCAATAACAGCTTGTACGAAGCCGCTGCTATCATGACGAAAGCGGGGCTAAAACATGTACTGGTGCAACCATCAGGCCACTTAAAAAACGTTGGAGATGGGCGATATGGTACCGATCATCTATTGGGTATTTTAACCGATACCGATATTTGCCGCGCCGTGAGTGACCAGCAAGATCCAGCCACTACTCCCTGCCAGCGCTATGCTAATTTCAATTTGCGTACCATCAAAGCCAGTGATGAGATTGGCGATGCACTATTGACCATGACCCGCTATCGCATTCATCGGCTACCAGTGATGGATCAAAACGGTGATGTTGTTGGTATACTGGGACAAAGCGATATGCTTGCGCATATTGGTCATCATTCACAGCTCATAAGTATCCAAATCGAGCAAGCAAAAGACTTATCGAGCTTAGATACCGCCGTCGAGCTTATCGGTCGTTACATTCGTGCCCAACATCAAAACGGCGTCAAAACCGGTAACATCAGCCGCATGGTACAGACCTTGAATGCACAGGTATTTACCAAGCTCTGGCAACTTATCGTGCCTGATGAGGTCATGACAAATACCTGCCTGATCGTGATGGGCTCCGAGGGGCGCGGTGAGCAAATCATGCGTACTGACCAAGACAATGCACTCATCTTACGTGATGGCTATACTCACCCTGATCTGGCGCAATTTGCGGATACTTTTAATCACCATTTAGCAGACCTCGGTTATCCACTGTGTGAGGGTAATATCATGATGACCAATCCTATGTGGCGACAGCCGCTCAAACAGTTTAACGCCCAGATTGGCTTATGGTTTAGAAATACGGATCCCATGCATGGTATTTATTTGTCCGCCATACTTGATGGCGAATACGTCTGCGGAGATGAGTCATTATTAACTCAGGTGCGCCAACATTTAAAGGTTGCCCACAGGCAGTCAGACCTCATGTTTGTACGCCAGTTTGCACGTGCCGCGCTACAGTTCGGTGATGTCAATCAGTGGTGGCAAAAATTCGTGCCTTTGCTCGGTGGCAAACCCGTGTCAGAAGACATTGATCTAAAGAAAGCCGGTATCTTTCCACTGGTTCATGGTATTCGCACCTTGGCGTTAGAAAACGATATCTTAGAGCTGCCCAGTAGTAAAAATCGTCTTAAAGCTTTGGTACAAGCTCGCGCCTTGACCCAAGAGCGCGCAGATACTTTATTAGAAGCCTTGGAATTTTTTATGGCACAGCGCCTATCCGTCGCCCTATCAACCGATGATAAACATGCACGGCAAGTCAACCCAATGACCTTGACCGCACTTGAGCGTGACTTATTAAAAGAGTGTTTGGCTGTCGTCAAAAGCTTTAAAAATCAGCTACGTCAGCATTATCAGCTAGAGCTCGCATAAGTACAACAATCGCATAAATGGATGAGCGACAAATATGAGTTGGCTAACACAGTTATCCTGCGCTTGGCAAAAAACGCAGCTACAGCGTCCAGAATTGGCATCGATGTTTACCAAGCCTTTGGCTAAGCAGTGGGTAGCGATTGACTGTGAAATGACGGGACTCAATCCAAAAAATCACCATTTATTGTCTGTCGCCGCGATTCATATTAATGGCAATACAATCGATACGGGTAATGGCATGCATATCGTATGCAGACCACCTGTGATGCCAGACCGTGACACCATTGTGATTCATGGCCTGCGTACTGCCGACGTTGAGCATGGTATGAGCTACGATGAGATGCTGGCGCTACTGTTGCCATTTATAGGCAATCGGCCGATTGTGGGGTTTTGTACAAGTTTAGATACAGCGTTTTTAAACCCTATGGTCAAACGCTATATGGGCACAGCGCTGCCCAACGAAATCATAGATTTGCGCCATTTATATAGTCGGCGCAGGAGTGGTCAAACCCAAGGCCTCTCTAGTCAAGCGCAGCATCTAACCAATATTTTAGCGCATTATAATATACCCGAGCTAGGCGCCCATGATGCTTATAACGATGCGATCATGACTGCCATGGCATTTTTACATGTACGCTAGCGTGCGTCCGTAGTTTGAAAGTTCAGATAAAAACAGGTTTTCAACCACACCTACCATCTACGCGAAAACGGCAACTCATGTTACCATAGACTGTTTTTGCTAACTGATGAAAGATGCTCATGCGACCCACCTCCAAACTCCGTCACTCCTCTGCTCTTACTGCCAAGTTATCCCCTTTTTTTCGTTATCTGCGACCGTCGAAGCCGCCTACTAAATACGTACCTATCATGGCGTTATTAGCAACGGCGACAGTATTGCCAATCCATGCGCAAGCAGTACTACCAAAAGCTATCGAAGCAGCATTATCACGAGCCGATTTAACAGAAGCTGATATTAGTATTATCGTCACACCAGTTGGTGATAAAAACGCCAGTCGCCTGCCCGCTCCCATTCAGGTCATTGATAGCAGCATCTCGGAACCCTCATCTAACCCCGCTCTTCAGCCAAAACCGACTGCCAATATAACTGCTGATATAACAGGCAATCCTCCAAAAGCCACGCAAAATAATAATGACAAAACCCAAAATAACCATTTGCGCCAACAAAGTACGCTGATTACTATTGAGCAGCGTACCATTGAAAAGCATGAGAAAAAACTGCATGCTTACACCGATGATCCTTACACTTATCAAAGCTTAGAAAGCATCCCAACGATATTGGGTGATAAGGCAAAAATAGCTGTCATTAACGACAACAACGCCAGTAACAGTAACAGTAACAATAAAACTGGTGACATCAATACTGATAATACCTCCATAAAAATTTCATTTTCACCACTACTGAACCATCAATCTGATGTCGCTCGCACGCCTGCCAGCACCATGAAACTCGTTCCCAGCTTTATTGCGTTAGATACCCTAGGCGCTGATTTTGTCTGGCATACCCGTGTCTATCATACAGGCCTTGTCATCGGTGACCGTCTCCATGGCGATTTGATTATTCAAGGCAGCGGCGATCCAAAAATGACCCACGAGCGTTTAAAACAGCTCCTTTATAAAGTACAGACGTCCGGTATCCGTCATATCGACGGTGATATTCTCATTGACAGTGGCGTCTTTAAAAATGTCAGTAAAGACCCTGCTGCCTTTGATAACTCGCCACTGCGTCCTTATAACGCTAGCCCTGATGGTTTTTTGGTGAATTTTAGTACCATCGGTATCAAAAGCTATCCATTAAACGATGACCAAGCAAATCTGACTTATACACCGCTATTAGCAAACTATGATTTGCCCAGCATAATAAATACGCGTTCGGCGGCCTGTGGACAAGCGCGTTATAGTCTCGCACCCGAGTGGCAAACAAAACAATTAGTATTAAATACTCATTTGCCAAACAGCTGCCAAGAGCATGCTTTTTATGTGGCTTATCCTGACGCCAAAGATTTTGCAGCACGCGTTATTGCCGCAAAATGGCAAGAGCTAGGCAATACGCTGAGTGGTGATGTCATCACTCAAGAAACACCTTATACTACAACAAAAAGTGCCAAATCAATGCATGGTCTGGCAGCACTACCTATCTCACCGCTGCCTATTGTCAGCTACCCATCATTAAATTTGACTCAGCAGATTTACGATATCAATCATTTCTCAAACAATGTGATGACTGAGCAAGTGGCACTATCGATTGGTGTTTATGACAAACTTGATAATAAAACGGTCGATAAAGCTATTAATAATTCATATAGCTTGTATCAATTTGGCAAGCCGACTACAACGGGCTATCCTGTAGCATTGCAGACTATTAATCAATGGTGGCAGACCAATCTAAGCACACCGCCGCCCCATTTAACCAATGGTTCAGGACTCTGCCGCGACTGTACCATAACAGCCGCCAACTTAAGCGAGCTTCTAACTTATGCTTATAGCCATCCAAGTTTTAACGCTTACGTCAACTCGTTAGGTATCGCTGGCGTTAGTGGCACCATTACCGCTCACAGTGAACGCCTACCAGAATCAGCAGCCATTGGTCGTGCGTGGATAAAAACGGGTACCTTAAACAATGTCACCTCGATGGCAGGCTATGTCAAAGGATTGTCGGGACAGGATTATGTCGTGGTTGGACTCATCAATAGTGAGCACGCGCATAATGCTTATACGGCCAGACCCGTGCTAGATGCGATGCTTGATTGGACGGCGCAGCATTAAGTGTTTTTTACATCCTACTTTTCACCTTTATAAAGGTTCGCTTATGTCACGCAAGACAACCAATCTCAATAAACTCAAGACTCATTCAAGTGGCGAGCCGCTGCCGAAAAACCATGAGTCAGCGCAACCTAAATTGGCACAATATGTAGGATATTTCGCGATTGGCTATACGCTTGCCAGCGCAATATTTATGATGATTCAAACCAAGCTTGCTTTGAACTCGCAACTGGTAACGGTGTTATCTATCATTATCGGAGCTTATATCGCGGTTCATAAATTTGTCAAACATCAGCAGCGCGCATTGAATAGCAGTGAGATCAATCGCTTAATGTTTGGCGGCGTCGCTGTGGTCTGGCTACTGACTGTCATTTATTTCTTAGCCATATGGTTTTGGTTGTTTGATGCGGTAAATCGTGAAGTCTTACTGGAGATGGCCATTCAGCAGCCATTACCATTGCTCTCATCGCTGGTGATGATATTGGTGCTGACATTGGTCAGTGCTCGCATCAGTCTTTGGGCGATTAATCGCCTGCTTGATCCTAAGCGCAAAATTATGTGAGCCATGATAGCCTCAACCAAACCTCTACAAGGTGCTACAAATTTTTCTCCCTACTGATGCATAAAATCCGTTAGGCTAACTTGAGTGAGTAATATTTTGGGTGACTAGCGGTTTTATATTTTAATAGGAGCATTCATCATGGAGCTGATTTTTTTTGACAATATAGACAAGCTTGGACGCATCGTTTTGACGACTGTTATGGTTTACGTGTTAGTCGTGCTGGCGACCAAAGTCTCAGGTAAACGCTCTACCTCACAGCTCAATAACTTTGATTGGATCGTCACCGTCATGATCGGTTCACTTGGTGCCAGTACTATTTTGCTTAAAGACCTTCCCTTTGTCGAAGGAGTTTCATCGATTTTAGTGCTTTATCTATTGCAGTTTTTGGTCACCAAATATGCCTCTATCTCACCGCAATTTAGCAGTTTTATTTTATCAGAGCCACGTATTGTTTTTTATCAAGGGCAGTTTTTACCAGATGCGATGCGCGCTGAGCGGCTAACTCGTCAAGAGATTGAATGTGCGATGCGCTCTGAAGGAGTGAATAGTTTCGATGATGTTGAAGCCATCGTTTTTGAATCTGATGCTAAGCTTACTATTATTCCAAGACCTAACCCGACTGATGCTGGCGATAATGACGAAAATACAGAAGATAGTGTCTCGCAAACCATACAGCCTTTGATGTAAGACCGATATAATATAAATGGCGAGCCATACATGTATGAATATCAAACTAACTATGATGAGAATTTGGTAAATAAAACTTGGACAAAGAACCAGTGTTTATCAAAAAATAGTAAAGCATAAAAAAGCGTCCTAAGAGTCTTGTTTGTTACGTTCACTTGACTATAGAATTTTTTTGTTACATTTTACTAATGACTGAAATTGAAATGGTACTGCTATGAAAGTAAGGATTTTAACCGTCGGTAATAAAATGCCTAAATGGGTACAGACGGGGTTCGATGAGTATTTTAAGCGTATCCAGCCTATGCTTAGCACAGAAATCGTGGAAATTGCTGCCGCAAAGCGAGCAAAAAACCCTTCTGATGCCAATTTGGCACAGTATCGTGAGCAAGAAGGACAGGCAATATTGGCCGCTCATAATGCCTCAGGGCGTGAGCAACTATGGGTATTGGATGTCAAAGGTAAAATGATTTCGACAGAAGGGCTGGCTGAAAAATTAGCTGATGGCATGCAGCAAGGCGATGATATTGCACTAGTGATCGGCGGTGCGGACGGCGTATCACCAGAAGTATTAGCCAAAGCCGATGTAAAATTATCACTATCAGCGCTGACATTACCGCATCCGTTGGTACGTGTTGTGCTCATGGAGCAGTTGTATCGCGCGATGAGTATCAATAACAACCATCCTTATCATCGTGGCAATTAAGCAGTCATTAAACACTGCTATACTCTGTGTTAATATTTTTTACCAATATTCTGTGCTGATAGTTTATGGGCACAATATCAATGATAGAAAGGATTGAAAAACTACTGAGCGCCCTAATAAACGCTACATGAAATATCCAAAACGCGCGACACCTAACGCCTCTCATTCACTCCATCAGTCTGATGATTCGTACACTCATTCGCCAACGCCTATTACGGCGACTGGCGTTTGGACAGATGCACCTGCTTTAGGGTCGAATTTGGCTAAGCTACCAGCATTGTTTATCTCGCATGGCGCACCCACACTTGCCATTGAGCAATCAGCCACGACCAGTGCACTGGCACGTATTGGGCAAAACTTACCCAAGCCACGTGCCATCCTGATTATGTCAGCGCATTGGCAATCCGCCAAACTCGAGATGAGCAGTAATCCGCAACCCAAGACTTGGCACGACTTTTCAGGTTTTCCGCCTGAGCTATATGAGCTTCAATACCCTGCAGCTGGTCAGCCAGCGCTTGCTGAATCACTTGCCCAGCAGCTCACTGCACGCGGTATTACTTGTAGTGTCAATCCAGTGCGGGCTTGCGATCATGGGGTATGGGCGCCGCTCAGACATCTCTATCCAGAAGCAGATGTGCCTATCGTACAAGTATCATTGCCGCAGCATTATGACAGTATCGCCTGTTATCAATTGGGTGCGCAGCTAGCACGCCTACGTGAGGAGCAAATACTCATCATTGGCTCAGGTAACATTACCCATAATCTGCAAGCATTACGCTGGCAAGCAGATAGTGTTGACCAAACTGCTAAAGCATTTAAGCAATGGCTGCTACAACAGCTCAAAATAGACATTCCTAGTGCTTTAGACTGGCAGCAATATCCTGACTATAAAGACATTCATCCGAGTGACGAGCATCTGTTGCCATTGTTTTTTGCCTTAGGTACAGGTCAGCGTGTCTCAGTTGTTCATCAAAGCATGGCGCATCATAGCTTAGGCATGGATATTTATCGATTTGATTAAGTAATATCAGTTTCAAAAAACATGAATAGCTTGATATATGAGAGTCCTACTAAAGTAAACATTGCACGCGCTTTCTTTGCTATTCACAATTTTGGCAATGGTGTAAGTAATAATTAATCGATAGAATGCAAACCTACTTCTCAAAGGCGGCATTGGTAAACAACCCTGCTCGCTCCATCTCACCTGCCACACTGAATAATGTCGCTTCATCATTCATGCGCCCAATCAGCTGCATCCCAATTGGCAAACCTTTTTTACTCATACCGACTGGCACCGACATCGCTGGCAATCCTGTAATATTACCCAGTAGCGTAAAGGCCATTTTGCCCAGTACAGGCTGACTAAGCTTTTCGATCATGCCCGAACTAAAGGCATACTTACCCATATCGATGCCCTTATTGAGCACTCCTGCGCTACGCATCAGCATCTCATCCATACGGCTTGGTGGCAGTACACCATGCTTAACCGCAGGTGTCGGCACGGTCGGGCACAAAATCATGTCATAGGTTTCTAATAACAGTCCCGTTTGATACTGACTGTTATGCCAACCGTGTTTGGCATGAACCAAGTCCACTGCTGATAATGAGCGACCCAGCAATGCCATATTATAGGTTTGCGGCTCTAGGTTTTTGATATGTTCTGCCCCAAAATCACGCTCGATATTATCAATGGTAAAAGCGGTATGAGTGCAGACCACAACCATAAAGTCATGCCAAAACTGCTCGATATTGATATTCGGCTCGGCGGGTATGACACGATGACCCATGGCTTCTAGCTGCTTAGCAGTTTGCTCTAATACAGCCAGCACCTCTTTATCCACCACAGTATTGGCAATCAATGGCTGTTGTTGTAAGGCAATGGTTAATTGCCTTGGTGCACGCATCGCTGCTTGCAGAAACGTGCCGTCTGGCGGCGCAATGACATAAGGCGCACCAATCTCCGCACCACTCGTGGCATCGAGCATCGCGGCACTGTCACGTACCGAGCGCGTAATCACATGATCGGCAACTGCCCCATCCCACCCTTCACCAAGGTTAGGACCTAATGGATTACGGCCACGGCTTGGCTTCAAGCCAAACGCACCGCACCAAGCAGCCGGAAACCGTATCGAGCCGCCGCCATCACCAGCGCCGGCCATTGGTACAATACCACTCGCCACTGCTGCTGCACTACCACCCGATGAGCCACCAGAACTGTAGCCTTTTTTAAAAGGGTTATGAGTAGCACCATGGGCTTTTGGTTCGGTGGTAATAATTAAACCAAATTCTGGCGTATTGGTTTTGCCAAAAGTATTCACACCTGTGGCTTTCATACGCTTGACGATTTCACTGTCGCTTTCAGAGATGATATTAACACTACGACTGCCCATCGTGACTGGCTCACCGGCAAAGCTAAATGACAAATCTTTGAGCAAATAAGGCACACCATTAAATATACCTGAGGGTAATCCCGCCTGTGCAGCATGATAAGCCCGCTCATCGAAACGATGGATGATGGCGTTTAATTTGGGATTGAGTGTATTGGCTTGATAGACGGCAGCATCTAATAACTCTTTAGCGCTGACTTCACCTGAATTGACCAATGCCGCCAATGCTATGGCATCATATTGGGTATATTCTTTAAACATAACCTGCATCCTTGCTGAGTAATGAACCTAAGACTTCTGAAAATTGAGTGATATTTATGCTATCAACAAGGGTCAGTTTAGTATAAAAAACCACTGCTGATAATTGATAAAAAAACTGATTGGTCACTCCGACATGAGCATTATCATATTTTTTCGAATAAAAAAGACGAGCCACTTTCGTCACTCGTCTTTTTTATTAATCAATCAGATTGATTGACAATTACATTAACAACTCACGCTTACCGCTTTTGCCCATTGAGCTGACCAATCCCGCATCCTCCATAGAATCTACAATACGTGCGGCACGGTTATAGCCGATGCTAAATTTACGCTGGATACTAGAGGCAGAAACTTTTCGCGTCTCCATAATAAAGGCCACGGCATCGTTATAAAGGTCGTCGTCCTCACCAGATGCGTTAGCCGTACTACCACTGCCGCCCGGACTAGACAATTCAAAATTGCCTGCCATGTTGTCAATATAATCAGGCGCACCGCGTTCGCGCCACGCGTCACAGACACGGTTAACTTCTTCATCGCTGACATAGGCACCATGCACACGATCTGGCTCAATTTGCCCAGGCCCTAAGAATAACATATCACCGTTACCCAACATGTCTTCAGCACCACCACTATCCAAAATCGTCCGCGAATCTACTTTTGAGTTCACCCTCAGCGCTGCACGTACTGGAATATTGGCTTTAATCAAACCAGTAATCACATCGACCGATGGACGCTGGGTAGCAAGCATTAAATGAATCCCTGCAGCACGTGATTTTTGTGCCAAGCGCGTGATAAGCTCTTCCGCTTGTTTGCCGACCTGCATAATCATATCAGCAAACTCATCGGCGACAATGACAATCATCGGTAAAGTTTTTAGTTTCGGTGCTTGGCTGATACTCACGCTGTCATTAGGTCGCCACAAAGGATCAAGCATCGGATTGCCCGATTTTTCAGCAGCAATGACCTTTTTATTAAACTCATTAAGCTTACGCACTTTCAGCAAACTCATCAGCTGATAACGGCGCTCCATCTCTGCCACGCACCATGACAAAGCACTGGCCGCTTCGGTCATATCGGTAACGACTGGTGTTAATAGATGCGGAATATCATTATAGTTGGCAAGCTCAAGCTGCTTTGGATCAATCAAAATCAGACGCAGCTCATTTGGCGTATATTTGAGTAGCATCGATAGTAGCATGGAGTTGACCAATACCGATTTTCCCGAACCTGTAGTACCAGCAACCAACATATGCGGTGCGCGGGCAAGATCAGTAATAATGGCATTACCACCGATATCCTTACCCATCGCCATGCTGATTTGGGCTTTGGGATCTTGGAATTTTTCGGTATTCAATAGCTCAATCAAGCGTACCATTTCGCGCTGCTTATTAGGCACTTCAATACCGATATACGGCTTACCCGGAATCACTTCGACCACACGCAAAGACGCCATGGATAACGAGCGCGCCAAATCGCGTGAAATACCCGTAACCTTACTGGCTTTTACTCCAGCAGCAAGCTCCACTTCAAAGCGGGTGACGACTGGCCCTGGGATAGCATTGACCACAGCCGCCTTTACATTGAATTCTTGTAATTTAATCTCTAATAATTCTGATAATTGCTCAAGCTCGGCGATGGTGTAACTGGGCTTACGATCAGGGTCTGGCTTATCTAGAATAGAAATCTCTGGAATAGGCGTTAGGCTACTGCGATAGGCAGCCGTTTGCATCGAGCGTGATTTTTGACTGAACGCGGCATCATCACTAATATCTGGCATAACGGGCGCATTATCATCCTCAGCGCTATCATCCTCTGGCATCATGTCAGTGATATGGTTGCTACTATCGCCATCAGGTACTGCAAAACTTACCGTTGGTTTAGCGGCGGGCGCAGGTGCACTATTAGTTGGTGCAGCACCAGTTGTCGTCGAGACACTACTTTCTATCGTAGGCGCTAATTTAGGATTAGACGGTGGCGTATTAGTTGGCGTCATATCAGCGACTTTCGTGACTGGGGCAACCACGTCGACTGTTTTTGCGGCACTAGCTTCATTAGATATAGAAGAGAGTTCGGAATCGTCTGACGGTTCAGGCTCTTCATCAACCCATCTATCAATAAGGCCATTGATTGCGCTATTAGATGAGTCTGTCGCAGGCGCTGTGGCTGCTGCTTGTCTGGGCAGCTTAGCCATATTGGCTGCTTGCACTGATTTTGCAGGTTGCCCTATTTCTGCAGGCTGTATAGCCGTAGATTTTGAGACATCAGCATGCTCTGCCAACCATGCATCGGCCAATATATCAACGGCCTCCACTTTATCCTCTAACTCAAACGATTTAGACTCATTACCCGTTTCGTCAGCCGTCTCACCGTATACCAGCTCATCCATTGATGGCTGAGCTGTTGACGGCAAGCTCCCTGTTGATTGAGCTTCGGACATCTCTACGGTTGATATCGTTGTGGATTCTGGTGCTGCTGTCTCCAACAACCCAGTATTGTTATCAGAAGATACAGAAGTAGTAGAAGCTGAATCAGCAGTGTTCATGTTATTAGCGTCATAAGCCATTTGCTCGCTGGCTAATAAGTCATCGACAGTATTGGCATCATTCCAAGCAAAGCTTGGCTCGACTTTGCGGATAGCAGCCATGGCAGGGCTTGTCGTCGTCGATGTATTTATCTTACTTTCTAGATTTTCAACAGTACTGCTAGGTGTCTCTACGGAGACAGGTACATGCTCATTATTCTCATGACTAGATTTAACAGCTGAATTAGGCATCGCCGCTTGTGTTGCGGCGACCACAGAGGCTTTAACGCTCTCAGCCAGTCCCGACGTTGCCAAGAACTCTGACAACACATTGCTGAACCGACCGCTGTTGTCCACGGCTCGAGCACTGCTAGCAACTTGCAACTCAAGTGGCAACTGCTCGTAATCGGCTGCGTCTTTTTTCGCATTACTTTTGGCTATATTTTCATCATTTTGCTTGGCATTAATATTTTCTGGCGTGGTTGACACGCTATCATGCATTCTACCTTTACGCTTCACACCTGAGCCAAGCCATGATAGCGCCTTAATCTTCTCATAAATCGCCAGCCAGTGAATATTAAAGGCAAAGGTCGCAGTAATAATGACGAATGCTGTCAAGAAAATCACACTCCCCCACTGCGATAAAAGCTGTGCCAAGCGCGCCTGTAATTCAAGCCCAATAATGCCACCAGCCACACCTTCTAGCCCTATCGTTCCTGGATTGGTCAATTGCTGCACTACAGCCACCAATTGCGCAAATAAAGCACTGGCACTTAATAATAAAAACACATAAGCGACCACACGCATCAGCCAAAACGTTGGCTTGTTGTCCCACCAAATAAGGATAGACTCATAAACCACAAACGCCAGCAGCCACCATGCTCCAAAACCAAAGAAGCTATAAAGCAAGTCAGATAACCAAGCACCCGATTCGCCGCCTACATTATTAATCGTGGTCATATCGCTACTGATATGCGACCAACTAGGGTCATTACTGGTATACGTCATCAAAATAACAAATAGATAGACGGCCAGTATTAACCCAAGGAGGGTAAATATTCCCTTTTTTAAATACTCAATAAGCGGTGCTGATATCACGTAAGATCTGCCTTGTTATTAATACTAAATGGTCGCCAATGCATGACTAAGCCTAATCATGCTGACATAAAGCGCTGATAAAGGGTTGGATATAAAGTGCTGATACAAACGCACTTAGCAAAGTGTGCAGCAAGTATTGTCTATTATAAAAGCGATATACAATAGCCTTCTTTTTGCCTTTAGCACACTTGGCATAACTTCTTATAATAACAAATACATAGGGATAGTGGCGACCGTCTTACAAAGAAAGCGTGCAATAAAATAAGTCTGTGTACGGTTTAGGCAAAAATCCATGTCACTCGCAAAATATAACGAACAAAGCAAGGGCTGTTATGTTAGATAAGCCCTATAAAATACCAGCAGTTTCTAACCATAATATTTCAAGAAAAATATACTTTGATTGTAATCATACCTGTGTTTGTTTTAGCAAACTTGTACTTTTCGTCCAATGCCCTTATGTTATTATCACGCAGCGATTAGAAAACCCCATTAGCATCAATTTTGAAGACTGTTTTTTATTATATTGCTCACTCATATTTTTAACATTTATATTTAGCAAGGAATAACTCATGGCAACTGACAATACCGCTCCACGTCACGAAAAACTCATTATTTTAGGCTCAGGCCCTGCTGGCTACTCTGCTGCAGTCTATGCCGCACGTGCCAACCTCAAGCCTGTCATGGTCACTGGTATGGAAGTAGGTGGACAATTAACGACCACCACTGAAGTCGATAACTGGCCAGGTGATGCTCATGACTTAACGGGCCCTGCATTAATGGATCGTATGAAAGCCCATGCTGAACGCTTTGGTACCGAATTGGTCTATGATCACATCAATGAAGTCAATTTAAACGTGCGCCCTTTTGAGCTGACGGGTAATAACGGCAGCTATACCTGTGATGCGCTTATCATATCAACAGGTGCCTCAGCGCAGTATTTAGGTTTAGAGTCAGAAACCAAATTCCGTGGTTTGGGCGTGTCGGCTTGTGCGACTTGTGATGGTTTCTTTTATAAAGATCAAAAAGTTGCCGTCATCGGTGGTGGTAATACTGCCGTTGAAGAAGCACTATATTTATCTAACATTGCTGCTGAAGTGACCTTGGTGCATCGCCGTGACAGCTTACGCTCTGAAAAAATCCTCCAAGATAAATTGTTTGAAAAAGCCAAAAACGGTAATATTAAAATCGAGTGGAATCACAAAGTTAAAGAAGTCGTCGGTGATGACATGGGCGTTAATGGCGTGATCATCGAATCTATGATTGATGGTAGCACCAAGCAATTAGATGTGTTCGGTATGTTTGTGGCGATTGGTCATAAACCAAATACGGACTTATTTAAAGGTCAGCTAGATATGAAAGACGGCTATCTTATTGTCAAAAGCGGATTAGAGGGCAATGCCACACAAACCAGTATCGAAGGCGTATTTGCCGCGGGTGATGTCGCCGATCATGTCTATCGTCAAGCGATTACATCTGCTGGTACGGGCTGTATGGCCGCGCTTGATGCTGAAAAATACTTGGATACTATTGGTGAAGCAACAGCGACTGACCATACTTATGCGTCAACATTGACTGCTGATAAAGAAGCCTAAATGGGTAATTTCTCTCAATACAACGATAAGAACATCACGCCTGAGACCTTAAAAAGTCTTGGGCGTTATGACTTTCCTAATCCTATCTCTGTCGATCCTGATGGTATTGGTATCGTCGCCATCGGGGGAGACTTGGCACCTGAAACACTCCTTTCTGCTTACGCGCAGGGTTTGTTTCCTTGGTTTAATGAGAATGAGCCTATCGCTTGGTGGTGTCCTGAACCGCGCTGTGTGATGGTGCCAACAGACTATCAGCCAAGCAAGTCCCTGCGTAAGCAAGCAATCCGCGAGCGTTGGCAACTGACACTCAATCAAGCATTTGCTGACGTCATACATGCCTGTAGTTTGCCACGCAGTGATGGATTGCCTGAAGGTGAGCACACTTGGATTCATGATGAAATGATTGAGGCCTACACCAAACTACATGCTCAAGGCTTTGCTCATAGCATTGAAGTTTGGGATGATAAAGGACGATTAATCGGCGGGCTTTATGGATTAAAAATAGGTAGCATTTACTTTGGCGAATCGATGTTTCACCGCGCTTCCAATGCATCAAAGCTGGCTTTTTGGGGGCTGATGCGCTTATGTGAACAAAGCCATGTGGCGCTGGTCGACTGTCAATTACCAAACGATCATCTGATGAGCTTAGGTGCAACTACATTACCACGCGTGGAGTTTCTCACTCGGTTAGATTCATTAATAGCTGGCGATGCCATCACATGGCAAAGTGACTCTCACAAACCGGTACCAGTATCACTACTTGGTAACGTAGAACCTTGGCAGCTCAAGTTATGATGAGCATTATGGCTACTAACAAGCATTTACCTACAGACCTATGAGACCATTATGGCATCCGACAAATCATTCTTATTAATTGGAACTCTCGCGACTAAAGCCAATACCACCAAAGATACCGTTCGTCATTATGACCAACTGGGCTTGCTAAAATCTCGTAAACGTCAAGCAGGATCACGCCTATATTCCGAATTTCATCCAGAGTGTGTAGAACGTATTGAGCTGATTAAAAGTGCACAGACAGTGGGTTTCACACTTAACGAAATCAAAGATGGTTTCGATGATTACTATAATGGAAAAATAGGGCTCGATGAACAGTTAAGCTTCACTCAGAAGAAGTTAGAGCAAGTTTTAAAACAGCAAGCCAATACTAGCATTATGATTGAACTATTGAGCGAACGAATTGCGGAGCTTGAAAGTATGCAAGCAAGCAATGACTAAAATCTATATATTGAAATCTATAAAAAAGCATCATAAAGTTCATCAAATGTTTTCTATTCATCTATCATTGTGATAAAGCCGTTTTACGGCATTGAGTACCATTAATTATAAATACGTTTAATTATAAATGCGTTGCATGATTAAGGCATCGACTGCTGGTTGATGGGGAGTTTGGTAATACCCTTTACGCTTATGAATCAGAGCAAATTCTTGCTGCTCATATAAGGCTATCGCAGGCGCATTATCTGCACGGACTTCTAATAAAAGGCTCTCTACCTGACGAGTTTTCAATTCCGTATTTAATCTAGCAAAAATTTGTGAGGCGATACCTTGGCGTTGATAATCAGGATGAGTGCCAATACGCAAAATCTCTGCTTGTTCAAAAATCACTTGATATAGACAGTAGCCAATTACGTTACTCTTTTTATTTTGCGCTGGTGCATAAACTATCAACAGATTAATACTGTCTTGCTCAAGCAGTTCAAGCAAAGTCTGATAGTTCCAAGCATCTTGCGGCTGGACTATGGCTTCGATACCCTCTACTGCTTGCAGCACTTGTTCAAAATCTGAGATATGGGTTGTTAGACTTTCTATCACCACCATCATTTATCCTTTTATTATTATTTATACACATCCAAATACAATAGCACTTACTTTATCTCAAATATTTATCATTATGATATTGATTATGCAACTACCTGTTTTGCGCCCAAAAAAAAGCCACCCTATAACAGGATGGCTTTTTCATGACTAACTCATAAGCTCATTACTGAGACTTATGGATTAGTTCAATACGTTAGCAACAACACCAGCGCCT
>NZ_JABASR010000014.1 GCF_016107525.1 Psychrobacter aquimaris | reverse complement strand
GTGGCTTTACGCGTTCAAACTTGGCCTTTGCCATGGGTATTTCCTCTTTTTTTGGGGTCAAATGCTCAGCTCGTATAAATACGATAACAAAGACGATCTTGACCACATTAAGATAATTGTTAAAAGGGTGCACATACTAATGTGCAGATATTATAAGAAAATCACCGCCAATAACAAGTCTTTTAACCAGTTATTGGCGTATTCTTCTATGACAACATAGAGATAATAGCTACATTGTCATATTTTATAGACGATTACTTACTCGTCATCATCTTTATTGTTGAATTTAGAGATGATGTCAGCAGCAACTGATTTTGGAATCTCAGCGTACTTTTGGAATTCCATTGAATAAGTAGCACGGCCTTGTGACATAGAGCGCATTTGCGTGGCATAACCAAACATTTCCGCTAATGGTACTTCAGCACGAATCTGTTTAGTACCGCCAGGTAAATCTTCCATACCCTGTACCAAACCACGACGACGGTTAAGATCGCCCATGATGTCGCCCATGTAGTCTTCAGGCGTTTCAACTTCAACTTTCATGATTGGCTCAAGTAGCGCTGGATCCGCTGCCATGAAGCCTTTTCTGAATGCCATAGAACCAGCCATCTTAAATGATAGCTCATCCGAGTCAACGTCATGGTAAGAACCGTCATACAATGTCGCTTTTACGCCAACCACTGGATAACCAGCAAGTACGCCATTTTTCATGCGTTCTTGGATACCTTTATCAACAGCACCATGGAATTCTTTCGGTACAGTACCACCAACAACTTCTTCAGCGAATTCATACTCAACGTCGCCCGCTGGATCAAGTGGCTCAAGACGTAACCAAACGTGACCGAATTTACCACGACCACCTGTTTGACGTACGAATTTGCCTTCTTGCTCAACCGTGTTACGGATCGTTTCACGATAAGCAACCTGCGGCGCACCGATGTTCGCTTCAACGTTAAACTCACGCTTCATACGATCAACAAGAATCTCTAGATGCAGCTCACCCATACCACTGATGATCGTCTGACCAGACTCTTCGTCAGTATGTACACGGAAAGATGGATCTTCTTTTGCCAAACGACCTAAAGCGATTGACATTCTTTCTTGGTCAGCTTTGGTCTTAGGTTCAACCGCTAGGCTGATAACTGGATCTGGGAATTCCATGCGCTCAAGCGTGATGACATTGCTTTCGTCACATAGTGTATCACCAGTCGTTACATCTTTCATGCCGACCAATGCAGCGATATCACCAGTACGGATTTCTTGCAACTCTTCTTGAGAGTTCGCCATCATCTGTACGATACGACCAACGCGCTCGCGCTTCATTTTAACTGGATTATAAACACTGCTGCCTTGCGTCAAAACACCTGAATAAACACGAACGAAGGTTAAGTTACCAACGAATTTGTCATTCATGATTTTGAATGCTAAAGCTGAGAATGGAGCTTCGTCTGACGCTTCACGAGTGCCTTCAGTTTCATCTTTGTCATCAAGGATACCTTTAATAGCAGGTACATCCATTGGTGCTGGAAGATACTGAATAACCGCATCCAACATCTTTTGTACACCTTTGTTTTTAAAGGCAGTACCACAAAGTAATGGAATGATTTGGTTATCAATAGTCAACTGACGAATAGCAGCGTTGATCTGCTCTACAGACAACTCGCCATTTTCTAGATACTCATTCATGAGTTCTTCTGAAGCTTCAGCCGCATTTTCTACGAGATGTTCGCGATACTCTTCTGCTTTTTCTTGTAACTCAGCTGGTATTTCACGTTCTTCAAACTGCATGCCTTGAGATGCTTCATCCCAATACAGAGCTTTCATCGTAACTAGATCAACAACGCCTTCGAAGTCATCTTCTTTACCAATTGGAATAACCAATGGCACAGGATTACCACCTAGACGAGTTTTGATCTGCTCGATAACGCGATAGAAATCAGCGCCAACGCGATCCATTTTGTTTACGAATGCAAGACGTGGAACTTTATATTTATTTGCCTGACGCCATACGGTCTCAGACTGTGGCTGAACGCCGCCTACTGCACAGTAAACCATGCAAGCGCCATCAAGTACACGCATAGAACGTTCAACTTCAATCGTGAAGTCAACGTGACCTGGGGTGTCAATGATGTTGATGCGATGTTCGTCAAACTGTTTTGCCATACCTGACCAAAAACAAGTTGTCGCCGCTGAGGTAATAGTAATACCGCGCTCTTGTTCTTGCTCCATCCAGTCCATGGTGGCTGCGCCATCATGTACTTCACCAAGTTTGTGACTAACACCGGTATAAAATAAAACACGCTCAGTAGTGGTTGTCTTACCAGCATCGATGTGTGCTGAGATACCAATATTGCGATAGCGTTTTAGGGGAGTTTTACGAGCCATAGTGTTTTCCTAGGAAAAGTCGTGTATATAATAATGTATTGTGTCTCTACCTCATACTCTATGACAAAGCGGTCAGCTTCGTAATATTACTTACTGATTATTGAGCCTAATACGGACAAAAAAAGAGCAAATACTAAGAATAGTGCGGCATCAAATTTGGGATGCTCTCTAGTGACAAGCATACTTAGTTAAGAGAGACATCTTGATAGATGTCCGCCATCTCATTGTGAATAGTGAAAAACTACTTACAACTAGATAGACGATGGCGGCAATCAATAGAATAAATAACAATGTAAGACTAGCTGACTTTAGCCAACTAATCTAAAGCTACTACTAATAGACAGTAGCTTAGAAGCGGTAATGAGAGAATGCTTTGTTAGCATCTGCCATGCGGTGAACTTCGTCACGCTTTTTCATAGCAGCGCCCTTGCCATCAGCAGCATCATTCAATTCGCCTGCTAAACGCAAAGCCATTGATTTTTCAGAACGCTTAGCAGCAGCTTCAGCTAACCAACGCATAGCCAAGGCAGTACGACGGGAGGGGCGTACTTCCATTGGTACTTGGTAGGTTGCACCACCAACACGGCGAGCTTTCACTTCTACCATTGGGCGTACATTTTCTAAAACTTCTTCGAAGAAAGATACTGGATCTTCGATCTTACGTTTTTCGCTTACTGTTTCAAGTGCACCGTAAACGATACGCTCAGCAGTAGATTTTTTACCATGACTCATTACATGGTTGATGAATTTTGCAACAGTTTGGCTACCAAACTTAGGATCCGGTAGGATCTCACGGGTAGCAACGACGCGACGTCTTGGCATAATAATAATCCTTTTCTTCAGGAGTGTCTGACATTCACAATCTCGCACCAATTAATATTGATGGCGTTATATCGAGTTGTCAGTCAGCCTTACTGCATGGCGGTGTGTGATAAAGGTTAATGACTCATTTGGTCAAAAATTACTCACATCAGACCCATGCACAGTTAATGTTTGATACAAAGAAACTTATTTAATAACGGTTAGTTATTAAACTTTAGGCTTCTTAGCACCATATTTAGAGCGACCTTGCTTACGGTCTTTAACGCCTGCGCAATCTAATGCACCACGAACGGTGTGATAACGTACACCTGGTAGATCTTTTACACGACCACCACGGATAAGAACAACACTGTGCTCTTGTAGGTTATGACCTTCGCCGCCGATGTAGCTTGATACTTCATAGCCTGAAGTCAAACGTACACGACATACTTTACGCATGGCTGAGTTAGGTTTTTTAGGGGTAGTAGTATATACGCGAGTACATACACCACGACGTTGTGGGCACGCTTCCAACGCAGGAACTTTTGACTTTTCCTTGATGGTTTTGCGACCTTTACGAATCAATTGGTTAGTTGTTGCCATGAGGCATCCTTCTCCCGTTTGGTATAAAACAAAAAAATAGGGAAACGCACCATCCATCTGACTTTAACGACAGATTTTGGCACACCCATTTTTAGGACAGTGTATTATAAAGAGTTGTTGCTGCTATTTCAACCACTTATGCGTGGTTGTGCTTTACAACATTTGATAGATATGCATTCACCCTACTACTATAACACTTTATCTATTTTCAGTTAAAAATCAGCTAAAAAGTAGGTTGTCATACAGTACATCGAAAGTAGCGTGACGAATGACTTATGATAGGATGTTTAATTATAAATAAATAGCAATTTATAAACACTAAATGGCGATACTATCTAGTTTTTCAAGAGACAGAAGACAATATCGCCAAAATTAGCAGTAGATATCCAGATCATGATCATTAATGACATAAGCTGGCTTAAGAAAGAAAACACTTAGAGGTGATTGTTTAGGTATTCTTATTTACTTTTCTTGTTAACCGTCTTGTTTGCTTTGCTGTCAGAGGATTTATTCTGACTGCTTTTCTTATCATTGTCGTCGTTTTGCTGCGCTTCTTTTACGACCTTTTTATCAGCTTCTTGATGACTGTCTTTTTCTTCGGCAGTATCTTTCTTGTTATCTGTATCCTTGCCTGACTCTTTCTCAGCATCTTTCTGCTTATCGTTGTCAGCGGTTTTGTTTACCTTAGCTTCACTACCGCTATCATCAGTGATTGCACGGTTGGCAAGCTTGGCTTCTGGTGCAAAAGTCGCTTGAGCCACGCCAATCACTTCATCAATGAGCTGGCTATTATAACGCATACCGATAATCACTGCAGTGGCTGGTAAGAAGCGGCGTATCCACGATAAGTTAATTTGATCCAAGTCGATACCGACCTGACTGGCAATACTGTCAACTTGCTCTGCGTAGAAATTTACGTTTTTATTTTTTAGACCTAGGTTTTTGAGCTCATTGTGTAGACCACTGCTTTGGGCATTATCCAGTAAGCCTTTACCGATACCAATACCTGCCAGTAATGCTTGTTTTTCTTGCATCTTGCTCAGATCAGCATTTGCTAGCAGCTCATAAGCCATCTTGACGCCTTGCTTACCTGTGAGGGGTTTATTGTAGACAGCACCCAACTGATAGACGGTACGTAATGACACCAATAACAGCCACAGTGTATCAGCCAGTAAACCAGGCAGCCCAGCCAAACCTGTTAAACCCCCTATTGTTGCCAATGCACGATTCTGATTGGCGATATCAGTGGCTAGTGCATAACGCTCTGCATCGTCTAAGTTTGCGATATTGGCGAAACGATGCTCATCAGGTAAATCAATCTGACTCCAATTAGAGGCAAGATTTGCCAATTGTGCAAAAGCACCATCGACCGTCGACTGAAAAAAACTATTCGGTACTACTTTTTTGGCATATTTACCGTAAGTGGCAAAACGTGGTCCTAATAATTGCTGAGTGGCTTTTAACGTTTGCTCACGGAACAAATCCTGCTGATAATCTTCATCGCCTAGGTTGACGGCTTTGTATTGACGCGGTTTGCCAGTCTTAGCATTCATGCTATCAATCATAGCGCCCATGCGCTCTAAGTTATTGCGAGTAAAAGAGCCAACGGTAGTGATACCTTTAGAGAGAGTGCTACGCTTCGCCATCGTGATGTCCTTAATGTGATGATTCATTTTGTTTTATTGTGAGCGGTTTATAATAATAGATGTGCCATTCTAGTCAATCACTATAATCGATGTCAGTGCGAACAATGTTATTGCAATCACAAATTTTGTATCCAAAAGTATCGCTTAATCTATGATTGGCACCATTATGCCAGCTGCCTTAAATCAAACTTTCTTTTTAGGTAGCTCTAGACAGCAAGTGCGATTTTGTCGTTATTTTGCACTTGTACAAAGATTTTGGGCGCTCGATACGTTATCATGTGCCATAACTCAAAGTACACTTGTACTTCTATTTATAGACAATCAGTTTATAGCTAATCAGTTACAAAGCATATCGTTTTACTATGATCGTCATAATGATTGTAAAATAAGGCTTTGACGCTCAAGACGCTCTTTGAAGAGAAATTATCCTTAAAGAGACTTAATATTAAATAATAGAAATAAATACCTAAAAACGATTACTAAAAGTAATTGTGAAAAATCGTTACTCATAAGGAATAGAATATGCGCCGCGTTGTTATCACTGGAGCAGGGATCGTCTCTTGTATCGGACATGATATGGCCACAGTTACTGCCGCTCTTAAGCAAGGGCAGTCTGGCATTACATTTAATGAGGCCTATGCTGAGCATGGGTTTAAATCACACGTTAGCGGTAGTATCGACCAGTCAACGCTTGATACCAGTGGTATCGATCGTAAATTGAAACGGTTTTTTAGTGATGCCAGTCTATACGCTTATGTCAGTGCTTTAAACGCCATTGAGCAGTCTGGTTTGTCGCTTGAAACTGTCAATAATAATCCACGCGTGGGCGTGGTCGCAAGCTCGGGCGGCGCATCGACAGAGAATATTGTCAATGCCATAGATGCCATGCGTGAAAAAGGTCTGCGCGGTGTCGGCGCGATGGCTGTGCCAAAAACGATGGGCAGCTCAGTATCAGCGGCACTGGCAACAGGTTTAAAAATCCAAGGCGTCTCCTACTCTTTAACCTCTGCTTGTGCCACCTCAACCCATTGTATCGGTCATGCGGCTGAACTTATTCAGTTAGGCAAAGCCGATGTGATACTCGCGGGTGGTAGCGAAGCGGAACATTGGACACAGTCTTGTATGTTTGATGCGATGGGTGCAGTCAGTACGCAGTATAATGAGACACCGCAGCGCGCCTCAAGAGCTTATGATAAAGACCGTGATGGCTTCGTAATTGCTGCTGGTGGTGCGATGGTAGTGGTTGAAAGTCTAGAGCATGCACAAGCACGTGGTGCCAACATATTAGCTGAAATCGTCGGTTATGGTGCCAGCTCTGATGGCGCTGAAATGGTTGCGCCAAGTGGTGAAGGTGCCGTCCGCTGTATGCAACAAGCACTAGCCGAAGCTGGTTTGCAAACTGTCGATTATATCAACAGCCACGGTACCAGCACGCCGTTAGGTGACATCACTGAGCTTAAAGCAATAGCCAAAGTATTTAATAACGATATCAGTAAAGTACCTGCGATCAGCTCTACCAAATCTATGACAGGTCATAGCCTTGGTGCCGTTGGTGCGCAAGAATTAATCTATTGCTTATTGATGCTACAAGAAGGCTTCATTGCGCCCAGTATCAATGTTGATAATTTAGACCCTGCGGCTGAAGGCTTTGATATTGTTACCGAAATGCGTGAAGCCAAGCTTGAGACGCTAATGAGCAACAGCTTTGGCTTTGGCGGTACTAATGCCACATTAATCATCAAAAAGTTTGACGCCTAACTATGCTCGCAGCACATCCTCTCAAAACTGAGCAGACAATTTCTGACCCATCGCCAGCTACTAAACCTAGCTGGCGTTTTGGTGACCTATCGGCTGCAGAATTACTGCCTGTGCTACAGCAGTATTTAATCGCACAAGATACTGAGGCAAACTGGCAATTGGTTTGGCTCAACAATGATGGTCGACCAGTGATTGGCTTATTGCCAAGAGTAAGCTGGTCTGTTTATGATTGCGCTGAAAAAACGTCAAATTCGAACGAACAAGCAGCCCTTTATCAAGTCACAAAGACCTGCCGTGACGCCGTTCACAATGATATCACTATCACTTATATGAGTTATAGCGACTGGCAAGATGAATTAATCAGTTATAGTCAAATGTATGACGGTGCTGCTAACAGTCGCCTTTTAGCTAAAAAAACTGATAAAGCGTCGAATTATCATCATGGCTTGATAGGTTTTATTGGTTATGATATTGCGGCTTATGAGCTAAGCCCAGCCGCCAAAATTGAACGGGCAGCACAGCCTTGTGCCGTATTAGGACATTATGATATTTATCTAACACCTGAAGAAAATCATGGCAATGCGGGTTGGAAATTAACGATAAATGCAACTGTTAACGACTCTGAAAACGACTTTGATGATCAGCAAAAAAACAAAATGATCACGGCACTTGTCTCTTATTTAGATATAGCAGAGAAAAAGCTGGCTGATGACTGTCTCAATAAATCGCAACTTACAACATCACCACTGCCTGCTCCTTTAGTATTAAAATCACGATGGCGCAAACAAGACTATCAACAAGCATTCAATCAAACCCAAAACTATCTACAGCAAGGCGACTGTTATCAAATCAACCTAACCCAAGAATGGCAAGGTTTTTTTGATCATAATCCCAGCGATAATGGCACTTTGCCGATGCTGATTGATTATTTACCTGCTTTGCATCGTAACACCCAAGCACCTTTTGCCGGATACTTAGCGGTTAATCACTTTAACCATGAAATCAAAGACAATACCTCCCAGCATCCGTTTGAATTACTAAGCTGCTCGCCTGAGTTGTTTTTTACATTTACCAAGGATATCGATACTGGCAAGCACCATATCATCACTAAGCCCATCAAAGGGACCATGCCACGCAGCACCAATATTCAACAAGACAATGCTTATAAACAGCAACTGACCAATAGTGAAAAAGATCGCGCCGAAAACGTGATGATTGTCGATTTATTGCGTAATGACTTGGGTAAATATGCCAAGATAGGCAGCGTAAAAGTGCCGAAGTTATTCGCGATTGAAAGCTTTAGTAATGTACATCATATGGTCAGCACCATTACCGCAGAATTACAGACGAACACTCACCCACTCGCCGTTTTGTTTGGTAGTTTGCCTGCTGGCTCGATTACTGGCACACCAAAAAAGCGGGCGGTTGAAATTATATCTGAGCTAGAAACTGCACCGCGCGGTGCTTATTGCGGCACATTAGGCTATATGAACTTTGATGGTACTGGTCAGTGGAATGTACTGATTCGTACGCTGCAAGCTAACACCATGCCAAATAATGAGTTGGATAAAAAAAGACATATCAGCTTATGGGCAGGTGGTGGCATCACTGTCGCCTCTGACTGTGATGCTGAATATCAAGAGTGTTTGGATAAAGTCGGTAACCTGTTAAGTGTTTTAACTCAAGACAATATCAACAAATACACTTAAGGTTTTTCTAAAAGTATGACCAAAGAAATCCATCAAAAAGCCTGCACAACATGAATGTTGGCAGGCTTTTTATCAATACAAGCATCGTAATTCAATTATCAAAATTTAAATCACGAACGAGATACTAATCAGCAATAATATCAGCCTCTTTCTGCAACGCTTGTAAAGCATCTATCAAACGGCTGTTTTGCTCTGCTGTACCGGTAGTGATACGCAAATACTCATTGATGCGTGGTTTGTCAAAATGACGGACGATGATGCCTTGCTCACGTAACGCATTCGCTACCGTATTGGCATTACCATCTTTCGGACGAGCAAAAACAAAGTTGGCATGCGATGGCAACACATCAAAACCTAACACTGTCAGCTCTGCTGTCAGAGAGTGGCGTAAATCGATGACTTGCTGGCAGGTCTGGGTAAAATACTGGACATCCAATACACTGGCAGTCGCACCTGCTTGAGCCAGCTTATCCAGTGGATAGCTATTAAAGCTGTTTTTCATACGTGTTAAGGCTTCAATCAATGAGGCATTGCCAAAAGCCATACCGACACGTAATCCAGCAAGCGAACGTGACTTTGAAAAGGTTTGTGTCACAAGAATGTTGTCAAACTCATTGATTAAACTCACTGCTGAAATTTCTACATCTGAACTGCCGTCAGCTGCCCGCGCAAAATCAATATAAGCTTCATCAATTACAATCACAGCATTGGAATGCTCACTAGCCAGCTTACGAATATCGGCAAGCGATAATAGCAGTCCAGTTGGGGCATTTGGATTGGCAATAATGATACCGCTACAAGGCTGGCGATAAGCATCAGGATCAATACTAAAATCTTCTTCCAAGGCAATTTGTATCAGCTCGATACCAAAGGTCTGCGCATATACGGGATAGAAACTATAGCTGATATCGGGTGCTAAAACAGGTCGCTCTTTTAAGAAAAAGCTGGCAAATACTAGTGCCAATACTTCATCAGAGCCATTGCCAACGAATACTTGGTTGATATCAATATCATAGAGTTGTGCCAATGCGGCACGCAAATCATCAGACTCAGGCGCTGGATATAAACGCAGATCATCCGCTTGCTGCTCTAGAACCTTTGCAATTGCCTCGCCTACTTTTGGTGACGGTGGGAATGGGTTTTCGTTGGTATTTAGTTTGCATAAATTTTCATGTTGAGGCTGCTCACCAGGAACGTAAGGTGACAAATTACGCGCTTTAGATGACCAAAGTCTGGTGTCTATCTTTAACTCACTCATAAGTTATCCTACTATTAGCCACATAAATTATTAAATATAAATCTCAAAAGTACAATTCAAAAGTAAATGCTAAATCACACCACATACATCACTGATAACGATAACGGGCTGAGCGTGCATGGGCTTCTAAGTCCTCACGTTGCGCTAAAATATCTGCGGTCTTTGCCAATGGTTTACTACCAGCTTCAGTACAATAAATAATAGAGGATTTCTTTTGGAAATCATAAACACCAAGCGGTGAAGAAAAACGCGCGGTGCCAGATGTTGGCAACACGTGATTGGGTCCTGCGCAGTAGTCACCAATCGCCTCAGGCGTGTGACGTCCCATGAAAATAGCACCTGCATGACGAATGTCATTGAGTAGCGCATCAGGATGATCAACAGACAACTCTAAATGTTCAGGAGCAACCCGATTAATCACGGCCATACCTTCCGCGCGGTCTTTGACTAAAATAAGTGCGCCACGGTTTTTTAGCGAATCACGAGCGATATCAGCTTTTGGCAATTCTGCTAGCGCTTTTTCAATTTCTGCCGCTACGTCTGCAAGCTGCTGTTTACTGGTCGTAACAAAGATGGCTTGGGCAATGCGATCATGCTCAGCCTGTGACAATAAATCCATCGCCAGCCAATCAGCACGGTCTTGCGCCTCGCCCTCTGCATAGACCAATACTTCAGAAGGGCCAGCAATCATATCAATCCCAACTTGACCAAATACTGCGCGCTTGGCGGCAGCGACATATTTATTGCCAGGGCCAGTGATTTTATCCACGGCTGGAATCGTTTCTGTACCGTATGCCAATGCAGCAACTGCTTGCGCACCACCAATGGTAAAGACACGGTCGACTTGGGCCAAATGTGCGGCGGCTAACACCAATGGATTGAGCACGCCTTTTGGCGCTGGCACCACCATGATGACTTCAGTAACGCCAGCCACTTTAGCAGGAATGGCATTCATCAATACAGAAGACGGATAAGAGGCCAGACCACCAGGTACATAGATGCCTACTCGATCAAGTGCCGTGACTTTTTGACCCAAGCGATTGCCAAGCTCGTCTTCATACTGCCAAGTTTCTTGCACTTGGCGCTCATGAAAAGTCTGCACACGCGTCGCTGCGGTGGTCAATGCTGCTTTCACTGTATCGTCAAGACTCGCAAACGCTTCAGCAAGCGCCTCTTTAGACAGCTCTAGCTCTTGCATCGTCGTTGCTGGATGCTGATCGAATTGCTGAGTTAACGCCAGTACGACCCGATCGCCATCATGACGAACTTGCGCGATGATGTCATCAACGGTCTTTAATAAATCGGCATCATTGACGGTTTCAAAGGCAAGTAACTCTGTCAATTGACTGTCAAAATCGGCATCTTGGGTACTTAGTTGGCGCATGACCTAATCCTATATCTAAGCTGAAAATTAACGATGTAAAAACAAGGCGTATTGAGTATTAATAATAACTGCAAGGGCTGATATACCAGATTTTTATGGTTAGCTGCTTCAGATTATACTAACCTCATACTTTCTGGCAAGCAAATATAACAAAACCAGTTTAGCACGCTATATCTATCTTATAGCGCTAAACTGGTTTAAAAATTTGCATGACAATACTTAAGACTACCAATGATTGACATCGTTCCATAAGGCATTGATTCATTAAGAATTAATTTATGAAGTGCTGGCAATACTGTTTTTGAAGCTATCTAAAATCGGCTCAAGTAATACAAATTTACGCTTGTAGCTGACTTGATTGACGATCAGGCGTGAGGACACATCACAAATATGATCGCGAGCTTCAAGACCATTTGCGCGTAACGTATTACCTGTATCAACCACATCGACAATTAAATCACCCAATCCGACCAACGGCGCAAGCTCCATAGAGCCATACAGTTTAATCACATCGACTTGCTGACCTTGGCTCGCAAAGTAAGCACGGGCGACATTGACGTATTTAGTCGCAATCCGTAGGCGACGATTGGGTAGCGGCGCATCTTTTACACCAGCGGTCATCAGCTTACACTGAGCAATTTTCAAATCAAGCAGCTCATAAACGTGATTGGCACCATGCTCAAGCAACACATCTTTACCCGCCACCCCAAAGTCAGCCGCGCCATGTTCAACGTAGGTTGGCACATCACTGGCACGCAAAATCAATACACGTACATTCGGGTTTGAGGTTGGAAAAATAAGTTTGCGTGAGGCTTCAGGATCTTCTAACAACTCAACACCAGCTGCGCGTAGCAGTGGCATAGTTTCTTCTAGAATACGGCCTTTTGATAAGGCCAGTGTTAAGCCTGAAAACTCATCATTTACTTCATTTAATAAACCATCATTTGGTAGGCTATTGCTTGCGTAAGTCATAATGACATCGTGTCCATGTGCAGTTAACACCCCCGCTGAAGGGGGCTTTTAGTGGTATGTGGCTAAACTTTCCGTATTAGGCCAATCGGTATTAATCGTTAGTATTGATACGTTCGATATTGACCCCAAGCGCACGCAGCTTTTCTTCGACATGCTCATAGCCACGATCGATATGATAAATACGGTCGATCAAGCTTTCACCCTCAGCAGTTGCCGCTGCCATCACCAATGACATAGACGCACGTAAATCAGTCGCCATCACAGGGGCTGCAGTGAAGTTTTCGACCCCTTTTACCACAGCTGTATGACCATCTACTTGGATAGAGGCGCCTAGACGATTAAGCTCAGGGACATGCATATAGCGGTTTTCAAAGATATTTTCGATAAAAGTACTCGTGCCATTCGCTAAACATGCAATCGCCATAACTTGCGCTTGCATATCAGTTGGAAACCCAGGGTGTGGCTGGGTACGAATATCAACGGGTAACGGACGACCTTTCATTTGGGCTCGAATCCAATCATCACCAGTGGTAATCACCGCACCCATATCTTCAAATTTTTCTAACACGGGGGTTAGTAATAGCGCCGACGTGTTTTTGGTCAACACATCGCCACGCGTCATGAGTGCGCCAGCAAGGTAAGAGCCAGTTTCGATACGATCCGGTACCACTGAATATTCACAACCGTGTAAGCGCTCAACGCCTTCGATGGTCATGATAGAGGTACCAATACCGCTGATTTTAGCGCCCATTGCGACCAACATATTGGCCAAATCAACGACTTCTGGCTCAAGTGCACAGTTGCCTAAGACAGTCGTACCTTTGGCAAGTGCGGCTGCCATAATGACGTTTTCAGTACCGCCAACGGTAATCATATCAAAAGAGTAGTTACAGCCAATCAGCTTGCCGCCTTTTGGTGCTTGTGCTTTTACATAGCCATTTTCGACGCTAATCTTAGCACCCATCGCCTCAAAGGCTTTTAGGTGTTGGTCGACAGGACGTGAACCAATGGCACAGCCGCCTGGCAATGACACTTCCGCCTCACCAAAACGTGCCAGCAATGGCCCAAGTACTAAAATCGAAGCACGCATGGTCTTTACTAAATCATACGGTGCATAGAAATTGTCGATACTTTTGGTATCGCACGTGACAGTATCGTCCTGCTTTTGGATTTTAATACCCATACCACCGATCAATTCAATCAACGTGCGCACATCTTGTAACGATGGCACATTGTGCAATGTCGTTGGGGTTTCTGCCAATATCATAGCTGCAAGTAAAGGCAAAGCAGCATTTTTGGCGCCTGAAATAGTGACTTCCCCTGCGATACGACTACTACCAGTGATTAAAAATTGATCCATAGAAGTGACAACCTAGCGATGAGTATTAAAAATAGTGAAAATCAGACCAATCAAACCACGCCAATGTAATGGCCAGTCTAACAAGCCCAATCATATGTATAACGGTCTAGCCTTTTGACTGAACGTCCCATTCAGCAGGCGTCAATGCTTGAATATTGAGCGCATGAATATCGCCACTGGCAATCTTATCATTGACTAACGCATAGATCGCTTGCTGACGTTGCACGGCACGCTTACCTTCAAAACTGGCATCAACCACGCGTACATCAAACTTATTACCTTGATTGGCAGCTTGAATAAAAGCGTCTGGGAAGTGAGTCTGTAAAAATGCAATCAAATCGTCAGCGTTCATGCTCATAGAATATTCTGCCTTAAAGTGTCAGATAGGGTATAGATTTAAAGTGACGACATTATAACAAGAGTTTAAGCATCTTACAGTACTGTCTTACGCAACTGCACCTAACTTCTGATTGCCATCCATTATTTGAGCATTTTATCCAAGTACGTCAGTACTTGCGCGCGTACATCATTGACCCAACGTAGCGGCGGTGCCATCGCACCAATACTGGTCGCATGACTGGCACCTTTTATTTCACCGTTTTCCACGGTGACGCCAGCCTCTTGCAACGCTTTGGTCATTTTAGTAGTGTTGGTCGCATACACCACTTTGTCTTTTTCGGCAGTCAACAATAAATACGGTGGCTGCTCACCTTTAATTTGACGGTCTGGCATCACCTCATCTGGCGTAGCATCAGCAGCAAAGGCGGTGGCGCTATCAAATTTACGGAAGTCATAACTATAAGGACCAGCAATACCAACGACCGCTGTAATATCCTTTGGCTTAATACCATAAGGCGCTAAAAAATCTTCATTGGCGACCGCTGCAACCGCGTTAAATGCACCAGCAGAATGTCCCATTACCGCCAAGCGTTTAGGATCAGCATGTAAGCTAGGAGCATTATTGATACTCCAAGCAATCGCTTGCGCCGTATCTTTGACATAATCAGGGTATACATGCTCAGGCGCTTTACGATAATTAATCACAGCGGTAACATAACCTGCTTGCGCCAAACTCTGACCGACAAAGGCATACTGTTCTTTATTACCACTCTCCCATGAGCCACCGTGGACAAACACCACCATTGGATAGCTGTCGTTAATCGCACTATCAGTGATAGCGTTTTGGGCTTTCATCGCTTGTGCTAATGGCTTGGGATAATAAATATCCAAATCTTGATTGGGTTCATCACCATAGAGAATGTTTTTGCTGACGCCAACGCCGCCACTAGAAGTAATGCCATTGACGATAGCGAGTGGCGATAGGGCCTGTGCATTCTGGGTAGCTAGCGCAACGCTACCTAATGCTAAGGCAGCGACGCCCATGAATTTTAAGATCCCTACTTTGCTAGCAGTATTATTAACCACGCTTTCATTATTTATTTTTTGACTGTTTTTATTATATTGTGCGTGCTTATTTGCATCCTTCATGGCCAGTATTCCTATTATATTTATATATTGATCAAAATTAATAGCATTGCGACAGCGGTTTTATAGAATAAACATTAGGGTCTGTCTTGTCTATTCTTCGCTTTTTATATCTTACTGGCTGGCTCAGGATTTCTCGTGTTTTTCCTGTTAACAGTGTTTAGGCTTCTTGTCATTAAACACGGTTTAAACTGACGGGCCAAATAGCTTACGCTAAAAGCTATTTAGCCACTGTCTTTTTGTTTTACTGGTAAATAATCGCTGTATTTTAGAGCGCTTTTTACTGATCTTCATACAGGTCTATATATGGACTTGATGATGGTTGCTCAACGATTGTTCCATCTTCGGTCACGACAATGGGAGTCGCTGTACCAACGGACGCTGGCGCTTCAGAAGTGTTAATGCTAGCAGCAACCACTCCGTCCACAACGACTGGCGCTAAAGCAGGATTTACCAAGTTATTTTCAGACATAATGTCGTCTTTACCTATCTTTACGCCCCTATCATCAACGACGGTCGTCAGCAATACCAGCTCGGTCACACCAACGGTGCTGTTGGCAATATCGATTAAGTGGCTCTGCTGAGTCGGTGTCATACGTCCCATGATATAAACCACGCCATCATTGGTCACTGCTTTTATCTGGGAAGCTTTGATGCCATCACTCGTGGCTACTTTTGCCAGCAACTTTGAGGTGATATAGCCATCATGAACCGTCGAACTATAGCCTTTAGAAGCGCTGACGTTTAGCTCATTATAGACATGGCGCACATCTGGCATAGAGCTGACGACTTTTTCGACTTCTGCTTTGATGGCCTCAGTTGGTACTTCGCCTGTCAATAACACTTCACTATTAAAGCTATCAATACCCATACGACTGGTTTGTTGCAGGTCTTCTTTTAACCCATAAACATTGATTTTGACGGTATGTTCAATACTGCGATCCAGTAGGCGCTGCGGGATGGTGCGCTCTGTCATCGGTACACCATACGTACCTTCTGTACTGTTGGTCAAATAATTGGTGGTACAGCCCGTAGTGACGATGCTGGTCATTAGCATAACGCCTATCGCGGTGCGGCGTGATGAGCCAAAAATAGCAGTGCGCAAATGCATCCGTGTCATGATTTACCTCTTAGAACATGAGTGTGACGATCGTATAAAATCAATTGATTGAGCCAGTGTTAATCTAATAACGTTTGTTTTGACAACTATTAATTCAGTTAGGGCGTGTCCTTATTTTGAAAATGGTGATAAAAATGAGATAAGTTGCCGTCAAACAAGGAAAATAGCGCAGATAATATCGAGATATTGGTAAGCTATTTGACAATGTTTGGCAAAATTTAGCCATTTTTAGCCCATTTAGATAGTAATCCATTGAATTGAGGACAAGCCCTAATAATAACTTAGCTACTTTACTTAATTTTTACTATCAGCGGTTAGGTTTTTGGTAACGCTCACTCGGTGACAAGTACTTACTACCCTCTAGCTGGGTAGCTTTTACAACCTATTATCACGTATCTGCTATAAAAGCACCTTTGAGCCATTGTGGTTGATTTTCTATATTTTGACCACTGAGCTTAATATGATTACTTACCGTATCATAAGCGATGACATCGAACCGGCAGTCATAATCCTCATATTCAGGATGCTGTTGCAGAAAGTATTGAGCCGTTTTAATCACTTTACGTTGTTTGCTTGTCGTCACGCTCAGTGCAGCACCACCAAAACCTGAGCGCTGCCGTTGACGAACTTCAATGAATACCAATGTCGACCATGCTGAACCTGTCTCCAGCATAATCAAATCCAGCTCACCCACTTTTGGCTGTTGCCAGTTTTTTGCAATTACTGTCAATCCTTGCGATTGTAAAAACTCACATGCCTGATGCTCGAACAGACTGCCTTGGCGCTGCTTTGGTGAAGTGAGGGTCAAAGGTGTATGACTGGACATAAGCTCGATGGGTCTGGTTAACATTTCAGAATTATCATAGCACATCATGCTAAACTAGCCACTTTCACGCGCTCTATCTGTTGTCTGTCGTCAATCTAATCACTCGCTATTTATTTGCGAAAGACCATAGATAGCAACAGTATAAGCAGTGACGCCACATTATATTTTAATTTCCGCTTTTAATACTCCGAGGTTTTCATGTCCAGCCCTACCGCGATGCCAGCTTGTCTATATATCGTTGCCACGCCGATTGGCAATTTAAGCGATATGACGCCGCATGCAATTGATGTTTTAAAGCAAGTCGCCATCATTGCCTGTGAAGACACCCGTACCTCAGGTAAGCTTTTGTCACATTTTGGCATTGATACCAAAGGCAGTAAAGCTGACGATGAAAAAGACTCAGAATCTCCTAACACTAAAAATAATATCGACAATAACGTGACAGGAGCTGATACCGCAACCAAGCAAAAAGGTCATAACAAGCTTTGGGCATACCATGAGCACAATAGTGCCATTCAAACACCCAAAATTATCGAGATGATCGAGCAAGGTCATTCGGTTGCTTTGATTAGTGATGCCGGTACGCCACTCATCAGTGACCCAGGTTATCAACTGGTACAGGCCGCTCATGCCGCAGGCGTTAGAGTCTCTCCTATCATTGGTGCCTCTGCTGCGATTGCCGCACTATCAGTCGCAGGATTGCCCTCAGACCGCTTTAGCTTTATTGGTTTTTTACCCGCCAAAACCCACGGTCGTCAAAAACAACTAGCAGCATTAAACTCACGTACTGAGACATTGATATTTTATGAAGCGCCGCATCGTATTATCACCAGTTTAGAAGACATGGCGGCGGTATTTGGCGCAGATCGTGAAGTCACTTTTTGCCGTGAATTGACCAAAACCTTTGAGACCGTCCATAAAAGCACCCTTGGCGATTTGGTGGAATTTGTCAAAGCTGATGACAATCAGCAACGCGGTGAGATAGTCGTGGTCGTCGCTGGCGTGAATGTGGCGCAGGATGCGGACGACATCAGTATTCATGATAAATTGTTACAACGCTTGCTTGAGGACTTATCGGTTAAAAAAGCCGCTGCATTGGGCGCTGATATCACTGGCGTAAAAAAGAATGCGCTATATCAGCGTCTGCTTGAACTACAAGCTGACTAGTTTTAACTATAAAAAATAGGCATTTATAACTTAATTGAGGAGAAGTGAGCAATGTACAATGTAATGGCAATAGGCAACGCATTGGTCGATCACGAATATGTGCTGTCAGATGCGGCACTAGATGAAACTGAATTGACCAAAGGCAATATGACGCTGGCAGGTATCGACGAGCAACAGCAATTATTGGCGTATTTTAAGCTGGCAGAAATTGAGCCATCAAAGCAGGCTGGTGGTGGCTCAGCGGCCAATACGATGTATGCCTTTGCCAGTTTAGGCGGCAAGCCATTTTATGCGTGCCGCGTCGGTGACGATCAACAAGGCGAGTTTTACCTCAAAGACTTACATGAAGCAGGCGTTGCAACTTCAGAAAAGTCTATCCATGCAGGCGGTGTAACGGGTTCATGTGTGGTCGCAGTGACCGAAGATGGCGAGCGTACCATGCAAACTTATCTCGGTACTTCAAGCGAAATCACCGCAGAGAATGTCGATTTTGATGCGCTGACACAAGCTGACTGGTTATATATAGAAGGCTACTTGGCCATGACTGAAAGTATTCAGCCAGCCATGACTCAGTTGCGTCAACAAGCAGGGATTCATGCTGCAAAAATTGCCATAAGTTTTGCTGATCCTGCCGTGGTAAAGTTTGCTAAAGACGGTTTACTCAACATGTTGGGTAATAAAGTGGCAGTGATATTCTGTAATAGTGAGGAAGCCAAGCTCTTTACGGATAAAAAACAAGTCAAGGCCGCCGCACGCGCACTGCTTGAGTATTGCCAAACGGCAGTCGTCACTGATGGTGCCAATGGTGCAACGATCGCCCATAAAGCTGATGACACATCAGAGATTGAGATTTATGAAGTTGCTACACCAGTCGTTACTAATGTGATTGATACCAACGGTGCCGGTGATAATTACGCAGGCGCATTCTTATACGCGTTGTCGCAGCACTATAGCTTGCCTGAATGTGGTCGCCTTGCCAGCGAAGTGGCGGCGCAGGTGATTCAACAGTTTGGGCCAAGATTAGCCTCACAAGATTATAGAGATATTGCAAAGCGTGTACTATCTGCTTAATCACTGATTACGTCTTTTTAACGCTAATAAAAAAGCCCATATTAAATCGATGTGGGCTTTTTCTTTCTCAACTTAGGGTACTGCTAATAGATTAGAAACTTACAAATTAAGCCGAGGCTAATGCTTGCGCAAGATCTTCTTTAATATCTTCGATGTGTTCGATACCAATTGATAAACGAACCATATCGGTACTCACGCCCGCATTTTCGAGCTCTTGCTCATTGAGCTGGCGATGCGTCGTCGTCGCTGGATGACAGGCTAGTGATTTGGCATCACCGATATTCACCAGACGAGTAATCAATTGCAGCGCATCGATAAAGCGCGCCCCTGCTTCTAGACCACCTTTTACCCCAAAGGTCAAAATAGCAGAAGGCGTACCTTTCATATATTTTTTGGCAAGTTCATGCTCAGGATGATCCGGTAAACCGGCATACTTCACCCACGCCACTTTATCATGGTCACGTAGATATTCTGCGACTGCTTGGGCGTTTTGGACATGGCGCTCCATACGCAAGCTTAGCGTCTCCATGCCTTGCAAGATACCAAAAGCATTTAACGGGCTAAGTGCCGCGCCTGTATTACGCAGAGGTGCCACACGAGCACGAGCGATAAATGCCGCTGCGCCCACGTCTTTGACAAAATTCACTCCGTGATAACTATGATCTGGCGTGTTCAATAAGGGAAAACGCTCAGGATAATCGCCCCATGCGAATTTACCACTATCGACAATCGCCCCACCAATCGACGTGCCTGTACCACTCATATATTTGGTCAATGAATGAATCACGATATCCGCACCAAACTCAAAAGGACGACATAACGCAGGCGTGGCAACCGTACTATCAATCACCACTGGCACACCATATTCATGTGCGATATCACTCAGCGCTTGAATATCAACGATGTTGCCTAATGGATTACCGATACTTTCGGCAAAGACCATCTTGGTTTTATCATCGATCAAATTACGAATCGCTTCTGGGTTTTTATGGTCAAAGAAACGGACTTCGATCCCTTGACGCGGCAACGCATGAGCAAATAAATTATAAGTACCGCCATATAAGGTCGATACAGCAACGATATTATCACCCGCTTCACAGATGGTTTGAATCGCATAAGTGATGGCTGCCATGCCAGACGCCACTGCAAGGGCACCGATACCGCCTTCAAGCGCCACGACACGTTCCTCCAACACAGCGTTGGTCGGGTTCATAATACGGGTATAAATATTGCCCGCGACTTTTAGATCAAACAAATCAGCACCATGCTGAGTGTTATCAAAGGCGTACGAGCTGGTGTGATAAATAGGCACTGCGACCGCTTTGGTCGTTGGCTCAACGCTATAACCGGCGTGAATCGCCAAGGTCTCAAGACGCGGAGTATTGGTCTGCATAGCTGGTTTTCCGTCACTCATACTGTGCTCCTGTTATTCATTTATTCGTTCATTATTAAGTAAATTTTTTATGATTGAGAAATATCTTAAGCAATCCATATTAAGATATTTATCGCTAAACGACAGACATAAAAAAAGCTGAGTTAATCATAACTCAACTTCTTTATGAAAAGAATAGCAAATTATTCATCGCTTAATGACAGAAATTCATAAGCGACAAAACCATTGGTAGACTTGTCAGATTTATGACGATTATTTAGCTTTTAATCATAAAGTCATTTTTTATTTATAGTAAGCGTTTTCAGTACGGGTATGATCCGTCTCATCAATGACTTGCGTCAACTCTGGTATTTGCTGCTTAAGTTGCACTTCAACGCCTTGACGTAAGGTCATGTCAACGGCTGAACACCCTTGGCAACCACCGCCAAATTTTAGTACGGCAGTCAGACCAACGCCTTCTTCATCAATCAACTCAAGCAACTGTACGTCACCGCCATGCGCCGCTAAGCCAGGGTTAATCTCTGACTGCAAGACGTAGTTGATACGCTCTTCGACACTGGCATCCGCACCCACTTTAGGTACTTTAGAATTTGGCGCGCGGAAGGTCAGCTGACCACCAAAACGGTCTTTATTATAATCAATCACCGCGTCTTCTAAATAAGGAACTGACGCCGCTTCGATAAAGGCAGAAAAACTGTCATACGTAAAACGCAAATCAGCGCTGTCCTCTTCGCCAGGTTGGTTATAAGCCATACAGCACTCAGCACGCGGTGTGCCCGGATGTTCAACAAAAATACGGACACCGATACCATCCGTATCCTGCTTGGATAACAAATCTGCTAAGTAGCCTTGGGCTGACTCAGTAATAGTAATATTGCTTTTTGCTTCAGTTTGCTCAGTATCTAGCGCTGATTCATAGTCTGCTGACTGGTCTAGTTGGCTTTCAGCTTGGTTGTGCTCACTCATAATATGTCCTATGCGTTATGACACAAACGCTATATTTGTCATGGCTACTGTGTCGTGAATTTGGATTTTTAAAATTTTTACGGCTTATATCAGTTTGAGAGCCATCAGTGATTGAGGTTTATTATTGTAATGCACTGACAGCAATGGTCATAAATTCTAATCCGTCTATAATGGTCATTATACCTGAATCAGGCAGTAATTCCGACCGCGCTACTATGAATTGAACCGCGACCGTTGCAAATGGTTGTCATTGATTTTTTTAATGGCGCTACTAATCAGTAGATTAGGCATTGTTGGTATAATGACCGATAAGCTACCCTCTATATAAAGACAGCTCTATTATTTATCAAGCAGACTAAATGCAAATAATGCCTACCAAGGATACACCCCTAAACATCTTTATACTTGTCAGCGAGTGATAGGCTGTGTCAGTATTGGCGTCATTACTTTTTACTCAATAAATTTTAACCAATGAAATATCCGTAGTAGGAAAGTGGCGTATATGAGCGAATCATCAGAGCAAAGTTCAGCTAAAAACAATAAACACTATCGTTATTTGGTTTTCATTGGGCGTTTCCAGCCCTTCCATCGTGGACATAAGGCGGTGATCGACGAAGCATTGAAGCGTGCTGATAATGTCATTATGTTGATAGGCTCTGCTAACTTACCGCGTAGTTTACGCAATCCATTTAGCGTCGCTGAGCGTGCTGCGATGATTAAGGGCGCGTATTCAGCAGCAGAAGCGGCACGTATTCACTGCGTTGGTCTAGATGATGCGCTCTACAACGACACGCGCTGGCTACAGTATGTGCAAGCAGGGGTGAAATCTGTCACTGGTGATTTGCAAACTGATATCGGCTTGATTGGTCATTCCAAAGACAGCTCCTCGTATTATTTATCGCTATTCCCCAACTGGGCATCCGTCTCAGTGCCGAACTATCACAACTTATCCGCCACCCCTATTCGTGATAGCTATCTAATGGGCGCGACCCCGACCCCTGAGCGTACCCCTGAATCGACGCGCAAGGTTCTGAACGATTTCAAAAAGACAGACGAATATCAAAATCTGCACGAAGAAGCGGACTTTATTGATAAATATAAAAGACAATGGGAATCAGCGCCTTATCCACCAACCTTTATGACAGCAGACGCACTAATTGTCCAGTCAGGACATATTCTATTGGTTGAGCGCCGCAGCATGCCAGGGCGCGGGCTATGGGCATTACCAGGCGGCTTTTTAAATCCAAAAGAGACATTATTCGATGCCTGCATCCGTGAGCTACGTGAGGAGACTCGCCTAAAAGTCCCTGAGCCAGTATTGCGCGGCTCTTGTCATAGTCAGCATACCTTTGACGACCCATATCGCTCAGCACGTGGTCGTACGATTACCCAAGCCTTTTATTTTCAGCTTAAAAATGATCCAAAAGGTCTGCCGAAAGTAAAAGGCAGCGACGATGCAGCCACAGCTTTTTGGCTACCACTAGCTGAGCTTGATGCCACCATGATGTTTGAAGACCATTATGCGATTATTACCAAAATGGTTGGTTTGTAGGATTTTATCAGACGACTATCTCGTCTTCTATTAATAGTTTTCCATGCCCCAGCTGATAGACAGCAAGGGCTAACCGCCGCAACTGTTCTTTCATTAAAGCAGCTGCGGCATCTCAAAGCAGAGGAGTTCTGTGATGTACACCAGCAATTTAAATAATTTGATCTTAAATAGTGACAGCTATAAAACCTCACATTGGGTGCAATATCCAAGCGGTAGTGAATATCTATCGAGCTACATTGAGGCACGTAAAGGCAATTACGATGTGGTATTTTTTGGTCTACAAGCCTTTATTAAAGAATATCTAAGCACGCCAATCACTCATCAAGACATCGATGAAGCCGAAATGCTCATTCAAGCACATGGTTTAACCTTTAACCGTGCTGGCTGGGAGCGTTTGGTTGATAAACATGGCGGTTATTTACCACTACGTATCGAAGCCATCCCTGAAGGCAGCATCGTTCCAGTATCCAATGTCGTCTGCCAAATTATCAATACCGATCCTGAGTTTTACTGGCTACCAAGCTATATCGAGACTGCCTTGCTTCGTGCCATTTGGTATCCATCAACCGTTGCAAGCGTTTCACACTATTGCAAAGGCATCATTCGTCAAGCGCTGGAAAAATCAGCAGACAATACCGAATCACTCACTTTTCGTTTGCATGATTTCGGCTCACGCGGAGCATCTAGTCAAGAATCTGTCGCGCTCGGCAGCTTAGCGCATTTGGTGAATTTTGCTGGTACCGATTCGATGACAGCGTTGGTCGCTGCCAGCCGTTGGTATCACATGGATAAAGACATGCCTGCCTTTTCTATCCCCGCCGCTGAGCATAGCACCATGACCGCATGGGGTCGTGATGGCGAAACAGCTGCTTTTGCCAATATGATTGAGCAGTTTGGTGGTGCAGGTAAGAGTTTTTCAGTGGTCTCTGACAGCTATGACTTATGGAACGCCATCGATAATATTTGGGGTGGTAGCTTAAAAGATGATGTAAAAAATATGGGTGGGACGCTAGTCATCAGACCCGATAGTGGCGAGCCTGCCAAAGTGGTTCGCGAAGCCTTGGAGCGCTTGGCAGTCAAATTTGGAACGACGATTAATAGTAAAGGTTATAAAGTGCTGCCTGATTATGTACGTGTTATCCAAGGAGATGGTATCAGTCCGCAAAGCTTAAGTAAGATCATTGATGTGGTCATGAAAGCAGGCTTTAGCGCAGATAATGTGACATTTGGTATGGGCGGCGGTTTATTACAGCAAGTCAACCGCGATACCATGAGCTGGGCAATGAAAGCCAGTGCTATCTCTATCAATGGCATATGGAAAGACATCTATAAAGACCCTATTACCAGCCGCTCAAAACGCTCAAAGAAAGGACGTTTGGCTTTGGTTAAAAACAACAATGGACAGCTAAAAACCATCAAGGCTGAAGATCTATCTGCAGACACAGACAACTTACTGCGTGATATTTATGTGGATGGTAAATTATTAATTGAAGACAATCTCACCACGATTCGGGAGCGTGCAGGATGGTAAATACCTATAAAATAGCCTCAGTGGCAAGAGATGTACTGCTTGCCCCTGTATATCTTTATCAAGGTCGCAAAATTAAGCGTGATACGGTACGTCTACCTGAACCCAATGGAGAAAGGCATGGGCAAGTTCAATTAAGTAACGTGCTTGAGTCGCCAAAAGATGCGCGCAAGCAGACATTAAATCTAATGATTGTTGGAGACTCGGCGGCGGCTGGCGTCGGTAGTGAGACGCAGCAAGAGGCTCTTGTCGGTAACTTAATTCCTGTTTTGACGCAGCAGTCTGCTATCCAAAACCAGTTTGATACACTGAACTGGTCATTGCAAGCGACAACGGGGCATACCAGCTTTGATATCTTGCGTAGGCTTTATGTCCTACCCGCGCCTAGCCAGCCTGTTGATATGATGGTGCTAAGTGTCGGCGTTAACGACACCACATCCAAAGTCTCTGTGGATAAATGGCAACAGCAAATTGAGGACATTATCGCTATCGCTCAGCGTAAATTTGGTGTACAAGAGCTGATTTTTTTAAGCTTACCACCGATGGCACAAATGCCTGCGATACCTGCACCATTGAATAACTTTGTTGGTGCTAAAGCCTCTATCCTTGATAAAATATTGCAACAAGTATGTGCGGCTGATGACCGTGTCACTTATATGGCAACTGATTTTCCACGGATGATAGAAGAGCATGCTAATGGTACACCAATCGATATCAAGGTGATGTTTGCCAGTGACGGTTTCCACCCCAGTAGCCTCATGTATGGTTATTGGGCGCAGCAATTATCGGAGTTGATTATACAGTTGTTAGATGCGCCCACTGCATCGTTTACCGATTAGCCTAGTGAGGGAAATTGTTTAGCACAGGCACTTGTCCTACTTCTAAAATTTAAACAAAAAAAACCGCTGATTACTCAGCGGTTTTTTATTGCTTAGCGAAATACATTTACACCATAAGGGTAAATTATTCAGCAGAATCAGCAGCTTTCTTGTTACGGCCACCAAACGCAGCAAAGCGTTTGTTGAAGCTAGCAACACGGCCTTCAGTAGAAGTTTTACGCTGCTCGCCAGTATAGAATGGATGCGACGCACTTGAAATATCAAGTGGGTAGTATGGATATTCTGTACCTTCATATTCACGAGTCGCTTTAGTCTTAACCGTTGAACGAGTTAAGAAAAACACGTCAGCGTTAGTGTCATGGAATAAAACTTCTTGGTAATTAGGATGGATATCTTTACGCATAATAAACTCTCTATGTCCGATGTATATATGACGCTCTTGAACACCATCTTAGACGATGTGTCAAACCAGTCATGACATACGTAACTGAGGCACTAAGGACATTTATAAGTATGGCAGCTGCGTCACTGGCTTATTCCAGCACCCAACACCACTCCTCTGCTCACTTAGCCTTTCCCCAGCGGGAAAATCAAACCGCGATTTTAACGGTTTTTATCACTCGACGCAAGCAGCAGTTGTGAGTGATATATGTGATAAGTTGTCACCAAAACCTCTATTCTGTTGAGACACACACATGATATTAGTATAATATTAAGTTAGTTAAAATAATCAATAGATATATTTACTTTAGATTAATTTAATAGTTAATTTTTAATATTCATCATCTATAAATGATGATGGATACCGTTCTACTTGGCCTCATTAATCAAGCATCCACTATTAACGAACATTCAATTCAATAAGGACAATATCATGATGAATACTGTTATGAAAAATAGCGCAAAAGCACTTCTTATCAGCTCAGCACTGGCACTCACTACTGTTGCAAGTGCGGCTTTACCTAGCCAATGGCAATTAGATAACTCGCACACTCGTGTTGGGTTTTCTGTCAATCATCTAGGGTTTTCGACCACAATGGGTCATTTTAATGACGTCAAAGGGGTCGTAAATTATGATGTCAAAGCACCCAGTAAAACCAATATGAATTTCACCATCGCAACTGATAGTATCGATACCAATTGGGATGCACGTGATGAGCATTTAAGAAAGGCTGAATTTTTTAACGTCGCCAAATATCCAACCATGAGCTTTAAATCAACCAACGTGAAATTTATAAATCCGCAACAAGCCAAGGTCACAGGTGACTTTACTATGCTGGGTCAGACCAAACCACTAACGCTAGATGTGACTTTAAATAAAATCGCTAACAGCCCTCTTACCAAAGAGCCTGTTATCGGTTTCCGCGCAACGGGTAATATCGATCGCGCAGCCTATGGTATGACTGCTTTCGCGGATGGTATCACCACCAATGTCCCTATCCAAATCGATGGTGAACTGGTAGAGAAAAAAGTCAATACGACAAAAAAATAAAATAGCGCTGATTTTAGCAGCAGAAAAAAAGCCTACCCCCTCCAAACATTTAAAAAAAGCAGCCACCAAATGGCTGCTTTTTTGACGATATTGCAGCCACTCCTTTATTGTTGTTGGCATATATTTAATAAATCGCATAAATACGTTCCATTTGCTTGTTAACCTCAAGTTTTATTGTTATATTCATATATACGGATTTACGAATATAACACATAGCGCTGAGGGAGCAGAAAGATGAATACAGTACAGGTAGACTTTACCGAGATAAATACCGAATGGGATCAAGATATCGCCGACTACCACTTTGATATTTATCATTTATCTGGTTGGATTGCTGCATCAGCTATTGTAGATAAAGGAACTCCTCAAGGTGTGATTGCCACTTACAACAATAAAAAGATCTTCTTGCCTATCATCATACGGGAAATTGATTCAGAGCATTGGGATGCCACGTCCACTTATGGTTACGGCGGTCCTGTGATGGATAAGTCTCTAACTGATGCTGAGTTGGACATAATATTGGCAGAAGTAAAAGCCTTTCTCTTGGCAAAAGGTTGCGTGTCTTTATTTATGCGATTGCATCCAATCATCAATAAAGAGTGGCTGCCAACGGTCGGCAAAGCACTCACTCATGGATTGACATTGATGTCTGACTTGAGTAAATCTGAAGAAGAGCACTGGAGTGAGACTCAGAATCGTCATCGCAGAGGTATCAAAAAAGCCTTAAAAATGGATGTCGTGACAAAAATTGAGCGTTTAACCAGAGAAAGTGCGGTGGTCTTTTCTAACATTTATAAAGAAACGATGGCGCATGTGAAGGCCGACCAGTACTACTTTTTTGATGATGATTATTTTTTTAATTTGCTCGAAAATCTGCAAGACAGAATACTACTGATAACTGCCTATCAAGATAATAAAGCCATTGGTTCATCTATCTACACGATCTGCAAAGAATCGGGCATTATGCAGTTCCATCTTGGAGGCACGCTCAACGCCTATACACATCTACAACCTTCCAAACTCATTACTCATGTGGCTCGTGATTGGGGCAGAACCAATCATTATAAATTGCTACACCTTGGTGGCGGTGTAGGCTCCAATCTAGATTCTTTATACGAGTATAAAAAAGGGTTTAGCTCACAAGAGTTATTATTCAAGACTTATAGACTCGTCGTAAATCCAACAAAATACGCAGCGTTAGTCGCCGATAGCTGGTTTACTGAAAATGATTTACGCTCAGACTTTTTCCCTCTATATAGAAAAGAGCCTGCGAAAGAAGGCATCTTGGAGACTGAGCAAGCGGAAGCCTTGGCAGAAGTTTGATAGCTTTATTTTACTAGTCTAACCATTCGCTCAAGCCAATAAAAAAGCAGCCATTACAATGGCTGCTTTTTTGATGCTAATCGTCTTTAACTTCACTACATAATAGGGTTGCTTTACTTGATTTTGACGATATGCCAAACGCCAAGTTTATTGTCGCCATCTTTATCGCCCACCTTTGTATCATTGGCATAGAAATATAAAGGCTTGCCATTCATCGCCCATTGATACTTGCCATCTTCGCGTTGGAACGCCGCAAACTGCCCTGATGCTTTGGCATTACTCGGTGCCATAAATGCTGGCCAAACGAGCAGACAGGCGCTACCGCACTCTGATTTATTCATCGCGTCTTTGTCAAAGGTATATAAGGTCATGTGATTGCTAGCATCGACTAACATGCCGTTTTTACTTGCGACGGGTGCGGTGTTTTTATTGGTGGCTTGCACATCATGCATGCCAGAATCATCCTTACCGACCATATTATTTAGTGTTGAACAACCAGTAAGCGCCAAAACACCGGTGAGAGCCGATAACATAAGCATACGTTTCATAATAACTTCCTTGTCATTGTGATTGTCATCATAAATTTCTATTTAGATTTTTTTCATCGTTTGACGATTTAAGCGGCAAAAAAACACAGCACTGACTTCAAGCAGTTTTAATATAGCATATGCAACAGCGCAGTCGTTTCTATCCATCTATAAATTTACAAATTGGATAAATTGGCACAGTTACTGCTATCAAGCGCCATAGCCATCCATTGACAAAACTCACGTATCTACTTACGTATTTGCCATCATATTAGTTATCATTTTTCGTAGAATACCCCTATAGATATTAAGAATTACTACACAATGACAAATATGACCGTTGCGGCTTCATATACATATTGAACTTGATGCACTTTGCACGCATATCAATAGTTATAAACGGCTTAGAACAAGATCCATTAGAACAAAATTTTTAAAATTAGATTTTTAGAATAAAACATTTAACAAATACACCGAGCATGACCTGCTGTAAATGCTATTAAGGATATAACAACGACAATGACTCACTCTTTCATTAAAAACCCAGTGAAAAACCAAGCGCACTCTGCCAAACGCGTCGGTATTCTTGGTGGTGGTACGGCAGGCGCAACCATTGCTATTCGCCTTGCGGCATTGGGGCTTGAAACTTATGTATTTGAAAAAAACAAATCGCTGATTGATGGCCCACCGATGTGCCACTTGCATGCTGGCGGCAATCTATACCGCGAAATTCCTGATGAAGATTGTGTGGCTCTCCTCAAACAATGTATCGATATACTGCGCCTTTATCCTTATACCATCGATGTTCGCCCGACGGTATTTGCCGTGCCAACCCGCGATGAGGGCTTGCCAGAAGACTTGCTACCACGTCTTGATATCTTGACCGATGCGTATCGTAAGCTTATCGCCGAAGATGCCAATAACAAAGTGTTGGGCGAACCTGAAAACTACTATCAGCTTTATAGTCATGAGCAACTCATTGCGCTGTCTGAACGTGAGCAAGTCACCGTGCCGCAGTCGGTTGATGAATGGTTGATACCAGTCGCTAAGTATTTAGACTTAAATAAAGTCAAGTTTCCACTGATTGTCGTGCAAGAATATGGCTGGAATATTTTTCGCTTGGCAGCCTCTGCGCAATTAGCATTAGCAGATTATGAGCATGCTCACGTCTTTACAGATACGCAGGTTAAGCAAGTCATGCCGGTCGATTGTGAGAATTGCTCAAACGCTGACCACCACGTCACTAAATGGCGTATTGATTATCAGCAAGCTGCCAGCTCTAAAACTAAGCTTGCAACCGAATCTGAGACCAAAAATACAACTGAATCTATCGAAGTGGATTACCTAATCAACGCTTGCGGTTTTCGTACTGGCGTCATCGACGACATGGTTGGGGTAAAAGTCACGCGTATGGTCGAGTTTAAATCTTCTTATATCACCCACTGGGATGATACTGGCGGACAGATACCAGAGATTATCGTTTATGGCAGTCGTGGTACGCCAGAAGGCATGGCACAACTCACGCCTTATCCCGGTGGTTACTTTCAAATACATGGCATGAGTAAATTTATCACGCTATTCGATGATGGCTTGGTCGCCTCGAGCAAAAACAGTGCCCAACCTAAATTGCCGCCGCAGTATGTACACTACATCGAAGATGGCTGGGATAAAGCACCGTTACAAGCACGTAGTCAGCAAGCGATTGATTATGTGGCTGAGTTTGTACCGACTTTCCATAGCGCACGTACGGTCGGTAACGCGCTATATGGTGGGCAGCAAATACCCGGTCAAGACGATACGCTGCGAGTGGCTGATGTGAGCTTGTACTCTAATATTCGCTATGCACGTGCAGAAAACGTCAAAGCCTCATCGACCTTGATTGCTGCCGATCAAATCGTTGATGAATTGACTGAACTTGGCTTAATTGATCATGACACGCCAGCCAATCGCAATCGTTATGCTCATGAGTGGGCGTATTTGACAAAACACGATAGCGTGGCAATTGATGAAGTCGCGCGCACACTCGCTGAGCAACGCGGCTTTCCATTAGCTATGGCTGATGTGAATCACGGTATTGATGAGACACCTTTAGATGATTTAAACGTTGATAATGATTCAAGTGCTACTGAGATTTAACAAACGTTCTATTAAAAATTGAAAAAAAAGGAGAGAACGGCTAACAATCAGCCCTTCTCTCCTTTTTTATGGATAAAGCATTTATAGATAAAAGCATTTATAAATAAAAATATGTGCTCTTAACTACCAGCCATTTTTTCGGTATCGACTGCATCGTCTATTTTTACGACTGTTTTTAATAGGTCAATGGCTTCGTTAATCGTGTTACATACCACCAAACGTTCCAAATCTTCTTGCTTCATAAAACCTTGGTCAGCCGTATATTTTAAGTGCTCGATCATACGATCATAGAAACCATTAATATTCAGAATAATCATCGGTTTTTCATGTTGATATAGCTGACGCCACGTGGCGATTTCCATAATTTCTTCCAATGTTCCAAGCCCACCCGGCAAGGTAATAAAGGCATCTGCGTACTCTGCCATCACGGTTTTACGGGTGTGCATGGTATCGGTTAAATGCAGACGAGTCAGCTGCTCATGGGCAATTTCGTGCTTGAGCATAAAGGTTGGAATCACACCGACCGCTTGCGCGCCGCCTTGAATCACCTCATCTGCAACGGCACCCATCAGCCCGATGCTCGCACCGCCGTACACCAAACCCATGCCATTGTCGGCGAGCGCACTACCCAGCTCGCGGGCTGCCTGCTCGTAGACTTCATTATTGCCCAAACGCGAACCACAATAAACCGCTACCAACGGCATCGTTAATGTTGATTTATCTACTGCTTTTTCAATATTGGTAATGTCTTGACTGGTAATGACTTCATAAGTGTCATTATTAATTTTCATTTGCATATAGCTTCCTTAATTTTTATATCGATTGTTTTTTGTTAAATACTCGTTAAAACCCTGATGGATAGTATCACCCAAGATAAATAGCATAGAACTTGGAAGTCACAATTGAGCGCCTTGCTTACCAGCATTTATCTTAACATAAGCGATGCTATCAGGTGGCTATCAGCTTATTTAAGCTGTTTATCACTACGTAATGACTACATTTTAAGAACGGATTATTGATAAATAATTGCAAATAAATAGCCACTCCATACCGCAAAAAACCATAAAAATATGAAGGTTAAACCATGGAAAATAAACAGCATCAAACGGATACTTATTCACTGAGCATCATGACTGAGCGCAATCGAGCACTGGCAGCGACTGTCTATCGTCCTAAAAATGAGGTGAAAATAGCAGTTATGATAGCACCAGCAACAGGTATCAAACGCCAGTTTTATCACAATTTTGCCACTCACTTAGCAGAAAATGGCTTTGGTGTACTAACCTTTGACAATGAAGGCATCGGTGAATCGCTGTCGTCTGAATTGGCTAAATGCGATGCCTCTTTAATCAGTTGGGGTCGCCATGACATGCCAGCCGTCCTTGATGCGTTGCAAGACGAATTTGCCGACGCTACTTATCATGTAATTGCTCATAGTGCGGGCGGTCAGCTGATTGGTTTGATGCCAAATTATAGTACACTCGCTTCAGTATTCAATGTCGCTTGCTCATCAGGTCGTATCAGAAATATGGACATGCCCTATAAACTCAAAGCGATGGGGTTTATGGATGCCTTTATTCCACTCACTAACTTGATGTTAGGGTACACGCCGTCAGATAAAATTGGTATGGGCGAGCCGCTACCACGCGGCGTGGCTCGGCAATGGCGCAGGCTATATCAAGACCGCTTTTGGCAAAAGCATTCATACCCATTTTTATGATGAGCTTGGCATGCCAGCATTATGGCTTGGCTTTAGCGATGATGATATCGCCAATAGCGAAAACATGGATGACATGATACGGGTATTTACGAACATGCCAATCGAAAAGCGGTTTTTGAATCCTGAAGATTTCGGATTAAATCATATCGGTCACATGCGCTACTTTAGCAGTAAAACCAATGCTAAAGCGCCCGAGCTTTGGCAAATGGCAGTAGACTGGTTTAGTAAAGATGAATAGGATACTTTATGCAAAAGCATACGCAATTTATTAAAGTAGCAAATTCGTGTTTAGATACTTTATTTCTAAATAACGATCCCAAGCTTTTTGATTTACCTTATAAGTTGGAAGCATTATCTAATAGTATTTGGGAAATTGAAGACAATATCGAAACTAAACTTTATAATATTCGTGTAAACAGATTAAAAACGAATTTAATTAAAGAAAGTGATGTTGTAGCTACTTACATTGTTTATTTAGATGAAAACTCAGAATTTGTAGATGAGTTCTTTATTACTCAGCACTTTTAATTTTTTCTGCTTCTATACGCTTTTTTAATGCAGAATACAGTGACGGCTGCATATTATGAATATTACCCAGCATCCATTTTACGTAGCTGATTGGCACGTCTTTGATCAGCGTACCCTTATGTTTACCAAAGGGCATTTTGCTCACTGGATTGGCTTTATTGGCGATAGCATGGACAGCAGCAAAATCCGTCGGTGCAATTGCTAGGCGCTCGCAGCACGCCTGATAAAGCAGATAACACATACGCGCATCACCCAGCGCATCATGAGCGGCAATCGTCATCTTACATGCTTGTTCTTTGCCTAATAATTGCTCGATACATTTGGACTGACCGTAAGCGCTCCATTCTGGAAAGGCGGCACGCGCGAGTCTCACGGTACAAATCAGCTTAGCAGACGGACTGCCAATCACTCGCCAATCAAAGCGGACATTATGACCGATCAAATACTGCGGCAACTCAAACGCCTCTAAATCGAAGCGCTCAAGATCGGCAACACCATCATCGGTGATGCCGTGAATTTTAATCACGACTGGTGATATCGAACGACCACTATTAAAGTACTTCATCCACTCAAAACCCGTCACCACATTAATAGTCGCCACTTGAATCGGACGCGGATCACGACCTTGGTCGGTTTCGGTATCGATAATCAGCGCAGTGTCAGTCATAAAGATTCAGCCATGGAGAGCAACAATAGATAGCAACATTGGTATTTTATATAACGTTTTAAAAACACGTAAACTTTAAAAGAAACGTTATATTTATGGGGATAAAAACCAGAGATAACAATGGTATACAAAGAATAGACAACTTCACTTATATAATATCAATTGAAGTCCATGCAAAAAACTAAAGAGAAATCGATGCTAGCAGATGGCAATAACCCGCAATCGAAACCAAAGAAGAAGCCAACCTTTTTAAGTCGTGTACTCAGTGTGCTCATTAAGGCGGCTGTATTGTTGATGCTATTATTTGTATTTGATAGGCTATTACCCAGTATCAGCCAGCAAACTCAGTCATTTGTGATAGCAAAATGGCAACAGCTCAGTTTATTACAGCAAGAACTACCGACGGAAAACAGCTTACCCAGTCCACTTCCAGAACAACATCTAACAGATACATGGGGCGCTGCACGCAGTCAAGGGCGCAGTCATGAAGGTATCGATATCTTTGCCGCACGAGGCACACCGATACAATCCACAACACAAGGCATCGTCAGCAAAGTTGGTGAAAATACATTAGGCGGTCGTGTGGTGGTCGTGGTTGGACCAGGCGGCGCAGGTCATTATTATGCGCATTTGGAGGATTATGCAGATATTAGCCTGAACGACTGGGTCGATGCTGGTGATATCATCGGCTATGTCGGCGACAGTGGTAATGCAAAAGGCACGCCACCACATGTGCATTACGGTATTTATATCAGCGGCAGTGCAGTGAACCCCTATCCACTTTTACAAAAAAATTAAGGTATCGCAGCTGATCTAACGTGGGCAGCTGGAAATACCATACTGAACGTCGAGCCAACCCCTTCTACTGATTCAATTTTCAGATTAGCCTCATGCTGATATAAGACGTGTTTAACGATTGCCAAACCTAGCCCTGTACCGCCGGTCGCCCGACTACGACCTTTATCAATACGATAAAAACGCTCTGTTAACCGTGTGATATGCTCAGGCGCAATACCAATACCGTTATCTTCAACGGCAAATCGACAACCTTCTGATGTTCTTGTCCAGCTAATGGCGATATTACCGCCCTTGGGCGTGTATTTGATAGCATTAATCACCAGATTGGAGAGCGCACTATTTAGATACATCTCTGAGCCATACAGTCCGTCATAAGTGTCTATCTGCAAGTGAATGGTATGTCCATATTCTTGGTTATACGCTTGCGCATCATCATAGACATGGGTCAGCAGCTTGGTCATGTCAATATAACTGAGCTCATGGGTTTCTTCGATTTCGATGCGAGATAACAGCAATAAGTCATTCACAATTCTATTCATACGCGCAGTCTGTTGGCTCATCAGCTCAAACCCGCGCTTCCAATGCGGCGGCATATCTGGCTGATCCGAAAAATTTTCCAGATAGCCCATCATGACGGTCAACGGTGTGCGTAACTCATGCGAGACATTCGCCACAAAGTCGCGGCGCATCTCCTCCAAATGATGCAAGCGCGTCACATCATAAATGATAAGCAGCTTCTCATCACCAAAAGGCGTGAGCTCACACTTTAGATAACGCTTGGGCTCACGCCACGAGACAATGTGCACACCATCCTGAACCTCATCGTTAGAGTTCGTTGTCGCCTGATAGTACTGAAGAAATTCAGGCGCGCTAATAAAGTCAAAAATGCACTTACCTTTATCTGACAACTGTAACAACAATAAATCTTCAGCGGCCTGATTCCACCATTCAAGCCCATCATTGTCATTGAGCAAAACCACTGCATCACGCAATGCGCGTAGTGCGCTCCTAATTTTTTTGAGTTGATCCGTTGTATTCTGCTGAGTCGCCAGTACTGACTTATCTTGTTGGTCGCCTTGAGCCGATATTAGGGTGTTCATTCATCATCCTTATCACTATTCGCTGTTTTTCACTGTGCTGCGATTAACATGCTGCTTTTATAGCGAATAGAAACCGTCAGTCAAATTGGTTCAATAAAGCTAGAAAATCGATAGCCTGTCCCACGCACTGTCTGTATCAACGTATCACATTGATGCGGTCGTAGTAATGTCCGCAATCGTTTGATATGAACATCAATGGTTCTATCTTCGATATATACATTACCGCCCCATACTTGGTCCAGCAGCTGCGTTCGCGTATAGGCACGCTCTGGATGACTCATGAAAAATGCCAATAATCGATACTCCGTAGGTCCGACATCAACCACTTTACCAGCCGCTGTCACCCGCTGACTTTTGGGATCAAGGCTCAGCTTGCCGATTTCGATAGGTTTATCGCTACTGAGCGCGTTACTACGCCGCAATACTGCTTTGATTCTGGATATCAACTCACGTGTCGAAAAAGGCTTAGTCATATAATCATCAGCACCAGCATCGAGGCCATGCACCTTGCTGTCCTCTTCACTTTTGGCTGTCAACATAATGACTGGTATCTCAGCAAGTAGCTCATCGTTTTTGAGCAACCGGCAAAAATCAATGCCGCTTTTATCTCCGGGCAGCATCCAATCTAGCAAAATCAGCGCAGGGCGGTGATCGACCACTTGTTGGTGCGCCTCAGATACATCCGCTGCCTGCAAACTATCAAAACCCGCCATCTCTAGCGTCATGACGATCATTTCACGAATCGCAGGTTCATCTTCAACAATCAAAATTTGCTCATTATACATACGGCATTCTCAGTGTTAGAGGACCACATTTGGCTGACAAAAAAGGCGATAAATGCTCGCCTGCTGCTCCCTATTAAACGGGGTAATTATGACAGTTTAATGACATTCAACTTTTAAGCTATTCATATTTCTCGTGACGGCTAGTATTTAGTTCACTCAATTCACTTCTAATAAAAAGTTTAGCGGCCCGTCATTGACGCTCGACACTTGCATATCAGCGCCAAACTGACCAGTTGCCACGTTTGGGTGTTGCGTGTTGGCATAAGCAACCAATTGCGCAAACAATGCTTGAGCCGCATCGGGCGCCATCGCACCACCAAAGTCTGGGCGACGACCCTTGTCTGTTTTTGCCATTAGCGTAAACTGTGATACCAATAATAATCCACCACCAACTTGCTGGACATTTTTATCCAGTTTGCCGTACTTGGCAGGATCATCATCATTGTCAAAAATACGATAGGTGAGGATTTTATCCACCATTCGCTGAGCGCTTTTTAGATCGTCATCAGGCCCCAAACCAATATAAGCCAATATGCCTTGCTCAATCATACCAACACACTGCGCATCGACGGTGACACTAGCACCGCGTACGCGCTGTATAAGTGCTTTCATTTACGGATTCCTTACCAATTATGCTCATACAATAAGACGCTGTCCATGATAAAATACGGCCATTCTCTTGCTTATTAATTATTACATCACACCCTATTTTGGTAGCCTCATTATGAATGTATTCACTACTTTACAACAGCTTGTCCCGCAGCAGCAACTGAGTAAAGTTGCTGGGCGTCTAGCCGCTAGCCGCCACCCTTATGTTAAACGCACGTTTATCCGTAGCTTTGCCAAAGCTTACAACGTCAGCTTAGACGAGTATGAGCGCCAAAGTCTCAACGCCTATGAGAGCTTTAATGATTTTTTTACTCGTGAGCTAAAAGAAGACGCGCGCCCTATCGACATGACTATTCATGGTATCGTCAGTCCTGCCGATGGTATTATCTCGCAATTGGGTCAAATTGACGACCATAAATTGCTCCAAGCGAAAGGTCGCTATTATGACGTGGGCCAACTGCTTGCTGACAGTGAAGATGGTCGCTATTTTGCGGATGGGAGTTTTGCGACGGTGTATCTTGCCCCTAGTAACTATCACCGTGTACATATGCCCTTCGCTGGTACTTTGACCAAAACCCGTTATGTACCGGGTACGCTGTTTTCTGTCAACAATACGACGGCGGCGAACGTGCCGGACTTATTTGCGCGTAATGAACGCTTGGTTTGTTTATTTGATACAGAATATGGCAAAGCAGCGGTCGTGATGGTTGGGGCGATGATTGTTGCTGGTATCGAAACGGTAGCAACCGGTAAGATTGCTCGCACTGATGATGTTCAAGAATCTGAGCACAATATAAGCTTGGAGAAAGGCGATGAGCTGGGTCGTTTTTATTTAGGCTCAACCGCTATTGTGATACTGCCAAAAGGCGCAAAAGCCAATTGGCAAGACAGTATGAAGGCCAATAGTGTTGTAAAAATGGGACAACTACTGGGTGTCGCTAACACTCAATAGGCAAGCGATTTAACGACTCAAAAAAGCTCAGTTCAGCATCCTAATTTATGCTTAGCTGAGCTTTTTAGTGTGGGTAATTGTTTTATCGCAGCATAGTAGTTAATAACGAAAGTGGTTAATAACGAAAGTGCTTGAGAATAGGATAAGCAAATAAGATGTTTTCTTCTTGCGTGCCGCGTCCGATATTGTGAATAATCAGCGGTGTACCATCCGCAGCGACTTTATCGGAGACGATGCCCGTGTGCGGCAAATTGCCATTCGGTAATCGCCACGTCACCACATCCCCTGCTTGAAAACTGTCTTTATCAGTCGTCGATAATGTCTTTGCGTGACGCGCAAAAAACACTTCAAGATTGGGCACTCGGCGATGATCGATATTTTTATCGGTTGATTTCAGCCCCCAACTCTTTGGATAAGCCGACCAATTTGACTTCATATCATGGTTGACTAATTGCTGTAGATCTATATTTTGCAAGCGATAGGCGCGAATAATGACATCGGTACAGACGCCAGTTTCTATCGGCACATCGCCACGCGGAAAATCCAACTTGCGGTAAGCAGGATCATAGCTGGTGGTAATGCCGATTTGTTTTTTGGCATCGCCTGCCAATTTATCACCATTGCTAATAGGCTCGGCAGCCTGCGTTAGTTGCGCCAAACTTAATAGGCCAATAAAGACGAGTGATTTAGCAAAAACCTTATAAGTGCCAGTGACTCTCATTTAACGACCTCTCTATGTAATGTACTTAATCGTTCATTTAGCTAACTATGAATGCTTTAATATTTGAAAAATACAGAATATTTGCAAACACTTAAACGGCAAAATAATGGCTTTATTTAAGCATCAACCAACCACCCTTGCTGGGTGGCATATTCAATATTATGTGAGAGCCAATTATGAATGGGAGGAAAGCTGTATTTAATAAAAGCAAGCGCCCCAGCCACTTGCGAGCACGTGACCTGAGACTCAACCCACGTTTTTCCTTCAGTATTGAGATTAAGTAAAAACGGTAACAAACGATCAACCACTCTGAGCAGCTGGCTTTCTTTACTGCTACCAGTTTCTTGCTCCTCCCAAACCTCACTCAAAGCCGCGATGCCGTTACCGCGCTCGGATTGCAGTCTAGCGATGCCAGCGCGTTCTTCAACATGTGCCATGCTACGGCTACTTGCAAACAAGAACGTATCACCAGCGTCAATCTCACCCAAATCATGTACCAGTGCCATCTTTAGCAATTGTTCATGATTGAAATCCAGCTCAAACAGCTCAGCAATTGACCAACATGCCATCGCTAAATGCCAAGAATGTTCGGCAGAGTTTTCTCTGCGATCGGTATCGGTCACGTAACTACGGCGATTCACGCGTTTTAGAGCATCTAGCTCTAATAAAAAATGCGTAACATCGTCAATATCAATTTTTGAGGCGAGGTTTAGGTTGGGTAATGGCATGGGCTTAGTTGCTGACATAACTATCTCTATCATTTAACGAGTGGATTGATCGCGCTTTATCTTACCGTTACGCAAAAGTGGCACTATTATACATTTTATGAGATAAATGATAGAAGACACCAACATCCATAGCGAAACATATCCGTTCATTAGGGCGTGTCCTCATTTTAAAAATGGTGATAAAAATGAGATAAATTGCAGTTAAGCAAGGAAAATAGCGCCGTTAATATCGTGAGATGACCAAGCTATTTGACGATGTTTGACAAAATTTAGCCATTTTTAGCCATTTTTAGCCATTTTTAGCCATTTTTAGCCATTTTTAGCCCATTTAAATGTTCATTGATTGAATGTTCAACATGCCCTAGGGCGTGTTGAACATTCGAGCTTGGCACTGCTGATTATTGCTTTAATTATCAGCACGCCTAAAAAAATAGCGCTTATCGTATTAAGCGCCATCTTTTTAAATCTATAGGAAACGATTATTTAATCAAGTTACTAATGGTTTTAAAAGCAGGGTCTTGACTACTTCGGCATAACTCAAACAGAATGGTTTCGACCGTGGTAATCACGCCACCAGCACGGCGAATACGGCGAATCGCTTGCTTTTTATCATAAGGGAAACGTGAGCCGACCGCATCACCAATGATGACAGGTTGCATACCATTATCTAGCAAATCAAGCGCCGTTTGTAGTACACAGACATGTGTCTCTACCCCAAACAGTAAAACAATACTTCTATTTTGCTGTGCTAAATAATGCCACGAATCATTATTATCACAAGCGCTAAAGGTAACCTTTTCAAAGCTTTTAGCGTTATCGCCTTCTAATACCTCGCGTATCTCAGGTAGCGTATCGCCAAGCCCTTTTTTGTACTGCTCATTGAGCATAATAGGGATATTCAGTGCTTGTAGACCTTTAATAAGTGTCACTGCTTTTTTGACGATATTTTCATGGTCATAAATATGCGGTGTTAAGCGTTCTTGAATATCAATTATCATCGCTTGGGTATTTTCGCGAGCGATTCGATAGGTACGATCGGTAATCATAGTAGACATGGCACACTCCTTGTACGGCGGACTTTATTGTTAAAAGCTATGTTAATTTTATCATTGATATTGTCTTTATTAGCCTTCCTCTCATTTAGTCATAGTTTACTGAGTGCGTCAATGGAGATAGTCTCTAATAATGATTAATAACAATTCATCACGTTTGATTAATACTGCTTAGCGTAGGTTTCTGATTATGAATAGCCAATCACTATATATTATGACGCCTAGCATTGCGTAATAAAGACTGTTTTTGAGTCATGACCATGCCCACACCGAAAGCAACGCCAAAACATAAGGTTAAAAGATAATACACCATATAACTGAGCGTGTTTATAAATGCAAAGAACATGCTGTTTAAAGTAATGATTAATATCGCAGCGATAGTACCGCCGAATAGCTCTCGATATTTTTTATTAAAAATTTTAAAGGCCACCAACGGTATCGCGATACCAAACAAGCCAAATGTAGCACCCCAAACACCTGCCATATCCATATCAAAATATAGCACCCCTAAAACATTAGCGAAAATACCACATATAAAAAACGCAATCGTAAAACGTATAGGACCCAATAGTTTTTCCAAAATATAACCTGTCGCAAAAAGCATCCCTAGACTCATTACTAAATGCATAATTCCTACATGTACAAAAAGCGATGTCACTACCCGCCAATACTTACCAGCTTTCAGCGCGTCCATCGTTAACCCACCTACACTATTTACCTGTCTAGATAAAGGATCAATGATATCCATACCCATGAATAAGGTCAGTATAAATGTACCTATACAGGTCAGTATTAATACCAACGTCGCAGGTCGCTCTTTATTACTTCTAAACCAAACTACTAGGCTTTTTGATAGATCACTTACTGGTGCTCGTTTTTTTACTTGCTTTTGTTTTTTGATAGGTATACGTTTTCGCTTGTCCTTCTTTTCTTGACTATCAAACTCTGCTGCGAGAACGAGCAACAAGCACAGCACCATACCAATAAAAAACGAACCAAACCCCCAAACGAAATCACGACCTAAACTGTCAGTAAGTAATCCTGTTTCAGGCATTAATACCAAGTGTGGCAAATTAGATTGCCTATTAGCCGTAGAAATCGTGTGTAAGTAAGCATTTCTGCTATTTGATGATTTAAGTTTCTTAAAGTAGCTGATATTAGAGAGGTCTTTGGCTTCGTACTTATGGCGCGAGTCGTTAATAAACGCTGAGTATTGACTGTCTTTAATACTTTGGTCTGCGCGATTATCGTATTTCGTGTGGTAGCTAGAACCTAGCCAAATATTCTCAGCGGCTATAAATGGCGTCGCAATGTAATAATCAATATGCAATGTTGAGTCAAAATATCGTCCACTGACTACTTGTGTTTCTATATAAGAAACGCTCTCTAATTTGAGTGGCTCAAAATCATTTACTCTGAAATACTTTTGCTTTGGATAATGACGAATATCATTCAAGCTATTTACTTCAATAACTTCGTAGGCAGCTTTAGACAAATAGTTTTGGCTGAGAACAAGCGGTATCACTAATGCTAAAACCATCGTTATAAAAAAGTAGCCTGAACTACTACGCTCAACCCACTTTAAAGTCAGAAGCTCGTACCTCGGCCACATCCAAATACTAACGACTGAAATAGATAAAAGGAGAGGAATACCAAAATTCCAGTAGCCTTCCTTTAAAGGAAGAACATCTAGATAAATATCAAGCAACCAGCGTAAAGCACCGAAAAGTAGAATGGTCAGGATACTCAAACCCAAATAAGGAAAAAACACCTGCTTTAGTTTTATTTTGGTCGATCCTTTAGTGCGTTGGAGTTTCTGCTCCTTACGCTTAGTAATTCTACGTCTCTCCTGCTTACCTGCTCTATTTCTGCTTCTATTTTTATTCTTATACCTATACTGGCTTCGCTTATTATTATCATCCATACACTATCACCATTCATTTATAGTAAATCAAATTCTAATTTTGATAGCCTTTTTACTCAACCAATAACGGTATGCTAGGGTTTAGCATAATCACTTATATTATTTTACTGTGGGCACAAAAAAACGCCCCTAACGTTAAGTTAGAGACGCTTATTTTACAAGATACTAAAGTATATTAATCAACAAATATCAGTTTATTTAAAATTTCTGAAATTTAAACACGCTCAATAATAGTCGCGATACCTTGACCAAGACCAATACACATAGTCGCAAGACCGATTTCAGTATCAGACTGCTCCATCGCATTTAGCAATGTCACTGTGATACGGGCACCAGAACATCCGAGTGGATGACCCAGAGCAATCGCGCCACCATTGATGTTGACGATGTCTTGCTTGTCCGTCAAGTTCAAGGCTTTTAGGACTGATAAGCCCTGCGCTGCAAACGCTTCGTTTAGCTCGATGGTTTGAATATCATCGATGCTCATGCCAGCACGCTTCAGTGCTTTTTGAGTCGCAGGTACTGGACCGTAGCCCATGATAGCGGCATCACAACCAGCAATAGCCATACTACGAATGCGAGCACGTGGCTTTAGACCTAAATCTTTGGCTTTTTGTGCGCTCATCACTAGCATTGCTGACGCACCGTCAGATAATGCAGATGAGGTTGCCGCTGTTACTGTGCCGCCTTTTGGATCGAAGGCTGGACGTAGCTTTTGCATTTGCTCCATTGTCGCATCTGGACGAATCACTTCATCAACGGTACATAGTTGTAAGCGACCAGCAGCATCATGACCTTCGATACCAATGATTTCATTGTCAAAACGACCCTCTACCGTCGCAGCCCATGCACGGCGATGCGACTCAAGACCAAAGGCATCTTGCTCTTCACGAGTGATGTTGTTCATACGACCCAGCATTTCAGCAGTCAAGCCCATCATATTTGAGGCTTTTGCGTAATGCTTTGACGCTTCAGGGTTAAGATCAACGCCATGCATCATGCCGACGTGACCCATATGCTCGACACCACCGATGATGAAAACATCACCTTGATTGGTCATGATTTGCGCAGCGGCAGTGTGTAGCGCCTGCATAGATGAGCCACATAGACGGTTAACGGTTTGACCGCCAGCAGTCTTAGGAATACCCGCTAGTAGACCGATGTTACGACCGATGTTTAGACCTTGCTCTAGCGTCTGGTTAACACAGCCCCAGATGATGTCTTCTACGTCACGTGGGTCAAAGTCGTTACGCTCAACCAAGGCACGTACTAGCTCAGCTGACAAGCTATCAGCGCGAACGTGGCGGAACATACCGTTTTTAGATTTACCCATCGCTGAGCGTACGCCATCTACGATGACCACGTCTTTTGGACTTAAAACTGTCATACTATCTTCCTTTTCAATTTTTATTGTCAGTGTAGTCAGTCCACTTCAGTGCTATTACATCGTCAATCTCGCTTCAAAGTACAATAGGTACATTTGCGCTCAATTTTCTTGTACTAACATTAAATGAAACTAACTATAATCGTACATCTGCTATTAAAGAATATTGCCATTAAAGAGTATAGATAACTCAATCGCTCTCACTCTCAACAGCAAACGTACGGCACTTTATCCTAGTAATGACTGCCCGTTACGCGGTAGCGTAAAAGGTCTCGCCTGCTGCTGCCATATCGCGAATTTTTTGCGGGGCTTCATAGGCTTTGCCAAGGTACGCATATTTTTCACACAGTGCCAAGTAGTTATCTAGACCCATTTGGTCGATATAACGGCAAGGTCCACCGCGGAATGGTGGGAAACCAACGCCCATAATCATCGCCATATCGGCTTCTGACGGCGTGCTGACGATGTTGTCTTCTAGGCAACGTACAGTTTCATTACAGAAAGCTAGCATGGTACGGTCGATGATGGCTTGATCATCAAAAGTCTGCTTGTCGCTATCAGTCGTGGTTTTTAGCAACTCGTAAGTGGCTTCATCAGCAACTTTCTTTGGCTTGCCGCGCTTGTCCACCTCATACTTATAGAAACCAACGCCGTTTTTCTGACCTAAGCGTTTGTTTTCATATAAAAGCTCAATCGCACCTTTATAATCAGGCTTCATGCGGTCAGGGAAACCTTCTGCCATGACTTCAGCACCATGAACACCAGTATCTAAACCAACCACGTCGATTAGATAAGCAGGACCCATCGGCCAGCCGAATTTTTCCATGACTTTATCGACATGAGCAAAGTCAGCACCTTGCTTAAGTAGCAAGTCAAAGGCACCAAAGTATGGGAACAATACACGGTTGACTAAGAAACCTGGGCAGTCATTAACAACAACTGGCACTTTGCCCATTTTTGAGGCTAGAGCAACGGTAGTCGCGATGGCTTCTTCAGAAGATTTCTCACCGCGGATAACTTCAACGAGTGGCATGCGATGTACTGGGTTAAAGAAGTGCATACCGACGAAGTTTTCTGGACGCTCTAGCGCTTCAGCTAGGAAAGTAATAGAAATGGTCGAGGTATTTGACGCTAGGATGCAGTCGTCTTTAACCAAGCCTTCTACTTCTTTTAGTACCGCACGCTTTACGTTTGGATTCTCTACCACGGCTTCAATGACGATGTCTGTTTCAGCAAAGTCGCCATAGTTAAGCGTTGGACGGATACGGCTTAAGGTTTCGCCCATTTTTGCTGGGGTCATCTTGCCACGTTCGACCATTTTGCCAAGTAGCTTACTGGCTTCGCCCATACCAAGGTCTAATTGCTCAGACTTGATATCTTTCATGATAATTGGCAAGCCTTTACTAGCTGCCTGATAAGCGATACCACCGCCCATGATACCCGCGCCAAGTACTGCCGCCTCATTGATTTCATGTGCTTTTTTGCTGTGCTGCTTCGCTAGCTTTTTAACCAATTGATCATTTAAGAACAGACCAACCAAGCTTTCTGCTTGTGGGGTTTTAGCGGCTTTCGCAAAACCAGCAGCTTCGACTTCAATCGCTTTATCACGTGGTAAATTAACGTGCTTCTCAATTGTCTCGATAGCGATTGCTGGCGCTGGGTACTGCTTAGGATTGGCTTTGGCAAAGATCATACCTTTTGCACTATTAAATGCCATCGCTTGCTCAAGCTGGTTTAGCTTAACAGGGACCAGCTTCTCTTCACGCTTCGCTTTCCAATCAAGCTCACCTGAGATACATTTTTTGACCAGATCAATCGCTGCATCTTGCAAGTCATCAGCAGGTACAGTTGCATCAACGAGACCAAGTTTTAGTGCATCGAGTGGTTTCTTTGGTGTACCAGTCGCAATCAGTTCAAGCGCATTGTCGATACCGATGACACGGGTAGTACGAACCGTACCACCAAAACCTGGGAAGATACCCAATTGGGTTTCTGGTAGACCGATGATGGCTTTGTCGCTCATGACGCGATATTCACAAACCAAAGTCATCTCACAACCACCGCCAAGCGCTGCGCCATTAATAGCAGCAACTTTTGGAAATGGCAGGTCTTCAAAACGATTGAAAGCGTCATTGACATGAATGACCCAATCTTTGATCTCGCTTTCTGATTTTTTGAAAGAAGCCACAAACTCTGTGATATCAGCACCGGCGATAAAGACGCCTTTGCCTGACGTCACGATCAAACCTTTTACGTCGTCAGCTTTTTCTAAAGCAGTAACCGCTTCGCCAAATTGCTTATTGGTCTCAGCATCAAACTTGTTCACGCTCTCATTTTCGGCGTTGTACTGCATGTTGGCGATGCCATCCTCTAGCATTGTCACCGTGATGCGATTTCCTTGGTATACCATTTGGAACTCCTTGCTATATAACGAAAGCTACGTTTTAAAATTAAAATAAATAGCCAGTTATTGTTAGTAAAACGAGTAATAACACTGCCAATATACTGTGTTATAAAGTCAGTATAGCGTAAGCAGTGAAGATGTATTTATTATCCAGCGCTCATGGTTATATATTCATTTTTTATGCTTAATGTTACCGCGTTAGCACAAGTGAATACGGCGCTTCATTTATATATACTGTTACCAGTACTGATATTGAACATACTAAAATTAAAAATACGGACTGAGATTTGAGCAAATTTTCCGCTGAAATAAGCATGCAAATACCCAGCCCTGAATCATCAGATCATTTTTACGTCAATTAGTGTAGGGGATTATGCCCCTGACTGTCACAAGCTAATACCATACTCACAAGTCACTCTTAAATCGGCAGCAGCCCTTTACCTGACTATTAATGTGCTTTAAGTGACGGTTTGTATACTGAAATTGTATACTAAAAACCGGTCTTTTAAAGATTATAATGACAGATGCCTACCATCACGCGCCATCACACGCTTAACTTGATTCTTTATCAAAACATATCCACCGACTAAGTTAAATCACCAATACGTAACGAGGGCTTGTTGTATTATCTCGGCGTGCTTAACCGATTTTTTAACAGTAAGCTACCAAAAACATGGCATTGATGAGGCTCACCCCATAAGCTATATAATCTATCATGCTACACTAGCGATATTTTTATTATTCACCTGATAAATGGTTGGGTTATGACTGTTTCTTCTACACCAAGCTTTATGTCTTTCGATAGTTTTGATAACAACACCGAGCAATTTCACAGTGCCGTGCGCGCCCAACTGGCACAAGATATCGACGTGCTGTTTGCTTATGCCAAACTGCCAAGTCCGCTGATTGATGCCTGCCGTTATGTGATGACGGGTCAAGGCAAACTGGTACGCCCATTATTGGTCGCCAGTGCCTTTGACAGTGTCAATCATAGCAATGCTAATAATACCGCTAACGATGCCAATAAAAGCCCTGATAAAAAAATCAATCAAAATAACGATTTGGAAGGGCTATTAGAAAATGACTCCGATTATGATATGGCACGCCGTGCGGCATTAGCAGTAGAGCTTTTGCATACCTACTCATTGGTGCATGATGATTTGCCATGTATGGACGATGATGATCTACGTCGTGGACAGCCGACGGCGCATATCGTCTTTGAAGAATCAACCGCCCTACTCGCTGGTGACGTATTACAGACGCTAGCCTTCGAAGTATTGACCGCAGAGCTGCCCACTTTTGTGCCGTTCGATGCGGATATCGCAAGCCAGCTCATCGCGATATTTGCTCCGCGTGCACGGCGTATGGTTTCTGGTCAAATGCTCGACCTCAATGCCGAAGCCAGTGCAAGTATCATGCAGGAGGATTTAGAAGCCATTCACCGTGATAAAACAGGTGCGTTAATTGAGGCGGCCATGCTCATGGGCGGCGTCTGTGCTGGTGCAACTGCTCCACAGCGTATGGCATTGCAAGAGTGTGCCCAATATATTGGTCTTGCCTTCCAAGTCCAAGACGACGTGCTAGATGTCACAATGACGACTGACACCCTTGGTAAACCTGCTGGCAGCGATGAAAAACTAGATAAATCTACCTATGTAAAGCTGATGGGTGTCGAAGACGCGACTAGCTATGCGCAATCACTATTTAATGACGGACGCACAGCCATCATTCGTGAACTGAGTCATCATAAATCAAGCAGTTGCGAGCTTGGCAATGACGCAAACAATGATGCTTTACTGGCATTAATAGAATGGCTATGGGCACGTAAAAAATAGCCAAAAATTTAATCATCAAAGAACGGCAGTGAGTGGTCAACATGGACAGTAACCCTATCCCACGTATTTATCTTGGTACTGGCGGCTATAGCGATACCGATTTGCTCGGTACGCTGTATCCAACTGGTACAAAGAAAACGGACTTCTTACGCGAGTACGCCAAGCAATACGGCGCAGTTGAGATTAATAGCACCTTCTACGCGCCCATCGGGCAAAAAGCCTTTGCAGGCATGGTTAATAAAGCCTATGCCGAAGCAAATAGTGAATTGAAATTTGCCGTCAAACTGCATCAAGACTTCACTCATGCGCGCAAAGGCACTGCCGAACATGCACAAGCTTTCCTGACTGCGCTAACGCCACTGATCGAAGCCAATGCTTTAGCGCCTTTACTATTACAATTTCCACATGGCTTTGATCGTACTCGCGAGCATCGTCTTTATCTGGCCAATCTCGTTAGTTGGTTTCAGGACTATCCACTCGCCATTGAGTTTCGTCATAACGGCTGGCATACCCCGCAAGTGATCGATAGTTTTGCACAGCAAGGGCTGATTTGGTGTAGCGTCGATTACCCCAAAGTCAGTGGATTGCCGCCGTCAAGATTGATATTTACCGAGCGTACTGGTTATCTACGTATGCATGGTAATAATTTAAACTGGTGGGATGCGATGAGTGCTGCTGACCGCCATGATTATCGCTATAGTGAGGCGGAGATGCAGGACTGGGCACAAGCGATTGCCAATCAGCGTCAGCACTTTGATACGCTTTATATCTTCTTTCAAAATACCGTTAATGCGCATGCGTATTATAATATTGCGATGCTGCGAGAAGCGTTGGGTAAGTTTGGATTTGAGGTGTTATAGAACAGAGTATAATTTTCTATAGAATACGAATTTATGCATAAACGAGCTATGGAGTAATATATGATACCAAACTACAGAGATAATAAGTTTCAGTGCCCTCATTGCAATACTGTTGCGACCCAAGAATGGTTTGATGCTGATGATGCTGGAAGTACAGCGATCAATATTATTAATCATCTGTATCTCAACTACAGATCAAGTATCGAGAGTTTTTATCAAAAAACCATCATTCAATTTTTGAATGTAATTGATAATGAACTTCAAAAAAACCTTTATCAATTTTGTCCTAAAGGATTTTCAGTGGCAACCTGTTCTTCATGTGAAGAATTTACATTATGGGTGAATGAAGAAATTATCTATCCTAAGAAAACTACAGTTCCAGTACCTAACGAAGATTTAGATGAGGATATCAAAGCTCTTTATATAGAAGCTTCTAATATTTTGATTGATTCACCGAAAGGAGCTACTGCCCTTTTGCGCTTAGCTCTACAAATGCTGTTAAAGCAAATAGGAAAAGATGGAAAGAAAATCAACGTTGATATAAAAGAATTGGTATCAGAAGGCTTAAGTCCTACAATACAGCAAGCTTTGGATTTGTTAAGAGTCATAGGGAATAATGCTGTTCATCCTGGTCAAATAAATCTAGATGATAATGCTGAAATCGCTCAGAAGTTGTTCAGTATTTTAAATTTTATTGCTGATGAGCTGATAACTAAGCCAAAAGAACTAGAAAGTCTCTATGCAGATTTGATTCCATTAGAAACACAAGAGCATATTAAGCAAAGAGATAAGAAAAAATAAATTGTTCGTTCTTAAACTATCACAAAAAAAAAGGACGCCTCTCAGCGTCCTTTTTTCAAATCAAAACCTTAAGTTTTAAAGATTACTCTTCAACGCCAGCATCTTGACCTTTATATTTCGCATTTGCATAGTCCCAGTTCACTAGCTTGTCTAGGAACGTGTCAACATAGTCAGGACGACGGTTACGGTAATCTACATAGTACGCATGTTCCCATACATCACAAGTCAATACCGCGATTTGGTCATGTGCAAGTGGGGTATCAGCGTTAGCAGTTTTAGCGATTGACAATTTGCCACCGACTTTGTCAGCGACTAGCCATGCCCAACCTGAACCAAACTGAGTCAATGCTGCGTTTTTGAACTCTTCACGGAACTTGTCATAGCTACCGAAGTCTTCTTCAATTTTAGCTTTTAGATCGCCAGTAGGTTCGCCGCCGCCATTTGTTGGCGTCATGCAGTTCCAATAGAACGTGTGGTTCCATACTTGGGCTGCTTGGTTGAACATACCATGCTTGCTGTCATCTTTAGCGGTTGCTACGATGATTTCTGACAACGTTTTGTCTTCTAGACCAGAACCTGGTAGCAATTCGTTGAGCTTAGTTACGTATGCATTGTGATGCTTGTCATGATGGTATTCTAGCGTCTCGGCACTGATATGTGGCTCTAGCGCATCTTTTGCATATGGTAGGTCTGGCAATGTAATGTTTGACATAATTATTTTATCCTTGCTGTTTAGCCGTTAGTTTATGAAAACTTATTATAGAGACTGAATTTTACGCTATTTTTACACCGCAAAAAACACTATAAAATAGCGGACTAAATTGGCTGAGTTTATTGTTTGAAATGAACTTTATCGCTTGATACACGGTATTGCTTAGTACAATATCACGTATCATTATGAATCCAAAATTAACCTAGCGGTTACTTATTGCTATTATTCTTAGTCCAAAAGCCAAGTCTTTGACTATATAGACTTTTATTAACTTAATATTCACAAGCTATAAGATATATTTCACTGTAGCTTGTCGCCTATTATAGCAACAGTGACCAATAATATCAGTTACCAAATGTTATAGCCCGTACAATCTGCATAGTAATTGGTTATTTATTTAACGATGACTTTATACCTTATGAAACCACGCGCTATCAATACTGGCACGACTATTAAGATCAATCAATACAGTATCTATAAAAATATCAAAAGACAAAATTAGACTGACTAAATCATCACCTTTACATAACGGAATGACCTTATGAGTACCAATAATACCTCGCTACTCTCTACCCAATTGACATCAGATAACCAGTGGGTACTCGCCAGTAATAATAAAGGCAAACTGGCTGAGTTCAAAAGATTGTTTGCCGAAGCTAACTTAGACGTGACCATTATTCCACAAGGTCAGCTCGATATCGAAGATGCGATTGAGGACGGCCTGAGCTTTGTAGAAAATGCCATCATCAAGGCACGCCATGCCAGCCGTATCAGCGGACTGCCTGCCATTGCTGATGACTCAGGATTGTGTGTGCCTGTATTGGGTAATGCACCCGGCATTTACTCTGCCCGCTATGCTGGCGAGCATGGTAATGATGGCAAGAATAACACCAAGCTCATTGCTGACTTACAGTCTGTCCGCGACCAGCAGGCCGATTCTTCTAACCCTAATACTCCCATCGCAGGTATGTTCGTTTGCGTATTGGCGATGGTGCGCCATGCCGATGATCCGCTACCAATTATCGCGCAAGGTCTATGGCAAGGTGAGGTTTTGCAGGCACCGCATGGTGACGGTGGTTTTGGCTATGACCCATTGTTTTGGTTACCTGAATTGCAAGCCAGTGCGGCGAGTCTAAGCGCTGCTGATAAAAATAGCATCAGTCATCGTGGTCAGGCGATTCAGCAGTTATTGGCACAACTGCCTTTATAGGTGCTCTTATAAAGGTGAGAAACATAAGTAAACATCCCGTTAAAGAGATAATTTTTACTTTAATAAACAGATAGATTATACTGTTCTACTTTTAAAATTTTGTTGAAAGCCGTTATTTGGCTGTATAATTCACCAAAAAGCGTTATTATGCGGTGCATTAACGGTTTATGATTGATATTTGATAGCACTAACAACTTGGGCAAATTTGCCTTTTGGTATCAGCGGCGATTGCTGCTGGTGCTGATTTCGAAGTTGCAGCATTATCGCTATTCCCTATTTATTCCAACGGCAACCCGTGATACATGCCCGTAATTTGAGGCACGGTTTGTCTATTACCATTTAACCCTAAGTACTACTCAATCAAACGTACTATTTAATCTTAAAGGTGTAATGAACATGGCTACAGATTTACAAGTCACAACCAACAAGCTATCTAATAAAGAAACCCAGCTAACGGTTAAAGTACCCGTTGAAAAAATTCAAAACAAAGTTGAAGGCCGTATTCGTCAAGTTGCGAAAACTGCCAAGATTGACGGTTTCCGTAAAGGTAACGTCCCTATGTCACACATCCGCTCACAGTACGGTGCTGGCATTCAACAAGAAGTTATCAACGACGTTATCCGTGATACCGTTTTTGAAGCGATCAAATCTGAAGACATCCGCGCTGTTGGCATGCCTAACATCGATGATGTAAAACTTGAAGATGATTTCTTGGTCTATCAAGCCACTGTCGAAATCTTCCCAGAAGTAGACGTACAAGGTATCGATGAGATCGAAGTTGAGCGTCACACTGCTAAAGTGAGCGAAGAAGACGTCGACACCATGATCGAAAACCTTCAAAAGCAACGTGAAGAGTTCGTTGAGAAAAAAGGCATGGCGGCGAAAGATAACCAAGTGACTTTTGACTTTGAAGGTTCAATCGACGGCGAAAAATTTGAAGGCGGTTCAGCTGAAGACTTCAAACTAATCATCGGTAGCAACCAAATGATCCCAGGTTTTGAAGCTGGTATCAAAGGTATGAAAGCTGGCGAAGAAAAAACTATCGACGTAACTTTCCCAGAAGATTATCAAGCTGAGAACCTAGCTGGCAAAGAAGCACAGTTCAAAATCAACGTAAAATTGGTTGAAAAATCTAAGCTACCTGAAATCGACGATGCGTTCCTTGAGCTATTCGGTGTAAAAGAAGGCGGCGTTGAGAAATTGAAAGAAGATGTACGCAAAAACATGGAACGCGAAATCAAAAACGCTGCGCGTAGCCAAGTTAAGCAAGCAACTTTTGACGCATTGTTAGAAAAGAACGAGTTTGACGTACCAAACGCTATGCTAGAGCAAGAAATCGAGCGTCAACGCAACATGATGATGCAACGTTTTTCTCAGCAGTTCGGTGCCAATGCTGATAGCTTTGATAAAGACATGCTGCCAAATGAGCTATTTGAAGAGCAAGCGCTACGTGCTGCCCGTCTTGGCATCATCGTTGCCCGTGTTATCGACACCAAAGGCTTAGAAGTAGATCAAGAGCGCGTTGAAACCTTCATCAAAGAAGCCGCTGAAAACTACGAAGATCCAGCAGAAGTGATCGAATACTACACCAATGACAAGCAGCAGCGCGCTAACATTGAGTCTGTTGTATTAGAAGACCAAGTGGTTGATTATCTAATCGAGCAAGGTAAAGTGACTGATAAAGAAGTGAGCTACCAAGACTTGCTAGCTGCACAGCAACAACAGCAGCAAGGCATGTAATTTAGTGAGATAACTTGGCAATTTGCCATTCAATGGTACTCATTGCTAATTGCAATCTAAAAATGCTCTGACACAGTGCCCTAACAAATTTGTTAGGGCATTTTTATTGGGGATTTATATGCTATCTTTATGGACCGTTTATAACCAAGCCCCTTGATAAATGGTTACAGACGCCTTATTAATAGGGAGTCACTCATGTTATGAATAGAAAGTCATTTTTCACATTAATAAGTTACTATTGCCTCAATAAAAAAGTTACCATTAGCTCAATTATTTTTAGCGACAGCTGGCGCTTATTATTTCAGCCAGCTAATATTATTAAAAAGCGGCAACATCTAGCATGATGAGCAGCCATACAAGCGTAGCCGCTCGCTAGCTTCAATCCCTTTATTTTATGTACTTATAAATAGGACATCTTTATGACAGATTATGATCGCATCACTGCCAACCCACATTTTGATATGCTGATGAGTGCGCACAATGACGCACAAGGCATGCAATATACCCAAAGCGCCCCTCAAGCTGCGTTGGTGCCAATGGTCGTTGAACAATCCTCTCGCGGTGAACGCTCGTTTGATATTTTCTCACGCCTATTACGTGAGCGCGTTATCTTTTTGACCGGTCAAGTCGAAGACCATATGGCCAATCTAATTGTCGCACAGTTGCTATTTTTAGAAGCGGAAAACCCAGACAAAGACATTCATTTATATATTAATTCACCAGGCGGCTCAGTGAGTGCAGGCTTGGCGATCTTTGATACCATGAACTTTATCAAACCTGAAGTATCGACCATCTGTATGGGCGGCGCTTATAGCATGGGCTCGTTCTTGCTTGCGGCTGGTCAAAAAGGCAAGCGTTATTCTCTTGCCAATGCTCGTGTCATGATTCATCAGCCTTCAGGCGGCGCGCAAGGTCAAGCAACCGATATCGAAATTAATGCTCGTGAAATTCTAAAAACGCGTGCCCGTTTAAATGAGATTTTGGCAGAACGTACTGGTCAACCATTAGAAAAAATCGAAAAAGACGTTGAGCGCGACTTTTGGTTAGATGCTCGCGAGGCTAAAGAGTACGGTCTGGTCGACGAAGTATTAGAGCGCCGCCCTGCTTCTTTATAATTACCGCATAAGAGCAAAAGCTTTGATGGGCATCAAAAGCCTGAGCGTTATACGTTTTGGCTTTGATGTAAAAAATCAAAATATTTGTAAGTTTTAAATTTTAGGAGTGCCTTTATATGGCAGAAGATAACACCCCGCATTGCTCGTTTTGCGGCAAAGCCAAAAGCGATGTACAGCAGCTGATTGCCGCTGACGATGCCAATATCTGTAATGAATGTATTGAGCTATGTACCGATTTAATCGCTGACAGCGCTGAAGATGGCGATGATGACAGTGAAATTGATACCTCTTGGGTCAATAAAAAACTACCAACGCCAAAAGAATTACGTGCCAAGCTTGACGAATATGTTATCGGACAAGACGCCGCCAAAAAAGCCCTAGCCGTTGCTGTTTATAACCATTACAAGCGTCTAAAAGTTAGCCAAACCTTAGCCAAAGACAGTAAAAAAGCGAAGATTGGCGCTGACGATGCCATGGTTGAATTGGCTAAAAGCAATATCTTGCTGATCGGCCCAACTGGCTCTGGTAAAACCTTACTGGCGCAAACCTTGGCGCGTCTGCTTGATGTGCCTTTTGCAATGGCGGATGCGACGACCTTAACCGAAGCAGGTTATGTTGGTGAAGATGTTGAAAACATCGTACAAAAGCTATTACAAGCATCAGATTACGATGTCAGTAAAGCTGAGCAAGGTATCATCTATATTGATGAGATTGATAAAATCAGCAAAAAAGGCGACAACCCGTCTATCACGCGTGATGTGTCAGGCGAAGGCGTACAGCAAGCATTGCTAAAACTCATCGAAGGTACCGTTGCTGCTATACCGCCACACGGTGGTCGCAAACATCCACAGCAAGAGCTGATCCAAGTTGATACGAGCAACATTTTAATCATCGTTGGTGGCGCATTTGCGGGTCTGGATGCGGTTATTCAGCAGCGTACAGAAAAAGGCGGTATTGGTTTTAACGCCGATGTCAGCTCAAAAGATGACAGCCGTCGTAGCTCTGATTTGCTGCAACAAGTTGAACCAGAAGATTTGATTAAATTTGGCCTTATCCCTGAGCTTATTGGTCGTCTACCTGTCATTGCAGCGCTACAAGAGCTTGATGAAGAAGCCTTGGTACAGATTCTCACTGAGCCTAAGAATGCTTTGGTGAAACAGTACAAGTATCTGTTTGATATGGAAGGTGCTGAGATTAACTTTACGCAAGAAGCACTTGATGCCATTGCCAAAAAAGCCATGGAGCGTAAAACAGGTGCACGTGGACTGCGTTCTATTGTAGAAAACGCCTTGCTTGAAACCATGTATGAGTTACCTTCGATGGAAAATGCCAAAACCGTACTGGTTGACGCAGAAGTGATTAATGAAGGTAAAATCCCTAAGATTGCTTAATTCATTACTGGATAAATATCGTTCAGTGTTGTTAATGAGTTATTAAAAAAAGCGTCTGGCTTTATAAGCTAAGACGCTTTTTTATGTCTGGCTATCTTGAATTATAAATGACTTAAAAATGACAGCTGCGTTTATCAATCGTTCACAGCTAAAACCATAAAGCATGCTAAGGTAAATGTGCTAACAACACCTATCACTGATGATACAAAGGACTGTTTATCATGCTTAACAATGTTACTTCTATCGCAACCTCAATGCGTCAATACCTACCTTTTCATACCAATAAAGACCAAGATATTGCGCCTTATTACTGCAACCACGTCGCCGCTATCACCGGTGCTGGCTCTGGTATGGGACGCGAGCTGGCGATCCACTTAGCACAAATGGGTTGTCATGTTGCACTCTCTGATATCAACGCGGTGCAACTGGCACAGACCAAAGAATTGCTCGTCGGTTATGACATCAAAGCGACCATGACGGTACTTGATGTATCAGACCATAAAGCCGTGGAAGCGTGGGCAGACAGCGTCATGGCAGACCATGGTAAAGTGAACTTCATCTTTAATAATGCAGGCGTAGCATTATATTCTACTGTCGAAGGCAGTAGCATTAGCGAGCTTGAATGGGTGATGGACATCAATTTTTGGGGCGTGGTTTACGGCACCAAGGCATTTTTACCGTTGATTAAAAATAGTGTCAAACAAAGCGAAGTAGCAAGTGATAGTAGTGCTAGTAAGGATGGCAAACCACGCCAATTTTCTAAAAATGGTCACATCATTAATATCTCAAGTCTGTTTGGCTTAACCGCGCAGCCGTCGCAGTCTGCGTATAACGCCAGTAAATTTGCTGTACGCGGTTTTACCGAAAGCTTACGCCAAGAGTTAGATATTCAGCGCTGCGGCGTGTCAGCGACCTGTATTCATCCCGGCGGGATTAAAACCAATATTGCCAATAGTGCCCGTGGTAATGACAGTATTAATGATATTGGCATGCGTACTGGCCCCAAAGCCATTCAAAGCTTTAATAAATTTCTGAAGTTTGATGCCAGTGAAGCCGCTTGGATTATTTTGCAGGCTGCCGCGACCAATCAACCACGCTGCCTAATTGGTAACGATGCCAAGATAATCGACGCGGTACAGCGTGTATTTCCATCGACATACAGTCAAATATTGAACGATGTCCATAAGCTCTCTCGTAAGCTAAAACCACGCCGCCATAAAAAATCAAGCACGACAAAGTAATGTATCTTAAGAATACTTGCCCACAAAAAAGCGCTTAAATATTATCAATATTTAAGCGCTTTTTTTGATCGATAGAATTTGAATTTTTTTTCAACACTGTTTTTCCTACCGTATGAAATTAATCCATGTCCAGCTTAAGCCAAAACACTTTATCTATTTATATACTTTAATTATTTAATATTTGGTACAATTATGTTTCTAGCAACTTACAGATTGATTACTCATTCAGATTTTTTGCACAAAAATTAAGATTGCTTCTGTCATCATGACAGTTAAATTATCACATAAATATATTATTACATATTATTTTTGATAATAAGGATATTCCAATGAAAACACTTTTAGGGATTAAACCCTCTTCCTCCTTTTTACTGGCTGCTGTCTTTGCTATTGGTGCGGTTAGCCTGTCAGGCTGTAGTGAAAAAGACACCAAGGCTGTCGATCGTGTCGAAGAAGCTGAAGCATTGGCCCGAGTTAAATCACTTGAGGCACGTGCCGCCGAAATTAAAGACGAAATGGCCTCAAATCCAAGTGCCAAACTAACCGTCAGCATGCCAGATGAGTCTACTATTCCAGATGATGAGTTCGGCGCAGCAGTACGTCGCGGCTTACAAATCGCCAATCATACTTATAAAGAGCTGCCTGACAATGTCGGCAACCAGTTGAACTGTACCAGCTGTCACTTGGGTAATGGCTCAGAGGCCTACGCGGCGCCTTGGAATGGTATGCCGGGCATTTATCCTATTTATCGGTCACGTGCTGGTCGCGTTAATTCAATACAAGAACGCATCAACGGCTGTTTTGAACGCTCAATGAATGGCAAAGCGCTTGATCTGGGTTCAGATGATATGAATGCGATGGTGTCTTATATGAGCTGGCTATCACAGGGCTTGCCTTACGGTGTCTCGCCTGAAGGGCGCGGTTTTGTTAAGGTAGACAAAACTTTAGAGCCAAATACGGACAATGGCAAAAAGCTGTTTGCTGAAAAATGTAGCGTTTGCCATGGTGAAAATGGCGAAGGTCAATATAATGACGATGGCACTTATATCTATCCCGCAGTAGCTGGAGACAAATCCTTCAACGATGGCGCAGGTATGGCGCGAACTTATACAGCAGCGGCCTTTATCAAAGGCAAAATGCCCTTTGGTCAAGGTAACTCACTTAGTGACCAAGAAGCAGTTGATATTGCCGCTTACTTTACCCATCTGCCGCGACCTATCAAAGCCAACAAAGATAAAGATTGGCCAAATGGTGATGCCCCTCAAGATGTACGCCGTTAATTAAAAAAAAGCTCATAATTTATATAATAAAAAAGCCCAACTATTTAAATAGCTGGGCTTTTTCATAATTGATAGTTAGGACAATTTGCGTCCTTTATCTTTAATTTAAGGCAGCTTCATATCACCATCAACCAGCCAGCCCATACGGCGCATCACATAAGCGACTACACCTGCAATTAGGGCAGGTAATACAAACATCAACAGAATAATCGCTGTCCATAATTGACCCGTACTCATGATTTCTTGTGATGCTTCAATCACTCCAAATACGCCGACCAATCCAGCTGTGCCCATGCCTGCACCCGTTGCCGTACATGCCAGTCCAAATCCTACTGTCGCAATAGGGCCAACAACGGCGCTGGCAATCACAGCAGGCAACAACACCAGCGGTTTTTTTAATACATTAGGAATCTGCAACATACTGGTGCCCAGACCTTGAGATATCACGCCACTGACGCCGTTGTCTTTAAAGCTTGCAACGGCAAAGCCAATCATGTGTGCCGCACAGCCTACTACTGCTGCCCCGCCTGCTACGCCGCCAAGCCCAATTGCGATACAAATAGCAGCGCTGGACGTTGGCAATGTCAATAAAATACCCACCACCACTGCAATCACAATACCCATTAACAAGGGCTGTAACTCAGTGGCCGCTTGAATACCTTGGCCAATGGCAGCGACAGCAGCGACGATAGGTGGATTCAGTAGTGCACAAACTGCTAATGCTACCGCGCATACCAATAAAGGAATCAATAGAATATCAAGCTTGGTTTTGCCAGCGACCCAAGTACCAGCACGATAAGCAAATACCGAGGTCAAGTAGGCCCCTATAGGATTGCCCGGTAACGCGGCAAAGGTTGCAGGTCCGCCTACTTGGGGCGTAAATAACGTCCCTGCCATTAATGCTTCAGAGTGTGCGCCAAGCATACCCGCCACCAAACAGCTGAGCATGACGAGTGTTGGTGCTTTAAGGTAATAAGCAATACCCACCCCGATACCTGCACCCATTAGTACTGAGGCAAGCTTGCCCACCGCGACCAATGCGGGCAAAGCTAACCAACCACCGATTTGCGAGATGATTAAACCAGCAATCAATGTGACAAATAGCCCTAACGCCATGCCAGTGAAAGCATCAATAAAATACTTTTGGAAAAATGCTTTAATGAGGCCAGTAGGCGGTGTTGCTGAATGAGAGACTGTCATAGCCACGCTCTTTATGAAATTTTTGATGAGAGATAATAAACCAACAGAAAAAATAACTTTGCTAAAAATTAGAGATAAAAAAAACGTCATTGCGACGCTTTTTTTATTATTAATAAAGAACTAAAACTGCTATCAAATAGCGCAACTTAACGACGCTGTTCAACGATGATGGAATCAATGCCATTATTTTGTAAGCGCTGCTGAGCAGTGGTTACTGCTTGGCGATTATTCATCGGGCGAGAAATAACCTGATAAATTGGCAAACCATTGCCCGTCGTATTCTTAACCACTCTAGCGTCTACACCCGCCATCAGCACTTGGGCACGGCGACGATCTGCCTCATCCGCATCACCGAAGCTATTGATCTGCAAAATGTAAGTTGCAGCAGGCTTTGCGGCCTGAACGCTAGCACTACCTGCGCCTGTATTATTGGTAGAAGTACTATTGCTACTAGCAGGCGTCGATCCATCATAGGTCGCGTCTTCTTCAACGATTACGATGTCGTCGCCGTTATTACTGGTAGCAGCGTTATTGCCACCGCTGGGCGAAATCACCGTATTTTCAGAGATACCAAAGTTACCAGTATCATCATTGCGACTGGCTGAGCCATCTTCAGGTTGAGTCACCACCACATCAGGCTCAAAGGCACTGATATCCCCTATACGATCATTGCCTGTTTCAGCAATATCTTCATCAGGAATAGTCGCCATCTCTTGATTGGGTAAAATATCATAAAACTCATAATCGCCATTATCGGTATCAGTGTCGACACGTGGCTGTACCTGACGATCAGGATCATTACCAGCGGTGCTGTCAGCGGGACTGAAGTCAAATAATGGTGACAAGTATATGAAGACCCCTATCATAAGGGTCAATACAGCCCCGACAAACATCCACAATAAGCCGGATACGCTACTTGTTTTGCGTTTTTCAGTCGCACCTTTAGGTTTTTTGGCTAGCATGGATCTGGTTCTCCCTACTGAATCTAACTATCATCAAATTATGGCTGGCAGTCATCTATACTCATACTACATGTTAGAAAGTTACTATATACTAGAAAAAAACTACATGCTAGATGGTGCCGACAACCCTAATAAACTAAGACCATTGGCCAATACTTGGCGTACTGCTTTGGACAAACGCAAACGGGCTTGCATCAAGTCCATCTCATCCGAGCTTGGTGTCTCACCTGAGGTCAAGCTCACTGGTAAAATGCGATTGCTGTCATACCAACCATGAAATAGCGCTGCCAACTCTTTCAGATAATTGGTCAATACATGCGGCTCATAACCCGTCGCGGCACGCAATAATGTCGCTGGATATCCTGCTAATAATTTAATTAGCTCATCTTCGTTTGGTGCGCTAAGTAAGTTTTGATGTTCTAAACCAATTGCATCGTCTACCACAAGACCACTGTTCTGTAGCTTTTCCAATACTCGGCAAACACGGGCATGCGCATACTGAATGTAATACACTTGATTGTCTTTGCTTTGTGATTTAGCCAGCTCCAAATCAAAATCAATATGCACTTCAGGCTTACGGGCGACATAGTAAAAACGCGCTGCATCATTACCAACTTCGGTACGTAAATCGCGCAGGGTGACAAATTGACCTGAACGCGAGGACATTTGTACTTTTTCACTGCCACGCCATAGTGCAACAAATTGCACAAGCACCACATCTAAACGCTCAGCATCAATACCAAGAGCCAATAAAGCGGCTTTTACGCGTGGCACATAACCATGGTGATCAGCACCCCAAACATTCACCACTTTATCAAAACCACGATCAAATTTGTTTTTGTGATATGCAATATCAGAAGCAAAATAAGTAGATTGACCATTGGCACGGCGCACCACACGGTCTTTTTCATCACCAAAATCGGTTGATTTGAACCAAATATTACCGTCTTTTTCGTATAGGTAGCCTTTTTCATCTAAGGTTTGCAAGACTGGCTCAATCTCGCTATCAATAGAACGTTCGCTAAACCAGCACTCGTAGCGCACACCAAAGTCGTTTAAGTCATCCTTGATATCGGCTAAAATACTGCTCAATGCCGCATTTAAAAACAGCTCATAACCCTCACCAAGTAAGGCTTTACTGTTGGCAATCAAACCATCAATATGCGCTTCTTTGTCACCTGCTAGCAGTGTTTTTTCGCCGTCCGCATTGATCTCAAACTCAGCATCTGCTGGCACATCTTTGGCGATTGCTGCAAAGCTATGAACGTAATGATCGCCGTGTTGCGCTTTTAACGTTTGGGCGATGTCACTGACATAATCACCTTGATAGCCATTAACTGGGAAAATTATTTGCTCGCCATTGGTTTCCAGATAACGCAAATAGGTACTGGTCGCCAAGATGTCCATTTGCCGACCCGCATCGTTGACATAGTACTCACGCGTGACATCATAACCAATCGCTTCAAGCAGGTTTGCCACGCTCATACCGAACGCTGCACCGCGACCATGACCAACGTGCAAACTTGACGTTGGATTGGCAGAGACAAACTCAACCTGAATTTTTTGCCCGTCAAACTGATCGCTTAAACCAAAGCGATCTTGCAATGCAAAGATATCATCTAATACCGCAAACTTGGCTTCCGCATTTAAGAACACGTTAATAAAACCTGGACCTGCGATTTCCACTTGGCGAATGTCTTGGTTTTCAGGCAGCGCATTGACAATTTTTTCAGCAAGCTGACGTGGATTGGCCTTGGCAGCTTTGGCAGCTGTCAGCGCAATATTACTGGCAAAATCACCGTGGCTTAAGTCTTTAGTACGGGTGATTTGGCTATTATTTTGCCAGTCAGCTGGTAGGGTACCATCTGCTTGTAGGGTTTGAATCGCATCGTTAAATAGTGATGCAAGTGTATCAATTTGGGCTTGTGACATAAGGATTTGAACTCGGTTAAATAAACAACAAAAACGGTATAAAAATGTGGCGAATGTGAGCAGCCGATAACTGCCTATTATAATAGCGACCGACATTACAGGGAGTAAAATAATACAAAAAGATAAGTAACCTGTAAATATAACAATCTTTGCCCTGTATTGCACCATTTGCACCAAAATTAGCACTAAAATCTTACGGTTATGACAGTTAATACTAATAATTGAGGTGACTAGGCCGTGTCCTCATTTTAAAAATGGTGATAAAAATGAGATAAATTGCCGTCAAATAAGAAAAGTAGCACAAATAATATTGAGATATTAATAAGCTGTTTGACGAAGTTTGGCAAAATTTAACCATTTAGAGGATAATCGATTGAATTGAGGGCGAGCCATACTAATAGGCTTGTCTGTGCTCTCGTTCACTATAAAGAAGATTGAGATGGACTCAATAGATTGGGATTTAGAACTGATACTGATCAGTCAGCCCTGCAAATTGTAGCGTTACTGTTGCCTCATACTTAGCAGCAGTTTATACCTGCTCGCTTCCACGTTATAATAACGGTTTGTATTGCTGCCTACTTATTTCTTATTTATTTTATAGATTATCGCTTATTTTATGAATGGCGATACATCACTCTGAGGGTAACGATTATCAGAAGAACAATAAAATAATAGAGGTGAATAGAGGCAGCGTTGCTATTTTATAGGATTATGCCATGTTTGCTATTGCTGCTAGTACCGTCACCAGTTGGGGACTGTACGTTTTATTGCCAATCTTCATCGCCTTCTTGTTTTTTATTATGTGGGATATTTCTAAAGAATCTCAAGCTGGGCGCGCGGGGACATTTTGGATCTTCTTAGCATTAGGCGCAGGGTTTGTAGGCTTCTTACTCAAGTTATTGTTGGAAGTCGCTTTTAAAAGATGGTTGATATAATTTTTATATAACTAGGGCGTGTCCTCACTGTCAATGATAGGTAATAAACACCTAGCCTGCCACTGATAAATAGACGGGGAAATGGTCAATTAAAAAATGCATGGCTCATGACGGCTTCACTTTATAGTGTGTCAATCATTCCTATAAAAATATCACTCACTGAGCCTTGCTATCATTTTTTACGACTGCACTCACGTAAGTTGGTAAGTCCCATGCCCCACCAGCAAAACCTCGGCACATGCCCGTCGTTACCTCTTCGCTCTTAGCAAACGTTTTACCATTCCAAATCCATATCGCACGACTCCAGCAATCACCAACGCCTCGATCTTTATGCATCGCCCAAATCTCTCCATCAGAATATTCACTGCCTGCTGTGGTGATAAGTACTGTCTCGCTTGGAGTACGATGATTTATCAGCCAATAACCATAACCTTCGTTATAGGCTCCTTGCCAGCATAGATGGCTAGCAAGCGTATGCTTGGCATCCACGGCTGTAAATTCCCAACCTAATCTACCAGCACCATACTCTTGCATTCGTTGGTACGCTTCAGTTTTTGGATTAACCAACTCACAATCTCCCATATCATCTTCAGAGCCTACAAGTTGCTTAGCGTCAATATCGACCCACTTATTTATATTCTTTTGAAAATATACTAGCTTTGACGAGTCCAGTTGCTTGTTGTCAGCATAGGCATATACTTTTTTAATCACAGGTTTCGCTTTAGCGGATTTGGGTGTCTGCTGATGTGGGCTGCTCTTACTAACCAGTGCCAACGGTGTCCCTACACGACCTTGTGCATCATCGAGCTTGAGCAATACCGCACTCATGCCTTTATCGCTGATTGTCCAACGCTCACTGCCTACTCTTATCTCTATATTCGTATTTAGGCGTGCTTGATTAATCAGGTACTTGGTTTGCTGAGGACTTAAATCATAGACGTAACCGTCCGCATCTGGCTGTATCTCGCCATAGTTCTTACCATTTAACCAAAGCTCAGCCTCGGTATTATTCTGCTTTGGAACCTCTGGTAAAAACTGTACTGTGGCACTTGGTAAAGAAACTTTAGGTAATGCTGTTAGCAATATTGAGGCAGGCGTATCAAACTGATCCTCCTCTGCATAACCTGCTGCTCGACAAGTCAGGGTATTATCACAAACCACTTGCCAATCATCCTGCACAAAGCCCCAACCCTCAAATGGCGTACCGTAACTTGCCATAGCAGGTAGCGATAACAAGCTAATAGTAGTCATAATCACAGTCTTTGATATTTTCATTATCCATGTTCCTTATGGTAATAAAGTAATAACGCTATTTTTTGGCAATCAAGGTCGCACGCATCGGAGCAGGATAGCCTTCAAGAGTTTTGCTAGAGTCATTAGGATCTAAAAAATCTGCTAACGAATGATAAGTCATCCATTCCGTTTTACGCTGCTCTTCCGTCGAGGTCACTGCTACATCCACGCAACGCACCTCTGAGAATCCCGCTTTTTCTAGCCAGCCTGTCAATGCCGCGACTGATGGTAAAAAATACACGTTATTCATCTGAGCATAGCGGTCATTTGGCACCAGTACCGTATGGGCATCACCTTCGATAACCAAGGTTTCAAGCACCAACTCACCGCCTTTGACCAACTGCCCTTTAAGCTGTTGTAAATGCTCAAACGGCGATTGGCGATGATAGAGCACACCCATGCTAAATACGGTGTCAAATAATTGGCTATGCTCGGGCAATGCTTCAAGCGGCACGGGAATATAATGAGTACGATAACGGCCTGTACCATGAGCATGAGTATGAGCGTCTGCTGCGCCAACAAAATGACGAATCGCCATAAACTGATGATAAAACAAGCATGACGGATCAATGATAATGACTGTATCTGCTCCTGCCCCTGCCATACGCCAGCCGTGATAGCCAGAGCCACCACCCACATCTAATACGCGACGACCTTTTAAATTACCCAAATGCGGTGCGACTCGTTGCCACTTCCAATCGCTGTGCCATTCAGTATCAATCAATATTGGATTGCCTTCTTCACTACCAATTTGAAAAGGCCCTTTGCGCCACGGCATGAGCTGCTTTAATAATGCCACTGTTTGTTTGCGCTGAGACTCACTAAGATTTGCCTCAATCGTCAGGACATCACTGTTCAGATCGACGTTATTGACGGTTAGTTCTGGCAAACGAGCGACTGACGCTTGATAAGCAGGTGCATGCGCGTAGTTGGCTTTATCCTTGATGTCATTTAACCATGTTGGTAAGCGCGTCAGCCATTCGTAAGCGCTCGGCTGCTGCTGAGCCAGCTCTAATAAAGTTAAATACAGTTCGCGTTCGGCGTGAGTAATAGTGTCGTTGAGCATAAAAGCAAGTTACCGTATTGATTGTTATTTAAATGAATAAAATTAAAAGAGTTAGAACAAAAGAGGATGAGCCTCAAGGTGGGAGTGCTTTAAAGGTGAGCAAATATGCGTGGCGCTGCTCGATGTTATTTAAAACCTTATTGGCGCCTTTTCCCCTGCTGAGTCAGATCAACCATGGCGCAACTGATCTTAATTTATAGCTTAATATTGTAAAGTCCTTCATGATAAGAAGGCATATTCAAATACAATTCTTGAGTAGCTTCTGCTAACAAAATTAAGTTATCAATATCCATTCTTCTTGTTTTTGCAAGTTCTGCATGTTTTCCACCCTTATCTTCCCATACGTTTGAAAGACTTCCATAACCATCCATAAACAACTCTAAACCAGTTAAAATCATGACGTAGGCTCTAACTTCTTTATTTTTATTATCATAACCACGTCCCCAGTCAGCTAACTTCCTTAATCGCTGAACTTCATCCACCGAAAACTCGTCAAAATTTTTCATCGTTGCAAAAACCAAAATTGGCTTAGGAAATGTTTCTGCTAGAAGTTTCATTTTTTGAATATCAGAATCTTTAAAGGCGTCTTTTGCAAAGCTCTTTGCCTCTCCAAAAACAATATTAGTAGGTTTATTTAAACCTACAATTCCTTCTCTTTGTGCCCATAAGATAAAATCGGCTTCTGCTTTTTCTCCAGACTGAAGCGTTAGTTCTTGTCCACTAGACCATGTAATATTAAGCCTATGAGAATAGCTAACCTTTCTAACGAAAAAATGAATCGCTAATGAAGCAGCATATCCACCTCTGGCATAATCAGGTAAAGCAAAAGCACCAACCACTCTATATGACCATCTTGATAAGCTTGAATTAGAAGGATCCAAAATAGGAAAATTGAAAAACTTCAAGCATCTGTTACATGATAGTTCATAATTTAAGTTATTGATCTCGTACCAATTCCAACTATCACATTTAGAACATTTTAACTCTAAACCAAGCTGTACAATTTTTTGCGAAACCAGTCGACTTGCTGGCTTTTTATTATTTTTCGTATTAATCCTATTTTTAAATTCTTCCGCATGCATGCTCCTCGTCAACGGTTTATTGGCCATATCATTGAGTCGTTCAACAATATTTTTATTTGCCAAACTAGATAACTGAGGAACACCACCAATTGTTTCAATGATTTGTTGAACGGATTTTCCAGCATCGGATACAGTTGCTTTAATCTCATATTTACTTAACCATTGGTTAATAGCTTCTGTACCATTATGTAAATTCCAATATTGTCGATTAATACTTTTAGGAAATATAGTTAAGCCTTCAGTTGTAGGAAGTAAGAAATCTCTATGATAATTAAATTTTGGAAAAACAGGGTTTCTGTAATTAGTAGGAAAGCATGTCAGAGTCCGACTTTGATTTCCCCAGTCTTTAATATTTATCACGTTTGCCCAAAGCGGCTTATGATGATATTTTTTCTTTATGAAATCAGGAGCTATCGTATCAAATTGAATTTGTGGCTTCTCATACTCATATGTTAAAGCAATATCTCTATTAACTTGCTCGCACGTTAATATCGACCTTTGTAAATCCATAGGATTGTCAGATTTATCAACTCTAATATCTGGATACCAAAACTGTAGTAAGGTCTTATTCTCGTTACCAGATAGATATTTGTTATAAATTTCACTACCTTTATCTTCGGAAATGGAACGAGAGAACATGATAGTTGTTCTGAAAAAGTATTCTTCTTGATGCGGACGCGCACGATAGTTATCAGATATGAACTCATTACAGAAGTCTGCTAGCTCTGCTATCCACTGCATAGGTATAGCAACAATATTCTTATAGATAATACGTAAGTTCCAATAATCGATTAGATCTCTAGGAGCTTCTAAGTCAAATATGAATAATCTTGCATCAGGCGATGATTGATGATATTGAATATCTATATCTGCATGAGTGGCATCAAGTGGTGAAAGGTTACTGCCCTGATATAGTTCTATTAATGAAATATCATTCAGCTCTACTTTTTTCGGATCAAAAACATCTATAAAACCTTCTTCGAAATAAGATAATTCAGGTGACTTGCTAAATGAACCGAAAATACAAGATGTAAATAATTGATTCTTCTTATTCTCTGAAGTGACATTTACAATATTTACTTTATGACGTCTTTCGAACTGATACTTCTTTTCGTAAAGATCTACGTATAAGTCATATACTGTAAGCCCATACTTATCATCTAATCCGTGTTCATCAACACTAAGCAAATCATCAATTTGTAAAACCCTTTCTTTATCAAAAACAAAGTCTTTTGTCATACCTTCTTCTGTTTCGACAATAAAATCAGGTTCAAAAAAGTCAAGATAATCATTCAATATTTTCGTTGCGTTGTATGTCTTATGGTCGCTTCCCCACCACTTAGGTACTCTTTTGAAATATGGAACTATAGGATTATATTTTCCACCCCATAACAGCGTATTTATCTGAAACACTTTTTCTAGATTTTTCTTATCGTTAGGTTTTACAAGAAATAAGAATCTTATAGGTCTAAGTTTAATATCTAATCGAATCTCATCCATAGTTTCAACTCAGTAACCCAGTAGAGTGCGCCAAGCCAAGCGCACCGATAAAATAAGTATCTATTCAGATTAACACAATAAAAGTAAGATCAGCTTCTATTGTTTATTCAAACAACCCTACTTAAACACCACAATTGAGACAAAGTTTAAAAACTGAAACCACGTCAGATGACGTTTAAAGCCAACTTGATCTAGCCGTGCATGATGCTCATCTAATGTATCAGTAATAAGAACGTTTTCTAATGCATTACGTTTGCCACTGATTTCCATCTCGGTATACCCATTAGCACGTTTAAAGTCATAATAACGCTCAACCAACCACGCGTCATATTGCTCATCAAAGGCATGGGTTTTTTCAGTCAAGACCAGTATGCCACCTTCGCTTAATGCCGCATAAATTTTCTCTAACACTGCGACTCTATCGGCGGCGGGTAAAAACTGTAAGGTTAAGTTTAAAATCACCATATCGCACGGCTCAAGCTCGACATCACGAATATCCGCAGTGAGGACTTCAATATTATGCTCTGGATAGTTATCAGCCAGTAAAGTAGTCGCTTCGGTCGTCATCGCTGGTGAGATATCAATCGCTTTAATTTGCAAATCTTGCGGCTCAAACTCACCCGCCAACGCCATACTTGCTGCGCCAAGTGAACAACCCAAATCATACACTCGACTGACGCGCTGACCACTATCGCTCTGTTGACGATACTTACAATGACGTCGAGCAAATATGGGCAACATCGCCAGTACCTGACCATAACCGGGAACACTACGACGAATCATATCAGGGAAACAAGCCACCACTTGCTCATCAAAGGAGAAACGCGACGCTTTATCGAGTGGCGTGGTAAATAAGGTGTCATGCTTAACAATAGCAGGCTTAGATTGACTCATGGTGCGACTCATTTTGTGATAATAGAACTTAAATTAGGAGATAATTGATGGTCTTGCTTGTCATTACTAGCTGAAAGCGGCACGACGTAGCAAAAGCTCATTATAACATTACTGTTTGTTACTTATCGCGGTCAGATGCCCTGCTAAGCTAAATAGGTATTGCTAAGTAAACATCACTTGGCTGGTATTTTATATTTATAAAAACAGGAAGAATTATGCAAACCATTATTTTAGGCGGTGGCTGTTTTTGGTGCACCGAATCGGTATTTTTATCCGTAAAAGGCGTGCAATCTGTCGTCTCAGGCTACATGGGCGGTGACGCTGTTTCTGCCAATTACGAAGCGGTCTGTAGTGGCAATACAGGGCACGTTGAAGTCATCAAAGTCGAGTTCGATGACTCTATCGTCCCATTAGAAGTCATACTGGATGTTTTCTTTGCCACCCACGATCCCACCACAATGGATCGTCAAGGCAATGACGTCGGTAGCCAGTATAGAAGCGTTGTGTTCTACACAGATGAAGCCCAAAAACCGACCATTGACCGCACCATCAATAAACTGCGCGATATGGGCATCAATGTGGTCACCGAAGTACACCCAGCCGTTGAGTTTTATCAAGCAGAAGAGACCCACCAAGATTTCTTCAATAGAAACCCAGGACAAGCTTATTGCAACTTTGCCATACCACCAAAACTTGCCAAATTGCGTAAAGAGTTTAGTCAATATATGGTGAGCTAAACCACAAATTGAAGATAATTTTCATTTGGAAAAAGGTTAGCTTAGCATTTCATTATAGCCAAACGCTTATTATATGAGCGTTTGGCTTTTTGATACCTTTAGCATTCTCACTCAAACGGTTATTATAGAGAAACCTCATAATATAAACCTAAACGAATAAAGGCGAAGGTATGAACGCTGAATTTTGGCACAGCCGCTGGCAAGAGAAACGTATTGGCTTTAATCAGTCTGCAGTGAATCCATTATTAATGAAGTACTGTAAGCAGTTAAACCTGCCAGCTGGTAGCCGCGTCTTTGTTCCTCTTTGCGGTAAATCGATTGATATGGCTTGGCTGGCAGCGCAAGGCTACGACGTTGTAGGCGTTGAATTGGTTGAAACAGCGATACAAGCATTTTTTGCTGAGCAGAATATCTCCCCTATTGTGCACCAGCATGCAGACAATCCAGCCATTAAATACTATCAAGGTCAATTGTCAGGACAAACCATTACCCTATGGGTTGCTGATATTTTTGCACTCACGGCTGAGGATATCGGATCTGTAAATGCCGTGTATGACAAAGCCGCATTGATTGCGCTACCAGCCGATATGCGCGTGAAGTATAGTGCGCAAATGTGTCAGCTCAGTGCTAATGCACCACAATTTATCATCACTCTCACTTATAACCAAAGCAAAAAAGAGGGGCCGCCTTTCTCTGTCAGTAGCGAGCAAATACAGCAATATTATGGTAATCACTATCAAATCTGTGAACTGGCAAGTGAACCTGCTTCTATAGGATCTGCACCTGAGCTAGCAGTCTCGGAGCATGTTTGGCTGTTGAAATGAGTCGTTAATAAAGCCGTTTGCGCAGCGATTAATCATTACTAAATCATGATGGAGAAATTGAATGAAAATATTAGTTGGGCTGATAAGTTTAATCTCTATTTTACTAGTCACATTAGCAGGTCCGCTTTACAAGTTTGGCTTAGTAGATTTAGCGACTGCGTTTGCAGGGTTTAAGTTTGGTGTATTTGCTGGCATTGCAGCATTGGTACTATTAGGTATACAGCTCTTATTTAAACGAGATACGGCTAGCCTTAGTAGCGCGTTAACATCGGCAGTGCTTGCTATCACTGCCATTGCTATTCCACTAAGCATGATCAATACCGCCAAAAATGTACCGCCCATTCATGATATTTCTACTGACTTAGTGAACCCACCTGAATTTGTAGCCATTGCCCCACTACGCGCTGATGCACCCAATCCGATAGCCTATGATGGCATCGAGACAGCAGAGCAACAACGCGCCGCCTATCCTGAATTACAAACATTAAATTATCCCCAATCAAAATCCGAGCTGGTTGAGGCGACCAAACAAGCCATCGATAATTTAGGCTGGGAGTTGGTAAATGCCGACGCCGACAAGGGTATTATCGAAGCCACAGATAGGACGATGTGGTTTGGTTTTAAAGATGATGTTGTCGTGCGTATCATTGATAACGATAATGAACGTTTACTAGATATACGCAGTAAATCACGGGTTGGTGGTAGCGATTTGGGCAAAAATGCGGCGCGTATTCATAAGTTTATTGAAGAGTTAGATGGGGTTTTAGGTAAGTGATTAGGGTTTGAAGGAAATGGAAATGATTCATTCCATTTCTTGTTTAGTACTTGATGCATTTTAGCTTATCTATCCTAAACCCTATCCCAACCTCACGCCACCGTCAATTTATAGTAACCGCTTACTTCGATACCTTTTCTTTACCAATGAGATTGGTTACTCTAAGTCCATACTGCCTTAACCAGTTCTGCATCTTCTTTCAATGAGCACTTTGACGTTTATAGGATATTTTCATGCGTTTGACTCCAGTTTCTACTTTATCGTTACTTAGCCTTGCTGTTGGGCTGAGCTTTACTAGCACTGCTCAAGCCGCTCAGCCGCCAGCGCCAAACTTGTCTAATGCCGAGTTTCAACAGTGTTTAGACGGTTTAAAAAACTCTAGTAAATTTCGAGGGGTTGATAGTGCTACTTTTAATAACTATCGCCCTAGCCAGCCTGATCCTAGCGTGATTCAGTCACTCAACTATCAGCCAGAGTTTCAAAAAGATGTCTGGGACTATTTATCTTCACTGGTCGATAAGGAGCGCGTAGAAGACGGCATCCGCGCCAAGCGCCAATGGGCAGATACGCTACGTCAAATTGAATCACGCTATGGGGTCAAAGCCGAGCACGTACTAGGTGTATGGGGCGTTGAGTCCAATTTTGGACAGACATTGGGCAAAAAACCTTTGTTTGAATCTTTAGCGACGCTGTCTTGTTTTGATCGCCGTCAGAGCTACTTCCAAGGTGAGTATGCTAATGCGCTAAAAATTGTGCAAAACGGTGATATCGCGCCAAGTGATATGACTGGCTCATGGGCAGGCGCATTTGGGCAAACGCAGTTTATGCCAAGTACCTTTTTAGAGCTGGCCGTAGATTTTGATGGCGATGGTCGCCGTGATTTGGTCAATAGTGTGCCTGACGCGCTGGCCTCTACCGCCAATTTCTTGGACAATCGTGGCTATCGTACGGGCGAGCCTTGGGGCTATGAAGTCAAATTGCCTGATGGATTTTGGGCAGCGTCTGACCGTAAAAACAAGAAGTCTATTAGCCACTGGCGCAATCAAGGTTTAACCCTTGCTAATGGTAGCCCGCTTCCTTCTGATTTGAGTAGCGCTGGGCTATTATTACCCGCTGGCAAAGATGGTCCTGCTTTCTTAGTCGGTAAAAACTTTGATACGTTTTATTCTTATAATGCGTCAGAAAACTATGCGTTGGCAATTGCGCATTTATCAGATTTAATCACTCGTGAAGACAGCAGCAAAACTGACTTTGTCACTGCATGGCCTACCGATGACCCTGGTATCAGTCGCCAGCAAGCCAAAGATATTCAGCAAGCATTATTGAACGCGGGTTACGATATTGGCGGTGTTGATGGCATCATTGGCGACAATACCCGTACCGCGATTCAGCAATACCAATCTAGTCGTGGTATCTTCCCAGCTGATGGCCGCGCAGGACAGAAATTCTACCGTGCAATCGTTGGAAACGCTGGAAACACAGCCCCGAGAAGCACGCAATACGGCAATCAATACGGGCAGCCGTCGAATAGCCAGCCTTTAAACCCTGCCCCTGCTGATCGTATGGGACAGCTGATTCAGCAGCAAACGAGTACTCCTAATACTTACTCGACGCAGCCTTCTGCGCAATCACCTACCTCTGGTAACGCACGCTATCGCCGTGTCACCGGTAGCGATGGTGTTGTAAAACTCATTCGTGTTGACGAAGGTTCGTAGTATTACGCGGATGTATCTTAGGTTAAGCACATAAAAAAAGCCACGTTAATAATAACGTGGCTTTTTTTATGTGCTTATTCTTTATTTTTTAGTTGGTTTTTAACTTAAACGATAGGTGGTGGGTTTGGTTTACCATTGTCACCATCCCAGTTCTCACGTGCTTTGTCATCTAGATCAGCAGGTGTTTTTGGTTCCCACTTGCCATTTTCTTTCCACGTGGCATCACCCCAGTCTTCATCCTCCGCTTTTCTATCCAAATCCTTATAAGCTTGGCTAGGGTCGATACCGCGACGTTTCATGTCCGCTACCTGCTCTTCTAATGTATGAAATTGCTCGGCATCATGCATAGATTTCTCTAAACTATCAAGCTCTTTTTTTAATGCATCATTTTTAGCGTTACTCATCAGGTGCTCTCCTTAGTCAGTCAGTATTATTATGCGATTTATATGCATTCGATCTAGATGTATATAATTTATAAGTCAGTAATTTATAAGTCAGTAATTTATAAGTCAGTAATTTATAAGTCAGTAATTTATAAGTCAGTAATTTATAAGTCAGTAATTTATAAGTCAGTAATTTATAAGTCAGTAACTTTAATAGAACCAATGTCTTTATTATCAATCTCCGATTAGTCTTAATATTACCAGTCTTAAATGGATTCACAACCGTTGACGCGTATGCTTTGTATTACAAAACGTAGTCATAGGCACACGTATGCTCTGTACATCAGATAGGCTATCTTACTATTTTCAGATTAGGAAGGCAGGATTACTATTAGCGAAGAGTGCGAATCATTGGGATTTATGAGGTATTTCGTTCAAGAGGTTTTTTGCATGGAAGGTCAACTTCCAAAGCTCTTGCGATACGCGAGTGCCATAGGTCGTGAGCTGTATCCAGTTTGCACCTACCAGCTGACGTTGCAGCTGGTTCAAATCATCTTGAGAAATTTGGCAGCGCGAGACGGCATGGACATTCGGCATATCTTTCTTGATGTCTTGCTCAGCTTTTGACGCGATTAAGCGATTCATAGCATTTTGCAAGCCATAGCTCGTAAAGGTCGCCGGTATTTTCATTAAGGCGATCAATATCTCTCGCCATGTTAAGGTCATTGGTCTGAAAACATCCGTCAGGTTACCGCCCTCATAGGCTTGAGCACTATATTGAATTTCAAAAGCTTCTAACAATACAATTGGCTTACTGAAATTATCAGACACAAATTCATCAGCAGTGGGGCTATTTTCCTTGAGAGTTTTGTCAGTGGACAATAGATCCGCAAACCTTTCCGCTACCGTTTGCTTGCTAAATTTGATCGTCTCTTCACTGGCTCTCAGCCATCCACCAACGACCTGATGATTGGACACTGCATTATAGTAAGCTTGTACGAGCAATGGCTCGATATCCGCTTCTGTATCATAATAATATATCTTGTTGTCTTGCCGAGTCACTGAGTTAATAAATTCTTGCAGTTGACGACTGATAATCGCATCTGGATGATGATTTTTGACTAAGATTAATAACGGTTTGAGCTTGGCCTTGGCATTTAAATAGCTCAAATGCATTTGGCTAACGCCATTCCTTTGCACGGTGCCATAACTGTCTCCAATGAGCATCAGCGCATAATCACAAGAGTCGATGCACTGTCGACCATATAGTGATGCTTTTGGCAATTGGCTCGACACATCATAGGTCAAGAAGGCACGCGACTGGAAAAATATCGCCAAGCTGTCCAAGACCAACAATTGATCATTGTCAGCGCATATGATGTGAATATGATAGCGACGGTCTGGCACAATCACCTCTAAGCTTAGGTCGTGACATAAAATAATATGATATAAAATAGAGCACAAATATTTTGTTCTGCACAGCCGAGCATACTCTTGCAGAAATACACTCAATTTATTTTAACTAAATCAATACTACAGGCAAGGGATTGGCGTAAATAGCTTTGCTAGCAATTACTCAGGATAGTATTGCAATACGGTCTCTTTACCAAGTAAGCGCTCAATCAAGGCGCCTAGTCTATCACTATATTTGGTAGCATGGAAAGTTAATGGCAATCCAATATCAACATTTGTCTTATTAATTGCACTCAAATCATGAGTACTTGTAGCGTTATCAAAAGTGGCTGACATCTGATTTGCAACCAATAGCTGCTTGACTCGCTCAGCAATTGCTTGTCCAGAATCAACGACCTGCATAGCCAATCGCTGCTGAGCAATCTCATCTAACAAAAACGTTTTGAAAAATGGATAGTGCGTACAGCCTAGGACCAATTGATCAACACCATCATGAGCAAATAATGTGAGCTGCTGGCGCAATCTCAAAGCAGTATCATCTTGCTCTGGCATCCCAGCCTCTACCCAAGGTACCAATTGTGGATCAAAATACTTAGTCACCACCGTATTGTTGGGTTTGGCAAAGTGATCGATGACCTCATTAAGCAATGTGCCATTCAAGGTAGCCTTAGTGGCTAATACTACCACACGACCACTTTTGCTCGCCGATATGGCCGGCTTTAGCGCTGGTACTAATCCGACGATAGGCAGCTGCGGATAACGCCGTCTGGCTGTTTCCAAAGCGTAGGCTGAAGCGCTATTACAAGCGATGACAATGAGCTTGCAGCCCTGCTCATACAACCAATCAATAGCTATCAAAGTCAAAGCTTCAATATCGGCGCTATCACGATTACCATAAGGTACATTTAAGGTATCTGCATAATAAATATAACGCTCTGCAGGTAACTGCTGTGCCAAATGTAGATAAACAGACAGTCCACCAACACCAGAGTCAAACAGTCCGATTGGCGCATTGTGCTTTTTATTATTCACAACTGTGCCGACATGCGTTTTATGGATATCAGCTTTAGCATTAGTTGCACTCTCAAAATTCTCAACATGGTTACCATCAACGGCACCTGAGCGAATTTTCACTCTATCTAAGATATTACTTGCAGCAATATCCATCACTACTCTACCGCCATTTTTATACACATATCGTCATCTTTATGCTGTTTGCTGTTTGCTGTTTGCTGTTTGCTGTTTGCTGTTTGGCATACTACGGTAAATATCAGGTGACTTATCACTATTTAGGCAGTAAATCATTTAACGGATAGATAGTTTGCAGCCATTCATTTAACTGGCTGGCATCGACAGCTCATAGTATTTTCCGCCACTTTGTAACGTTAGTATCGTCTCACCATTTTGCTCTGTCAATTCACCAATTTCGGTCAAATGATAAAAAGTATTACGCCCAATAAGTGCGTCCAAACCATTTCTAACTGGCATATAAGGACGTACCTGAATATCCGTTGCTGTCTCTTGATGGTTTTCAGTATTTACCGCAGCAGTCGGCTGATCAATCGTATCTTTATCTATAGGATTATACGCCTTTAATGTGATGGCGTGCTCATCATCTAAACGCACCACATCGCCAGTTGTCGTCGTGAACTCTAACCAGCTCACACTGTCTTCATGCACAATACCGACATCGTTAATTAATAAAGGGGCATCTTCAACTTGGATACGGATTTTCTGTACTGGCGTCTTCAAAAAATATTCAATGATACCATTATTGTCTTCTTTCCATAAAATAGTCGCAAATAGGCTCACTAATGACTCTCTGGTCATTTGCCCACCTTCATGCCACCACTCGCCATTTGCTTTTATGACCAGATCCATATCAGCAACGTCTTCAGGATGCCATTGATCCAATGGTGGGATGGCACGTCCTTCACGTTTGCCTACGGTAGACTTTAGATACTGACTGAGTGAATCCATATTATTTAGCTCAGATAGCAGGTCTTTTGGCGGTTCAGCTGCCGTTTCATCGTTTTGAATGGTGTCTTCATTATTGTTATTCATCGTATAATCCTTTACCTAGCATTCAAAGTTTGGCAAATCTATTATTACTATAAATTTTAGTTTCGGGTATGATGAAAACATATCATCTTAGCACCCTCATTAGTTCAATCTTACCTTAACATCGATACTCATAAATGCGTATCGTGTTTGTAGGACTTTTCTTTTATAATGAGTAACGATTTTTTATTGAAATGGTCAAGTTGGTGTTGTGTTAATGACACATTTTACGTGATGTGTTGATATCTTTAAATACATGGATCTCAACAGTAGCGTGGTCAATTGATGTCGCAAAGACAGTTTTTATCAGGCAGCCATATGTCTGAGTAACGTTAGCACCGCAAGTCTATTATTCAATTGTTAAGCTAATGATGCCCTGAGATAAGCCACTAAAAGTTTAGGAGTAGGTATGCAAGAGCAAGACAATCAAAAGCCAGTCATTGATAGTGACACTGTGAATACTGACCCATCAGTAGCGACAGAGACGGCAAATCTAGATAAAGCAGAGCCAGCCGTTGTGGCCCAAGAAGTGCCCGCAGAAACAGTCTCTATGGACAAAGCGCCAGAGCCAGTAGTAGAACCTGTCGTGGCAGAGCCTGAGATTGAACGTGAATCCATGGAATTTGACGTTATCATCGTTGGCGGTGGACCTGCTGGGCTATCTGCTGCTATCCGCCTGCGTCAGCTCGCTATCGCTGCTGGTAATGATGAGTTTATGGTTTGTGTGGTCGAAAAAGGCTCTGAATTTGGTGCGCATACCTTATCAGGTGCTGTCATCGAACCACGCGCTTTGAACGAGCTGATACCAGACTGGAAAGAAAAAGGCGCGCCGCTTAATGTGCCAGCGACCGAAGATCGCTTTTATTATTTAAACTCTGCTACTCGCTCTACTAAAGTACCTGACTCTTTGATCCCAGGGCCGATGCACAACAATGGCAACTATATTGTGTCGCTAGGTAATGTAGTGCGCTGGTTGGCGGTACAAGCTGAAGAGCTTGAAGTCATGATGTTCCCAGGCTTCCCTGCGGATGATATTTTATATAACGATGACGGTTCGGTACGCGGTGTCTTAACGGGCGATATGGGTGTGGCTGCTAATGGCGAAGCCAAGCCTAGCTTTGAGCCAGGTTATGAGCTACTTGCTAAATATACTATTTTTGCCGAAGGCAGCCGTGGTCATTTAGGCAAACGCTTAATCAGCCGTTTTGATCTTGATAAAGACTCAGATCCTCAGCATTACGGTATCGGTCTAAAAGAGCTGTGGGATGTGGTGCCTGAGAAACACGAACAAGGCGTGGTCATGCACGGTCTTGGCTGGCCCTTGACCGAAACAGGCTCTACTGGTGGCTGGTGGTTATATTTCGACGAAAACAACCAAGTAAGTTTTGGTCTTGTCGCTGACCTGTCTTACCACAACCCATATATGTCGCCATTCGATGAGATGCAGCGCTTAAAAACCCATCCCGTCATCAAAAATGTCTTGGAAGGCGGCAAGCGTATCTCTTATGGTGCACGTGCTTTGACCAAAGGTGGCTTAAACTCCCTACCGAAACTCACTTTCCCAGGTGGCGTATTGGTCGGTGATGATGCTGGATTCTTAAACCCAGCAAAAATCAAAGGCACACACACCTCGATGAAGTCAGGCATGCTAGCCGCCGAAGCCATCTTTGAGGCGCTACAAGCAGATCGTCAACATGATGAAGTGGTTGCTTATACGACTATGTATAAAGAATCATGGTTGTACCAAGACAACTATGAATCACGTAACTTCTCACCTGCAATACATCGCATGGGTCTGTTTATGGGCGGTGCATTTACCTTTATCGAGCACAACTTATTGAAAGGTAAGATGCCATTTACCCTACACGATAACCTGCCAGATTATGATCAGTTAGAGCGTGCCAATCATGCTTATCAACCAACCTACCTCAAGCCTGATGGCAAACTGGTATTTGATAAGCTGTCATCGGTATTTATCTCTAATACTAACCATGCAGAAGACCAGCCGGTACATTTGAAACTGACTGACCCAACGGTACCTGTTTCCATTAACTTACCGCTATATGCTGAGCCTGCCCGTTTATACTGCCCAGCTGGTGTATATGAAATAGTAAAAGATGCGGAAGGTGCTAAGTTTGTGATCAATGCGCAAAACTGTGTGCATTGTAAAACTTGTGATATCAAAGATCCTTCACAGAACATCACTTGGGTAACGCCAGAAGGTGGCGGTGGCCCTAACTATCCTAATATGTAAACATAAACAATATTAGGATCCATCGCTCATAACAAAAACCGCCCTTATGAATTCATAAGGGCGGTTTTTTTAACTTCAAAACATGAGACAAGTTTATCTTTAATCAGGTTAGATTAATCTGTCCATGCATCACGATTGGCTTCGTCTTTAAGCTTCACAAAGTCATCAGGATTAAACTTGATTTGATCACCGGTTTTACCCTCTTTAATCTGACGCTCATAGTCGCGTAATATTCTCAGTGCCACTGGAGACAGTAGCAAAATAGCCAATAAGTTGACCAAGGCCATTAGACCCATTGATAAATCAGCGAAGTTCCATATGGCAGGAAGGCTGGCAATAGCACCAACAAATACCATGCCAAGCACCATAAAGCGGAATATCATAATCATAACTTTGGCATTTTTGGCACCAGAGATAAACTCAAGATTCGATTCACCATAACTATAATTGGCAATGATGGAGGTGAAAGAGAAGAAGAAAATAGCAATCGCAACGAAGATAACACCCATATCACCCACATACTGTGACAGCGCTAACTGAGTCAGCTGAATACCTTCTTGCTCAACACTAGGATCGACCACACCGGACAAAATAACAATTGATGCGGTTGCCGTACAAATGACAAGCGTATCCATAAATACACCCAGCATTTGCATAAATCCTTGCACCGCTGGATGATCGGGATAACTCTTCGCCGTTGCCGCCGCATTAGGCGCTGAACCCATACCTGCTTCGTTTGAAAACAGACCGCGCTTGATACCATTAATCATTGCCTGAGCAATACCATAACCAATCACCCCGCCTGCTGCTTGCTCAAAACCAAAGGCTGACTTAACAATCAATACAATCGCCGCTGGGAATTGACTAAAATTCGTCACGATAATGAACAATGCTAATAGGATATAGAGAATCGCCATAACGGGTACGATCTTACCCGCAATACGAGCAACCGAGCGCAAACCACCGAATACCACTGGCGCGACTAATACGACCAATACCAAGCCTGTCATCCACGTTGGCACGCCAAACGCTTCGTTGGTCGCTTGTGCAATGGTATTTGACTGCACGCCATTAAAGGCTAAGCCGAACGCCACCAACAAGCATAATGAGAAAAATATCGCTAGCCAGCGTTGACCGAGACCTTTTTCGATATAATAAGCAGGTCCACCGCGGTAAACATTGTCATTGTGCGGCACTTTATAGGCTTGTGCTAATGTTGATTCGATAAAGCTGGTCGACATACCGACGATCGCAGTCATCCACATCCAAAACACCGCACCCGGACCACCAAGGTAAATCGCAATCGCCACCCCTGCCAAGTTACCCGTGCCGACACGCGCAGCCAATGATGTCATCAGTGCTTCAAATGAGCTGATACCGCCATCTTTACGCCCTTGATTGGAAACGCGCAATAATTGCCACATATGCCCAAAGTGGCGAAACTGAATAAAACGTGTTGCAATGGTAAAATAAAGACCCGCACCAATCAGTACGAACATCAGTAATCCATACCAAGGGTTATTCGCAATCAACCAATCATTGTTGCCCCAAATAATGCTGACACCATAATTTACGATGCTATTAAACCAACCTACTATCCCTTCGTCCATACTGCTATCCCCTCACTTACATTTCATACTGTTAGTATATTTTATGGATTGACGTGATTAATGATATTTCAAAATGCTTACTAAACTCTCTGCCTATTTACGAAACAGTGAATATCTGATCCAAATATGGGCAAAGTAAATCACTCACATCCTGTCGCTACATTTTAACTGACTAAAGATTATTTAACTATTTCAAACCTTTATTCTGTCAATTAAGCAAGCCCAAACTTTTGAAGGGTCTCGCGATAAGTATTAAAACATTATTCTTATAGACGAAATTCTATAGAAAACTTTTAAGACTAAATGCGATAGAGAGAGATTAAAACGTATTTAGATATGTGTCCCTATAAGAAAAATTTTCACTGTCATAATATTTATTTATCAGAGTATTGCCTATATTTACAGAATGGATGACTTTTATTACCAATAATGCTCTAATACCCCTATAAAACTAAATCCTTAATATAAATAGGGTTTTAGCATAGCATCTGAGTAATGGCAGCTTTATTGTCCAATCCTTCTAACATAAGTTGACCATAGTTTTCATGAAGCAAACATTTTGTTACATAAAGTAAATAAAATTTATTTATTGTTAATTAAGGCAATATTGTATATATTCCCAATAAGTTCATAAATATTTCTTGCAATACTTATCGGCATGAATAAGAAGCTGTAATATTAAAAAAATATCATCAGGAAGATGAGCATAATAAGACAGAGGACTGTCGACCGATACCGACCCTCCTTCATAAATACTCATCTTTACATACTATAAATCTAGTCGATCTATACCCTTAAATCTTGTTTGGTAATTGGGTTTTAGTCGATTTAAACCAGTATTTTACAAAATCGTTTTTAGCAATATCGAGTAACTAAGAAGCATTTCTCGCAGCGCTTTGACTGCTAGAAATTTGTTTATTTTTTCGATAATATTGGGTTACTTACTACTGGTTGGTCATTCTGCTTTATCAATCTATAAACTGATTTTATGATCCGATTATAGACAGCGTATCAAACTGCATTCCACCACGTGATACATGCTAAAGCAAAATAACTTGTCAGGCTCAAATAAGTAATCTTGTTTTTATGTTAGGCAAAAGGAGTTGTCCTATGGAAAACCACAACGATCCATCCGGTTATTGGCGTGCCAATGTCCGTCTTATTTTAGGTAGCCTATTTATTTGGGCGCTATGCTCATACGGGTTTGGGATTTTATTACGTCCTCTCTTAGCAGGTATAAAAATCGGTGGTACCGACTTGGGCTTTTGGTTTGCTCAACAAGGATCTATTGGGGTATTTATCATTTTAATTTTCTTCTACGCTTGGCGTATGAATAAGTTAGATAAACAATACGGCGTAGACGAGGAGTAGCCCCATGAGTCAATTTACGATTAATATTATTTTTGTAGGTCTATCTTTCGCTCTATACTTCGGTATTGCGATTTGGGCTCGTGCTGGTACTACGAGTGAGTTTTACGTAGCAGGTGGCGGTGTCCACCCTGTTGTCAACGGTATGGCAACAGCTGCTGACTGGATGAGTGCCGCGTCTTTTATCTCGATGGCAGGTATCCTTGCCGCTGGTGGTTACAGTGCATCAACTTACTTGATGGGCTGGACCGGTGGCTATGTACTACTAGCGATGCTATTGGCGCCTTACTTACGTAAGTTTGGTAAGTTTACGGTTCCTGACTTCATCGGCGACCGTTTTTATTCTAAAACCGCGGCAATGATTGCGGTGGTTTGTTTGATTATCGCGTCAACCACATACGTTATCGGTCAGATGACAGGTGCGGGTGTTGCCTTCTCACGCTTCTTGGAAGTTGAAAACACTACTGGTCTACTGATTGCTGCAGTTGTTGTCTTCTTCTATGCCGTCCTTGGTGGTATGAAAGGGATTACTTACACGCAGGTAGCACAGTATGTCGTTCTAATGATTGCTTACACCATTCCTGCTGTTTTCATCTCACTTGAGTTAACAGGTAATCCAATTCCAGGTTTGGGCTTGTTTTCAAACGATGTAGAAGCAGGTATTCCTATCTTAGCCAAGCTAGATCAGGTGGTTACCGACTTGGGTTTCACGGCCTATACTGCTGACGTCCCTAACAAGCTAAACATGGTGCTATTTACATTATCACTCATGATTGGTACAGCAGGTCTACCTCACGTCATTATTCGCTTTTTTACGGTTCCTAAAGTGGCTGATGCCCGCTGGACTGCTGGTTGGACATTGGTATTTATCTCGCTACTATACTTCACTGCACCTGCGGTTGGTGCGATGGCACGTCTAAACCTTATCGATACAATCTATCCACAGGGTGTTACAGAAGCGCCTTTGGAGTATGACCAACGTCCAGATTGGATGAAGACATGGGAAGATACTGGTCTTATTAAATATACTGATCTTAATAATGATGGTCGTATCCAAATGTACAACGACAGTGGACTTGGTGCCGCTGAACTTGCCTTGTCTGCTGCACAAGCGGATGGTGGCGATGTAGCGGCTGCCACTGCAGCTGTAGAGGCTGCAAGTATTGCACAGAATCTAGAACTTGACGGACGCTTTACAGCAGCAGGCTGGAAGGGTAACGAGCTGGATGTGAATGCGGATATCTTAGTATTGGCTAACCCAGAAATTGCAAACCTTCCACCATGGGTTATTGGTCTTATCGCCGCAGGTGGTTTGGCAGCAGCGCTCTCAACAGCAGCAGGCCTACTACTCGCTATCTCGTCAGCGATCAGTCATGACTTGATTAAACGAAACCTTAATCCAAATATCACTGATAAAGGCGAGTTGAGAGTTGCACGTATTACGATGGGTATTGCAATTGTCGTCGCTACATGGCTCGGTATTAATCCACCAGGGTTTGCCGCACAGGTAGTCGCATTAGCATTCGGTATTGCTGGTGCCTCACTCTTCCCTGCACTGATGATGGGTATTTTCTCCAAACGTATCAACAATGTTGGTGCCATCGCTGGTATGCTAACAGGTCTGATCAGCATCCTTGTTTATATCTTTGTCTTCAAAGGTTGGTTCTTCATTAGCGGTACGGCGAATTTCCCTGATACACCAGAGTACTGGTTGTTTGGTATCTCGCCACTGTCATTTGGTGCAGTTGGAGCATTACTCAACTTTATCGTAGCATTTGCTGTCTCTTATGCTACTGCTCCCCCACCATTATACATCCAAGAGCTGGTTGAAAGTGTTCGCTCTCCACGTGGCGCAGGCGGGGCAGTCGACCACTAAGCGTACTAATGAGGATATATCTTCAGTTACTATATATCACTCACAGGCAGTAGCTGCTTGTGAGTGATTTTTTTATCTTTTATTTATTATAAAAAATGTTAGATTTTTGCTTTATTGAATATACTTTACTAATTATGCTTAGTTAAAAGCACTCAATTAAAAGTGCCTAACGCATTAAGGAAGATTTTATGCTTTTTGAGTTTATCGCTACCATCGCTGCCGCGTTTGGCATGGCTGGTCTAGCACTGATTATAACTCACCTCAGTAAACTGGCTGGCAAACGCGCACCAAAGTGGCTTATCCCTTTGTTTGCGGCGATCGGTATGTTTGCCTTTCAAATACACCAAGAATATAACTGGTATGGTCAGCAAGTGAGCAAGTTACCAGCAGGCGTACAAGTCGTCAAAGTAGCAAAAAGCACCGAGTGGTTTCGCCCATGGTCTTATGTCAAGCCGCAAATATTGCGTTTTATCGCTGCCGATACAGGCAATGCTAGCGTACAGGTAGACAATCCAAATATATATTTGGTCAATTTATATTTGTTTGAAAGACGCAGAAGTGTGCAGAAAGTACCACAAGTTATAGACTGTCGTATTCCTGCACGTGCAGATTATGTAATGCCCGAAAAAGACAGCAAGCTAACGATTGATGAACATGTGAGACAAACAACAGCATGGCGAGAGTTGGCAACAGATGATCCGTTGTTTATTAGTATTTGCACCGATAAAAGCTAATTTCCCCATAAATATATATATATGAAATACTGATAACACATATGATGATTATTAAGGGGTTTAAGTCTGCTTATCTTATAGTCATGTATTCAATTGCGCTGAGAAGTTGACGTATAAGTATGCTTAGAGTTAGCGCCTAGCAGCAAACCAGCACATAACCCACCGAAGTGCGCCGCAAAAGAGATACCTTGTTGCGGCATCAATCCTTGCTTGATAGTCAACCAATAGCCAGTACCCATGACAATACAGGCAAGCAAGTAACCCCAGCGCCGCGCAAATATAGCTCCGCCAATCATATAACCGAGCATCGCGAAGCATAACCCTGATGCACCAATATGAATTGACAATGGCGAGCCAATGATCCAAGTGACCAATCCAGATGCGATAATCAGCTTAATTACCGTTCGATAGGCATTCTTCTCAAACAACCCAAACAAAAATAAAATTTGTAATAACGTCAAGGTGTTACCAAGCAAATGTGAAAAATTACCATGCATCGTCCATGACGCAAATACCCCAATCATACTGCCCACATCTAAGGCACGAGGCACAATCCCAAAGATATTCCACATGCCAAACAATGCCGCTTTATTTAAAAAAAACATGCCCCACATCGGTATTAATACAAAAGCATATAAGCCAATAACCTGCTTTATCCGTATCATAATCAAGCTAAGCAATTGCTGCCAATTCATATCATGCCCTATTTTTTAATCTATATTTTTAGCCATATTTTAGTGACTTAGCGTAGAATTTGAGCGCGTTACAGGTGTAAAATCTAACAATGCAGCATCTTTATCAGTCATCAAATAACTGTCGCTATGTAATAACGACGTCGAGTGGTAAGGCACCAACGCGGTAGGCACAAAGCGACGAGCAGCATCGATATGTTTGATAGAATCATCAAAAAAGATATGAGGTGCAAACGTTCTAAGTACGGCTGTTTTTTCTAGACCTCCTAAGAAAAATGCCATATCAACATTGACGCCCCACTCCCGCAATGTCTTAATCGCACGCAGATCAGCGGGTGCATTGCGAGCCGTTACCAATGCAATTTTTATTGGAGAATATTTGAGACCTGCTGGCAGACGTTCCTGTAAATTTGACAGTTTAATCAATAATTCAGCATAAGGGCCTTTTTCAATCGGTAAATCACGCATTTGTATTTCACGATCATGAAAAGCTCGCAGCCCTTTTTGCTTATAGAGCAGCTCACCTGAATCATCAAACAGCACCGCGTCCCCATCAAAAGCAATACGCAACTGGTCGGTATCTAACTCATAGGTATTGACAGGGGTTGCGTCTAGTATGGCACAAGCACAGATATTGGCATCAGCCACTTGCTGAGCATCTTCACGATTGGTGGTCAGAAACAGATCAACATTGAAGTCTTTGATATAAGGAGCAATAGGACTGCCTGAAATAAATGCCGAACGTGAAATATTGATACCATGCTCTAAAATTGCGTTAAGAACTTGAATACCCGTATCCGGGCTACTTTTTGAGACAATAACGACTTCAACCAAAGGTGTTTCAATTTCTGAATCCTGCTTATCGCCACCATCACAATACTCATTTAAATTTAGCAATGCTTTAATTAATGGATAACCAGCACCAATATTTAAAGGGTCGTTTTCACGCTCGGTCATGTAGTCACGAAACTCTTTGATAGCGCTTGTCGGTCGCTGCGCCAATAGCTGCAATAAATGGTTCTCAGACTCTGTTAAATCAAAAAGCGCGGTTGCAGAAATCGCGACTATGAGAGTGTTACTAAAATCGACTGCCATTATTTTCTCTACTTATAAAATCATCTATTCAGAACTACCAACCAGTTTACTACATTCATAAGCCCTTAGAATGATAAGAAAAGTTATCCACGTATAATATAATTGAGCATAAAAATCACTTAGGCAATCAAAATAACCGCTCAGGAAGTTGTCCCATCGTATGACTTTATGTGGCGTAATTTAACCATAGAATTATTCGACCAACTTTTTCTTTTATCATAAAAAAGCCATATTGCTATGAAAACAATATGACCTTATTAGTGAATCATGCAGATGAGTTATATAACTGTGATCTTTGAAACTTACTTTTATCAATAGAGCTTACGTTAGCAGCACTAAAGATATTGCAGGGAACATAACCAAGATTACTAATCTAACCAAATCCGACACAATAAAAGGCGCCACCCCGCGAAACATATCAGACAGCTTAATATGCGGTGCCATCGCCTTAATCACGAAGATATTCATCCCCATTGGCGGCGTAATCAAACCTAATTCCACCGTCAGCACCGCCACGATACCGAACCATACCGGATCAAACCCTAAGGCTAGAATAATCGGATACACCACAGGAATGGTAATGACCAGCATCGCTAGCGCATCCATAAACAGACCCAGCAAGAAATACATGATCAAAATACAGATCAGCACAATCATCGGACTGACAGCCAAGCCACCGATCCAAGACGCCAGCGTATAAGACAAGCGCGATACAGAGATAAAGTATCCTAATGCCTCTGCACCCAGCAGCATAAAGAACACCACTGCAGAGAGCGCCAAGGTCTCAATCAAAGACTGCTTGAGACCATCCATGCGCATACCTTTCACGAACGCATAGGCCCAAGAGACAAAGGCACCGACGGCCGCCCCTTCTGTTGGCGTAAACAACCCAAAGAAGATACCAGCAATAATTACAATAAAGATAAAGCTAAAAGGGATTAGACCAGTTAATGATACAAGCTTGGCTTTCCAAGACGTTCTCTCACCGCGCTTTGCCAGATGCGGTTTCCAGCGCACCATAATCATCACCGTGATGGAGTACATCACCATCCCAAGCATCCCTGGTAAGAAACCCGCGATAAACATATCGCCAACCGACTGCTGGGTTAGAATGGCATAGACCAGTAAAGCAATACTGGGCGGGATCATGATACCAAGCGTACCACCTGCCGCTAAAATACCGCAGGCAAAGCCGGGTTGATAGCCATACTTCTCCATTTGCGGTAGAGCTACTTTAGTCATAGTAGAGGCGGTAGCGAGTGAAGACCCTGAGATAGATGCAAAGATACCAGAGGAACCGATACCCGCAATACCAAGACTTCCCCTCACCCCACCAAAGATGGTTCGAGTGGCTTCAAACAGTTTCCCTGCCATACCAGAATGAGTGGCAAAGACGCCCATTAAAATAAATAAGGGAATGGCACTAAAGTCATATTTGGCTAGCACATCTACCGGAATATCTTTGA
>NZ_JABASR010000013.1 GCF_016107525.1 Psychrobacter aquimaris | reverse complement strand
CAATGGTAGTGTGGATTCGTCCATGTGAGAGTAGGTCATCGTCAGCTCTCTATTCCTGAATCGCCCCTTAACTTAATTGTTGAGGGGCTTTTCTTTGTGTGTAAAAAAAGTGCTATGTCTATCTAAAGAATGCTACTTCTCTGATCGCGTAACCGCTAAAAACCCATCACTGGAAAGTTGGTTTTGAAAAACAGTATAATCATCGCAGTTCGATAGAAAGCCTTCTCTTATTGCTATAAATCAGCCTAAAATATGAACGTTATGCTCCACTTCGAATTCGTGTATAAAATGATAGATCAAGGATAGCGTTATGAGTACTCAAAAAATAGCACTCATTACCGGTGGTAGTCGAGGCATTGGCGCTGCCACAGCGAGGCTGTTTGCCAAGCAAGGTTATGCGGTAGCGATCAATTATAAATCCAATTCAGAAGCAGCCAACAAACTGGCTGAGACGATCACTGCTGATGGTGGAAGGTGCATTACGATTCAGGCTGATGTTGCTTCTGAGGGAGACGTCATTCGCATGTTCTCTACCGTCGATAAAGCACTAGGTACACTATCCGTACTCGTGAACAACGCGGGTATTTTGAAAAAACAATCCCGATTAGAAGATATGACTGCCGACAGAATAAATGCCATACTCACAAACAATGTCACCAGCTATTTTTTGTGTTGTAGAGAGGCGGTAAAACGCATGTCTACTCGACACGGCGGCCTAGGAGGGGTGATTGTGAATGTATCTTCTGGAGCAGCGCGCTCAGGCTCTCCGAATGAATACATCGACTATGCCGCATCGAAAGGCGCTATTGATACCTTAACTAAAGGCTTGTCATTGGAAGTTGCGGCTGAAGGCATTCGGGTTAACTGTGTCCGTCCAGGGCTGATTTACACTGATATGCATGCTGATGGCGGAGAGCCGGAAAGAGTAGAGCGGTTGAAAAATATGATTCCACTGCAAAGAGGTGGACAGCCTGAAGAAGTCGCTGAAGCCATCTATTGGTCAGCTTCAGATAAATCTTCTTTTTCGACTGGGAATTTCTTAGATATCACAGGTGGTCTGTAAGTGGAGTAAATCGTTTGAGATTGAATACTAAATGTATGGCATTTTCGTTTGGTTCATTTTCTGGCTTCAGATAAATTCTTGTTGACTATAATCTAATTTTTTATTTAACTTTTTATATTTATCTTTGAAAATATACTAAAGTAACTTTCTATATGACAATTATATTGTTGGTTAGTAATATCAGTGCTAGATTAATCGTTGTAACGTACAGGAGGATGAATGGAGCTTTTTGACATAGCTGTAAGAGTAGCTGAACTAGGTCTGGTCGTATATGAAAATTACGATGAGCAAGAAATTCAGATTGCGAGACCTGCATCATTGCAAGGCTCCTTATTTCGAGGTTGGACTGAAGATCAATTGTCAGCGATTGGTACTACGTTATTAACAATTAATGCGCCTTCAGCGAAAGTTACTATGAGAGGAAAAGGTAGAAAGGCTAAATATTTGGTTAATATCAGTATGTCTGCTGCACCAGGTCCTGGACCAGAGTGGTTTAATGAAGAGTTTAAAGATACTCAATCAGTATTTGAGGCGATAAAAGAATGCTACTTCTCTGATCGAATAGATTCTAGCAATGCGTCATTGGAAATTTGGTTTGGAAGGTAAGTTTAGTTATCGTAATCCATTAGTATTTTGTTTCTAAATTAATATCTACTAAGATATTTAGTTAAAAAAATGTAGGTACTAATTTTTTGTGGCTTATCGCAACAATCGAGCACCCCGTCACAATTTAAGCAATGATATTAGAGAGTTTGATAGTTGGAAGACATCTAAGTTTTACCAAAAAATTATATAAATATTAAACTTTAAGGCAGTGCTATGACATCCATAATATGTTGGAGAAATAAGGAAGATTTTGACAGTATTTGGGCAGTTAGTGATTCGAGAGTTTCTAGCGGTAGCAATGTTATGATAGATAATTGCCCAAAATTATTTCCAATTACAGCATATACATTTGAAAGTTCTGACTATCTAAAGACACATCCTAAAGTTCTATTTAGGTTTGGATTTGGGTTTGCTGGTAGTACTTTAATTGGTACGAATGTAAAAGAAATGCTTAGTAGCTTTCTATCCAACTTAAGTGAAATCAACTACTACGATGTTCCTGATTATCCAACTGATAAAAAAATGCCTTCTTTGATGGATGTTGCAGAATTAACTAAAAAGATAGGCGATATATATATAAAGAGTTTAGGCTTGCTTTTTCCAAAAAATACAAGGTGTGAGTTTGTAATTTTCGGCTATTGTAAATCAGAGGGTAGGTACTTATCGATTAAACTATCGAATAGCCCTGAGTCTCCAGCTGAAATTAAAATTGAAGAGGTGGATATATCTGATAATTCATATCTTATCCTTGGAGATAGGAAAGATTACATTGAAAATAAAATTGAAAAGATAAGATTAAAGTTCGAATCTGATACTATCAATTGGTGGAGGTCTCCTATCATAGTATTGACTAGTCTGCTGAAAGATAAAAGTGTAAATAGTATTGGTGGGTATTTGCAGCTATGTATAGCTACTCGTCTAGATGCAAGAACGCTTTTTTTATCTACATCAGAGCCTTTTGATGCTCGGTTTGTTGGCTTTAAATTGTTTAAAGATATAATAACATTAGGGGGCTATTCTATAAATGTTTCTGGAGGTGTAGGTATGACTATACCTAGTGAGGATGGTTGGAATTAATGCTTACATTATACATGTATAAAATTTTTTCTAACAGTATTTAAAATTTGTATATATTATTCTATTTAAACAGTTTGAGCTTTATATATTATATCAATAAAGTATCTAATAATAATTCAATAACAACAACCAAAGAGAACCCCCATGACCACATCAAAAGTAACCTACCAAGGCGATTTGCGCACCACCGCCATTCATTTGCAATCAAATAATGAAATCATCACCGATGCGCCAACAGACAATCAAGGCAAGGGCGAAGCGTTTTCGCCGACTGATTTGCTAGCCACCAGTTTGGCCAGTTGTATGTTGACCATCATTGGTATCAAAGCCCGTGACATGAATATTGACCTTGCAGGAACCACGGCTGAAGTGACTAAAGTCATGGCCGCTGATCCAAGACGTGTGAGCGAGATCCATATCATCGTGACTTTTAATAAGGAACTTGATGATAGAACGCAAACGATCTTTTATAACACCGCATTGACTTGCCCAGTCGCTAACAGCATCCACCCTGATATCACGCAGAACTTAACGTTCCGTACTGCTCGTGGCCTTTAAAACCATGGCAAAAACGTTATTGATTGTCGCTCATGCGCCGTCGCCCAATACTGAGAAATTGGCGCAAGCCGCGTATGCTGGTGCCAATCATCTTGATATAGATATCAATGTCATTTTGAAGTCGCCGCAGGATACGCAGCCTGAAGACGTGTTGGCTGCTGATGCATTACTATTAGGCACGACTGAAAATCTAGCATATATGGCAGGGCTGACCAAAGACTTCTTTGACCGCTGTTATTATCCTGTGTTGGAAGAGAAGCAAGGCATGCCATTTGCACTATATATACGTGCAGGACATGATGGTACGGGTACCAAGCTTGCGATGAAGACGATTACGACGGGGCTGCGTTGGTCATGGATTCAAGAGGCGCTGATACTACAAGGCGATTGGCAGGATAGCTTTACTGACCAAGTAGAAGAGCTTGCCATGACGTTAGCCGCTGGTGTTGAGGCGGGTATTTATTAGTAGCATATTTTGCCAATGATTTGCGAAATATACTGCAAACGTAATGGGTAGTCTGAGGAGAGTATCAATGCAAAATGATCATCTAAACAGTCAAGTCGATATCGCTGCATTGCCATTTTCGCAAGCGTGTGAGAACAACAAGCAGCCTATTCTAGAAGTGTTGCAAAGCGAGCTACAAGGCTTTACGCATGTACTAGAGATTGGCTCTGGAACGGGTCAGCATAGCGTTTATTTCTCACCAAAATTGCCACATTTAAAATGGCAAACCAGCGATGTCACTAGTAATCACCATTATATAGCAGCTTGGCATAACGCTTATCCTGCACCCAATCTATCTCTGCCTTTGGCGTTTGATTTGGCTCATGATTCGATACCTGTTAATACTCATTTAAATAGCAGTCATTTAGATAGCAATCATTCAGACAAGCCCTATGATGCGTTATTTACAGCTAATACGCTGCATATCATCAGTTGGGCTTTGGTCGAACGGTTATTTGCATTGGCTGGTGATGCATTACCAGTGGATGGTAAGCTGATTGTCTATGGCCCATTTAATGAGCACGGCAACTATACCAGTGAGGGGAATCAGCGATTTGATGCGATGTTGAGAGCAGGTAATACTGACAGCGGTATTCGTCATAAAGAAGACATTGTAAATTTGGCAAATACACATCATTTAACATTAAGTAAGCGTCATGCGATGCCATCTAACAATCAAATATTAGTATTTATAAAACTTTATTAACGTAAAAAGCTGAGTGGATTCACTGTGATAACACCATGAATCCACTCAGCTTTGATATGAGTTTGAATCAGTAAAGACCAACCTATTTATAAATACTAACCTGTATTGCGTAGCCCTGCTGCCAAGGCGTTGATACTACGAATTAATGCATCTTCGACAGCAAGTCTATCGTTATTTTCTAGATTGTCATTATCAGTGTTATCGGATTGGCGCATACGTTTGAGTAGCTCAATCTGGATATAGTTGATGGGGTCTAAATAGGCGTTACGCCATTCTAATGACTGAGCCAAGTCTTGTTGGTTTGAGAGTAAAGACGCTTGTTCTAGCAAGGAGTTGAGACCTGCGTGAGTCAGTTCATGCTCATCAATTACTGCCTGCATTACTTGCTCACGTAAGCTTTCGTCTTTACACAGTTGACTGTATGCACGGGCGATATTCATCTCAGATTTTGTGAAGGCCATTTCGATATTGCTGATAAAAACATTGAAAAACGGCCAGTTTTTATTCATTTCTTTCATTAACGCTTCGTCTTTTTTGACGCTATCTAATGCACTGCCCACGCCATACCAAGCGGGAAGGGTAAAGCGCGCCAACGACCAGCCAAATACCCAGGGTATCGCTCGAATCGTCGATTTGCTCGGCAGTCCTTTTTTACGGTGAGCAGGACGCGAGCCAATATTGAGTAATGAAATCTCTTGTACTGGCGTGGCTTCAGAATAAAACTGATAGAAGCCTTCTGTATTATCCGTTAACTCTCGATATTGCTGTTCGCCTGCATCTGCTAAATCAGCAAACAAGGCTTCATAGCTATCAAGCTGCTTAGGTTGTTCAACAAATCGTGACGAGCTGGCTTTTAGGGCACCAGTGATTCCCATGGTTAATTCAAACACGGCGGTATCTGGATTGGCATACTTGGCGTAGAGCACTTCGCCTTGTTCAGTGAACTTGATTTGTCCATTTAAGGTGCCAGCAGGCTGCGCGGCAATGGCTTGATGGGTTGAGCCACCACCACGACTGACGGAACCGCCACGACCATGGAACAGGCGGGTGGTGATACCATATTGATTGGCGATATCGGTGATGGTTTGCTGGGCGCTATACAGCTGCCAAGCGGAGGTAATAATGCCGCCATCTTTAGAGGAGTCTGAGTAGCCGAGCATAATCTCTTGAATGTTTCCTGAGTGTTCAAGTAGCTCACGATATAGCCGATTGTCCAACACCATTGGCATAATCTTATCAATATTTTTTAAATCTTCGATGGTTTCAAACAGCGGCGCAACCGGTAGGGCGGAAAATAAATGTCCGTTCTCATCAATACCCGATAGGCCTGCAAAACGCATCAGTAGCAGCACCTCTAATAGCTGACTGGCGTTATTGGTCATCGAGATCACATAGCTACCAAAAGTGTCGTCGCCAACCAGTTTACGCAGTTTAGCGACAGAATTCATCAGAGCAAGCTGTTCGTGTGTTTGCTCGCTCAAGTTGTCTTTATAAATCAGCGGTGCACCTGGCTTTTCTAGCAAACGGGTTAGCCATTCTTGACGCTCTGTTTCGCTGAGTGTTCGATAGTCGGGCAGATTCGAGGCGCTAGCAAAAATATCTGCAATGACTTCGCCGTGATATCCTGAATCTTGGCGAATATCCAGCGAGGCCAAATGGAATCCACAGGTTTTGACTAGGCGAATGGTATCAAGCAGTAAGCCTTCGCCATGCGCCTTGTCATGGGTATTGACACTTTTGCGAATGAGTCGTAAATCATCTAGCAAGGCCGTCGGTGTTGAGTAAGCATCTTGTGCAGCCTCACCATCTGTGCCTTGGCTTTGGATATGCTGGTTGGTCGCTTTTATTTTAGCCAGAATAATGGATAGTAATCTTCGGTACGGCTCATTATTGTAATCATCAGGATTGTAGCAAAAGACTTTTTGATCGAGTGTGCTGTAGTCTTTGATACGGGTATAAATCTCTGGAGCGATATCGACGATAGTATCGCTATGAATCAGCTCACGACGCAATTTTCTGACCAATACTTGGTAATGGCGTAGCACGGTATTAGCATGCATCAATACCGCCATTTCAGTGGTTTCATGGGTGACGAAAGGATTGCCATCTCTATCGCCACCAATCCAAGAGCCAAAACTGACAAAGGCGGGTAAAGGGTAGTCGATTAACTCAGGATAGATATCGATAATAGCATCTTTGATATTACGATAAACTTTGGGAATGGCAGTGAATAAGCTGGCGTCAAAATAGTGTAAGCCGTTGTTTATTTCATCATAAACCAGAGGTTTTCGGCTGCGAACTTCGTCTGATGACCACAGCAAGTCAATGGTTTCTGCCGTCTTTTGCTTAGCTTGCATAAAAGCCAGACTGCCTTCGGGATAGTCGCTCATGGCATCGGTATGCTCATAGAGGGTCTGCAAGATATTCATGGTGGTGCGTCTACGGGCTTCGGTAGGATGAGCCGTAAAAACAGGAATAAATTTAAGGTGATCAATAAGCTCTTTTATTTGCGTAGGTTCGATCTGCCGCTCACGGCATTCTAACAAGGTGCGGCGAAAGGAGCCTTCCCAGCTCTGATTGGACTGGGCACGCATAGTACGGCGCTGCTCACGTAGATAATTTTCTTCGGTTAAATTGGCGAGGAAAAAGTAAATAGAGAATGCTCGAATGACGTTTTTTAATGTTTGATTGTCCAACGAAGCGATGAGGTCAATAAGTTGTTGCTTGTTTGCTTCATTATGCTCGCGGCGCTCCTGAATAAAGCCTTTACGTAATGTTTCAATAGTACGTAAGGTGTCCTCCCCAGATTGGCGAGAAATGGCCTCACCTAAAAATGCGCCTAACAATCTAACACGTGCACGTAATACGTCGTTCTTCAATAACATAACTGGCTTCCTTGGCTTCTAATCGACTCATTTATCAATGAGGTAGGCTGGTTAATGAATAAGGGTCGCTGTTCTTATAAAATACGAATTAAAGTTATTTATATTCATCTGTTAAAAAATCCAAATAGCGTTTCCACGAGCGCTCATCGGCACGTGCATCATATCTATCACTCCCAAATACGCTAAAGGCGTGTGGCGCGCCACTGTATGTCACCATCTCATGCGGTACTTTAGCGGCTTCTAATGTCTTACCCAAAGTCGCGAAGCTCTCTAGGGATACAGACTCATCAGCAGAGCCGTGGAATACTAAGATTTCCCCAGTCGTCTGGTCATAACTTTGACCCGTTGGGATATCAAAGGCACCGTGGAAGGGCACAAATGCTTTTTGCGGGAAACCTGAACGCGCTAGCTCCAGAGCAACCGTACCGCCAAAACAATACCCCATGGTAACGCCTTCACGCACGTCATTACCTTGCAGTCGTCCAGCATTTAATGCACCTTCTAGCAAGCGTCGCATTTTGCTGCGGTCGTCATACAGTTCCCCAGTTAAGCGTTTATTTTCTTCAATAGAGGTGGGGCGAACACCTTGCCCAAACATGTCTGCTGCCAATACGTTGTAGCCTTCAGTCGCTAACATATCAGCACGTTTGCGCTCATAGTCTGTCAATCCATCCCAATCATGAATGAGTAGGATAAAAGGCGCATTAGCTTTGTCAGCTTTGGCGTAATAGCCTTCGTATGCTTGATCATCCACGGTATAGGTAATGTTTTTGGTCGTAATGGCGGCAGCCGTTTGACTAAAAGTGAGTGCCATTAGACCTAATGAGGTTCCAAGTGCTAATGAGCGATAGAGGCTTTTAGAGGGAAGAACAGATGATAAATCAGATGTGGTCAACGACGTAAATAACATAATAGATAGCCTCCAAGTGTCATAAAAAAAGATAAATAGGTGGCTAAAAATAATGTCCATTTATTTATCATCGACAGATATAGTCAAAGAAATGCCAAATCGTTACTGTGCCATTCTCGCTAGATGTAATACTTATACAATTACAATCTGCGCTCGAGTGCCTTGTCTCGATTGTAGACTTCTTCAACTATCATCCTGTTTAAAGCATACCTTAAAGAATATCCATATTACAACAATCGATTATCAATAAGGTTAGAATGCAAAATATCGAAAATTTTAGTGGTATCTACTTTAACTAAATATCAACACGCTTAACGATATATGTGACGTAAATGGCTGATTTTTTGAGTAATATGATCGGTGAGCATGATTTTTAATCATTAACCGCTTTAATAATAAGCATTGCCAAGACACAGACTACTAAGCGACAGTTGAAGTCACTATCGAAGTCACTACGAATCTCCAAGGATATAAATACTGTGTCGGCTCTTTTTTAATGGTCTCATTGAAGCCCATTTTACTCATCAGCTAGGATATATTATGAATAAGAATTTAGATCATACGGACCCCGCTAATAATATGAATACCGAACGTGGCAATGGCGGTGAGACTCATCAGCGCGCAGGGGATGACACTAAAGTGCTGACGACCCAACAAGGTGTCGCCATCTCTGACAATCAAAACTCTCTAAAAGCAGGCACACGTGGGCCAACCTTGTTAGAAGACTTTGTATTACGCGAAAAGATTCATCATTTTGATCATGAGCGTATTCCTGAGCGTATCGTTCATGCGCGTGGTAGTGCTGCACACGGTTATTTTGAACTGACTGAGTCGCTCGAAAAATATACTACTGCCAAAATTTTGACTGAAACCGGTAAGCAGACGCCTTTATTTACCCGCTTTTCTACCGTTGCAGGTAACAAAGGCTCAAAAGATACACCACGTGATGTCCGTGGTTTTGCTGTAAAAATTTATACCGAAGAAGGTAATTGGGACATTGTTGGTAACAACATGCCGATTTTCTTTATTCAAGATGCGATGAAGTTTCCAGATCTGATCCATGCGGTCAAACCAGAACCTGATCGTGGCTTTCCGCAAGCCGCTTCTGCCCACGATACATTTTGGGACTTTGTGTCATTAAGTCCTGAGACCATGCATAATTTAATTTGGCTGATGAGTGACCGTGGACTACCACGCAGTTTACGTATGATGGAAGGCTTTGGTATTCATAGCTATCGTTTAATTAACAAAGAAGGCAAGAGTACCTTTGTACGTTTCCATTGGAAGCCTGTACTCGGTGTACAATCAACCACGTGGGATGAGGCGGTGAAAATCTCAGGCGCTGACCCTGATTATCATCGCCGTGATTTGTTTGAATCCATTAATAATGGCGACTATCCTGAGTGGGAGTTTGGCGTACAGTTATTTACTGAAGAGGAAGCGAATGAATTTCCATTTGATCATTTAGACGCTACTAAGCTGATTCCAGAAGAGATGGTGCCAGTGAAAGTCGTGGGTAAAATGGTGCTTAATCGCTATCCCGATAATTTCTTTGCAGAAACGGAGCAAGTGGCGTTCTGTCCATCACACTTGCCACCAGGTATCGACTTCAGTAACGATCCATTATTACAAGGTCGTCTGTTCAGTTATCTAGATACGCAGTTATCACGTTTAGGTTCGCCTAACTTTGCCCAAATTCCAATTAATGCGCCAAAATGCCCGTTTGCTAACAATCAGCAAGATGGACATATGCAGATGCAAGTGCCTAAGACGCGTGTGCTCTATGAACCACAAAGCTTAGATCCAACGCGTCCACGTGAAAGCGCCAAACGCGGCTTTGAGTCATTTCATGAGCAGTTAGATGATGGTGTGAAAGGTCGCGTGCGTGCAGAAAGCTTCGCCGATCATTATAGTCAACCGCGTATGTTTTATCGTAGCCAGACGCCAGCTGAGCAAGCACATATTGCGTCTGCCTATGCATTTGAGCTTGGTAAAGTAGATACGGCACATGTACGTACTCGTATGCTGAGTCATCTGCCGCATATCGATGAAGACTTGGCAAATCGTGTAGCCAAAGCGCTTGGTATGGAATTACCAGCACCAGCCGACGCTGCAGCTCCCGTACAAGATATGGCGACATCGAAAGCAGTACAAACGATTGGTTTGACTCCTAAGAGTCTACAAGGGCGTTTGATTGGTATCTTGGTCGCTGAAGGCTCCAAGCATAGTGAAATTAAAAAGTTCGAAGAGGCGGCAAAAGTGCAGGGTGCTAGCGTGAAAATCGTTGCACCCAATAAAGAAGTCGTCTTAGATGATGATACCCGCATACAAGCAGATGAGCGTCTCGCTGGTGGTCCGTCAGTGATGTTTGATGCTGTCGTTAGTATCATTATGCCAGAGCAAGCTAAGAAGCTGGCAAAGGACAGCTCAGCGCTAGATTGGTTCAATGATGCTTATGGACATTGCAAAGCGATTGCTTATTGCGGGGCGACCGATGAATTTATCTTAAGTAAGCTGCCCATTGAAAAAGACGCCTTTGTCACGCCACTAGCTGATTTGGATGCTTTTATTGAAAATGCCAAATCGCGTCTGTGGGAGCGTGAGCCAAAGGTTCGTGATCTTGCCTAGTTAACTTAGCAAAGGTAAGCTCGCTTATAGATAGCGCTAACTACAATCATTAATAATGAATGGTTTAACCTTAAACTCAGCCTATGTGCTGGGTTTTTTGTTTTGATTGAGAGTTTTATAAAAAAAGCGATTTATAGTCACAAGCGTTCACTCAAAATCCGTACAATCGAGGTGACGGGCGCTATACTAAAATGAATGATATTAAATAAGCCTCATCACCATAGATAACTATGGGCAGGGAATGCAAATGAGTTTATGTGACATTGTACGCTTGGATGGATATATCCAAAGTACCTATCTTGCGATATATCCAGATAAAATTATGCTGCTGGACGGTGGTTGCCGACCTGATGTAGCGATGGTGTTAGATTATATTAGAACGACTTTACAGCGGCCAATCAGCGATCTAAAAGTTGTCGTGGTGACCCATATGCATCCTGATCATGCAGGCGGCGCTCATCAGTTTAGAAAAGAGACGGGGTGTATCATTGTTTCGGCAGAAAAAAAGCGTCAATGGTATAGCGGTATCGGTGGGCATGCCATGCATTTTGTGGATATAAATCTTGCGCATTATGTGGCGAGACGTCAAGGTCGCCCATTTAAAAACCTATATTATCCCGCCCATCTTACGCCTGATATGACCGTTAAAGATGGAGACAGTGTGCCGAAATTTGATGAATGGCAAGTGCTGGAAACACCCGGACATACAGATCGTGATTTGTCCTTATTTCATGTACCAAGTCGGCAAGTCTATACGGCAGATTTAATTATCAAACTGCGTCATAAGTTCGTGGCACCTTTTCCTATTTATGATCCTAAAGTCTATATTCAGTCACTACAAAGAATAAAGGCGTTAAAACCCTCTATGGTTATGATGGCACACGGATGTGAGTTGGCAATAGATGAAGCAACTTTTGATATGCTGATTATGCAAGCACCTAAGCATCCGCGTACGATTAAAGACACCATTAAGCATAAGCTGCTATGGCGAAAAGATGCTGATTTCACTATTTTTAAACGAAACCGTAAAAAATAAAGTGAAATTTTAAACAAAAAAAATCCCAGTCACTATGCAATATAATGACTGGGTTTCTAAATATGGTGGGCCGACCGCGACTCGAACGCGGGACCAATTGATTAAAAGTCAACTGCTCTACCAACTGAGCTATCGGCCCTGAAGAGCGTATAAAAAAAGCATTGCTTTTTTAACTCTGCAAGTGAATTTACATGTTCGTAAATTCGGTGAAGTTTTCTAAAAGAAAGCTTCTTAAACCTTGTTACTTATTATGCCTATGCCTGATAGGGCAATGTACACAACAAGCATACTACTAAATATGGTGGGCCGACCGCGACTCGAACGCGGGACCAATTGATTAAAAGTCAACTGCTCTACCAACTGAGCTATCGGCCCTGAAAAGCATTAAAAAATTGTATTACAATTTTAGCTTCGCAAGATAAACTTCCTTAAAGGGAAATTTAATAAAACTAGACATTTAAAAAATGTCTTTAAACTTAAAATTTTTAATATTGATGTAACTAACATTAAAAGAGGCATTAAGTTTGTTTCAACGTTTAAATAATTTCTATCCCTAAACGTGAGAGCACATTATATATATAATTATGACAATTACAACCCCATATGACGAAAAAAGTGCAAATATAAGGTAAAAATCACTATTTTTTTATAATTTCAGCATAATATCCGTTTTAAGGGCTTAATTTTTGACTGAATGTGGGGATTATCGCTAGTTAGTCTCTAGAAAGCGCTTCAACAGGATCCAGTTTGGCGGCGTTACGTGCTGGTAAAAAGCCGAAAACGACACCAATGAGTGTTGAGCAAACAAAAGCTGCAATGATAGAGGTGGGTGAGTAAATCACTTTGAAACTATCACCGCCGATGCGATTGATTAACTCACCAATGGCAAATGCCAGTCCAATCCCCAGTAAGCCTCCTAAAATACAGACGAGAACCGCTTCAATCAAAAATTGCTGCATGATATCGCTTTGGCGTGCACCAACGGCCATGCGTACACCAATCTCATTGGTGCGCTCAGTGACTGATACCAGCATGATATTCATCACACCGATACCGCCGACGACTAAAGAGATAATGGCAATCGATGAAATTAATAACGTCATGGCTGTGGTGGTGGATTCGATGGTTTGGCGAATAGAGTCTGAATTGCGGATACGAAAGTCATCGGTACCGTGGCGGCTTTCCATTAGTTGTGAAATGGCTGACTCGGCGGCTGAAGAAGAGATATTGTCATCGATCAAGGCGACAAAGCTCTCGATATGGGAGCCGCCTTTGATACGGGACATCATGGTGGTGTAGGGCATATATAACGTCGGCGTGTCGACATTTCGACTAAATCCACTGTCATTGGGCGCAAGGACACCGATCACCCGTCCCGGTACGCTACCGATCAGCAATACTTCGCCAATGGGATTGGCATTGTCCGGAAAAAAAGTTTTTTTCGCATTGTCATCAATAATAATATCTTGAGTACGGCGTAAAATACTTTGCTCATCGAAGCCTTGACCTTGAATGAGCTTCTCACCACTGACACTCAGGTAGTCTTTGCCCACACCGCTGACACTAGCGGCTTCTTGTATATTGCGATAACGTACATTCATATTGCTATCGAGCTGCGGACTGACACTGAGGACATAAGGTTGGTCGGCGACTGCTTGAGCGTCTTGCGGTGTCAAATTATCATCGTTGTACTGACGTCTTGGGTCGCCGTAAGGGTAACCATCACTGACAGTAATAGTGTTAGTGCCAAGCGAGCTGATATTACTCAGAATTTGCGCTTGTGAGCCTTTGCCAAGACCGACGACGGAGACGACGGAGGCAATACCGATAATGATACCAAGCATGGTCAATAAAGTACGCATTTTATGGGCGCGCATCGCCAGCAATGACATTTTGAACGCTTCAAATAAACGGTCAATAAAACTACTAAGGGCACTTTTACGATTGTTGTCTAAGATAGGCTCGGGCTGCACATGGGTTTGCTGATAATGATCGTTTTTATAATCAGCAATGACATAGCCATCTTTTAGCTCAATCACGCGCTCGGCTTGTGCGGCAAGTTTGGGATCATGAGTGACCATGATGATGGTATGACCTTGGGCGTTTAGATCATGCAATATTTTCATTACATCTTCGCCGGACTTACTATCAAGCGCACCTGTTGGCTCATCAGCTAAGATAATGTCGCCACCGTTCATTAGGGCGCGTGCAATAGAAACACGCTGCTGCTGTCCACCTGAGAGCTGATTAGGACGGTTATTAACTTTATCCGCCAAGCCTAAGTCTGCTAATAATTTTTCGGCACGCTCGCTGCGTGTTTGCCCATCCATTCCCGCATAGACCGCAGGAACAGAAACGTTGTCTCGGGCGCTGATATCACCAAGCAAATGGTAGCGCTGAAAAATAAAGCCGAAATGCTCACGGCGTAGTTTGGCCAGCTCATCTGCATCTAAGCGATTGACTGATTGTCCATATATTTTGTATTCGCCAGCAGTGGCTTGATCCAAACAGCCTAAGATATTCATTAAGGTCGATTTGCCAGAGCCTGATTGACCGATGATAGCGACCATCTCGCCTTGATTGATGGTCAGGTTGATATCATGAAGCACGCGAATGGTTTGTTCACCAGCTTTAAACTCTCTGATTAGTCCTTTGACCTGCATTAACGGGACATCTGCTGCGGTATTAGGACTGGGATCTCTGGTATTCATTTACGCTGCTGCCTATATCAGTACTGCATATATAATGACTTATTATAAAAAATTATATATAAAAAGTTATAAAACGCTTATTCAGTATGGTTTTACGCTCATTAAGACGCTTAAACATTAAAACGGTCTACCACTTTTGCCGCCTTGTCCTTTCGCAGAACTTTCTTCGCCTAATATCACTTCGTCACCTTTGCTCAGGCCACTTAAAATTTGTACATTGACGCGATTGTTGATACCTGTTTTTACCGTTTGTTCAACCACTTCACCATCCGCTTTTAGTACACGAACCATCGCCATTTTTACGTTTGGATCTTGATTGGCAGCGGCTTTGTTGGTTTTTTTGATGGGTTGTAAAGCGGCAGCGGGTATCAGTAAGGCGTCTTTTGCTTGGTCGATAATAATGTAAACCTGTGCGGTCATATCAATACGAAAGCGACGATCGGTATTGGGTACTTCGATATAACCGACATAATAAATAGCAGAATCGGTCGAGCTGGTATCGCTGATTTGCTCAGGTGCAGGCTCAATGGCTTTGAGTACGGCGTCGAATTTTTGATCAGGGTTACCAATGATATTGAAATATACAGGCATACCAGCATCGACGTTGATGACGTCTGCTTCAGAGATTTGAGCGTTGATACGGACGGTCGATAGGTCTGCTAATGTCACGATAGTGGGCGCGGTTTGATTGGCGTTAACTGTGGTGCCTTGCTCTGTTGTGATCGATACCACGGTACCTGATATAGGCGCACGGATAGTAGTGTAGCTGAGATCTTCCTCAGCAGTACTGACATTGGTCTGTGACTTACGTAGCGCGGCTTCCTGGCTATTGATATTAGCCTCAGCTGTAGCAATCGCTGCTTTAGCAGTATCGATAGCAGCACGTGCGTTGGCAACAGCTGCTTTTGCGGTTTCTACCTGAGTCGCTTGAGTGTCATACTCTTGCTGGGATATTGCGTCAATCGCGACCAAAGATTTTAAACGAGCAAAGTCGGTCTGTGCTTGCTTGAGTTCAGACTGGCGGCTGGCAAGATCGGCATACGCGCTCTTCAGGCTGGCTTGTTTACTTAATGCTTCTGCTTTGGCGCTTTGTATCGCCGCTTCACTTTGCTCAAGGCTTGCTTGCTCATTGCTTAAGTTATTCTTTTGTGTGACTTGATCGATTTGGGCAATAAGATCTCCTTGCTGCACCTCGTCACCAACCTCAACATACAGACGTTTTACTTCACCAGATACTTGCGCGCCGACATCGACGGTATTTAAGGCTTTGACTTTACCAGACGCCATGACGTTGTTTTCAATGTCACCAATCTCAGCCGCTGCGGTCAGATAGTTGGGGGTAGTTTCTTTGGGTTTGAAAAAACTATAGGCCAACGCCGCTAGTGCTATAACAGTTAGGGCGATAACTCCCCATTTAATAGCAGATTTTTTGCTTATTTTGCGCATGACAACAATCCAATCACAGTTAAATCAAGTGTAGATATAGTAGAGAATTCATGTGCAAAAGGAAATGATAATTAGTTTACGAAAGGTTAAGGCGTATGTAGGACGAATAAAAATCCAGAAATTAAGCGACTGCTCAGGTATGGATGTCAGAGGGATGTACCTAGAAAATAATAGGAAGACGGAGTGCTTTAGATGGAGTTTTTTGGTGGGGCAGGTTTAACGAAAGAAGTGATAGAGAGGTAAGAATTAATCATTAAGACTTATCGCATAGCAAATAAGCGTTTTCCTGATAGTTCTAGCGCTGCCTGCAATAATAATTCCCACGCTGGCTGACGAACGAGTCCTTTGATGGCTTGGTCACATTTATAAAGCAGGGCAGGCCATTCAGCCGTTTGCGCTGTTGACTGGCGACGGCAAGCTTGCTGATACAACCCTTGTTTGCTACGCCAGATACCAAGCGCTTGCGGGTCTTGTCCATCCATCAACTGCATAATTTGCCGCATGTCTTTACTGATTGCCCATAATACCAAGGTGGTCGGTTCATCTGTGGCTTTCAGCTGAAACATGATTTTGGCGACTTGCGTGCTGTTACCAGCAAGCATGGCATCCGATAAATCAAAAACACTAAACTGTGCATCACTGACCAACGCGGCTTGTAGATCCTTAATGTCTAAGGCAATATTGTTTGGCAGTTGTGTAGAGGGTTCAGTCTGTTGAATAGCCTCTTCATTCTTAGCGACTAGCTGCGGCGCAAATAAATAGGACAGCCGCCATAAAGTCTGATAAGCGCTTAGCAAATGGTGCTCAGTATGCGACATGAGCAGCTGCCACGCCTCTCGAGACAGCCGTAAGCCAAACTGCTGAGCCTGTATTTGTAATAGCTGCTGTCGTTGCTGCTCATTATATAAATTGCAATCAATGACATGACCATATTGAGCAAATGGCGCAAACCATTTGCCGCTTTGCGCTCGTTTGTCTTGCTTAGGCGTTAACCATAACAAACTATGGCTATGCGCACCTGTTTGTGCCTCAACAGCAAAGCGCTCAAGCTCAGCGATGACGGTCTTGTCTGGCTTATGATTGCCAGTTACGATCAAGGCACTGGCATCATCAAATAAAGACTGGCTACCAAGCTCTGACAATACCTCTTGCCAGCTCTTGACCGATATCAGCTCAATACGCTTAATCGCATAATTCTGCGTGCGCCAATGTGGGCGAAGGGCATCAATAAGCCATTGACTGAGTAGTGGCTCATCACCATGCGCTAGCCACAAGCCAGCGACTGCAACGGAAGGTTTTAGTAGCTTTGGGTAGGCCTGTATAAAGGTATCTTGCATAGGGTGATAAGCACACAGATTGATTAAAATAAACGTGGAATGTGTCGCGCATTATAAATTATGGGTTTGGCACTACCACCGCGATCGACGTTGAGCCATTACCGCTTTGAACAGTTTGTTTGACTCCAGAAGAGCTAACCTTAGGTAGGGAGATGGCGACATATTGATCAGTAATTCGGCGAGCCAAACTGTCATAGAGCCAGTCACGAATTTGATCGCCTTGCTGATCATCAGTGCTCACCGATGCCTCATTATATTGATAGCTACGCTCGACTTGGATAGGGTTGCTTAGCGTAATTGGTTTGCCATTTTCCATGGTCTGGTAGCTGACATCTGCTGAAAGTACCAAGCGGATCTCTGTCAGTACACCGACCAGCTCATAACGCTTAAAACGGACGTTATTGATGGTGATAGCGGCAATAGGTTCAGCGTTTTCTTGTTTGTTATTGTTCGCAACGTCAGCTGCTGTCATGTTGTCAATGACCTCAACACCTAAAGTTTCTAAGCGTCTGGTCAATGGCAGCTTAAGCGGAAATGAGATGCGATTGTCTTCGAGAATCACTGCTGTTTTGGCGACATCAAGCAGCATTGGTGCATCATAGCCACGTAATTGAAAGCCGCAACCACTAAGACCTGCCGTTGCACCTAATAGTGTAAACATTGGCAGGGCAGTTAGAAAAGCCGCCGCCAGTTTTTGTCCGCTTGATTTTTTGGCAAAAGCGTCTTTTTTGCTTAAGCTGGCTTTGGATGACTGACCTACTCGATATTTATACGACATAATCGCTATCCTAATATTATAAACAGGCTCAGACTAATAATTAAACTAATAAAAAGTACTGAGCCTAAAAAATCTAGCCTACCACCACGATGTTTACCAGCTTATTAGGGACGACGATTTCTTTTTTGATGTCGCCAGTCAAGAATTTTGCCACACTTTCCATTGAACGTGCTTGTGCTTTTAGCTGTTCTGGATCGCTATCTGGGGCTACATCCATTTTACCGCGCATTTTACCATTGACCTGTACCACCATCGTGATCATGTCTTGTACCAGAGCGCTTTTGTCAACTTCTGGATAATTCAAGGTAAGGGTATCTAAACCCAATTGCTCAAGTAAATGTTCGCCAATGTGCGGCGCATATACGGATAGCATAATCAGCAGATCAACCAATGCTTCATGCTGTACCTGTAAGTCTTGCTTGCTATTGGCCTTAAAGCCAGTCAGCTCGTTGGCAAGCTCCATCAAACTTGATACAGGCGTGTTCAGTGCCAAACGATCACCCAAATCACTATCGATTTTAGCAATGGTTTCATGAGTTTTACGGCGTAAGTTTTTGGCTTCTTTGCTTAAGCCATCAGTGCTCAAAGCTTCATTGTTTAGTGTCTCGATACTTAGGTTCGCGGCAGTAAGCGCTTGCATGTGTTCAGTAGCAATACGCCATACTTTCTTGACGAAGTTATAAGGGCCTTTGAGCGCATCATCTGACCATTCTAGCGTTTGATCCGCAGGCGCGGTAAAGAGCGTATAGAGACGAACGGTATCAGCGCCGTATTTATCGATGGTAATTTGCGGATCGACACCGTTATTTTTTGACTTAGACATTTTTTCGATTTTGCCAATGGTTACTGGCTGTCCATCAGATGTTAAGATGGCTTTAATCGGTTGACCACGTTCGTCATAATCGATATCGACGTCTTCTGCAAAGTAGTACGTGGTACTGCCATCTGCATTTAGGCGATAAAATGTCCCTGCCAATACCATGCCTTGCGTCATCAAATTAGCAAACGGCTCATTTCCTGATACCAAGTCTTCATCACGCATGAGCTTATGGAAAAAGCGTGCATAGAGTAGATGCATCACCGCGTGCTCAACACCGCCGATGTATTGATCGACAGGCAGCCATTTATTGGCAGCAGATTTGTTGACCATGCTTTGCGCATCATTTGGGCTGGCAAAGCGTGCATAGTACCAGCTTGACTCCACAAAGGTGTCAAAGGTATCAGTTTCGCGCTCAGCAGGATTACCGCATTTAGGACACGTCGTATTGACAAACTCTGGAATGTTTTTTAACGGATTTCCGCGACCGTCAGGAACGACATCAGTCGGTAACACAACGGGCAAATCTTGCTCTTCAACAGGCACAGTACCACAATGCTCACAGTTGATCATTGGGATAGGGCAGCCCCAATAACGCTGGCGAGACACCCCCCAATCACGGAGACGGTATTGGATTTTTTTCTTAGCAAGCTCTTTTGGCTCAAGCTTAGCTAGCATTGCTTCAAATGCTTGCTCAAAGTCCAACCCATCAAACTCGCCTGAGTTGACTAAGGTATTGCGTTCGGTATAAGCACGATTAATCTCAGTATCGTTCGCTTTAGCGTCTGCTTCTAACGCATCAAAATAGCCGACAGGGATATCGATGACTTGTTTAATAGGTAAGCTGTATTTAATCGCAAATTCATAATCACGCTCATCATGAGCAGGTACAGCCATCACCGCGCCTGAGCCGTAGCTCATGAGCACATAGTTGGCAACCCATACGGGTACTTCTTCGCCAGTGAGTGGATGCGTGACCGTAAGGCCAGTAGCCATACCGATTTTTTCAGCTTTAGCTAGGTCTGCTTCCGCGACTGAGCCTTTTTTGCAAAGCGCACAGAATTGCGCAATCGCTTCATCATGCTCAGCCGCATACTGCGCTAGCGGATGTTCGGCCGCGACTGCCACATAAGTCACACCCATCAAAGTATCAGGGCGAGTAGTGAACACATCTAACGTATTGGTCTCGCCAGCAAGCTCATAAGGGAAGTGTACTTCCATACCTGCGCTACGACCAATCCAGTTACGCTGCATGGTCAATACTTCTGATGGCCAGTGACCTTCTAGCTGATCCAAATCATCGAGCAATTCGTCAGCATAATCGGTGATATTAAAGTAATACATTGGGATGTCGCGCTTTTCGACTGCAGCGCCACTACGCCAGCCTTTACCATCGATGACTTGTTCATTGGCTAAGACGGTATTGTCAACAGGATCCCAGTTGACCGTCGAAAGCTTTTTGTAGACCAAGCCTTTTTTGTACAACTGTAAAAACAACCACTGTTCCCACTGATAATACTCAGGGCTGCAAGTAGCAAATTCACGTGACCAGTCAATGGACAAACCCAACAATTTAAGCTGGGCACGCATACTGTCAATATTGGCAAACGTCCATGCAGCAGGTGGTGTTTGGTTAGCAATCGCCGCATTTTCTGCTGGCAAGCCAAAACCATCCCAGCCCATTGGCTGCATGACTTCATAGCCCTTAAGACGATAGTAACGGCTCAGTACATCAGAAATCGTATAGTTACGCACGTGACCCATATGCAGCTTGCCACTTGGGTAAGGGAACATCGACAGCATATAGCGACTTGGCTTATCGCTTGGCTCATTACTCACTTCAAAGCGCTTGTCAGTTGCCCATTTGGTCTGCTGCGCGGCTTCTATCGCTTGCGGGTTATAATAATTGTTTTCTGATTGGTCTGCTGTCACGGCGTTGCTCATAGTCGGCTCGGAATTTGTTATTACAGGTAAATTGAGTGAAATTAAATAATGCCATAGCATAGCGTAATTTGGCGAAAATTGCGACGATATGATAGGGCGTTTGCGCATCTCGAAGGACACAGATCCGAAAATTTGAGCGTGTTTTTAATGTTTTGGTTATCATAAACCAAATACCCATAGGCTTAGGTATAATAAACAGAATAATAATCATTGATTTGGAGTTTTTATGACCATCACTATTTACGGCATCAAGTCGTGCAGCACGATGAAAAAGGCGTTCAATAAGCTGGATGAATTGGACGTTAGCTATGAGTTTCATGATTATAAAAAACAAGGTATCGATAAAGAAACGGTACAGCGCTGGGTCAATGAGCTAGGTATTGATAAAGTGCTCAATAAGCGCGGTACGACATGGCGAAAACTAGACGACAGTCAGAAGCAAGCCGCTGACGCTAGCGTAGACAGTGCCATTGATTTGCTCGTAGAAAATACCAGTATGATCAAACGTCCGATAGTTGAGGGTGAGCGAGTAGATAAAAACCAGCAGATATTATTATGCGGCTTTGATGAAGCGGAGTTTGAGCGTGTGTTTGGTTAAAAACGGGCGTAAAGAGCCTGAGCTAATAATTAAATCTTAGCTCAGGCTTAATAACTCCAACAATAAACCAAATCACACTAAAGCCCCAAATAATAAGCACATACAGGCGAATTTGTTCGGCATTCCAATCTAGTGCAAACCACTCAATGAGGAAAAATGACTTCCACCCTTCTATCCATTTTGCGCCACCATAGCCAATAATCCACCAGCAATACAGGCTTTCTAAGATAAAAAGTAGACACCAAAGCCACAATGCCATGATTTACTCCTGCTACTCGGCTAATGATGAGCCTAAATCACGACTGATTAATGTACCAACCCCTTCATTGGTAAAAATCTCTAACAGCGTGGCATGAGGCACGCGACCATCGACGATCACCGCGCTTTTTACGCCGCTACGTACCGCATCAAGTGCACATTGAATTTTAGGAATCATGCCGCCTGAGATAGTCCCATCTTCAATGAGGCTATCGACTTTCTTTGGTGTGAGTCCAGTCACGACTTCGCCGTCACGACCTAGCACACCTTTGATATTGGTTAGAAGCATGAGCTTTTCAGCTTGTAAAAATTCCGCTACTTTACCCGCGACCAAGTCGGCATTGATATTGTAAGTATTGCCTTCGCTATCGACCCCAAGTGGCGCGATGACGGGAATGAAGTCAGAGGCAATCAGCATATTAATCACGTCTTTATTGACACTCACTACATCACCAACGAATCCTAAATCGACGGGCACAGCAATACCATCTGCGCCAATTTTTTCCATCATTAACTTCTTGGCTAGGATTAAATTGGCATCTTTACCAGTCAGACCAATGGCGCGGCCACCGTGCTTGTTGATTAAGCTAACAATCGATTTATTGACGCTACCACCCAAGACCATCTCGACGATATCCATGGTGCTTTTATCGGTAACGCGCATCCCATCGATACGGTCTGACTGACGCCCCAGCTCTTTTAATAAATTATCCACTTGTGGACCACCGCCATGCACGACCACAGGATGCATACCAACGGTTTTTAACAAGACGATGTCGCGGGCAAACGAGCTCTCAAGTGCAGGATCCGTCATCGCATTGCCGCCGTATTTGACCACGATGAGCTTATCGACAAAGCGCTGGATATAAGGCAGCGCCGTGGTCAATACTTCAGCAGTGTTTTTGGCATCATCTAAATTAAGCGTCATTATAAACTCCTAAGTTGTGGTATTGAAAAGTCACATTTTATTTGATAGCAACTATTTTGACAGCAACTACTTTAATGACAACTATTCCGCAGGAATAGCGACAATTTGTTCTGCCAGTTTTTTATCAAATGGGCAACATAAAGCGGCAAATTTTGCTTGGATATCTCTTAGGTCTTCCATGCTATCACCAGCAAAGCGTGCGGTAAGATTGTGACTGGTATTTGATTGGCGGAGCACCCCAAAACCATGGGCGAAATCCAAACGCACGCCATCAATACAGCTCAGCTTCGTCCCCACTGGCAATAAGCAGTTGGCTTGCTTGGATGTCATATATTGCCAGCTCGTAGAACAACGGCAAGGTGATGGTTGACGAGTCGCTATCCAATGATCACCAGAGTCTTCTGCTACGGTCGCTTCCACGAGTTGGCGTAAATACTGACAAAATTGGGTCAGCTGCTCGATGATAGCATCGTCTTTTTTAAGGGTTTTAGGCATCGGCAAGTAATGGTCAGCAGTACTCACCATAGCAGGCAGATTTTGAGTCATATCTGTCAGTGCTCTTTTACCTTGAACGCCATGAGCGGTGACTAACCAATGCAACAGTCGTAATGCGGCGTACATGGCGTCATCATAAATAATAAAGCGGCTGTCATTAAATATAAAGTGCCCTGATAATTCACCCGCAAAGACAATTTGACCAGCAGACTGCTGCATCTGTCGGCGCATAAAACTGCTGCCCGTTTTGCTGAGCACGGGTGTTGCGCCAAGATTAGACAAGAGCTTCGGCAGATGATGGGAGCATTTAATATCAAAAAGGATTTGAGAGGGCGGTTGTGAATTGACTGAGCTTTTAGAACATAGCGCTTTAGGATGTTCGGTCAGCGCCACTTGTGCTAATAAGTATAGCAAGTGATCGGGCGTGACAACCTTACCGCTATTATCGACAATCATTAAGCGATCGCCATCACCATCAAAGGCGAGGCCTATGTCTGCTTGATGCTGAAGCACACTTCGCTGTAACTGTTTAAGACGGTGTGGTTCAGTGGGATCAGGATTGCCAGAGGGAAAACTGCCATCTGCGGTGTCATTGAGCATGATGACCTGCTGGCAAAAATTCTCAAATAAACGCTGGGCGATATTACTGGTCGCCCCATGCATGCAGTCTATGACGACTACTGCATTAAGGGTGTTAGATGGTGGCTTATTATCTTTGGAGTGTTGTTTATTACAGGGATGGATTTGCTTAAAAACTTGAGCGATAGCCTCAATATAAGTCGTCGCGACTTGTGTATCAGATAAATTGAATTGCTGACTACAAATAGGCTTATCAATGGTATTTGTCAGCGTATTTTGAGCATCAACCCGTGCTTGAGAGTCACTAAGATCACAGGCATAGTTAGCCCGTGTTTTTTGCCAAAGCAACTGAATCTCTGCATGACTCGGAGATTGATGGTTGACCAACCATTTGATACCTAAAATGTCTTTAGCCGAATGGCTGGCGGTGACGATAATGCCATGACCAGAATATTGTTCTGCCCAAAAAACCATCATAGGTGTAGTAATTAGCCCCAGCTGGATAACCTGTAAGCCGTATTCAGTCAATATATCAGCCAATCTCTGAGCGATAATATCACTACCGAGACGCACGTCATAACCAAGCACAATGATGGTATTCTCAAGGTTAATGCTTGGCTTTGGCAGGCAAGCATTGGCAGGAGCCGCTGTTGAATCGCAATCTGTGGCACTATAAAGATGAGAAAATGCCTTGCCTAACGCTAGAATAAAGTCAGTGGTGAAATGCTGGCGTGAACCACGAATATCATAAGCACGAAATAAGCATTGCTGCGCAGCAAAAGACGGCATCGCTTACTCTCCTTATGGCGTGATTCACGTGATCATGGTTTTGTGATGGCTAAAGTACAATTAAAATGGCAAATCAGTAATGACCACTAATTACTGGCGGCCTGAATGTCCAAAGCCGCCCGCACCGCGTGCACTGGTATCACTAAATTCTGAGACCACTTCAAACTCAGGGCGGGCAACGGGTACGACTACATATTGTGCCATACGTTCCGCAGGATTCAACACAAAATCCTCATTACTACGATTCCAAATACTGACCATCAGCTCACCTTGATAGTCAGCATCAATCAAGCCGACCAAATTACCCAAGACGATACCGTGCTTATGACCAAGACCTGAACGCGGTAAAATCATCCCTGCATAATTAGGGTCTTGAATATAAACTGCGAGACCAGTGCCAATTAAATGCGTGGCACCTGCTTTAATCGTCAATGGCTCATCAATACAAGCGCGCAAGTCGATACCAGCGCTGCCATCAGTGGCGCGTGTCGGTAACGAGAACGCTTTATCTTCAGTAATTTTCGGGTTTAACACTTTAACTTGTACAGCTTGCATAACGCACTCACTTAACGATTTAATGGTTTTATAAATTAAGGTAATTCGGGGTATGTCTTCAATTCAATCGATAATCACTTAAATGGGCTAAATTTTGCCAAATTGCGTCAAATAACGGGTTAATATTTCAATATTATCTGCGCTATGGCCTCATTTGACGGCAGCTTATCTCATTTTTATCACCATTTTTGCAATCAGTACATGCCCCGGTTTTTACATAAAATAGCGCTTTTATATTTTAACAGGGTATTTATTCAGTAACACAGCATTCAATTAGAGTATCAATACACTCGCCAAACCCAAGAATGACATAAAGCCGACAATATCCGTCACGGTGGTTAGAATAACCGAGGCGGATAGGGCAGGGTCAATATCCATACGTTTTAGGAGCAGTGGAATACTAATGCCCGCAACGTTGGCAGCCGTCATGTTAATGGCAATGGCAAAACCAATGACGGCGCTAATTTTCATGTCATGAAACCACAGTTGGGCAATAATCGCTATAATTATCGCCCATATGATACCGTTTATCGCACCGACCCACAGCTCTTTATTTAATAACCATAACCGGTTAGAACCACCGATTTGACCCATCGCCATACCGCGAATGACGACAGTCAATGTTTGCGAGCCTGCAATGCCACCCATACTAGCGACCACAGGCATCAATATTGCCAGTGCCACCACTTGTGCCAATACTTCCTCGAACTGACCAATCACAGCGGCAGCCAATAATGCGGTACACAAGTTAATGCCTAGCCAAATACTACGGCTTTTGGCACTGGTTAGGATGGGCGCAAACAGTTCCTCATCTTGACTGACACCCGCCAAGTTTTTCATGGTGCTATCGACATCATCTTGGATGATTTCCATGATGTCCTCGCCATTTAACTGACCGACCAACTCACCATGGCTATTGATAACGGGGGCAAAACGAATGTCCTCTGAGCGAAAAATGGCAGCGGCATCTTGAATGTCTAAGCGATCATTAATGGTAATGGCGGTATCAATCAATTCTGATACCAAGGTGCTTTGGTCATGTTTAATCAAGTCGACCAGACTGAGTAGCCCAAGTAGCTGTTGGCTTTGATCGACGACCAGCAGCTCTTGGCTTTGATCATCGAGCAAGTCGTCATTCTCTCGTAGCCAGTTCTGCACCTCTGCAAGGGTGATATCATCCCTGATCTGAATAAGGTCAGGATCCATATAGCTACCGACTTCCCAGTCGGCATAGGTATCGAGCTTATTGACCTGCACTCGAATATCTTCATCTAAGGTTGCCATCACCGAGGTACGCACACTTTCGGTAACGGTATCTAAAATCTCAGATATATCTTGCGCATCAAGGTCTTGGGTAAATAAAGAAATCTCTTTTGAAGAGACATTTTCTAACAGCGGCTGGCGTGTATCAAAATCTAATTCCGCCAGCACTTCACCTTTGATACTTTCTGGCACTTGTGCCCAAATCAAGAAGCGATTTTGGCTTGGAAATGATTCTAATAGGCTAGCAATCTCATATTTTGACTGCTTTTCTAAAAACTCAGTAATCGCCTTGTATGCCTTTTCAGCAACCAAACTTTGCAAGTACAGAAGCTTATATTCGCCGCTAGACTCTGCCGGATTATAATCTCCCTGTAGCGTAGATGGTCGTTCCTGATCAGGCATAGGGGTAGGCATAAAGGTTCCAAAGTTTTTATAAAGAAGAAATAATAACAAACATTAGCATGTCGCATAAATGCTCATGTCGCAAACTGGTGATGCTCTCAAGCATTGATCCTAAATCTAACGATTACCCAATAAAGCGCGAATATTAGCCAAATACTCATCAGCGACTTTTTCAGGGTCTTTGCTGGCTTTTTTCTTTTTCGCCTTGGCTGGCCAGTCGATATGGTCTTCTGGTAACTCATCTAAAAATCTTGACTCAGAAGTGACACGCATCTGACCGCCCGCACGGCGCTGAGTCGCTAGTGTCAATGTCAGCTCACGACGAGCGCGAGTAATACCTACATACATCAAGCGCCGTTCTTCTTCAACCGTCTCACTCAGGATAGAGTTGCGGTGCGGTAGCATTTCTTCCTCAAGCCCCATGATATACACAAAATCAAACTCCAAACCTTTTGCCGCATGTAAGGTCATCAAGTTAACCTTGTTGGTGTTTTCTTCTTCCTGCTGTTGCTCGAGCATATCCAGTAACACAAGTTTACGAATGATGGTATCAATGGTGCGCTCTTCGTCTTCTTCGGCGCGATTAATCAGCGATTGAATACTAGTGTAGAGCATATCAATATTATCGATACGGTTTTTTTCTTGTTGCGGGGTTTTGGAGTCGCTACGCACAAAGTCGATATAACCCGTTTCATCAATCATTTGACGCACGATAGGTACAGGGTCAGGATGCTGATCGAGCTCACGCGTATAATGTTCAATAAACTCACCGAACTCTTTTATCGTACCATAAGCCTTCGACGGCAAAACATGTGCTAGACCTGCGTGGGTACAAGAAGCGAGTAGCGAGATACTATGCTCTTGTGAAAATAAACCAAGTTTTTCAAGGGTTGCTGGCCCCATTCCACGCTTAGGCGTATTGATAATACGTAAAAACGCGCTGTCGTCTTCAGGGTTAAGAATCAAACGCAGATAGCCCATGATGTCTTTGATTTCACTACGCGCAAAGAACGACTGACCGCCCGATAACTTATAAGGAACTTGCAGTTGACGTAATTGCGCCTCTAGCATGCGTGCCTGAAAGTTACTGCGATATAGAACCGCATATTGCTCCCACTCATTACCAAAACGCAGCTTATGCGTGACGATTTCTTTTGCCACGCGCTCGGATTCATCATCGTCATTACGACAGTTAATAATGCGAATTTTTTCGCCTTGACCTTTATCTGACCAGAGTTTTTTTTCAAATAAATGCTCGTTATTGGTAATAACAGCGTTAGCAGAGGTCAAAATACGCGTGGTCGAGCGATAGTTTTGCTCAAGCATGACGATTTTTAACTTCGGAAAATCTTCTTTGAGCAGTGCCATGTTTTCAGGCTTAGCACCGCGCCACGCATAGATAGATTGGTCGTCATCGCCAACGACAGTAAAACGCCCTTGCGGTCCGACTAAGTATTTAATCATTTCATACTGGGCGGTGTTGGTATCTTGATATTCATCGACGAGCAAGTAACGAATACGGTTTTGCCATTTATCGCGCAGTTCTCTGTTTTCACGTAATATCTTGGTCGGAAGGACAATCAAATCATCGAAATCAACGGCGTTATAAGCCCGCAAATTGCGTTCATATAAGGCATAGAGGGTCGCAAAAATCATGTCTTCTGGATCGTCTAAGGTCTCCATCGCCTTATCCGGTTCAATCAAATCGTTTTTCCAGTCAGAAATCATTTTAATGGCTTTGCCGACCAGTTCACGACTTTCAGCGCCGCTTAAGTTGTCACGCATCATCAGCTCCATCAAGAGGCGCTTACTATCGTCGCTGTCCATGATGGAGAAGTTACCCTTGAGCGGCGTATGAATCAGCTCATAACGCAAAAACTGTAGACCAAACTGATGAAAGGTCGATACGGTTAGACCGCGTGTCTTCTCGCTTGGCAGTAATTTACTGACACGGGCTTTCATTTCACGGGCGGCTTTATTGGTAAAGGTCACCGCAGTGATACGCTCAGCTGGCATGTTGCATTCTTCAATCAGATAGGCAATCTTGCGGGTAATCACCGACGTCTTACCGGAGCCGGCACCTGCTAGCACGAGCAATGGACCGGATACGTAGAGCATCGCTTCTTGTTGTTTGGGATTAAGTTGACTCATAAGGTGACCTGTAAGACAAAAGCAAAAAGAAAGCAAAAAAGGCTGGTGTTGATATCAAGAGTTACTAAGTAAGATAAAAACTGCACGTATGAGGCAAATCGATAGCGCAAGACGGCAACATAGCATTATAGCTGGTTGCATCATCTCGATATCAAAACATGGCGTCGACAGGGTTAATCAAACCATCCGCTAATCACGCTCATAACTGTTAATATTTTGTGACAATTAATCATGTGCACCGTCATTAAAATAGCCGCTGATACCAGCATGTAATTAGGCGGGTTATTATAAAGCAAAAACCGTCACTTTGGGGAGGAGTTCAAAGATGAGCACTCAGTAAAAAAGCGTTAAATTTTCGTGACTTATACTATATATACTAGCGTCTACTCAAAAATATGGATTTGGACTTAATATAAGGTAACGTCTATATCATAATTCATGGTAAAAAAAACATGTTTTTTTTACCTATAAAGTGACCGTTCAATACAGTTAAAAACTAGCTTTTGGGCACTGATATGCGTATAGTACGTAAATAATTTATGCCAGTTGTCTCGTCATTGTTGACTACGTGTAATGAGCTATTAAATCAATTAAATAAATAGTCGAATATGATATTGATTTAATACGTTGATCTTACGTTGTTAAAGGATGCGTTAGGCGACCAGCCTTTCTCCGTTATATACCGGAGTCTCTATAGTTGGTCCTGCCTGACATCGTCGTCAATAAGCTTGATAATTGGTTATTACCAGCACAGTATCTATATAGTCATTGAGTTATTAGATAACCCAGTGGCAGTTACTTTGTGTTTTCGTCTGCGTTATGCCGGTCGCCATTACCACTCTAGAGTTTGTGTGTATGCGCGCTGCGCTTGACACTCGATTGGGTGAGGAGCACGTATTATCATGTCTGCTTTTAATTGGTCAGCCATTGCTTTTATCTTAGCCGCCATTGGGCTAGTTGTCTTTATGCTGGTTGTGCCGCGTTTGCTTGGCGGTCGCTCTCAGGGCTCACAAAAAGAAGAAGTATTTGAAGCGGGTGTTGTCGGAGCTGGCAACGCCCGTATTCGTTTGTCTGCCAAATTCTATTTGGTGGCAATTTTCTTCGTTATCTTTGATTTAGAAGCGCTGTATTTGTACGCCTATGCCGTTTCAGTACGTGAAGCAGGCTGGCTTGGCTTTGCCGCTGCCGCGATATTTATTACCATCTTGATTATAGGCTTGGTATACGAGCTTAGTCTGGGAGCGATGAATTGGGCACCAGCGGACAAGCGCCGCAAACAACCACGTCTATATGCTGCGCCGGCAGGTTTTAATTTGGCAGATATCACGCAGTTTGATGGCGTCGATGAGTTGATGGTCGATCCAACTGGCAAGATACCAGCACAGTCTTCAGGTCAGATTAACGTTTCGAACAATATCGAGACCAACCGTCGCCACTTGCAAAATATCGATCATATTAATACTACTGGTAATGTGACTTCCATGGATTTCGCCGCGTCTGCACAGCAAGACACAGTCAAACGCTAATCGCTTTTGACTGTCTTGTAGCACGTTACTGCAAAATGGTCACCTATTAATAATAGAAGTTAAGGTGATAGCGGAAGCAAGATGATTGCTGCGCTGCACCTAATATAAAGGTTGTATGTTATGAAATACACATTAACAAAAGCCAACCCTGATGCAGATGTCTATCCTGCACAGACCAGTCAAACGGTCAATGATCCTATCGAAGATGAAGTTAATAAAAACGTCTTTATGGGTCGTCTCGAAGACCTTGTCCATTCAACAGCAAACTGGGGGCGCAAGCACTCACTCTGGCCATTTAACTTTGGTACGTCTTGCTGTTATGTCGAATATGCCACCACCTTAACCGCCGTTCATGATTTATCACGTTTTGGTGCGGAAGTGATTCGCGCCTCGCCCCGTCAGGCAGATGTGATGATCGTTGCTGGTACTTGCTTTGTCAAAATGGCACCGGTTATTCAGCGCCTTTATGAGCAAATGCTCGAGCCAAAATGGGTTATCTCGATGGGTGCTTGTGCCAACTCTGGTGGCATGTATGACATATACTCAGTGGTACAAGGCGTGGATAAAATTATTCCAGTCGATGTCTATGTGCCAGGTTGTCCGCCGCGTCCAGAAGCTTTGATTCAAGGCTTGATGCTGTTGCAAGAGTCTATTACCAAAGAGCGTCGCCCGCTGGGTATTCATGTCAATGAGCAGGGTATCTATCAGCCACAAATGACGCCTGAGCGTGACCGTAAGCAAGCAGATCGTATCGCTGTGAAAAACTTACGTAGCCCAGATAGTATTTAAATTCTAGACAGTATTTAGACTTATAGTAACAACCTCAATATTTTATGCGCTTATCATAGTTCGGTTATGATTAATATAGCTCGGTTATGGTTGACATAGTTCAGTTATGATTAATGAAGGAATACATCATTCATGGTCACGGTAGTCGAAAACACAGATCCTAATATCAAGCCTGTTCCAGCAGTCATCACTGAGCTGGAGCAAAAATATGCTGGTAAATTTGTCGTGCAGCACACTGTGGATGAGATTCCAACGGTTTGGGTGGCGCGTGCTGATTTGTTAGACATTCTCTTATTCTTGCGCAAACTGCCTAAGCCTTACGTCATGCTATTTGACTTGTCAGCGATAGATGAGCGCTTACGCCAACATCGCCAAGGTTTGCCTGACAGCGACTTTACAGTGTTTTATCATTTGATGTCGCTTGAGCGCAATAGTGATGTACGTATCAAGGTCGCGCTAAGCGAAGACGATCTTAATGTTCCGAGCGCCACCCAGATTTGGCCAAATGCTAACTGGTATGAGCGCGAAGTATGGGATATGTTCGGTATTGTCTTTAGTGGACATCCGCATTTAACACGTATTTTATTACCAAAATATTGGGAAGGTCATCCACTGCGTAAAGAGTATCACGCGCGGGCGACGGAATTTACCCCATACTTTTTGAATACGGCTAAGCAGCAATACGAGCAAGAGAATCTGCGTTTTGTCCCAGAAGAATGGGGCATGAAGCGTTCAGGGCGTGATGAAGATTTTATGTTCTTGAACATTGGTCCTAACCATCCCTCTGCCCACGGTGCATTCCGTTTGGTGCTACAGCTGGATGGCGAAGAAGTCGTCGATTGTATCCCTGATATTGGTTATCACCATCGCGGCGCAGAAAAGATGGCTGAGCGTCAAACATGGCACTCATTTATTCCTTATACCGACCGTATTGATTATCTTGGCGGTGTGATGAATGAGCTACCGTACATCATGTCGGTTGAAAAGCTTGCAGGGATTACGATTCCACCGCGCGCTGAAACCATTCGTGTGATGATGAGTGAGTTTTTCCGTATCACCAACAACTTGCTATTCGTCGGTACGTTTATTCAGGATGCGGGCGGCATGACCCCGGTATTCTATATGTTTACCGATCGCCAAAAAGCGTATGACGTTATCGAAGCCGTGACTGGCTACCGTATGCATCCAGCTTGGTTCCGTATCGGTGGTACTGCTGCTGACTTGCCTCGTGGCTGGCAGCGTCTGGTTCGCGAATTCTTGGATTGGATGCCAAAACGCTTGGACGAATATGTCAAAGCGGCATTGCAAAACAGTGTACTGAAAGGTCGTACCCAAGGTGTTGCTCAGTACAATGCCAAGCAAGCACTTGCTTGGGGCGTGACGGGCGCTGGTCTGCGAGCGACAGGCGTTGACTTTGATCTCCGTAAAGCACGTCCATACATGGGCTATGAAAATTACGATTTTGAAGTGCCAGTTGGTTACAACGGTGATGCGTATGATCGCTGTATGGTTAAAGTCGAAGAGATGCGTCAATCACTGCGTATCATCCGTCAGTGTATGGACAACATGCCACAAGGCCCTTACAAAGCGGATCATCCACTAGCCGTACCACCACCGAAAGACCGTACATTGAATGATATCGAAACGCTTATTAACCACTTTATCTCAGTATCTTGGGGTCCGGTGATGCCAGCGGGCGAGTGTACGACGATCGTCGAGGCGACCAAAGGTCTGAACAGTTATTACATCACGTCAGACAAAGCCACGATGAGCTATCGTACCCGTATTCGTACGCCGACATTTGCGCACTTGCAACAGATGCCATCGGTCATTAACGGCTCGCTAGTTTCTGATGCCATTATGTATCTAGCGTCGATTGATATTGTGATGGCGGATTGTGATCGTTAAGACCGCTGCCTCAAAAGTATTTGTTCATCAATATATTATTGCCTGATGGCACACCAAAATGCTGTCACTTGTCAATATAACCACAGTGGTAATTAGACTGATATTGGCTTGTGATAGAGCAGGATGAGTGAGGAAAGACAGAAGATTATGAAAATTGTTTCCGACAAAATGCCAAAAGTAGATGTAGAGAGCATCCTCACCACTGAGGAAATTGCTGCCATTCATGAGTTTATGCATCACTATCCGCAAGCACGTGCCGCCTCGCTAGATGCACTCAAAATCGTGCAAAAGCGCAACGGCTGGGTTGATGACGCGCAAGCGAATGCCATTGCCAATATCCTAGACATTCCGATGTCAGATATGGATGGGGTTGCGACTTTCTTTAACCGTATTTATCGTCAGCCTGTCGGTCGTCACGTGATTCTCATCTGTGACTCTGTGGCTTGTTACCTAACGGGTTATGAGGCGTTATCGGCTGAAATTAGATTGCAGCTGGGTATTGAGTATGGTCAGACAACTGCTGATGGTCGTTTTACGCTATTGCCAATTTGCTGCTTAGGTAATTGTGACAAGGGGCCAGCAGTGTTGATTGATGAAGATACTTACGGCCCTGTCCAGCCCTCAGAGGTCGCGCAATTATTGGAGCTATACGCATGAGTTTAACACTTTCAGAGCAGATTGCTCGTCGCGGTCAAGGCCAAGCGCCAAGCCAGCTAAATGCACAGTGTGTTCCAATTTATGGTGATAAAGCCACTGCCACTAGCGAAACCAAGCCTTTGACTTGGCGTTTGGCGCATCATGATGCGATTCTTGATCTATCAACTTATGAATCTCTAAAAGGCTTTACTGGTCTAAAAGAAGCGCTATCTAAATCGCCTAAAGCAGTTGGTGATATGATTAAAGCGGCTAACGTCAGAGGTCGCGGCGGTGCAGGTTTTAATGCAGGTTTGAAGTGGACATTTATGTCACCGCCGGATGGTTTACCGCGTTATCTTATTTGCAATGCGGATGAAATGGAGCCGGGCACTTTTAAAGACCGTTTATTGATGGAGCGCCTACCGTTTCAGCTTATCGAAGGTATGTTGATTACGGCTCATGCGATCGGTGCAACTGACGGTTATATCTTTATTCGCGGTGAGTACATCTTAGCCGCTGAGCGTTTGGTGACAGCCATCGAAGAGTGTTTGGCTAATAATCTAATGGGCGAGAATATTTTAGGCTCAGATTTTAGCTTTAATTTGCACGTGCATACTGGCGCTGGACGTTATATCTGCGGTGAAGAAACGGCACTGATTAACTGTCTAGAAGGTCGCCGTGCTAACCCACGTACCAAACCACCTTTCCCGCAAATCTCTGGGGCATGGGGTCGTCCAACGGTTGTCAATAACGTTGAGACTTTGTGTAATATGCCAGCCATCCTAAACCATGGCGTCGAATGGTATCAGTCGTTATCTGAAATCAAAGGCAAAAGCCAAACACCGGGCACCAAGCTGTTTGGTTGCTCAGGTCTAGTTAACGATCCAGGCCTGTGGGAATTACCGTTTGGTTATACGGCACGCGAAATCATTGAAGATTTGGCGGGTGGTATGAAAGATGGCAAAACACTGAAAGCTTGGCTGCCGGGGGGCGCATCGACTGACTTTTTAACCACTGAGCATTTAGATGTGGTGGTGGATTTTGACCCCATTCAAAAAGCGGGTAGCCGTATGGGTACTGGTTTGATTATGGTGGTTGATGAAGAACAAGACATGGTGCCACTCGTTCGCAATCTTGAAATTTTCTTTCAGCGCGAGTCATGCGGTTGGTGTACACCATGCCGTGATGGTCTACCTTGGGGCGTTAAATTGCTTACCGCCATCAATGATGGTGAAGGGCAAGTGGGCGATGTAGAAAAACTAGAAGGCCTCACGCGTGATTTATGGATTGGTAAAACATTCTGTGCGCATGCCCCAGGTGCGATGGAACCACTAATGAGTGCGATTAAATATTTCCGTCCAGAGTTTGATCAGAAAATCGCGCAGGCGGTTGGTGTAGACGTCATTGATGCTGCAGCCAACCAACAGCCAGTAGTGAAATAAGGAGAGCGGCATGGCAGTCATACATATTGATGGAACCACTGTCGAAGTAGATAGCGCAGATAACTTGCTACAAGCCTGCTTATCACTCGGCATTGATGTGCCGTATTTTTGTTATCATCCAGCCCTTGGCTCAGTAGGCTCGTGCCGTCAGTGCGCGGTCAAGCAATTCCAAAATAAAGAAGATATGGAAGCAGGTCGCGGTCGCCTAGTAATGTCATGTATGGTCGCTCCTGGCGATGACATGTATATCTCGGTTACTGACGATGAAGCCAAAGCATTTCGCAAGTCGATGGTTGAGTTACTCATGACCAACCATCCGCATGACTGTCCAACTTGTGAAGAGGGCGGACATTGTCATTTGCAAGACATGACCTATATGTCAGGTCATAGCCGTCGTCGCTATCGCTTTACCAAACGCACCCATCACAATCAAGAGCTTGGTCCGTTTATCGCGCATGAGATGAACCGCTGTATCGCTTGCTATCGCTGCGTACGTTTCTACAAAGACTATGCGGGTGGCGAAGATTTGGGTGTCTATGGCTCAAATAACCGCGTTTACTTTGGCCGTGATAAAGATGGTCAGTTTGAAAGCGAATTTTCAGGTAACTTGACTGAAGTCTGTCCAACGGGTGTGTTTACTGATAAAACACATTCTGAACGTTATAACCGTAAATGGGACATGCAGTATGCACCAAGCATCTGTCATGGCTGCTCAGCTGGTTGTAATATTTCACCAGGCGAGCGTTATGGTGAATTGCGCCGTATCGAAAACCGCTATAACGGTGAAGTAAACCGCTACTTCTTATGTGATCGTGGTCGCTTTGGTTACGGCTATGTCAATCGTGATGATCGTCCAACACAAGCGCTCGAGCGTATCAATGATAAGCACGTCAAAATCAATATTGACTACGCACTCGATGAAACCATCAAGCGTATCAAAGATAAAAAAGTCATCGGTATCGGCTCACCACGTGCCAGTTTAGAGACCAACTTTGCGCTAAAAAATCTCGTTGGATTTGATAAATTTTCAACAGGTCTGAATCATCAACAGCAAGCGTTGGTTAATAAATGTATCGAAGTGCTTAGCACTGAGGGTATCTATAACCCTAGCATGACTGATATCGAAACGCATGATGCAGTGTTAGTGTTGGGTGAAGATATCACCCAAACTTCATCACGTGTTGCGCTGTCAGTACGCCAAGCGGCAAAAAACGAAGGCCTAAAAATGGCAGCGGCGTTGCAAACGCAACCTTGGCTTGCAGAACCAGTTAAACGTATTGCTCAAGATGCGCTAAGCCCAGTCTATGTCATCGATGTGACGCAAACCAAGCTAGAAGACATCAGTAAAGTGAGTGTGGTGGCGACACCTGAAGACATCACTAAACTTGGCTTTAAAGTGGCTGATGAGATTGCGAGCTTCGCCGATGATTTAGCAGAAATAGCAGATCCACAAGCGGCTGAAAAAAATACTGGTGCCAGTGCTGATACTGATGGTATGCAGGCGCTAGCTCAACAAATTGCCTATGATTTGATTCAAGCTGATAAGCCATTAGTTGTTTCGGGTAGCAGCTTGTCTTCTACCGCATTGATAGAAGCAGCTGCACAGATTACTCAAGCACTGACACAAAAACGTGCAGCGATTAAAGCGACCGAGCAGCAGCAAGTTGAAACGCATAATGCCAAAGTGCGTGCAGCAGAACAACAAGCACAAACCGATCAGCCTGAAGAAGATCAAGAGTTGTCAGCCAAACCAAACAAGCCTGAAACTGGGGTGAATACAGAAGTACAGGATGATGTCGAACGCGCACCTGCTGAAAAACTTGAATTAAAAGAAGTGAACAACCGCTATCATGGACAAGCTGGTATCTACTTAACGGTTACCGATGCCAATAGTATGGGTGTTTGCATGCTCGGCGGACAATCTGTAGAAGAGCTGTTGGCCACTGATTTCGATGTGGTAATTGTTGCTGAAAATCAGCTGACCGATGCAATTGATGCCAATAAACTAACACAGCTATTAGCCGATAAGACCGTTATTGCCTTAGATCACCAGCTGCTTGATTGGCATAAAGACGTCGATATCGTGTTACCTGCGGCAAGCTTTGCTGAGGCGGATGGTACGCTAATCTCTGCTGAAGGCCGTGCTCAGCGTTTCTTCCAAGTTTACGATAATGAATATTATCATCCCATGAGCAGCATTAAAGAAGGCTGGCGCTGGTTACATGCTGTGCATAGCAGCATAGAAGGTCGCGATGTCGATTGGACACAGCTAGATGATGTCATAAAGGCATTGATTGCCACACATCCTAAGCTTGCTGGTATTAAAAATGCTGCTCCTGATGCCGATTACCGTATGACGGGTCTTAAAATCGCACGGCAGCCGCGTCGTTACTCAGGTCGTACTGCCATGCGTGCACCGATCTCAGTACATGAGCCGATGCAGCCAAAAGACTTAGACACAGGTTTAACTTTCTCAATGGAAGGTTATAGCGGTAAAGAAACCCCAAGCTCGATGATTCCTTTTGCCAATGCGGCAGGTTGGAACTCACCGCAAGCGTGGAATAAATACCAAGACAAAGTCGGTGGTCATCTAAAAAATGGTGATCCAGGCGTGCGCATGTTTGATCAGCTAGAGCGTTTGGCCACTCGTCAATATGTTGCGCCAGAAGCCATGTCTGCAAACACGACTGATTTGCAGCAAGGACAAGCAAAACTAATACCTATCTATAATATTTATGCCAGCTCAATGATGGCGTCACGTAGCCCAATCGTTGCAGAGCAACTACCAGTTGCCGCATGGCGTATCGGTATGGATGATGCTAAGGACTGGAATATTGCTGCCGGTGATTATTTAGCGATTGAAATCGATAAGCAACAAATCACCTTGCCAGTACAGATTGTTGGTTATTTAGCAGAAGGTTGTATCGGTTACCCAGTTGGGCAGGTGAGTATTATTCACCCATCAATGCCAGCGTCGGTACGTAAAGTGGATGCACCAGTGATGATGATGGGCAGCATGGCTAACGATATGATGAACAATAATGACGCTGCGCAAATGAATACAGCGCCGACCACCACACAGGAGGTGTAATATGCAAGTTACCCGTATTATCCCTGATGTGCCAAGCTTTTTGGCTAATAGTATGACCTTTGACACATGGTCGGTACTTTTTATGGTTGTACAATCGCTGGTCATCTTTTTGGTCGTGGTGATGGTCGCTGCTATGATGATTGTTTATGAACGCCGTATGCTAGCTTTATGGCAAGATCGTTACGGTCCAAACCGTGTCGGTCCATTTGGTTCGTTGCAATTGGTTGCGGATATGCTAAAAATCTTCTTTAAAGAAGATTGGACACCAAACTTTACCGATAAGTTTATGTTTACCTTGGCACCAGCGGTCGCAATGTTCACCGCATTGGCTTCATTTGCCATTATTCCTATTTCGCCAACGCTTGGCGTTGCTGATTGGGATATTGGTATTTTGTTCTTCTTTGCGATGGCAGGTATTGCGGTCTATGCCGTAATGTTTGGTGGCTGGGCCTCGGCCAACAAGTTCTCACTACTGGGTGGTTTGCGCTCTGCTGCACAGACGATTAGTTATGAAGTCTTTTTAGGCTTATCATTAATGGGTGTGGTCGCCCTAACAGGTTCATTTAACTTGCGTGCTATTGTTGAAGCGCAAATTGACGGTTGGTATATCATTCCGCAGTTTTTCGGCTTTTTGACCTTTGTGGTGGCTGGTGTTGCCGTTACCCACAGACATCCGTTTGACCAACCGGAAGCAGAGCAAGAGCTGGCCGAAGGCTATCATGTTGAATATTCAGGCATGAAGTTCGGTATGTTCTTTATTGGCGAATATGTCAATGTCGTCCTGATTTCTGCCTTGATGACCTGCTTATTCTTTGGTGGTTGGCTTGCGCCTTTTAATTTAGATATTCCATTTATTCCACCAGCTTTTTGGTTCATGATTAAAACGCTGTTCTTTATGACCATGTTTATTTTGGCTCGAGGCTCACTCATGCGTCCGCGCTATGATCAAGTGATGAATTTTGGCTGGAAAGTTTGTCTGCCAGTAACGCTGATTAATTTATTAATCACTGCTGCGGTCATTTTGATCTTTTCTCCAACGTTGTAATCATTACTAGCCATCATTAATGAACTAGGGTAAAGCTGATAAGGATAATAATCCCATGTTTACTACCATAAAAAAGACCGTCATTGGTATATTTACCATTGTCCGCAGCATGTGGATGGTCAACAGTCATGCGCTCAGACCGCGTGACACCATCCTTTATCCTGAAGAGCCGGTACCTGTACCGCCGCGTTTTCGTGGACGTATTGTCCTCACGCGTGACCCTGATGGAGACGAGCGCTGTGTTGCTTGTAACTTGTGTGCGGTAGCATGTCCGGTAGGGTGTATCTCATTACAAAAAGCCGAGCGTGAAGATGGACGCTGGTATCCAGAGTTTTTCCGAATTAACTTTTCACGCTGTATCTTTTGTGGATTGTGTGAAGAAGCTTGTCCAACGACAGCCATTCAAATGACGCCTGATTTTGAGTTGGGTGAATATAAGCGCCAAGACTTGGTTTATGAAAAGGAGCACTTGCTCATTTCAGGGCCAGGTAAATATCCTGATTATAACTATTATCGTGTGACGGGTATGGCGGTAGCGGACAAACCAAAAGGTGCAGCACAAAACGAGTCTGCACCGATTGATCTAAGGAGCTTGCTACCATGATGAATATTTTGAACCATCCTGAACTGGCAGGGTTTTATTCACTGGCGGCAGTGGCAATATTTGCCAGTCTGCGCGTCGTGACTCAAGCCAATCCAGTGCATGCTATCTTATCGATGATTGTGTCATTATTGGCAATCGCAGGAATATTTTTTGTACTCGGCGCGCCATTTGCGGGTGCGCTTGAAATCGTCGTTTATGCAGGTGCCATTATGGTGCTATTTGTCTTTGTCATCATGATGCTCAACTTAGGTATGAGCAATGATGAGCGTGAAGAGCGCTGGCTTGATGCAGGCACTTGGGCGCTACCGACAGGATTGACGATTATTATCGCGGTTGTGCTGTATGCGATGATTGGTCTTAATCATGACGAAGCGGCGATGATTGGCGGGTCGACAATATCTGCCAAAGCCGTCGGTACGGCGCTATTTACCAAATATGTGATGTTGATAGAAGTGGCGGCATTGCTACTACTAGCCGCATTGGTTGCCGCTTATCATTTGGGTAAAGAATCTATCGCTGATGAGGTCGCTGTTAATGCAAGCCATGCATCTAATGCTAATGTTGCTAGTATCAAACACTACGATGATCACGGCATGCCTATAGATACTGATGCGGCAAAAATGGCAGAACCTTACGAATATAAAGATGTTGACCCGCATGATTATGTAAGTATGAATGTAGGTACGCAGGTGGGTGTGAATAAAGTCACGCGCAAGGAGTCAGACTAATGGTACTAGCAGCGAGCGTGGCACAAGACGTGTCAAACGTGCCGTTTGCCCACGAGGTGGCAGGCTTAGTACAGCCTGTTGCTGAGGCGCAGAATGTAATGGGCATGATACCCATGAGCCATGGACTGATTTTGGCAGGTATCTTATTTGCCATTGGTTTGTGCGGCGTCATGGTACGACGTAACTTCCTATTTATGCTAATGAGCCTTGAGATCATGATGAATGCAACAGCATTAGCATTTGTGGTGGCAGGCAGTCGTTGGGTCGATCCAGATGGACAGATTATGTTTATCTTTATTTTGACCTTAGCAGCAGCAGAGGCCGCCATTGGTTTGGCAATATTATTGCGGTTTTATCATCAGCGTGGGCATCTCGATGTCGACAGCGCCAATGAGATGAAAGGATGATGTCATGAGTTTATTACCATTAACCTTTATATTCCCGCTCGTTGGCTTTTTGATTTTAGCCTTTATGCGCGACAAGCTAACAGAGCAGGTGGCAGCGATTGTCGGTGTGGGTAGCATGCTGTTATCAGCACTATGCACGCTAATCGTTAGTTATACTTTTTTAACCAATAATCCAGCAGGAACGGTCATAGAGATTCCGCTATGGACATGGTTCCAAGTCGGTGATTTTGCGCCAAGCTTCGGTTTAAGCTTTGATGGCTTGGCACTAACTATGACTGGGGTCATTACCGGCATTGGCTTTCTGATTCATCTGTTTGCTGCTTGGTACATGAAAGGCGACACTGGCTTTGCCCGTTTCTTTAGCTATATGAATTTGTTCGTCGCCAGTATGCTATTGCTAGTGTTGGCAGATAACTTGTTCTTGCTGTATCTTGGCTGGGAAGGCGTTGGTATTTGTTCGTACTTGCTGATTGGTTTTTATTACCATGACCGTGCCAATGGTCTTGCGGCGATGAAAGCCTTTACCGTGACGCGCGTGGGTGATGTATTCTTAGCCTTCGGTTTGTTTTTATTATTCCGTGAATTCGGTACGCTTAATATTCAAGAAATTATTACTCGTGCGCCAGAAGTGTTTGATATCAACAATCCAACGATGATGTTGACCACGATGATGTTGGTTGGCGGAGCGATGGGTAAATCTGCGCAGTTGCCATTACATACATGGCTTGCTGATGCGATGGCAGGTCCGACGCCAGTATCGGCACTGATTCACGCAGCGACGATGGTCACGGCAGGCGTTTATTTAATCGCCCGTTTACATCCATTGTTTGAGCTGACGCCTGGTATTTTATTATATTGGGTCGGCGGCGTAGGGGCGTTGACGTTGGTCGTTGCTGGATTTTGTGCGCTGGCACAAACCGACATCAAACGTATCCTTGCTTATTCAACCATGAGCCAAATTGGCTATATGTTCTTAGCACTCGGCGTTGGTGCGTGGCAAGGCGCGATCTTCCATTTGATGACCCATGCTTTCTTTAAAGCCTTGTTATTCTTATCATCAGGTGCGGTCATTCTCGCGGTACACCATGAGCAAAACATCTTTAAGATGGGCGGCTTACGTAAAAAGATACCGTTAGTATTCTGGTGTTATATCGTTGGTGGCGGTGCACTTGCGGCGATACCTTGGGTCACTGTCGGCTTTTATTCTAAAGAAGCGATTCTTTGGGAGAGTTATGCAACCGGTCACATGGTCTTATTCTATATGGGTGTATTCGGGGCTTTCTTAACCGCGCTTTATACTTTCCGTATGATTTGGATCATATTCTTCGGTGAAGAAAAAACGCCTGCGCATAAGTTGTCTGGCGTATCGTACTGGTTGCCTCTAACTGTATTATTGGTGCTATCAACAGCCGTTGGTGCATGGATTACTCCGCCACTACAAGGCGTATTGCCAGAGAGTGTCGGTCATCTATTAGAAGTTGCGGGTCAAGCGCATGCTAAGCATACAGCAGAATATATCGCCATGGGTGCGATGCTGGCTGGTCTAATAATAGCGGCGCTACTATATGTGGTGGATAAAGGTCGAATGCTCACCCGCTTTAAGCGCTCACGTGTTGGTGGGGCGTTGTATCACTGGTGCTATCATGGCCTAGGTTTTGATGCGCTATACGATGTAATTTTTGTAAAACCCTTTTTGTTCATCGGCCGCTTATTTAAAGCCGACCCTATCGATAAAGCGTGGCTCATCTTACCTAAGCTGGCATCTGCTGGTAATAAGGTATTGTCTGCGACGCAAACAGGGTCACTTCGAGGTTACGCTGCAAGCTTTGGCTTAGGCGTCGCTGTATTGCTGGTGCTGGTAATGATGACGGTGGTATAAGATGATTGAGTTACAACAAACGTGGATGCTACCAGCATTAATCGCAATTCCCTTTATTGCAGGGTTGCTATGTTGGTTGGTCGAGCGATTTAATAAACGTCTGCCGCGCTGGATTGCTTTAATCGGTATGACGTTGACCTTTGTGTTGTCGCTAGTGCTATGGCAATACGGTGACTTTAGCGGTATGAGTAAACAAGTCATTGCGCCAGATGCAAACGTGCCTTGGGTTGCTGAATTTAGTGTGCCATGGATACCGACTTTTGGTATCAGCTTCCATTTGGCATTAGATGGTTTATCACTGATGATGGTTGCCTTGACAGGCTTGCTCGGTATTGCAGCAGTGGCTTGTTCGTGGAATGAGATTCAACGCCGAGTCGGCTTTTTCCATCTCAACCTTTTGTGGAGCTTGGGCGGCGTCATTGGTGTTTTCTTAGCCATTGATCTGTTCTTATTCTTCTTCTTTTGGGAGATGATGCTGGTTCCTATCTACTTCTTGATCGCTATTTGGGGTCATGATGTGGTTGGCAAAACCAAGGAATACGCAGCGACTAAGTTCTTTATCTATACCCAAGCGTCTGGGCTTATCATGCTGGTCGGTATTTTGATTTTGGTCATTATCAGCTACGCTCAAAAAGGGGTGGTGAGCTTTAATTATAATGACTTGCTCGGTACGTCACTTGGCGGCTGGGAATATCCGATCATGCTGTGCTTCTTTATTGGCTTTGCGGTGAAGTTGCCAATCATTCCTTTTCATGGCTGGTTGCCAGATGCACATGCACAAGCTCCAACTGCAGGTTCGGTGGATTTGGCAGGGGTACTAATTAAAACTGCCGCTTATGGTTTGATTCGTTTTGTTTTACCGTTATTCCCAGCAGCCTCACAAGATTTTGCACCCATTGCGATGACCTTGGGTACGATCGGTATTTTCTATGGCGCATGGCTCGCCTTTATGCAGACGGATATGAAGCGTTTGCTGGCTTATACCAGTATCTCGCATATGGGTTTTGTAGTACTTGCAATTTATGCTGGAACCTTACTAAGCTTGCAAGGTCTGATGATTCAGATGTTAGCGCACGGCTTAAGCTCAGCAGCACTATTCATCATGGCAGGCCAGTTGTATGAGCGTCTACATACCCGTGATTTAACGCTGATGGGCGGTATGTGGGGTCAATTTCGTTACTACGCACCGATACTGATGTTCTTCTGTGCGGCATTGCTTGGTATTCCGGGGACAGGTAACTTCATTGGCGAGTTCATGATTTTATTTGGCTCATTTGCTCAGTACCCAGTGTTTGTGGTCTTTGCGACATTCAGTTTGGTACTAGCAGGGCTCTACTCGCTTATTTTGATTCACCGTGCATTATTTGGCAGAAACAACATCGAAGCCGTCGCCATGCAAGAAACCAAATCACACGGTTTGCCACCGCGTAAACTAAAAGATTTGGGCAAGCGTGAGTTGTCATTGCTGCTCATGTTGGCTGCTGGACTGGTCTGGCTTGGTCTATATCCACAGCCGTTCCTTGATACCTCAAGTCATGCGATGCAGTGGATCAATAATGCTTATATATACAGTCAAGTCACACAAGTAGATGCGTCGCAACTGCTTGATGCAATGGAGGCACGTTAAGTCATGAATGATATTACGATGAATGATTTGATGGGATTATTGCCTTACGCGCCAATCATTGCCGTCGTTATTACGGTATTGGTTGTCATGATTGCCATCGCAATTAAACGCTCACATATGGTGACTGGTACGGTCACCGTTGTCGGCTTAAATATTGGTTTGTTTACTTTGCTTGGGCAAATGACTGGTATCGTTAGTAGCGGCACTCTTGTGCCTAATGCTGAGCAGTTATTCGTGATCGATAACTTTGCTCAGTTTAATATGGTGATTATTTTTATCTGTGCGTTGGCTTGTTGTACGCTATCTTATGCGTATTTAGCCAACCTCAAAGATAATAAAGAAGAGCTATATTTGCTCATGTTGCTATCGACGATTGGTGCTTTACTGATGGTCAGTGCTCAGCATTTAGCGTCATTCTTTATGAGCTTAGAGATGCTGTCTATACCGCTATACGGCATGCTGTCATATACCTATATGCGCAGCCGCTCGCTAGAGTCAGGGCTGAAATACTTGGTGCTATCAGCGACGGCATCAGCGACATTACTCATGGGTATGGCGTTTATCTATGCTGAAGTAGGCTCGTTGGCCTTTAAACCAATTAGTATGGTATTGGGTGATGTTTTTGAGTCGCCACTACTGATACTGGGTGCGGCGATGATGATGTTCGGTATTGCTTTTAAACTCTCTGCTGCGCCTTTTCATATGTGGACGCCAGATGTTTACGAAGGCGCACCAGCCCCAATCGCTACTTTTTTAGCCTCAGTCTCTAAAGTGGCTATGATGGCACTGGCGGTTCGTTTCTTAATCGATACGGCTTTATTGGCATTGCCATCGGTGCAAATGCTGCTTATGGTCATGGCGACTTTGTCTATTTTGATCGGTAACTTGCTAGCAGTACGTCAAACCAGCCTCAAACGTCTATTGGGTTATTCTTCAATTGCACATATGGGTTATGTACTGATTGTCATCGTCAGTATCGGTACGGCAGCAGATAGCATTTCTAGTATGTATATGGCGGTTTATGCCTTGACCTCTATCGGTGCCTTCGGTGTGGTAACGTTGATGTCGAGCCCTTATCGTTTATCTGGTGAGGCTGATGAATTGACCCATTACCAAGGATTGTTTTGGCGTCGTCCCGTATTGACAGCGGTCATGACTATAATGATGTTGTCATTAGCGGGTATTCCATTGACGGCTGGCTTTATTACCAAGCTATTTGCCATATTGGCTGCCGTACAAGGAACCAACTGGTTCTTAGCGGCAATGATTATCTTGGGTAGTGCGATCGGTTTATTCTATTATTTACGTGTGATGCTCACCCTCTTTAAGCGTCCAAAACAGTTTATTGAGTTTGATGTTCCTGGACAATGGGCTATCCGTACTGGCGGGATTATGGTTATTGCGGTGACCGCGATGATTATCTTCTTTGGTATCTTGCCAAACAGTATGATTGAATGGGCAAGTCTGGCACGTATTTGGTAATGTTGCCGAGCTGATACAACAGATAAGTCGCTGTGACTTATCTGTTGTTACTGTTAAAAAACCAAGATGCGCCAGCTTTATGATAAGCTTGGCGCATCTTTTTTTGTGCTTACCTTTTCGATATCTATGTCTTTTTTACCTATCAAAGATATCTTATAAAAATACAGTTTAATAAAGTATAAGTGATGAAGAGTTATGAGTGATAATATTCAGACAGTAACCGTGCTCAGCAAAACCACATGGACGCCAAACCTATTTAGCTTCACTGTCAGCCGTCCCGATAGCTTTAAATTTACGGCGGGTCAATTTGTGCGTTTGGGCGTCAATCCCAGTCAATTAAAATATTACCAGCAGCAGACAGAAGCAAATGGTAAAGCTTCTGGTGCAGCATTGAATGAAGACGTCTTTCGAGCTTATTCGATTGTGTCTTCGCCGTTTGATGAGGTGCTAGAGTTCTTCTCTATCGTAATTCCTGATGGCGCATTTACGTCGCAGTTGCAGCATTTAGAAGTAGGCGATGAGCTGCTGCTTAATACCATGCCGTTTGGTTTTTTGACTTTAGCGCGTTATCAAAAGCCATTACCAAAAGATTTGTGGCTGCTCGCGACTGGAACGGGATTGGCACCATTTTTGTCGATGTTACAAGATTTGCAGACGTGGGAAGATTACGAGCACATCATATTGGCCTATAGTGCTCGCTCGCTAGAAGAGCTTGCTTATATCGAGAAAATTGAAAGCTTGCAAGAAGACTTTGGCTCTTTGGTCGATCATCCAGCAAAACTAATCTTTATTCCCATCGTTACTCGTGAACCTGTCGAAGGCGCACTGACAGAGCGTCTGCCCAAGCTGCTCTTGGAAGGCACGCTACAAGAGCGAGCAGGTATTGCCTTAGATATCGATAGTACGCATGTCATGTTATGCGGCAATCCAGACATGGTGGAAGACACCAAAGAAGCGCTAAAGACCTTAGGTCTGGTGATGAATCGTCGCGGCGAGGGTAATATTGCGGTAGAAAATTACTGGTAGTTGCATGATTAATAAGGCACGCTCTAGAAGCCATTGAAAATTTGCTTGATAAAAAAGCGCTGACTCTAACAGACAATAGTCTCTAAGTATCAGCGCTTTTTTAATAAGTAAAAATTGTCATTTTTATACTGAGGGATTTATACCTGACTCGGTTCAGTAGCATCATCTATTGGGTTAATAGGGCCTTGCATCAGCTCAGGCTCATCATCATCGCTGATAATATCTTCGTTACTACTGGCAGCCAATAAGTCACGATAATTGATTTGAGTTTTCAAAATCATTTGCTCTTCTTCAAGTTCGCCATAGTTGACTTGAACTTTATGCAAAGTGCTCATGATTTTTTTGTTCTTTTTTAACCAGCGATTGATATCAAGGTAGATAACCTCGTCTTTTGCGCGGGCGATATTGATATAAGAGAGAATAAAGCCCAAAGGGTCTTTTTTCAGAACACTGTGATAAAACCAAATAGCAAGCTTGATGCCTTGGCGCTTGATAAACGACTCACAACGTAGGTTTAGCACATCAGTATAAGTCTGCTGCCCAAACACGAAGCGCTGGACGTTACGATCGAGCTGTACATGAATCAAGCTAAAGTTACTCGCCACCTCAGCATAAATGCCACCAGCATCGACCGTACAGTATAAGCGGAACCAGTCATCATGCATCTCAACGCGCAACTCTAAGATGGCTTTCACATTATCAGTGACGAACTTCTGTAGTGCATCATTGACATAGGTCTGTGCCACTGGTAGCGACAACTCATCTTCGAATTTATCAGTCGTTTTATGGTATATCTGTTTGATTGATTGGGTAATGCGCTCCCAACCATCGCTAAATGATTCGTCAAAACGATAGCCCATATTCTCAAAAAACTCATCAAAATTGTCTGAATTATCCCTGTTATCAAAATCACTCAAACTTATTATCCTTATAATTATAGGGGAGGTAACTGAATCAATGGCATAAAGAGCTACTAACTAAACAATGACAAGCTGACTCTGCTTTAATGAAAGTTGGCAAGTGGTCATTTATAAAGTAAGCACTTAGAAAGTAGGTACTTATAAAACAGGTACTTATAAAATAGAGCAATACACTATGGGCACGATACGGTATTTCATTGGACGTTACCACCCATACAGTATTTAGCACACGCCTTACTAGCTTGCGTTTTTGCTAAATAAGCAGCAATCTGTCTTGTCTGTTTGCGCCTGTTTAACTCGTCTTAATGATACAAAAATTATAAAACAGTATATAACAAATATGATGGCTTCAAAATGGACACATACGTTTTGTCGCAAATCATTTAATTGCTAGCGCTTATATGCTAAAAAGGTAGTCCAGCGGCGCCATAGTCGTATAGGTTTTATAGCATTTTTGCTGGTTCAGCTTTTCAATAAATTGACCAAAGGGGATAAATAATGTGTGAGCGGGTCAAAATGAGTCGGCAACGGTTGTGCTAGCGACAGAATTCTATGTCATGTTATGATAGCGTCAGTATAAATCCTACACATTATCATAACGCTTATTACTTGCTGTCTTGTATTTATAAGCTCATATTCATAAGCTGAGACCCATTGTGGCCTATATCAAAGATTCACAAAGCTATCATTTTTCCGCGCAAGCACCAAAGCGAAATATTAGTTTACCGGTAGCCATCGTTATCGCTGTGGCCGTACACGCAATTATTATTTTTGGTATTGGCTTTTCGATGGGTAAAGATCCTGCGGCAATGATGCAAGATGTGGCAAAAGCGCTAACCGATAATATGCAGCCAAATGAAGACGCTCACTTTATTGCTAATGCCTCCCAAGAAGGCGGCGGCACAGTAGAGGAGCAATTAAGACAAGAGAACGACCAGATAAGTCCATTGTCTGCTGAGCAAATAAGTGAAACGCAAGATGTAATTAGCCTACAGCGTCAAGTTCGCCAACAGCAATACCAAGAAAGTTATCTGCGTACCACCTTAAGCTGGCGTCAAGCGAGCGTGGAGTCTGATAATGATAGCAAGCAAGCACAAGATGATATGATGGCGCAAGAAGAGCGTCTGCGCAAACAAATCGCTACCTTAGAGACGCAGCTGTCTCAGCGTCAGCAAGTCTATGCGACCAAATCAAAAGTAGTAACTGTCGATAGCAACTCGACGACGCGCGGTGCCGCTGCTGACTATATTAATACTTTTCGTGAGCATGTCGAACGTGTTGGGAATTTGCATTATCCCATGCAGGCACGGGCACAAGGTATCACGGGCGAAGTGCGCCTTATGGTCATCATTAGTAGTGATGGTAATATTAAAGCCATACGTCTGCTTGAAAGCTCCAACTCCACATTACTGGATGAAGCAGCAAAGCAGTCGGTACGTCAAGCAGCGCCCTTTGGTAAATTTACCGAAGATATGAGCGATATTGTTGAGCTACGTTTGATACGTACCTATCGTTATAGCGACAAAGTTGACGTGACTTATTAAGGCTGTAAAGAGTAGGCGACACGAGAAATAAACATAGAATATCAATGAATGCGTCATACTATTTTGACGATTACGATTAACAGATACCCAAACTTATAACACACCTCTATAGAATAAAGAGTCAGTATGGAATTTTTAGGTTTTACAATAGATGTTGCCAACTTGACCAGTAACGCATTAAGCTTGGTCATTAAAGTTGCGCTAGCGATATTAATATTCTTCGTAGGTCGCTGGCTTGCCAAAAAGGCAGTCACCGTTTCTCACAAAATGATGTTGCGTAGTCGCTTAGATGATACGGTCGCTAACTTTTTAGGTCGCCTAATTTACGGGGTACTACTGGTCGTGGTTGTGTTAGCTGCCTTAAGTAAAGTTGGCGTACAGACTACCTCAGTCGTCGCTATATTGGGCGGTGCTGCAGTAGCCATTGGTCTGTCACTAAAAGATCAGTTGTCGAACTTTGCCGCTGGCATCATGATTGTGACTTTTCGCCCCTTTGTACGCGGCGATTATGTGCAAATCAGCAGCTACACAGGGACTGTAACAGACATCACTTTGGTCAATACCCACCTGACGACGATAAACAATCACGATATCATCATCCCAAATAGTGATATTACGACTTCAGCTGTGACGAACTATACGGCGCTACCCAACCGCCGTGTCGATATCACAGTCGGTATTGGCTATGATGCCGATATCAAAACTGCCAAAAATGTGATGCTGAGTTTGGCAAAGAAGAATCCATTGGCCTTTACTGACCCTGAACCTATCGTACGCGTCACCAATCTGGGCGATAACTCAGTAGACTTGACGCTAAATATTTGGACAACTAATGCTGACTGGTGGACAATGCAGTGTGATTTGCTTGAGCAATTCAAATACGCCTTAGATGATGAGAAAATCGACATTCCATTCCCACAGCGTAATGTCCATGTCAAAGGGCTAGATCAAATGATTAATCAAATGAGTCAAGCACAAAAGCTACCGATGACCAAAGACTAATCGCTAAAAAATCTGAACTAAGCATAAGGGTTTGGAAGGCTGAGACCTGCCAGAATCTCAATTTCAAACCTTTCCATCTCATCTTGCTCAGCCTGTCCAAGCTCATGATCAAAACCCAATAAGTGCAGTACACCATGTATTAGTAAATGGCTGATGTGCTGTGCTATTGTTTTTTCTTGCTCTGCTGCTTCACGTACTATGACATCATGACAGATGACCAGCTCACCGAGAGGTAGCGTTGGCATCAGCTCAATAATCGCGGCTGGCAGGTCACTGGGATAAGATAAAATATTGGTCGCATAATCCTTACCGCGTGCTTCCAAATTTAATGCCTGACCTTCAATCTCATCGGTAATGTATATGTCTAGTACTTTAGATTTCTCTTGCCATAGCTCAGGGTCGATATCTACAAAATAGGGTAGCGTTAGACCCTCTTTAATGCGTCCATCGATATAATCCAGCGCTGCCATCATCACAGACTGTAAGTGCTTACGACTGTAAAACGTATCGAGTATGTCATCGTCAATGCTACTGGTTGCACTGATATCAAGTGCCGCCAAGCTGGTATCATCACCAGTACGCTCATTTGCATCATTGTTGTCAAAACTGTTGTTACTGTTCTCTTGGGTCATGCCATTATCCTTTTACTTTATTGTAAGATGGGGCGCTTAACTATCTTATATAACTCATAACTAAATCTAAAAAACTCTAGCCGTAAAAAACCGGATTACTGACAGCAATCCGGTTTTCTTATTTTGAAGTGAATGTACTAAGACAGTTCGCTTATAATTTGCTTGTTGCGTCAGCAATGGCTTGCTTGCGCTCTTGCTCTTTCATACGCTCAAGCTTACGTTTTTCTTGTAGAGCAAACTGTTCGTCATCAAAGACATCGTAAGCTTCGACGATTTTTTGCACCAATTGATGGCGCACCACGTCTTTTGAATCAAACTTAGTGATATGAATCTCTTCAATTCCACTCAAGATATCCATCGCTTGCGCCAGACCTGATTTACTGCCGCGTGGTAAATCGACCTGCGTAATGTCACCAGTAATCACTGCCCGCGAGCCAAACCCTAAGCGAGTCAAAAACATCTTCATTTGCTCAGGTGTGGTATTCTGCGCTTCATCCAAGATGACAAATGAATTGTTCAAAGTACGCCCACGCATATAAGCGAGCGGCGCAACCTCAATGATTTGGCGTTCAAGCAACTTACCGACTTTCTCAAAACCGAGCATCTCGTATAGAGCATCATATAGAGGACGCAGGTACGGATCGATTTTTTGGGTCAAATCACCGGGCAAAAAGCCCAGTTTTTCACCCGCTTCTACGGCAGGACGCACCAGTAAGATACGCTCGATCTCGTTACGTTCAAGCATATCGACTGCGCAAGCGACAGCCAGATAAGTTTTACCCGTACCAGCAGGGCCAATACCAAATGACACATCAGAGCTTAAGACGTTTTTTACATAACTTTGCTGGTTGCCACCACGTGGAATAATCTTGCCTTTGCGTGTGCGCAGGCTAATCGGGGTAAAGTCGCTTGCTGGGCTTAAGGTCTCTTCGTCATCTGCCAATTGTTCATCGGCTTCGATATCTTCATCCCGAGAGATGCTTGATTGAATGATCAGATGCAGCTCTGCTGCGCTAATGTCTTTGGTGTTTTGTGCTTCATCTACTAGCTTATAAATAATACGTTCACCGCGCTCGACACCTGTCACATCACCACTCAGGCAAAAGTCACCTTGACGCTGCATGATTTTGATATCGAGGCGTTCTTGGATATATTTCATGTGATTATTATATTCACCCAGCACGGTTTTGAGCTGTGCTGGTGTCAATGATTCAAACTTTATACGGCGGCTCATGGAATCAGTCAAGCGATTATCCTTTTATTATGTACCCCAATGCTATGATTTGGTTTTGATGGCATTGGAGGTTTAAGAGATAAAATGGTCGGTCGTTATTATCTTGGCTTTATATTACGGAGATAGAAATTACGGTAGAGTTATTATTTGTTTTATGAGTGATGATAAGTAACGGTCTTGCCTTTATTATGGTCGATAGATTTTAAATTTCAAGCCGTACGTCGAACAGATGGCACTGTTTTTGTACGACGATTGCAACCACTGGTATAGTTTTTCGATATTTATATTTTCATGTCCATTTTTGAGTGAGTTACGGCGTTACAAATAACGTTTAGAGTGTTATAAAATCAAGCGTTTCAGGTATACGTTTTGGCTACTGTTAAGGCCACAGAATGAGGGGTGATTTGTGGTAATCTATGGGGGATATCATAGTACTTCGTCGCGAGGTTTAAAAGATGAATAAAATGATAAAGGCGGATGAAGGTTAGGGCGTATGACGCATTCGACTAAGGCTATGCCTATGTATGAATGTTTAATACGCCCTAAAAAAATAAGATAATTCTAGCGACTATTCATCGCTGATAGTGCGCGCCCAACAGAGTATATTAGGAATAATAATGATGCAAAATACTGATGTGAATTTATCGAATGCTAAAAACACGTTTAAAAATACAAAGGCAATCACTGAGCAGCAAGTCCTCATCGCTGGTGGTGGTCATGTGGGATTGTCCTTTGCACTGTTACTAGCGCATCACGGTATTGCTAGCACGTTATTAGAAAAAAATAGTTATCCAACCATCAGTCCAAATGATGACAGTAATCGTAGCCATTATTTAGACAGCCGCAATACAGCACTGTCACGTCGTACGGTACAGATTTATCAAGAAATTGGTTTATGGGATGAGTTGCAAAGTCATGCTTGTCGTATCGATGCGGTACAGATTAGTGAGCAAGGCAGCTTTGGGCGTGCACAATTAAACAAAGCTGAAGAGCGGGTCGAGTCATTTGGACAAGTGATGGAAAATGCGTGGCTCGGACGTAAGCTTTTATTAGCTGCGCAACAAGAGCCATTAATCACTTTGATTGATAATGCCAATGTCATCGCCGTGACACAACAAGCAGATGGGGTGACGCTCAGCTTTAACTATTATGGTGAAGAAGAACATGAGCAGCAATTGCAGGCCAGCGTTTTGGTCGCTTGTGATGGCCGCGATTCGACCGTGCGCCAATTATTAAATATTGGCACGACCACTTATGACTATGAGCAAACGGCTATCGTGGGTGTGGTAGAAACTGACAAAGCGCATGAGCATGTGGCGATTGAGCGTTTTAGTCCAGCAGGGCCACTGGCGGTGTTGCCACTGACCGATCCAGACGGCGATGGCAATGATGACTATCAAAATGGCTATAGACGCTCGGTGGTTTGGGTCTGCCCAAAAGGTGAGGAAAATAAATACTTAGCAGATGATGCGCATTTTTTAGCGACATTGCAGCAAGCCTTTGGTGAGCGTGCAGGTAAGTTTGTCGCTGCCGGTCGCCGCGGCGCTTATCCACTGACACGTGTACTGGCAGACAAGCAAGTAGAGGGTCGCTGTGTCATCATGGGCAATGCTGCCCATACCTTGCATCCTGTCGCAGGACAAGGTTTTAACCTTTGTATGCGTGATGCCCATGTGCTGGCACAAATGATGAGCGCGCAAGTGCTAAAGGGCGAAGACATCGGCAATACGCAACTGTTAAAACGTTATGAAAAAGCGCGTCTAAGCGATCAAAAACGCGTCATTCGATTCTGTGATGCCGTCGTACATGGTTTTACCCATCCTAACCCAGCCATCAAGTTGGCAAGGAATGTGGCCTTGGTTGCCTTTGATAAACTGCCAAATATTAAGCCACTAGTCGCTAACTACGCGATGGGGTTAAAGTCTTAGTTTGCCACATCACGGTATATTAGCGGTCTAGACCAATGTTCTATACGATTGCACTTAAATGTAGGAATAACTTATGAAAAATAACCATACGCTGATTATCGGTAGCGGTATTGTTGGGGCAACGCTTGCTCTAAAACTGGCACAAGCAAAAATGCCTGTGACGCTAATTGATGCCCGCCCTGCACGTGATGACTCAGAGTGGCAAGAAGTGTTGAAGCAACGCGACGCTCGGGTCTACGCATTGAGCTTGGCCAGTATTAACTTACTCAACGATGTCGGTGCGTGGCAAAAGATTGCTGCCTCTGAGCGTAAGGCAGACTACTCACAAATGCAGGTGTGGCAACTCAACGGCATGGGCGAGCTGTTATTTGGCGATAGCGGTGACAATTATCCTAACAGTCATTTACCGAAAATGCTTGGCAGCATGGTCGAGCCTGCCGTCATTGAATATGCGTTATGGCAACGCCTGTATGAAGATGATGTCAGTGACTATCTAACTGTTATCGCTGGACATAAAGTTATCAATATGGATTGGCTGGGTGCAGAGCAAGGCTACCGTGTGACTTTAGACAATCATACTGCTATCGATGCAATGCTGCTGGTCGGTGCTGATGGTCGTGGCTCATTTGTGCGCCAGCAAGCGGCGATCGGGCTGGATACACTCGATTATAATCAAACCGCTATTTGCTGTGCGATTCACACCGAAAAACCGCATCAAGCAACGGCGCGCCAAGCGATGTTGCCCACAGGTACGCTAGCACTATTGCCGTTAGCGGATATCACTGATGCAGATAAAGCCAATCCACAACATTGGCAGTCGATCGTGTGGACATTACCACGCAATCAAGCATTGGCATTGATGGAAGAAGATGCGCGCGTCATTGCTGATAAATTGGCTGCTGCTAGTAACTATGAGTTAGGTGCTATCACTCAAATTGAGTCAATCGCCAGTTTTCCACTGACCGCGCAACAAGCTAAAAGCTACGTCGCGGATAACTTGGTATTGATCGGTGATGCGGCGCATGGTGTCCATCCGCTGGCAGGTCAAGGGTTAAACCTAGGCATGCTCGATGTACAGACTTTAAGCGAGCAATTGGCACATGATTTTGAACGTAGTGGTGGAATCAGTTGGGGTAGCAATCAAACGTTGCGTAGTTACGAGCGTTTGCGCCGTCCGCATAACAGTCTAATGATGCACAGCTTTTCTGCCCTTAACTGGTTATTTGCAGGGTCGCTTGCCCAATCACGTCCTATTCAACAAATTCGTAATGAAGGTATGTATCGCGTTGGCAAAATTAAGCCGTTGATGCGCTTGTTTGCTAAGCAGGCGAGTGGGGTTTAGCTGCTTAATATTAGACCAATAATAGTTTATTTTGAAATAAATATCCAAAGGCAAACCCCATGTTAATCCCTAAATACTGGGCGCAATATAAGCAGCGCTTTGAGTTATCAGTAACGGCTAATACTTTTAATTCTAAACAAGCAACTATTAAACGTTATGGTTGGTCAGATATCAGTCAAGTAGAGGCGCTAAGCCATGCCAAAGCGCGAGTAGATGACGCCCATAAGCGCTGGCTGGCAGGTGAAGATATCTTACGCCGCGAGCGTAGGGAAGAGTATAACGAAGGCAATGGTATTCCTATTCGTGAAGAGATTATTTCTGAGCATAATTTTCCAGAAAATGAATTATCCAATAATAGCGCAGCAGTGACGAAGCTTGTCGTTACGCGTAACAGTTACGGCGCACAGGTGGCCAACATTGATAATATCGCTATTATTGATGTCGATAATGGTGATTTATTGCGTCACAAATATCCTGATGACTATAACCATCATGGCTTTCTCGTTAATCAAAGCAATCCATCAACCAAAATAAAAGTTTGGGCTTTTGTCTTTATAATTATTGCCAGTGTCATCGCTTGGCTAGGACTATCATGGTTATGGCTGTTAATGGTTATGATTGGTGCGACCGTCTATTTGTGGCAGCAAGCCAGTGCAAGAGACAAAGCCCGTGCACAAAAATATGCCGATGATGCTACCTCGTTACTGCCTTATATGACGGATTTAATCAAAAAACGGATTGTCAATCATCCTACCGAAGGCTTTCGTTTATATCAAACGCCAGCAGGATTTCGCATTATTGCCACTCACGATACTATCGCGCCAAATGATAAATTAGTCACTGATTGGTTTGAGTATTTCCATGCCGATGCTAATTATGTGCGTCTGTGTCAGGTGCAACAGTGTTTTCGTGCGCGGCTCACTGCCAAGCCATGGCGCATGAGTGAGGTTGAGAGTAATAAGTTGGCTAAAGATATCCCTGCTAAGAATTTTTGGTTTGCTGAGGATAATATTTCTGACGATACAGATGCACAACACCGCAAAGATTTGGAGGCGCGGAAGCAGTGGATTATCTACTATGATAAGTATGCTAAAAATTATCGCGCCTGTCGTTATGTTGAGACTTTTTCTGGTAGAGATTTTGTCAGTGACAGCATAGTACAAGCCAGTATTGATGCTTTTGTGCGCTGGCATGATAGTGCTTGTCAGGTGGATAAAGAGCTAGAGATGGCTTAATAATAATCTCGTTATTTAACCAGTTTATCGTTGAATATATCTATATAAGAGATAGTAAATATTAATCTAACATTTATAGCATTGGTCATTTATATAGAAAAAAATACCACTCTCTTATTATGGTTCACTCATGCAAATTATCACCCCAACGCCGAAAACACCACCATCAGCACTGGTGAGACGATATTAATAATAAAGCCAAAGCTAATCGCTAGCGGCACGACTTTGAGACCGCCAGATTGTTGAATAATAGGTAAGGTAAAGTCTAAGCTGGTCGCACCGCCCAGTCCAACTGCTGCTGATGGGTATTTACGCATAAACACGGGGATAAATATCAACGCAAAAAACTCACGTACCAAGTCATTAAATAGGGCTACACTGCCCCAAACCGCGCCATAAGCATCGGTCATGACGATTGCTGATAGCGAGTACCAACCAAACCCTGACGCCAGTGCCAAGCCTTTTGTCCACGATACTTCACTGAACATCACCGCAAATATTAAGCCGCCAACCAATACAGATAGTGTAAAGATAACGCTCATCTCAACGCCGCGCTTATTGAGTAAGACTTCTTTTAGGGTAATACCCGAGCCTTTTAAGCCAATGCCGACCAGCAAAATTAATATCATTAACATCACCGTCATCGTATTTTCAGGCGGCATATAATTGTCTGGTAGGAAATAACCAATCACCATACCAATGACCACACAAATGACTTGAGCGAGGCTACCACGGATACTCACGCGATGTTCTTTAGATTTTACGCTGGGTTTTTTGGCATGCCATGGGCGCAGTCGGTCAAACAACATCAATGCAAATAACCCAGTACCAATCGTCAATATCGATAATATGGTCACATAAAGAGCAATTTCGCCTATCTGACTGCCAAGCCCTTCAACTTGTGAAAGCTCAATACCAATCAGCGCTAAGATGATAAATACCAGATAAGATAAGCCTTTATCCGCAAGCTTTGTCATGGTTGGGTGAGAAGGAATGGCAAAGCCAATAAACATTGGCATTAATACCAAAACAAGGGTAACTAGGCTTTGCATGGTGGTTGGCTCGCAGCGTTTTCAAAGGCATTTTTAAGAAGCTGCAGATTGTAGCATATCACCGAAACAATACTGAAAATATAGGGGTAAAAATCATGACGCCCTTACAGCTTGCAAGCAAGACAAGCCAAACTAGTGGGTGTCTGACAACACTTGACTCTGAGTGATCAGTCTCACAGCACTTTAATCTATTGAGTGGTAACTATTTTGAGGGTTTTTTATCGACTTATCAAAGTAGATGCATTGCTTATAAGATAAATTGAGTGGTGACTCAATCACACTGGTTCGAGGTGTGGATGCCAAATGCGGATAGTCTTGACGATAGTGACCACCGCGACTCTCATAACGCTGATAAGCCGACTGAATAACCAATGTGGCTAATTGTAATTGTCGTGCTAATTGAAATAGTGTCAGCTCATCAGCAGTGATAGTGTCAACTAGAGTACTCATATTTGACTGATTTAACTTGGTTTTTTCAAGCCACTGTTGCCATTGCTGTACCTGTATTAATATTTGCTCTAATGATTCGGCATTTCGAGTGATACCCATATAGGAGGTCATTAAAACTTTCAATTCTGTGACTATTTTGCCAGCATGATCGTTGGTAACAATATCATCATCACAATGCAATGAATTAAATAGAATGATAGGAGAAGAAGGCAGCTTAATAGTTTGAATATCTTTAAGCGTTGGTGCTGTCCAAATGGTAGTTGCTGATAAATTCGAGTGCTCATGACTGGCAACCGGATCTAGATTTTCTAATGCTTTTAAATATCGTGGTAAGTCAGCGGCGATATTGCGCCCAACCACCACGCATTCTAAAAGTGAATTACTCGCTAAGCGATTCGCACCATGCAGGCCAGTATAGGCGACTTCACCTGCGGCATATAAACCTATCACATCGGTCAAACCATTGGCACACGTTACCACGCCGCCACAACTGTAATGAGCGGTAGGGGCGACTGGAATAGGATCAGAGGTGATATCGATGCCGAGATTTAATAACGTTTGATAAATCTGCGGGAAGTGCTCTCGTAAAAATTGGTCTGGCAAATGACGGACATCTAAATGTACGTAGCCAAGTCCATTATTACTGATCTGCTCAGCGATGGCGCGCGCGACGATATCGCGCGGTGCCAATTCTGCCCGCTCATCAATGTCCAACATAAAGCGCGTACCAGTTTGCGGACAGGTCAGTCGTCCACCTTCACCGCGTAGTGCTTCAGATATCAAAAAACTACTGTCTGCTACTGCTAAGCCCGTCGGATGAAATTGGATAAATTCTAAATTTGCTAAGCGGCAGCCTGCTTGCCATGCCATCATCACACCATCGCCGACACAGACATTTGGTGCACTGGCTCGCTTAAATAGTTGTCCTAAACCGCCACTGGCTAAGACGACGGCGTGACTATAAAAAGTCAGTTGTCGTTGATTGCTATGGTCAAAAACTTGCGCCCCTTGGCACTGGTTATCACTGTTTGTTAAAAGGCTCAGCGCTTCATGATCAGGCAAAATAGTGATATGGGCAGCGGCTTGCGCCTTTATCGTCAAGGCTTCCATAATGTGTCGACCAGTCGCATCATCCGCATGCGCGACTCGCCTGCAACCATGCCCGCCTTCTTTGGTTAAATGTAAGTCAGCAGTTTGTAGTTCGGTCTGTAGTTTGGTGAAAGGTTTTGCATTATCTTTTTGCGGTATTTGGGTAAAAGGCACGCCTTGCTCACACAACCATTGGACGGCCTGTTGCCCTGCACTTAAAATGCGACTGGTATTGTCAGCTTCGCATAACCCTGCGCCAGCAATTAGGGTATCGGCGATATGATCAGCGACAGAGTCCTCTTTATCCAAGCTTGCCGCGATGCCACCTTGGGCATAATGACTGGAGCAAATCTCCAAGGCGGCTTTGCTCAATACGGTAATATTCAGCGATATTGGTAACGCTAGAGCCGTGCTTAAGCCGGCTAGTCCAGCGCCAATGATAAGTACGTCAGTTTGTACAATATCATCAGAGCTAGGGGCACTTAATGGCTTCGCGGTAAGTGCGGCGCTCATGTTAGGCAGCCCCGACATTGGCAAACAACTCGCGGTCTTTGACAATATCGCCGCTCGCTGTCACGCGTTGTTTTTGTGATTCGGCAAAATCAAGCATACGTTGCAAGGGCTTTTTAGCTGCGATTGCCAGCTCAGGCGTCATTAATACTTCGCCGCTGCGCTGCATCAAGCACTGTTCAATACCTTTTAGACCATTCATTGCCATCCATGGGCAAAACGCGCAACTCTTACAACTGGCACTTTCACCAGCCGTCGGCGCAGCTAAGAAACGCTTATTTGGCGAGCGCTTTTGCATTTCGTGCAAGATACCCAAATCGGTCGCTACGATAAAGGTATCGGCATCCATCTCATAGGTAGATTGCAACAGCTTACTGGTCGAGCCGACCACATCGGCGAGCGCTACTACGCTGTCGGGGGATTCTGGATGCACCAAAACTTTGGCGTCTGGATGATCCTCTTTTAATTGCACCAGCTCGGTCGCTTTAAACTCGTTATGTACAAGGCACGAGCCTTGCCAAAGCAGCATATCTGCGCCAGTCTCTTTAGCAATATATTTACCCAAATGGCGGTCAGGACCCCAAATAATTTTTTCACCATTAGCATGCAAATGGCGAATGATATCGATGCCAACAGATGAAGTCACCACCCAGTCAGCACGGGCTTTGACGGCGGCACTGGTATTGGCGTAAACAACGACCGTACGCTCAGGATGGGCATCACAAAATGCAGAGAATTCGTCAGCAGGGCAGCCCAAATCAAGCGAACACTCAGCTTCTAGGTCTGGCATAAGTACCGTTTTTTCCATACTTAAAATTTTTGCTGACTCGCCCATAAAGCGGACACCAGCGACTACTAAGGTCTGGGCACTGTGCGCTTGCCCAAAGCGTGCCATCTCAAGCGAATCACCCACGCAACCGCCCGTTGCTAATGCCAAATCCTGAATAAAGGGATCGACGTAATAATGAGCGACCAATACCGCATTATGCGCTTTCAATAGCTGTTTGATGTTTTCCTCGACCATGAGACGTTCAGTCTGTGGCAGGTCTGCAGGGATTTTAGCTTTGGCATATTCAATATTCATTTGTGTTGCAATGCGATTGTCATTACTCATGATGGGTGCGTCGTAAGGATAAGTTTTCATAGCTGCAAACCTTTTAGGTAGTAACGACAAGCAATATGCCGCTAAAAATAAGTCAATGAATACCGCTGGCTAATCAGATGTATTAATTATGCTCATTTTGAGCATAAATACAAGCGTTTTTTTATCACTTGATTGCAAAATGATATTTATTTGTACAGAATTTTCCTCATGATTCTCTTCATGATCTTTCGCATTTATTTTTTCAGTTTCCTATATTTACATCGGCAGACTATGATAGTTTTAGATTCAAGCTATACTGGGCATTGCTATAGAGCTCAACTGTGATAGCGTTCTTATACCAAACGCCAAAAATACGATTAGCTGTGTCAAAATCGCTTAGCCTACAATGCGTAGTACTTGCACTCTTTTTTCTTGCTACTCTAATTTTTGTGAATGGTATTATTATGTTCTTCAGTACCAAGGATAATCATTAAAGTCATGACGTTGTCTTATTCACATGCGCATCAGCAAGGTAGTGGCACTACAGAAGTTGTCGCCGTGCTAGTCGCCATTACTGAGCATACCGCTCGGGTCTTAACTGTTGATCAAGGTAAGCTGTTACCCAATGGTCCATTAATGCCATTGCATCGCTCACTGCAAGCTGGCGTGCGCCAATGGGTTGAGGAGCAAACACAGCAACCACTTGGTTATTTGGAGCAACTCTATACCTTTGTCGATACCAATCGGCGCAACGTTGATGGTCACGCATTGGTCTATGTGAGCTATTTGGGACTGGTACAAGAGATACAAACGCAGCAGCTGCAAAGCCAAGCATTATGGCGCGATTGGTATGATTACTTTCCTTGGGAAAATCATTTGGATGGTATACCTAGCATCATTATGAATCATATTGTACCGGCATTATTAAGCTGGGCAGATAGCGCTAAGGATTCAGGCATTCAGCAGCGTCGCTGTCAGCGTATTGGTTTATGTTGGGGTGTAAGTGAAGCGCTCTTAGTGGGTGATATGCCCACAGGTAAAAATGCGAATAATGAATACACAGCATATGAGCATTATGAAAATAGAGAGTGGGTCGCTGAGCATGTGTTACTGCGCTATGAGATGCTGTATGAAGCGGGACTGATACCAGAAGCACCGAACTATCCACCCAGCTATTCGATGAATCATCAAAGCGCTCATCAATCGAGCTATCAAAACAAGCTACCTGAAAACTGGTCACAGCTCATCGGTGTGCCGATGTATTATGATCATCGCCGAGTGATTGCGACTGCTATGTCACGGCTGCGTGCTAAAATTGAATATCGACCACTTATTTTTGGCTTGATGCCAGATGTGTTTACCTTGTCACAATTACAACAAAGCGTAGAAGCGCTCTCAGGAGTGCGCTTGCACAAGCAAAATTTCCGTCGTTTGCTAGACTCACAAAAACTTGTGACGGAGACAGGGCAAAGTAGTAGCGCCCAACGTGGTCGCCCTGCCAAGCTTTATCGCTTTCGTCATGATATTGAACTACAAAGCTTATTGATGGATAGTAAGTTGCCTAAGCGTAAATAGGGGGCAATAAACTACCTTGCCATATTTATTTTGATAACTATAAAACCCTGTCGGCTGCACAAAATGCTGACGGTTCCTTGCGGCGCTGTTAACTTTACGCTATATTTATGCTCATTTTGAGTTTAATTGCATAAGCGGATATCAACGTCACGTTTATATAAGGGTTAGAGATGACAGCTAAAAAAGAACCAGCATTGGATGACGTATTGCTTAGACCTTTGGTTGAAGCTGCGCTAACTGAGGATTTGGGCAGACGCGGGGATGTCACATCACAAGCCACCATTCCAGCCGATATACAAGCGAAGCTAGAGATTAAAGCGCGTCAAGCAGGCGTGATATGTGGTATGGATTTGGCACGTTTATCGTTTGCTCTGGTTGATCCTCAGATTGAGTTTGTGGCTCAAGTTGCTGATGGTGAATGGGTTGACGCGGGTACAGTTTTGGCCACCGTCCGTGGTAATGCCCGCCATTTACTGACAGCAGAACGTACCGCGCTCAATTTCATGACTCACCTGAGTGGCATTGCGACAGATACGAGAAAAATTGTAGATAGTGTGGCAGAGTATGCTGCGCAAATTACTTGTACACGTAAAACCATTCCAGGCTTGCGCATTGTACAAAAGTACGCGGTACGCTGCGGCGGCGGGCGCAACCATCGTTTGGGACTGGATGATGCTATTTTAATCAAAGACAATCATATTGCCATCGCGGGTGATATCAAGACTGCGATTAGACAAGCGCAAAACTTCGCTGGGCATTTAATTCCCATCGAAGTAGAAGTCGATACTTTAGCGCAACTAGAGCAGGCATTAGACGCTGGCGTGAGCTTGGTGCTATTAGATAATATGTCCCCTGAAATGCTAGCGCAGGCAGTAGCGATGTGTAAAGGCCGCGCGAGAACAGAAGCTTCAGGCGGTATTACCCCTGAAACGGTGCAAGCAGCGGCAAAAACGGGTGTAGATTTTATTGCTATGGGTTATTTGACGCACAGTACCACGGCATTAGATATCGGTCTTGATTTCAGTGCATAATGTTCAACATCCCTTTTTTAACCGTTAGTCTTCATCAGCTTATCTACCCGCCAAATGACGGTTGACTGGTCAATGTTAAGTATCTGTTTTTATAGATAGTCTGCTGTCAGAAAGTTAAGCAAAGTTAATGATTTAATTAGCTTATCTGCCTATGATACAATGACATTTTCAACCAACTATTGGGTCATCGTTGTACTTGCACGATGACCTTATCTTTTTGCCCGATTTGACTAATAGACAAGCGAGCGCTCAGTGAATACTGAAATCATCAAGATAATCTTAGCCTTTATGGTACTGATTAATCCCTTTAGCGCTTTGACGTTATTTTTGGATTTGACCCGTGGTTATTCGATGAATAATCGACGCAAAGTGGCGCGTGTTGCTTGTTTGACGATTTTTATTACGATTAGTTTCTTTACGGTAGCAGGCGAGACATTACTAAAAGCACTTGGTATTTCTATCGGCTCGTTTCAGCTGGCAGGTGGTATCTTGGTGTTTTTGATTGCTCTTAATATGATGAATGGCGACGGTAATCCCGTGAAGCCTGATCAAGAAAACTTCGATGTTGACCATGTACAAGACGCGCCGCCTACCATGGCAGCAGCAGTTGTGCCAATCGCTATTCCAATGATGATTGGACCGGGTGGTATCTCGACGGTGATTATTTATTCTTCACAAGTCTCTGGTATTTTGCAGGTATCAGCCATATTGATTGCTGGTTTATTTATCAGTTTGTTTTGTTACCTAGCATTGATGGCGGCAGGTCGTATCAGTCGTTTGTTAGGTGATACTGGGCTAAATATCATGAGCCGAATTATGGGAATGTTATTGGCGGCAGTTTCTATCGAAATTATCGTTAATGGCTTACGCACTTTGTTTCCTGATTTAGTGTAAAAACAAGCACTTAGCCTCCAGATAATCTACCTGCGTTAAGTGCTTGCTATTGTCGTATGAGAGACGCTTGTTTTACTTATTCTTCACTAAACTCTTTAAAGTCCGCTTTACGAATTTTTGCGTGGATGCCTTTCGTTTTATCGACGACTTGTGACACCTCAAAGTCGGTCGCCGCACTTAAATAAGCATAAGCCAACGCTTCATCAATACCATACTCTCTATTTAAAAAACCAATGGCTTCACGAGTCGATTTTTTCATGGCTTCATCCAAGTCTTCATCTAAACCCGGCGTAATCCAAAATTCAGCATTTTCACCCAGTGGTTGTGACAATGTCTTACCAGGTATTTTATCTTTACCAGCTTTTAGTAATGTAAACTTAAAGGTAGCACGGGCTGAGGCTTCGAGTGCGGTGAGTGCGACTTCGCCATCTCCTTGAGCAAAATGACTGTCGCCTGTATAGAAGAGTGCGCCAGGAACTTGCACAGGATAATATACCGTTGAACCATCGCCTAAATCATTGATGTCCATATTACCGCCGTGTATTGCAGGAGGAACAGAATGTACCAGTTCTGAAGTATTGGACGCCACACCCATCAGGCCCATGAATGGATTGAGTGGAAAGCGAATAGACTTACCAGATTCTGTCTTGATAATACCTTCATAGTCACCGTTAGCATTTTTTTCTATAGGCGTAAAAACAGAGACATTACCAAAGCGTTCGGGATGATCTTTAGAGGCATTTTTTTGCTGTGATTTTTTTGGAAACTCTCCAACCAATGTCCCTTTACCATGGCGATTAGAGATAACACCATAGGGCACACGAGGTTCAATTTTAATAACTTCTACTTTTAAAATATCACCTGGCATGGCGCCTTGTATTTCAAGCGGCCCTGTCACAATATGTGGTCCGTCTTTATGAAAATCATGCTCTAAGCTGGAGCCTGTAATCTTTTTTGCTTCATCCAAAACATAGTCAGCTTTGACGCCTTTTGACTTAAAGTATTTTTCTGCATCACGTCCTTGATCTTCGAGTAACCCCTCATGAGAAACCGTATCGAAGGTAACACGACTGCCAGATGGTACGCTCAAAACAGGCTTGGCGTCTCTATTAGGTAAATAGCCCCAGCTGATGGTTTGTAGGGTGGAAGGCACATAATAGTTACCTTGGTATTTGCCCTCTTTTAGTTGCGTGGGCTTATTTGTTATTTCCTTTAGCACTTGGAAGTTTTCTGCATTGGCAAACGATAAAGTAAACGTGCTTAAAATAAGTAGAGATAAAGCCGTTCTTTTCAACATAAATCATATCCTTAATTTTTTAAAAGCAACAATTTCATAACTGCTTTTTGATTAAGGCAAGTTCTATACCAATCCAAAAAAAGCGCTCATTTACGCACCATATTCAAAAAATCTTTATTCTACCCTTATAATAAGTTCTAACTTGGTGCTATAAAACCACTGACGAACGATTTTGGTGCATGAATATAAAATACCAAAGCAATACTAACTACTATATAAGTGCCACGCCAAATACAACATAAGTATCCCTACCAAAGCATCGAGTATATTCCACGCTTTTGGTTTGGCAAATAATGGTCTAAGCAATCGCGCCCCATAACCCAATGCAAAAAAGAAAAAGAATGAGGCATTGATGGCACCGACTGCAAATGCCAGCTTACTGCTAGCACCCGTTGAAACCATACCAACGAGTACCAATGTATCTAAGTAGACGTGTGGATTAAGCCATGTAAAGCCAAAACATAATAATAGGGCTTTTTTTAAGCTGGTGACGACCTGTCCCTCGACGGTGAGTGCATGTGTGACACGTACACTGGCATATAAGCTTTGCAATCCATAGCCTAGCAAGAATACGACGCCAGCGAATTTTGCGATATTGACCACTTGTGGGTATTGCGCCGTGACTGCGCCAAAACCGCCAACGCCAGCAGAGATTAAAAGTGCATCACTGACCGCGCAAAATAAGCAGACAAAAAATATGTGCTCACGTTTGAGCCCTTGTTTGAGTACAAAGGCGTTTTGTGAGCCAATCGCGATGATGAGCGATAGCCCAAGTAAGAATCCAGAGGTGTAGTCGGTCGCATTCATAATAGTGTGCTTAGCATGGGGCGGATGAGAGGTGTTGACATTTTGCTTACTGGCAGCGCGGTAAAAAGCTGTTAAGATACGCTATTGGATAAATCTATGCAATACGAGCGCAATAAGCGTGCACGGCACGAGGGGCAAGGTAGGTCATGGTGGTAAGTCTGACAAGAATGCTAAAGTCATTTGGGCAAGCTCAAAATGACCTGCCAACGCTCGCAGCCAAAAATGCTCAGGAAACGGCTATCAGTCAAGATATAAAGGTGACTGATAACAATGATGAGAACGATCAAACTGTCAATCAGCGTTCTGTGCTGACGCCTCCTGAGCGTGCAGGTCGTATTTGTGATGCTTTAGCACAAGTGAGTGATATCAGAACGCCGACGCCATTGACTGATCGCTATCTGTCCAATCGCGCTCAGATGCGCCCGACCAATAGACCGCCTTTTGACCCCGATACCTTGTGGTATCTCAAACATGGACGCTGCCCGATTATGACTGAGCTTGTTGATGTGGTCGATGAAGCCACCCTAAACGCCATGCCCATCGAGGCGGTTGCGATACTAGACCGTATCAATGGTAAGTTAAAACGCTATCGTGAGTGGAGCAGTGAGCTCAATGAGCAGCAACAACAGCAACATAATGAACGCCAATTTGTCATCGATAAGCTGGTGTCAGAGAGCATCCCAGAAGCGCTACATCATTATGAGCAATTACAGCGCTTTAGTCCGCACCGCACCAAAAACAATATGGTGCAAGGAAAAATGACGGCAGGTGACATGCTGACGGATTTGTTTTTAGAGATTGATTATGAGCTTGATGAGTTGCTAGATGAGCTGCATCAAACGGTGATGAATCGTTTGGCTTCAACGCACCGTTATGTCAAAAGCCGTACAAAAAGTTAATGGTTAATGACTATTAATTATCATCATCAAAATAACATAAGTCAGTGCTGTGATTGAATTGAGGACACGCCCTAACACGGCTTGAACATAAGCGACGCAATGCATAACAATATAGGGCTTTAATAGAGCCTTATTTTTTTGTTTAATGATAACTATCTATCTTATTTAGAATAATAAGCTATTTAAAATAATAAGAAGTTTACCAAGCAATTTAGCTAAGCCATTTTATTCAACAATTAGGATACTCTAATGACTCAAGTTACTGCGATGTTTGTCATGTTTATTTTATATGGGGTGTTACCAGTCGCTGGGTTATATCTGGGATATCGTGGTATCAAAAAAATGACTGCGCCTAAAATGCTTGAGTACAAAGCGATGCCGCAATTGGGTTATATCCCCGAAAAAAGCTTGCCCGTTGAGGTTAAAACAGCACTCGACCAAATCAATGAAAAAGGGGAGAAGCTGCGGGTCATTTATGGCGATACTAATAATGATGGCAAGATAGACGATAAAGATACGGTCAATGAAACATATATCATGATTCAAAATTTAATGGACAGACATGTGCCACTTGCTGTGGCTGACTATCGCCGCTTGCATGACTTAGATGTGGGGGATGGCGCGCGCGCTGACACGACCAAAATTAAGCACTCTAATATGACTGGAAAAGAAGCGCTATTAGATGTATTGCGTACCATCAATACTCAGTTTGATGATTTGCTGAATGCCTCCTACCATCAAGATGGTCAAAAGCTGCTCGCGACCAACCGCTATCTACAAAAACGCTTTAATAATACTGCTACTACAGATATGCAAAAGCTCGATCACAATATTAGTAGTGTCAGTAGAGCTAATACTAAGGTAGAAATCAAAGCGCTTGAAAATCCAACTGGTGCAACTGGTAAGAGTGTGAGTGCTGAGGATATCAAACTGTAAATGCAAAGTGGTCTGATTAAATGATGAAGAGTAAGGGTATATGAGTATCTTAATAGGCATTGGCATTGTAACGACCGTCACGACCTTTTATTTGGGTAAAAAAGGCTGGCATGCGCTGCACAAAGCAGTCGGTATTTCGCCAGGTGTACTCACTTATCGAGATTATGATGCACCGTTGTCATTATCTACTATAAATTGGCAACAGCTGGCATTGAATAAAGCGCATTTGAAAGACTTGTCAGAGCCACAGCTGCGCCAATTAAAACGTATCGATGAAAAAGTAACCAGCTATCAAGCATATCAAAAATCACTACAAGCTCAGCACAAAACGCCTGCAGTAACAGAGCAACAGTTTGTATTGAATAAAATGTTGCACACTCGGCTGCCCGAAATGCTTGCCAGTCATCATCATCTAGCGAATATTAATATAAGCGTTGGCAATGTGAACAATGAAAAAAAAGTGGAAGCCAATCAGTTATTACAGCAGGTATTCGATAATATTGAGCAGCGTCTAGATAGATTATTAGAACAAATGGAAAGTCAGGAGTTACAGGCGTTACGAGTAATGAAGAATTATATTAATAGCCACGATAGCTAAATATAAGTCGTCAGGCTGACAGCGACTTTTTATATTATTTCTATAAAAAAAGCTGCCAATGATTATTCATCATTGGCAGCTTTTTTGTGGTCTACTTTAAACCTATTGAAGATTTAAAGTCACACTACATTTTACATTCAGGCGATTAACGCTTGTCGTTGCGGTCACGAGTATTGCGCGTACCACGGCTGGCAGGGCTAGTACTGCTTTTAGGCTTCGCGCTACTGTTACGATTGTCGCTACCACTGCGGTTATCGCTACGACTGTCAGTAGTACGACGCGCTTTTAGCGGTTTGTTTTTGATACGTTCTTGCTTTTCTTTAGCCGCACCATGCAGACCTGTACCATAACGAGGACGTAAGCTCACAAGATCTGTCAACGTATTGATGTCTTTTTTGTCCAGTTCCAAGAAGCGACCAGTACGCAACTCTTTTGGTAGGGCAATCGTACCATAGCGTGTGCGTAGTAGACGGCTAACTTTAAGACCTTGTGACTCAAACAAACGACGTACTTCGCGATTACGGCCTTCTTTTAGTTGGACGTGATACCACTTGTTGACGCCTTCACCACCGCCTTCTTTAATGTCTTCAAACTGTGCCATACCATCTTCTAGCATAACACCAGTAGTCAATGCACGGGCGATGTCAGGCGTCACTTCACCCAATACACGTACTGCGTATTCGCGCGTGACTTCGCCAGACGGATGCATCAAGCGATGCGCCATCTCACCATCATTGGTAAACAATAACAGTCCGGTTGAATTGATGTCCAAGCGCCCGACCATCACCCAGCGATCATGAGTCAGTTTTGGCAAACGCTCAAAAACGGTTGGACGACCTTCAGGGTCTTTAGCTGAACAAACTTCGCCTTCAGGCTTGTAGTAAGCCAATACGCGGCGACGCTTTTCATTTTCGGCAGTATATTTAATTTGACGACCGTCAACGCGAATCTCATCGCCTTGTTCGACGCGATCACCAATGGTCGCTGGGCCATGATTAACAGTAACGCGCCCTGATTTGATGACTTCTTCCATTTGACGGCGTGAGCCAAGACCCATACGGGCGAGGGCTTTCTGTAATTTTTCATCTTTCATAATCATGTCCTTGAGTCGGTGGGTTTACATTTCTCAATGTAAAAAAATTGGATTGACTATTCTACGCTATTTTGATGACTTTAGCACGTAAACCAGTTCCTACAAACTGTATCAAGTTATTGTTATATAATGATAAGAAAAAAGTTTGGTAAATTTAACGAGGTTTTTAAAATAAGATTTTATCTAGCCATTCTAAAAAAGTATTTATTTATTAATAATTACTTACATTTATCTGTTAATAAAACAGTGATTTTTATAAATATAATTAAGATGAGTTAAACAGTAAAATCCACGCAAAATTTTTATTTTTGAGTCCATAAGTACTAAGAAGCACTTCTGATGTCTTCTAATATATCTTCTGATGCATTATTGTCTGTATTTTTAATTTTATTAACATGAGCTATAAGCCTTCTATAAAAGGGGGTTCACGTAAAATTGATGAAATAAAAAATTGTTCTTACATCAATGTTTATAAATATTGCGTTATGTATAGTTTAGGTGTATATTCAATAAATACATCCTTTTTTATGAATATATTGAACGCAGCAAGGCACTTCTATTTGATTCACGAATATAAATATGAGTAACTGTTATGGTTTATAAATATTTCATTTCTGTACAAAAGCGATCTTTAATAACAAGCGTGTCTTGCTTATTGCTGACATTGGTGCTCAGCAGTTGCACGATAAATTCAGGACTTCAGTCTGGGAAAATACCCGAATCAGGGGTGTTCACTGCAGAAAATGGTCTACAGTTTTATGTTCAACCTTTGAGTTTAGCCAACTTACCACTTAAAGAAGCCATCATCCTAAATCAAGATTTATCCTATTTAGTAAAAACATCTGGGCGCGTCAGCTATGGCATTGCTAAAGGGGATATTCTCAATATTATCCTGACCAATTACCCAGATATTAATGCCTCAACATCTAGTCTGACTGTCGATCAGCAAGGGTTCATACAGTTCCCATTAATAGGAAGAATCAAAGCCAGCGGTCTTAGTGTGCCGCAGTTCACTGCTACTTTGCAAAGTAAGCTCCAACGCTATCTCAAATATTCAGATCCTCAGGTCAAAATCATCAACTACCGTGGTAGCAAGTTTTTTGTGGATGGTGAGGTTAAGCAGTCTGGTGAGTTTGCTATCGCAGATGTGCCTATCTCAGTATATGGCGCCATCTCTATGGCGGGTGGTACGACTGAAGCTGGTGATTCAAACCATATCGTACTAAATCGTCAAGGCAAAAGTTACAAGCTTGGCACCCAATCATTAAATCAAATGGGACTGTCTGCCAATCAAATCTATTTACAAGACGGCGATGCTATTCATGTTAATAGTCAAAGCCGCAATAAAGTCTATGTATTGGGTGAATTTGGCAAAATTGAGCCCGTTGCTATTCCTGAGCAAGGGCTGAGCCTAGCGCATGTATTAGGTGAGTCAAATGGATTGAATTCCAATACAGCCAACGCAGCCAAAGTATATATCGTTCGGGATAACCCAAAGTATCAATACACCAATATTTATTATGTCGATATGCAGAGCATCACGAGTTTGGCATTAGCCAGCCGTTTTGACATGCAAGCCAATGACATTCTTTATGTCGATCCCACTGGCTTGGCGCGCTGGAATCGTATTATTAGCGCCATACTGCCTTCAACGTCAGCAATTAATGTGATTTCAGGGATATAGGAGTCAGTTATGGGAGCGTTTAATCATATCTTAGTCGTTTGTGTTGGCAATATATGCCGCAGCCCGATGGCCGCTGCCATATTAACGGCATATTATCCAGAAAAGCACATCGAATCCGCTGGTTTGTCAGCGCTCGTAGGACAGGCTGCTGATGCAAAAGCGGTTGCATTGATGGCTACTCATCATATAGATATCAGTGCTCATATTGCCAAGCAAATTAATGAAGTGTTAGTCAGTCAGTCAGATTTAATTTTGACGATGACAACCAGCCAAACCAAATGGATTGAAAGTCAGTGGCCGCATTGTCGCGGAAAAACCTTTCGAATTGGGCATTGGCTTGATAAAGATATTGCTGACCCTTATCAGCAGGATGACTCAGCATTTGAAAAGAGTAGACAAGATATTATCGATAGTCTTGAACAATGGACTGACAAGATTAGCGACGCGACATCAATTAGAGCGTTGAAGTTCAGCGAATGCTATTAAACGATCAACATTGAGCGATGAGTATATGGTTATGAATAATATGGATTCAAAAGACCTATCAACGTCTACGGGCGAAAAAAACAATGACGACATCGATTTAATGGCGCTGGTTTTAGTATTGTTGCGTGGTTGGAAAATTATCGCTCTCATGGCGATATTGGGGCTTTTACTAGGGCTTTTGTATACCCGCTATGTGAATCCCACCTATAAATCAGATGCGCTGATACAGATTGAAGAAAATACACAAGGAATAGAGGCGCTTGGCGCGAGTATCTCAGATTTGGTCGGTGCAGAAGTCAGCAAAGCGGAGACAGAAGCAGAGCTGATAAAATCACGTATGATATTGGAGCCAGTGGTTGAGCTATTGCACCTGCGCATTAAGCTAACAGATCCCAACATTGGTCATCTTGATAGGATAAAAAGCAATCGTACTTACACTCAATTAAATACACCGGATGATGTGTCACTTGATACCGAAAATGGCGTAGTCAAAGTCCGCCAATTTGATGTATCACCAGCGTACTTGAACCAACCTTTTACGCTCACAAAATCTGCTACAGGATTTGTTTTGAGCAATGGATTTGATGACTTCAAAGGTCAGCTTGGGCAGCCGCATCAGTTCAAAGGGTCGAACGGTCAAATTAATATCACTGTCATGGAGTTACCCGCTGATGGTTACCCAATTAATATTACTAAGCAGACGATAAAAGCCGCGACTGACGCTATCAACAGCGCCTTATCTGTTGAAGAACAAGGTCAAAAAACGGGGATTATTCAGCTGTCGATGACGGGTCCCAACCAAGAGCAAATCACGACTATACTCAATCAGATTGTCCAATCCTACGTCGATCAAAACCAATCTCGTGGCTCTGAAGAAACGACCAAAACACTTGCCTTTATGGAAACGCAGATACCTCTATTAAAAGAAAAACTAGAGACTTCTGAAGCACTGTTTAATGAGTTTCGTAAAAAATATGGCACGATTGATGTGGGTAAAGAAGCTGAATTGTTATTGAATGAGAAGTCGCGCATTGATGAGCAGCTCAATGAGCTTAGACTCAAAAAAGCAGACCTAACTACTTATTACACCGAAGAACATCCACTGGTCATTCAAATTAATGAACAGCTCAAAGTGCTGAATAATAGAATAAGAGAGATAGACAATACCATTGCAGGTCTCCCTGAAATACAGCGAGAGTTTTTAAAGCTGTCAGAAGATACCGCCATCAATCGAGAAATCTATCTGACGCTGCTCAAAAACTATGAGCAACTTAAAATCGTCAAGGCTGGTCAAATCGGCTATGCCCGTATTATCGATTCACCGACCAGCACCTTTAATGCCATTGCACCAAACAAACTACAAATCATGATGCTGACTACATTCATAGGCATGATGCTTGGGGTAATGCTGGTGCTATTGAAGAACCTTATTAGAAATGTCGTAAAAGATCCAGAACATTTAGAGGCCACCACGGGCATCCCTGTCATTGCAACGATTCCACGCTCACCCTTACTGTCGAGGTTGAATAAAAAGAAGACCACCCCTCGCATGCTCGCTCATGTTGATCACAGTAGTTTAAGTTATGAAGCGATTAAAAGCTTAAGAACCAATTTAATGTTTGGTATGCCAATGGGGACAGTGGTCGGGCAGCCCGCGCAAGTAATATTGATTACTGGGGAGAGCCCAGGTGTCGGCAAGTCGTTTATCGCTGCCAATTTAGCAGAGGTATTTGCCCAGCTCAATAAAAAAGTCTTAGTCATTGATGGTGATATGCGTTTAGGCGAGTTGCATAAAATGTTTAACATGAGCCTACATGATGGACTTGCCGATTATTTATTGCAGGATCAAAAGAACTTTTCTCCGATTGATGGTACTCAATCAGACAGTGAGGTTTCTAGCTTAGGGATTGAAAGCTTTATCCACCCTACTGGTATGGATATGATTGACTTTATACCGCGTGGACGGCAGTCGCACAATCCCACCTCATTGCTGATAGGAGAGAAATTCGATCATTTAATGGCAGAGCTAAAAACTCAATATGATTATATTGTCATCGACTCACCCCCAATATTGGCGGCATCAGATGCTATGGTACTCGCGCAACATGCAGACAAAGTGCTTATCGTCACGAAGTTTAATCATTCAATAGAAGGGCAACTGGTTTATGCGATCAAGCAAATGAATAAAGCCAATGTACAAGTAGATGGCATTATTCTCAATGATGTACAGCAGGGTCTTATGGATAAATATAGCTATCACTATCATTATGCCTACGGAGATAACCGCTAGTTTGTGTGGTTGTCGCTCATAAGCAAACCAACTTAATTGGGTGGATCTTATGTTTATAAAAACAGAGTCAAACAATGCTTATCAATCGTCCAGTGGTTTTAATCAATGGTCGAAGCGTATGGCTCTGTATTTATTGTCATTACCACGCCTTGCTAAAAGCACACTTTTATTTAGTATAGATTTTGCCATATCGATCTTTTGCCTGTTATTGGCATTGATGCTACGACAAGGGTATGTGGCCTCTCATATCAGTCTTGCCGCATTGGCTTTTTATGCATCCGTGCCGGTTGCTAGCTTATATCTTATTGGTTTTTATCGAAGCGCCTCTCGAGGGTTTTTTGATGCAGTGATGGGTCGTGTGCTGCAACTGTTTCTTTTACTTATTATTGTTTATCAAGTGATCATTTATTTGAGTCCATCAGCGACGATACCGCGCTCAGCCCCAGTTATATTTCTATTTCTATTTTTTATTTGGCTGTGGAATAGTAGGCTAATGATACGCGCGTTACTGAAACGTCTACAGGGTACAGGTCAAAACCGTCGTCCAAATGCCTGTTGTGACAATGTGATTATTTATGGTGCAGGAGAAGCTGGTAGAGAGTTGCTAGAAAGTTTGAGACATTCTTATCAGTACAATGTGGTGGCGTATATCGATGATGATCAGCAGCTTACCGGAGCTTATCTGCATGGCAAACAAATATATGCGGCTCACGCGCTTCCATGGTTGATAGAAAAACTCAAGGTGGCGCAGGTAATTTTGGCCATGCCCTCTATGAGCCGTGCTCGTAAAAAACAGATTATGGACAGTCTGTCAGGTATCTCCGTTAAGATAAAAGACTTGCCAAGCTTGCGTGAGCTTGCTGATGAGATAGTGACCGTCAGTCATATAAGACCCGTTGACATACTAGATGTGCTTGAACGAGAAACGGTCGAACCTGTCGCTGAGTTGCTACAAAAAAACATTACTGGTAAAAACGTCCTAGTTACAGGGGCAGGTGGCTCAATTGGTAGTGAGCTGTGTCGGCAAATTATCAAAAATAAGCCTAAATGCTTAGTGCTATATGAACAGTCTGAGTATGCTTTATACACTATAGATCAAGAACTTGATAACCTCAAAAAAGCGGATGCTGATTATCAAAATATTGAGATTATTAGCATTATTGGCAGTGTCAGTAACGAAAAAAAATTAATCAATATATTCGAAAAAAACCATATAAAAACGATTTATCACGCTGCAGCCTATAAGCATGTGCCTATTGTTGAGTCCAATCCCTTTGAGGGTACCATCAATAATACCAAAGGCACTTACTATTGTGCCCGTGCTGCGATACAGGCTCGCGTTGAGACTTTTGTGCTGATTTCTACTGACAAAGCCGTGCGACCTACCAATGTGATGGGAGCGTCCAAACGCTTGGCTGAGTTGGTTTGCCAAGGATTGAGCCAAAGTAACAGTCAGACTTGTTTTAGCATGGTGCGTTTTGGCAATGTTCTAGGGTCGTCAGGTTCTGTGGTGCCGTTATTTACCAAACAGATTGAGCAAGGCGGTCCGATCACCATTACTCATCCAGACATCACACGCTATTTTATGACGATTCCAGAAGCAGCCAGTTTGGTTATTCAGGCAGGTGCGATGGCATTCGGTGGAGAAGTGTTTGTGCTTGATATGGGCGCACCCGTCAAAATTGTTGATCTGGCAAAACGTATGATTCGTTTGACGGGTTGTGAGCTAAAAGATGATAGCAATCCCAATGGTGACATCGAAATCATATTTACTGGATTGAGACCGGGTGAAAAGCTCTACGAGGAGTTAATCATTGGTGAAGACAATATCGAACCTACTTTTCATCCATTGATTATGCAAGCAATGGAGCACAGCTTTCCTTTGCAAGATATCGAAAATATCTTATTTGAATTGGTAGAAAAAGCAAAGCAGCAAGATGTAGTCTGGCTGAAAACACAGTTTAAGTTTTTTGTCGAAGGCTACCGAGAAGGCTCTGAGAATGATATTGAGGTAGAGAAAGTAGATACCACACTGACAGATGAAATTGGTTAATAGAGTGAAGCGCGCTATCGTAACTTCCTTACAAGTTCTGTGAGGCACTAAATTGGACAATATGTCATGAGCTCTGAAGTATGTTTATTGATACAGAGCACAATAAACAGGTTGAAAACCAGTCATTTTGTGCGAGATGTGGTCATGGTCGGTGGCGGTATTGCTGCTGGACAGGCCATCGCCATGATTTTTATGCCGTTTCTCACCAGACTATATAGACCTGAGGATTTCGGTATTGCTGCCGCCTTTACTGCTGTCGTCAGCATCATCACTCCGATTGCCACTATGGGCTATGCAAATGCAATCGTGATGCCTGACAGTGATGAGGATGCAGCGGCAATTGCTCGATTGTCTATATTACTCAGTCTGGTGATAGCCGTTTTCTCATTCATTGTTATATATGTCGGCAAGTTTTATTTGGCAAGGTGGATGGGTATGGAAAGTACGCCAAACATGCTATATCTCATACCATTAACGCTACTAATAGGTGCTTTTCTTTCTGTCGCTGATCAGTCTGCTATTAGAGTGGGCTTATTTAAAGCGAAAGCTCGGGCTTATGTCGAAAGCAAGTTTGTGACAGATAGCAGTAAGCTGATAGGCGGTATGCTGGCGCCTTCTGGTATGTTGCTTGTTTTATTAACGATAGCAGGGCAGCTCACAAACTTTATCATGCAGATGCTTCGTGTACCTAGAGTAGGTGTATTAAATGTCCGTCATTGGTTTGGCACTGAGGGTATTCGACATGCCGCGATATCGCAGCGTGATTTTGCGATATATCGTATGCCACAAAGTATCCTGAATGCTGCTTCAGTGGGGTTGCCAACTATCTTGTTAGCATCACTATTTAGTGCCTCTTCTGCAGGGCAGTATTCATTAGCTGTCCTTGTGCTTGGCGCGCCAGCGATGCTGTTAGGTCAGGCGGTTGGAGAGGTTTTTTATCCTAAAATTACGCGTGCCATCACAGCAAACTCATCTGAGGCTTATCAATTTTTATTAAAAGTGACGTTGATTTTATTGGTGGTAGGTATTGTTCCATTCGGTACAGTGTTCGTTTTTGGTGATTATCTTTTTTCTTTAGTGTTCGGTGCAGAGTGGGCATTGGCAGGTAGTTATTCGCAGTGGCTGTCTATTTGGCTTTTGACCAGTTTAGTGTCTGGTGCGAGTACTGCGGCATTGCCAGCATTGCGTTTACAGCGATTTCTTTTGATTAGAGAAGTGTTTGCAGTGGTATTTCGTGCCGTAGCACTATATGTAGGTTTTTACGTTTTTGAGTCAGATATGATAGCCATTGCCCTTTTCTCATTCGTTGGGGTGCTGCTGAGTTTATCTATCATTTATGTCGCTTTTCGGCGTCTTGTCCATATTCCTGAAATAGAGCAGTAGCTACGTTTTTCGGCTGCTTTGAATGGTACAAAGGATATGCATTAGAAGTCTCAATTTGAGAGGCTCACTATGATTTCAGTTATTATCGCCGCGTTCAATGCCGCCGCCACTATTGATCGTTGTATTAATAGTATTGATGTTGCGAAAAAGAGTCACGACATTGAGCTAATAGTCATTGACGATGGTTCTAAAGATGAAACGGCTCGTCTATTGCATAGCTGGGCAAATGCTAGGACATGGATAACGGTGAAATATCAAAAAAATGGGGGCGTGGCAGAAGCTCGTAATACTGGGCTCGATATAGCAACTGGCAATTACATCGTTTTTATAGACGCGGATGACACCATTGATGATTGGTATTTTGATTTTGTCTTTGAACAGGCTGTTGATCGAGATGTCGAGATGTTGGCGTTTGGTCATAAGCGCATGATGCTAGATGGCTCTGTTGTCGAGAGTCCTAACAGTGCAGCAGAATACTCACGGCAAGATATTGAAATGCTACAACTGAGAGTGACAGAGAATAGACATATATATTGGTACGCCTGTACCAAGGTGTATAGCAAAAACTTAATCGCAGATCTGCGCTTTGATAGCGACGTAAAATTTGGTGAGGATGGTATTTTTAATATCGCATGTCTAAGTAAAGCGAATCGTTTGTCGGTGGTGTCAGACTGCCCATATAACTACTATGAAAGTGCGACCTCGATAACAAGCTCACAATACAAATCAGGGCTTTTGGAATCTATTGAAGCGGACTATAAAGCCAGAGTCAGGATACATGATTGGTCGATCAGTGCTACTGAAAAGCAAGTGCTATTATCAGATTTTGCTCGTAGTTATGTCGAGCATATGCTGCCATATTTACTTAATAATTTGGCGCATATCAGCATGAAAAATCGTCGGGCAGAGTTAATAAAAATACGCCAGTCTTTCGTTTATCAGAACTGTTTGCCGCATTACTATCAACGACATCCAGCACGCGGTATTCGTGTGTTGATTCTATGTTTTTCTCGACGTTGGTATGTTATGACGCTGGTTTTCTTACAGTTGTCTTGGTCTAAAGTAAAGGTGAAAAAATATGCTTAATATTGATTTGTTGCCCCAGCCTTTAAATAGTGACGAGAACGGTCAAAAGCGCTGTTGTTTGCTGCAACAGACCATAGATAGCAGGCAAATGACTGAGAAAGAATTGTGGTTTTTGTACCCAGCTGACCTACCAATGCCAGAAGACGATGATTGTGACGCTTATTTACTAGCCACATTATTGCCAGCGATGCAGATGCGAGCAGCCATTCATGTGCATGGTAGCGTGTCGCGTGAGCTATTAGCCAACCTGACAGAGCTACAGTATGTTTGGAATAAATGGTTACCAGACCGTTATTTTTTGATTGATATACAAGTGGATCGTATGCGAGAACAAGACTGGCATGTAGGTGGTGCTATTGCTGCGTTTTCTGGTGGCGTTGATGCCCAGTTTACTGTTTATCGTCATGCGACAGGCATCGCAGGATATGCTACGCGAGATATTAAAGCAGGGGTATTTGTGCATGGCTTTGACATACCACTAGATGATGCAAAAGGGTTTGCTGATGCGGCAAAAATAGCGACAAAAGTGCTTGCAGATATCCATATCGATTTAGTGGTCGTTAAAACGAATATTCGAGGACTTTGGAATATCAATTGGGAAGACTATCATGCTGCTGCTATCGCTTCAGTCTTATGTGGCTTAAAACAATATGCAGACATTGGACTCATCGGTAGCGGTGACTCTTATGATGCCCTAATTAGCCCTTGGGGTTCACATCCTATCACTGATCCACTGCTAAGTTCTGGTGACTTTAGAGTGATTCATGATGGCGCAGGGTTTAGTCGATCAGAGAAGCTTCAAGCGCTTGCAGAGTGGCCCTTAGGTATACAGAATTTACGTGTTTGCTGGGCTGGAGATAAGCATGATAGCAACTGCGGTCGCTGTGAAAAATGTGTTAGAACACGACTAAATCTTTTAGTGGCAGGTATCGAAAACCCTCAATGCTTTAGTGATCCTATTGATTCATCACTCTTTAAAAATATGATTTTAAAAAACGAAATAATACGTATAGATTGGCATTTTATCCGCCGTGAAATGCTCAAAACGGGTAGAGGTCTTGAATGGCTTCCACACATTGAAAAAGTTCTCAAACGTCAATCACCTCCTAAATTGAGTAGGTTGTTTCCTTTTGGCTCAAAGCGTCGTATGTGGGTTAAGAAGCTATTAATGAAAAACAAATAGGGGAGCGTTAAAAATGAATATTGCTGCTATAAAAAAGCTCATTCCGCTCAGACTAAAAAAACACTGGGCCGCGTATATGGGTGCGAGAGGTTTGCCGTTACCAAGCGGTAAACGGTGTTTCATTTTTCTTGCCGCTGACTATGGCAATATTGGTGATATTGCTATTTCTCACGCGCAAAAGCAGTATTTACAACGTGTACTGACGGATTATAATGTTATTAGTGTTGCTATCAGTCAAACCAGATTCGTGCTCAATTCGATTAAACAGCAAATAAAAGAGACGGATATCGTTACTATCATCGGCGGCGGTAATATGGGTGGCACGTATCCTGACATTGAGGAGCTGCGCCAATTAGTCATTAAGTCGTTTCCTGCCAATCGTATCGTTTGTTTTCCTCAGACACTAGATTGGAATGATTCTGCTCAATCTAAACGTGCCTTGCAGCGTATTGTGAACGTCTACGCCAAACATTCAGATATACATGTTTTTGCCAGAGAGTCGATAACAGCGGCCAAACTCATCGAGCTTTTTTCTGAGTACAGTAATGTGCATATTGGTCTCGTACCAGATATTGTTATGAGCGCCAATGCAACAGTGCTTGGTACGACAGATTGCTTAGCGCCTTCAGGTATCTTGCGCTGCTTACGAGATGACAAAGAAGCCGCATTATCGGCTGAGCAATATAGCATGATAGACAAAGCCTTAGCAGATACTGGCTATCAGGTTGAAAAAACCGACACACATGCTGGTGGCTCGCAACTGGATGAGGCACATTGTACAAAATTACTGACTGACAAACTGAGCCAGTTTCGTGCTGCAAAATTGGTCGTGACTGACCGTCTGCATGGCATGATTTTATGTTTGCTATCGGGTACGCCGTGCTTGGTACTCCCGAACTCCAATCATAAGATAAGACAAACGCAGTTGGACTGGTTACGCAATCATCCAAGGCTCGTATTTTTAGAGTTGGAAGAGATCGCTGCTATTGCAAAATTCATCGATAGCCTTCTATCCCTGCCTCACGGTACGATGGATGAGTCTCCAGTTGATATAGCTGAGTATGATGACCTAAAAAAAGCGCTGGTAGCGATATGACGACTCTCGAAATGCCATTAGTGAGTATCATCGTACCAGTATATAACGTCGCGTCATATATCGATGCCTGCTTAGCGTCCATCAAGCAGCAGACTTATCAGAATATTGAAATTATCGTTGTGGAAGACTGCTCTACTGATGATTCAAAACAAGCACTTGCGCCACATCTCACAGATGAGCGTATAAAAGTCGTCCAGCATCATGAAAACAGCGGACTTTCTGCGGCACGTAATACTGGTATGCAGTCTGCGATAGGCGAATACATGATGTTCGTTGATTCTGATGACATTATAGACACTCGCTTGGTGGCAGCGTGTGTGGCTTGTGCGCTCACCATGAACGCAGAGGTCGTGACGTATGGCTTTACACCATTCAAAGATGGAAGCACAGAGACAGATTTGCCGTATCCCGCTGCCAATTTAACATTTGAGGCAACTAAAATAGACGGCTCATATTTTAGTTTACCGCATTTTGCATGGCTTAAATTTATTCGAGCTAGTGTCGTAAGGTCTGCCTCATTGTATTTTCCAGTGGGTTTATACTATGAGGATTGGCCATTTCATTGGCACCTTGGCTTATCTACTCAGAGTAAGTATCAATTACCCATTAGTTTTTATCTATACAGACAGCGGGGCACGTCGATCACAGGATCAACGGATAAAAAGCTATTAGACCTCTTCGTTATCCACTCAGAAGTCATCAGCCTAGTAGAGGACTATCAAGCGGATGAGGTTAAAAAAACACTCGCCAATAAAATTAAACAAAGCCATTGGAGTATTCTTACTCGTATAGATAATGACTATTTGGCAGCTGCATTGGCACAAGCTAAAAAAGCAGATAAAACGTTACGACTAAAGGGCTATAAGAACGATTTGACCGTAAGAAATATGATGATTAGTAACATAGTGCGTATGCCAAGCCAAGTTGCCTTGCCTATGTTACAGATACTTCGTCAAGTGCTAAATAAAAGAGCAAGATTAAAGGTCAAGAGAGAATAGATTTAAAACAATTTTGAAAAATACGTTTGGTTTTATGGCTTCTTAATAGGTAAAGAGATGACTATTCAGAGAGTGCTGCACATAGTGGGCAAAATGGATCGGGCTGGGGCAGAGACCATGCTTATGAATCTATATCGTCATATAGATCATAGCCAGATTCAGTTTGATTTTATCACTTTTACTGAGGAAGTCGGCGACTATGATGCTGAGATAATAGCGCTGGGCGGTAGAGTTATACCTATTTTGGCCAGTCATTCATTAGCGCGTATGTGGAAGCTTAAACAATTCCTTAAACAACACCCTGACTATCGAATCGTTCATGCGCACATGTTATTAAACAATGCCTTTCATCTGTTAGCCGCGAAAAGTGCTGGCGTGCCGCATCGCATTTCACATTCTCATAGCACCAGTAATGGTAAAACCAATGTTATTAAAAAAATATATGAACAATGGGCATTAATCAGCAATCGTAAATTAGCCACTGATAAAATGAGTTGCGGCGAACAGGCGGCAAGTTATTTATTTGGCAGTACAGAAGATGTGTGGCTCTTGCCCAATGCGGTTGATATAGAAAAGATGATGACAATTGCTAACCAATCACGACATTATATCAATCAAGAATTTGACGATGAAGGGCTAAAAATCATCCAAGTTGGTCGTCTAAACGAGGTTAAAAACCATCAGTTTTCTTTAGAAATCGCTGAGCAGTTAAAAAAACGCCAGATCGCCTTTACCTTATATATTGTTGGACAAGGTTCATTGGAGACTAGGCTCAGACAACAAGTGGCAGAAAAATCACTGCTAGATACCGTCAAGTTTTTGGGTATGCGTACGGATATTACTGAATTAATGGCCAGCGCCGACTATATGATCATGCCTTCGTTGCATGAGGGTTTCCCTGTCGTATTGGTCGAGAGTCAAACAGTTGGATTAAAGGCATTAGTTTCGGACCAAGTGTCACCTGAGGTAGATTTAGGACTTGGATTAGTACAGTTTTTACCGATTCACTCAGTTAAGGATTGGGTTGAGTGTTTATTAGCGTCTAAACAACCAAAGACCAATGAAAAAGACATAACAGCGGCGCTGAATCTATACGGATTTAGCGCTGCTACCAACGCGCAACAGTTAATGCAAAAGTACTTGAGTATGTGACGGATTGGTGGCTTCTTATCTATAGTCGTTTCAAGATAGTTTGGAAGGAAAAAAGAAGCGAGGTGGGTGATCGTACTATAGATGACAGACTGCACGCGCGCCTGCCACCATATCCGATTTATGTAAGATTGACGACATCTACTTTTATAGAGGGTTAAATGCTTCCATACCTGCTGGTTCTTAGCCTTGTTATTTTTTGGATCGTACTGGAGAAAAAATCTCTCAACCGTACGTCTTTTTGGGTGCCACTAATTATATTGACATTATTTGCAGGCATTCGTAGCTACCGAGTCGGTACGGATACAGGAAACTATACGAGAAATTTCAATAGTCAATTAAATGCCGAGTACTTTAGATTCAACGAAGACATAGAGTTTGGTTATCAGCTATTAGAATATGCACTATTAAGGGTGACCACTCATTATTTTTGGCTGCTTGTTATTACCAGTTTGATTATTGTCTATTGCTATCTTAGAGTGATTAAAAAATACAGCGTAAATTATTGGTTCTCAGTATTTTTATTTATTACATTAGGCGTTTATACCTTTTCTTTTAATGGACTGCGTCAAGGGTTGGCAATGGCGATATTTACATTAGCCATTCCTTATTTATTACAAAAACGATTTATTCCATACCTACTGATTTGTGCAATTGCTTCATTGTTTCATGTAACAGCGTTATTTATGATTCCATTTTATTTTATCGTTAATTTAAGAGTAAAGCCTTTATATAAAATTTTGGCAACATTCTTAGGCTCTCTATTAGTAAGTGGGGTGTTGGTCTCTTACATTTCTTCTACTAATGATAGATACGAGGGTTATGCGAAAGCATCGGATGAAGCAGGCGGGTTTTTAACGCTTGGTTTTTATACGGCGATCATGATTTTAATCATCTTTGTCAGTTATCTATATAAAATTAAAGACAAAGATTTTCAAAAACTAATAACATTTTATGCGGCAGGCGTGGTTTTTATCATACCGTTAGCGATGTTGGGCACCAGTCCTTCAGGCCCACAAAGGCTGCTTGCGTATTTTACGTGGACATTGGTTTTGATACTACCTATGGTTTTAAAAAGAATCAATAATATTTATTTATATATGGCGAGTATCGTTATTTTTCTCATGTATTTTATCTTGACGACATCGAGATTTAGTAACTTAAGTCCGTATCTTATCAATCCGATATTTGAGGTTTTCTAATGAAAAATCAGAGATATATATCTATTGGTATTCCCATTTATAATGCTGAAGCGTACTTGGAAGATGCTATCAAATCTATATTGGCTCAAACGCATGAGTTATGGGAGCTTATATTAATCGATGATGGCTCTACTGATGCGTCATTGGCCATCGCCAAGCGTTTTGAAGAGGCTGACCATAGGATAAAGGTAATTGCTGATGGCATAAATAAAAAACTGCCTGCTCGATTAAACCAGCTTATTGAAGAAGCTAACTATGATTATATAGCGCGTATGGATGCCGATGATCTCATTCACCCAGATAGACTAGCGATTCAATTAAGTTTTTTAGAAAAAAACCCAGAGTATGATTTGGTTTCTACAGGTGTCGTGTCGATTGATAATTTTAATAAAGTGTATGGTTGCCGTCATGTCGATCAAATTTACACAGAGTTTGAAGAAATAGCTGCTGCTTATCCTATTGTACATGCCGCTGTTTTGGCAAAAAAGAGTTGGTATGAACGAAATAAATATAATGAAAATTATCCAAGGTCTGAAGATTACGATTTGTGGTGTAGAGCCATCTCAAATCAAGATTTAAATTTAGCGGTATTGCCCGATTTATTATACTATTATAGAGAAGAAGGGAATTTATCATTATCTAAAATAACGAGGTCATACAAAGACAGTTTTAAAACGTACTGTGAATATAAAGGAAACAGTTATTTAGGTTCTTTAAAATTATCAGCAAAACTGACCACAGTTACTTTTTTAGATTCGATAGGATTATTACAAAAGATAGCCAATAAAAGAAATAAATTAACAATATCTGACACGCTAAGAAATCATCATCAGTCAGTAGTGAATAGTATTTGTGCCGAATGACATCATTCATAAAACGTCACTGATAAAATAATATATAAAAAATGCTGAGGTGCTGAAATGACATTAAAGATATGCTTTCTAATGACAGATGCAGTGTCATTTAATGTGCTATATCGCGATCAGCTTGAGTACATTAGAGATCACTCGGCTGTTGATATCACCTTAATCTGTGGTGGCGATAAACAGCAGCTAGATATTTTACGTGAGCGCAAAATAGGTAATGTGATTAATTTAAATTTCCAGCGTAAGCCTTCTTTGCTTAAAGATGCTCAGTCACTCGCGCTTTTAATCCGTTATATGCTATCGAATCGTTTTGATGTGGTGGTTTATCTAACTCCTAAAGCCTTGTTGTTAGGGAGTATCGCAAGTGCTTTTACATTGCAAAAGAGACGAATTGCTTTTAGTGTAGGTAGAGCCTATGAGAATTTCTCAGGTTTAAAAAAGAGAGTGTTTCAGGGTCTGGATATATTAAGTTTTGGCTTATCTCACGAGGTTTTATTTGTTTCTGAGTCTTTGCTCAGCGTATGCTTGGAAGAAAACATCCTCAAAAAAAGTAAGGCAAGTGTCATTGATAAGGGCTCATTTAACGGCATCGATACTGATTTGCTACAACCTGTGGCTCAGCTAGAAAAAGAGGCATTAAGAAAGAAATACAAGGTACCTGAAGATACCTTTGTGATTTGCGTGGTAGGACGAGTTTGTGATGATAAAGGCTTCAAAGATATTGAGTATATATCTGAAAAACTAAGAGAAGAAAACGTTCATTTTATGTTCATGGGAGACTTTGAAGACGACGTAGGGAAAACAGTCGTTGAGAAAATTGTCAAAGATAATAGAGGCGTATATATACCAGCCAACCCAAATGTGCACGAGGTTTTTCAGTGTGCTGATTTGCATTTATTTTTGAGCTATCGTGAAGGGTTTGGAAGTGTCGCTATCGAGGCAGCAAGTTGTGCTGTTCCAACTTTTGCCTATGATGTCGTTGGTGTAAAAGATAGTGTCAAAGAAGGAGTCAGTGGCCGAAAATTTAATTTTAAGGATATGTCGTCTGTTGCCGAAACGATCAGTACTGCCGCTACTGATAGAGAATTCGAAAAGAGATATCCTGATGCAAGAGATTGGGCCATTGCAAATTTTGAACGCAAGCAATTGTGGCAAAGTTATTTAAATTTTTATTTACGCAGTAGGGATGGCTACGTAAAAGACAAAAGGCGGGCTGCAAAATGATAAAGCGACTGTTCGATATCACTGCGGCCACGACTGCCTTGCTAATATTATCTCCTGTGTATGCTATGACGGCATATAAAGTCAAAAAAAATTTAGGCTCACCAGTGATATTTAAACAAACTCGTCCTGGTCTAAACGGCAAGCCATTTGAGATGATTAAATTTCGCTCGATGAAAGATGCTATCGATACCGATGGCAATCCTTTGGAGGATGATGAGCGTTTGACTGTATTTGGTAAGGCTTTGCGCAATAGCAGTCTCGATGAGCTGCCTGAACTATGGAATGTGATTAAAGGCGATATGAGTTTGGTGGGGCCGCGACCATTATTGATGGAATATCTACCCCTATATAATGATGAGCAAGCGCGTCGCCACCATGTACGTCCAGGTATTACGGGATACGCACAAGTTAATGGTCGTAATGCCATTGGTTGGAATGAAAAATTTGCACTCGACACGTGGTATGTCGATCATCAGTCATTATGGTTAGACATTAAAATTCTATTTAAAACAGTAAAAAAAGTCATTATCAAGGATGGTATTAGTGCTGATGGTGAAGCGACCATGAGCAAATTCACAGGTAATAGCGTCGATAAAAATACGCTTTGATGAGGAACGCATGCTAAATACTCCTTTTTCACCTTGGCCTAGTTTTACTCAGCAAGAAGCGGATGCAGTCAGTCAAGTATTGTTATCTAACAAGGTCAATTATTGGACAGGGCAAGAATGCCGTCAGTTTGAAGAGGAGTTCGCTGACTGGGCGGGTAGCAAATACGCGATAGCATTGGGCAACGGAACTTTGGCATTGGACGCGGCATTGCAGGCACTTGGTATAGGCGTGGGTGATGAGGTGATCGTGACGCCGCGCACTTTTATTGCCAGTATTTCCTCAGTGGTTAATGCAGGAGCGACGCCCATTTTTGCGGATGTTGATGAGGCGACAGGGAACATCACGCCAGAGTCGATAGCGGCGGTATTAACGGACAAAACCAAAGGCATCGTCTGCGTGCATTTGGCAGGTTGGCCCTGTGATATGGATGGCATCATGGCACTGGCAGATCAGCATCATTTATATGTCATTGAAGACTGTGCACAAGCGCATGGTGCACGCTACAAAGGTCGCAGCGTTGGTAGTATCGGTCATATTGGCGCGTGGAGTTTTTGTCAAGATAAGATCATGACCACAGGCGGCGAGGGTGGTATGGTCACCACTGATGACGAGCAGCTATGGCGAAAAATGTGGGCGTATAAAGACCATGGCAAAAGCTATGCGGCGGTCTATGAGACTGAGCAGCTGCCCGGCTACAATTGGCTGCATGAGAGCTTTGGGACCAACTGGCGCATGACCGAAATTCAAGGAGTCATTGGGCGTATTCAATTGGCACAAATGAGTGACTGGATAGCGAAGCGCAGTGCTCATGCTCAAGCGATATTAGGGGCATGTGCTAAATGGGAAGAAAAAGGCTATCTATCGGTGCCGAAATTAGAGCAAGCTGCTCAGTTTCCAAACTCTAATCATGCTTATTATAAATTGTATGTTTATGTGCAACCAACTAACCTAGCTGAGGGATGGACGCGTGATCGCATCATTGAGGAAATAAATGTGCTAGGCGTGCCTTGCTACTCAGGGTCTGCCTCAGAGGTATATTTAGAAAAAGCATTCGATGCTACAGGCTTGCGTCCAGCAAATAGATTGCCAATAGCAAAACAGTTGGGAGAGACTAGCTTAATGTTTTTGGTTCATCCTACCTTAACCACTGCCGAGATAGCGCAAACGGTAGATGCAATCGATCGCGTGTTTGGTTCAATGATTAAGTGATTAAGTGATTAAGTGATTAAGTGATTAAGTGATTAAGTGATTAAGTGATGTGAGGATATCGCTTATTAAGGCGTATTGAGTATTTATAAATAGTCGCAGCTATTGGTTTTTTATTTGCTATTGGAGTTTTTTATAAAACGGTAGATGTTATCAGGGTTGCATCGGTAATGGCATGATATTGTTGGATTGGCGAGTGATAGAGATTTATAGGCATTCAAGTCTTATCTTACGCTAGGATTTTTTAGCCCAGACAGGTACAATATCAGTCTTAATCATACATTGATCAAGCATAAGACAGGCATGCAAGTAGTTGCGGGCGCTGTCTTTACTTTTTTTTATCGCACCCTCTATTGGAGTTACTATGTCAACTGCCCAAGGATCTGCTACCGTTTTGGACGGTAAAGCACTTGCTAAACAAATAGAACAGCAACTGAGTACGCGTGTAGACGCTATTAAAGCTAAGACAGGACGTACTCCAAGCTTAGCGACAATATTGGTCGGTGACGATCCAGCTTCTGCGACTTATGTACGTATGAAAGGCAACGCTTGTAAACGCGTCGGCATGGATTCTATACGCGTTGAGATGCCAAGTGCGACAACCACTGAAGAGCTGATGGCGAAAATAGATGAGCTCAATAGCAATCCAGACGTCCATGGTATTTTGCTGCAGCATCCAGTACCTGCACATATCGATGAGCGTGCTTGCTTTGAGCAGATTAACTTGGCAAAAGACGTTGATGGTGTGACCTGTCTGGGGTTTGGGCGTATGGCGATGCAGCAGAGCGCTTATGGTTCATGTACCCCGCAAGGCATCATGCACTTATTAGAGCATCATAATATCGAGCTGTCAGGTAAAGAGGCAGTAGTGGTCGGTCGCAGTGCTATTTTGGGTAAACCTATGGCGATGATGCTATTAAATGCCAACTGTACCGTAACGATTTGCCATTCAAGAACGCAAGATTTAGAGTCTCATATCAAGCGTGCTGATATCGTGGTTGGGGCAGTGGGCGTGCCTGAATTGATTAAAGCAGAGTGGATTAAAGCGGGTGCTGTGGTCATTGATGCAGGCTTTCATCCAACGGATAATGGCGGCGTCGGCGATATCGAATTGCAAGGCGTAGAAAATATCGCTAGTGCTTATACGCCTGTACCAGGTGGCGTGGGTCCAATGACCATTAATACTCTCATTCGCCAAACGGTCGATGCTGCTGAAAAATCAGCGGGTCTGAATATCGGCTAAGAAGATAGCCATACGAATACTGATTGCCGATAAATAAGGGGCCTGAGGTAATATAGACTCAGGCTGAATCAACCACATCTCAGTTGATAGGACCTAAACATGGCTAAAAAAAACGTAGGTGTTCATGAGCGACTACAAGGTATCGGTAGAGAGTTTGTCGATGTCTGTCATTACGTTATTTTATTTCTAATCAGTGTGGTTGTCGTTTGGACTGCTGGCAAAGAGTTCGTTGGTATTATTCAAAAAGGCTCAGCGGATTTAAAAGACATATTGATGTTGTTTATTTACCTTGAGCTGCTGGCTATGATAGGTATTTATTTTAAAACACACCGTCTGCCAGTACAGTTTTTGATATTTATCGCTATAACGGCATTGTCACGACATTTGGTGGTTGATGTACAGGCAGTCTCAGACTATTTTCATTTATGGCTACTGGCGACAATTTCTGTGGCCATTATGCTATTGAGCGGTTCTATCGTAGTATTAACTTGGACAGCAAAAACGTTTGGCCGTCCAGAGGACAATCTTGATAAACAGCATGCAAACTTAACGATTAAAGCACTGTTACCTGATAATGCTCAAGCGCCTGATAGCCATACCAAGCATCGCCGTGAATAACTATTGAATAGCAGCATAAAAAAAGGGCTACCACTGGTAGCCCTTTTTTTGCCTTCTTAAATCTCATAATCTACTGTTTGAGCGTTAAATCCCTTCTAAGAAGGTCATTAATGTTTATTTTTGCGTGGCGGATAACGTGTAAAGCGTGTCTTTGCGCCGTCTGCTTCACCACCATGCCAGAGTATCGCCTCAGTCAAGCTGCTGGCACGACCATCATGCAAAAACCGCGCTTCTGGATCACGTGCCACAATGCCAATTCCCCATAATGGCTGCGTACGCCACTCAAGCTTTTTGCATTGTTCAGTTATAACCATTTAAGCCTTTTAAAATTGTAATATAAATAGCCACATAATGAACCAATAAGGATCATGATGACAAAGTAGGAGTATTGCCAATGCAGTTCGGGCATAAAGTCAAAGTTCATTCCATAGATACCTGCGATGGCCGTCGGTACAGCTAGAATACCTGCCCAAGCAGCAAGCTTACGTACCACCTCGTTCTGTCCCATATTGACCATGGCCATATAGGTATTCATGACCACACTCAGCATCTCATTCAAACCATTAATGGCATCTAAGGAATGTAGTAAATGGTCATTGACGTCGCGGAAGTAGGGCTTAGCGGCTTGAGAAAAACCAGAGACCAGCTCGCTTTTTTTATGATTGATAAAAAAACTACAGATATCTTGTACTGGTAAAATAATCGCGCGCATGTGTACCAATTGCGATTTGAGCTCATAAAGGTTTTTCAGCGTACCTTTATCAAACTCATAGGTAAACACATAGCGTTCTTGCTCACGCAAATAGCGCCCCAAGCGATCGGTAATCGGCATATAGTTATCCACGATAAAATCGAGAATGGCATGCAGCACAAATATCGGCCCCATACGCAGCTTTTCAGGGCGACGATGACAATGCTCGCGGACAGGTGCGTAGGAGTTGGATGGGCCATTACGGATGGTAATCAGGTAGTTTTTACCCATAAATATCGCGGTGGTGCCATAGCGAATGACATTGTCCTCAAGCTTAGCGGTACGCAATACCACAAACACCATGTCATTGTCATAGTTTTCAACTTTGGCACGCTGGTGATCAGCAAATGCATCCTCAATTGCCAGTTCATGCAGCCCAAAGGCTTCTTTGACTTTGACCATGGTTTTTAGGCTAGGATCATAAAGCCCGAGCCAAATAAATTGACCATTATTGCTCAAAGCACGACTGACATCGTTTAGCGCTAATTTATCGAGGTTTTCGCCTGTTTTACGTGAGTAGGCATAACAGTTGACGACCTCGTCCTCACTGGATAAATCGATATCTTCATAGCGTTCAGAGTCAGGATCGTAGACCGTCATGGTCTCGATAGTGTCCTCAGTGGTGGTATCAGCATCGCCATAGATATAGCTGTCATCATTGTCTAGATAGAGATGTTCATCATTCATATCGGCGTAAATACGATTGATATTAGAGTTAGGTGCAATACGCGCGGTTTTTTTGATCAACTGGTCGTTATTGTTTTCCATACACCCTCCCTTTATAAAGTAAAAAACGTGTCACAATCAGAACTTATAATGATTGTTGTTAATAATGATCGTTATTAAAGGGCGTAACTTTTCAAAGTATCAATATCGACCAAGCTCAATAAGCTTTCATGGCAAGCTTCTAGTTTGATTTGCGGGGCAATATCAAAGTCCAAAGCTTCAACCCAGCGTAACGCGCAAATGCACCAATAATCACCAGGCTTGAGGCCAGAAAATCCATACTCAGGTAGCGGCGTAATCAAATCATTGCCGCGACTGGCAGAAAAGTTCAAAAACTCGCTGGTCATCTTGGCGCATACGGTGTGTTGACCAACGTCATGGTTGCCAGTATGGCAAAAGCCGTTGCGGTAATAACCAGTAATAGGGTCAAAGCAGCAGCTGGCAAGTGCCGTACCTAAGACATTGGCTTGATTGTTGGCAGGGTTTGGGTGGTAATCAGATGACATAAGGCTTCCGAGATAAAAATATGGCTTAGTGTACCATGAGTCGGTATCGAAGGCGTTGTTCTCACTTTGCTCATTATTTTCTTTATCATATAAAATGATGGTAACCATTTTTGAGTCAACGATTACTTATATAGTCTACAGATAACCTTCATAGATTAAGTGCTGATAAGACGTAATTAGATAGTAATTGTGGCTAATTGTCACTAGGCGAACCTTGGCTGCTATGCTAAACTAAAGCATAAAGTGCCTTGATTATTTAACGCCGTTTATTAGCGCATAAAGATACTCGTCTTATCATTCTAAATTATACTTATTACTCACCCTTTTGCGGCTACCTAGTTTGTTTATAAATAATTGGGTCAATGATGTTGCGCGTTAAAAATAAAAATGCATGGCGTCAATGCAATTGTAAATATAACCTTTAAGTACCGCATCAGTACCGCGTTTTTGGTAAGCGATACGCCAAACAAGGATTTATTGTGTCTGTCAGTTCTGATTCTGCAAAACCTGCCCAGTTAAATACGACAAATGAAGCGGCAGCTCAGCCTGCTGAAAACACTGCTACCTCCAATAGCATGCCATATTTGAACAACTTTGCCAGCGACGTTGCCAATAGTTGGTTGTTGCCTGATGGGGTGGTGGATGTGCTGTTCGAAGATGCGCGTAAGCAAGAAGTGCTTAGGTATCAGCTGACGCAGCAACTTATTGGTCATGGCTATCAGTTGGTTAATCCACCAATGATTGAATTTACTGAGTCATTGTTAAGTGGCGCTTCAGAAGATTTAAAGCGCCAAACTTTTAAGATTATCGATCAGTTAACAGGTCGCTTGATGGGTCTGCGTGCGGATATTACTCCGCAGATTTTGCGTATTGATGCGCATCATGGCGGTACAGGTATTGCGCGTTATTGTTATGCAGGTGATGTGATTCATACGTTGCCATCAGGGCTGTTTGGCTCACGTACACCTTTGCAACTCGGTGCTGAAATATTTGGCTGTGCAGAAATTGCCGCAGACATTGAGCTGATAGATGTGTTGTTTGGTATGATAAATAAGCTAAATATGAGTGCTGCGCTACATATCGACTTGGGTCACGTAGCAATATTTAAGCGCTTGGCAGAGTTGGCTGAATTGGCTGATAATGACACTGAACAACTCATGCATTTATATGCCAATAAAAACCTGCCAGAGCTAAAACGTGTCTGCCAGTCATTGCCATTGGGTGATGACTTTTACGCATTGGCACGCTTTGGTCATGATATTACCAATCTATTGGCAAAGCTGTCAGATACTGCACAGCAGGACACGCAAGTCGCAACTGCTATCACTGAATTACAACGCCTCAAAACACATCTACAAGAGCAGTGGCAATGCCCTGTGAGTATCGATGTGACGGAATTATCAGGCTATCATTATCACACGGGTATTGTATTCAACGGCTATATCAATAGTGAGACGCAGCCACTGGTACGCGGCGGTCGTTTCGATGGTATGCAAAGCGGCAATCAGTTAGCAATCAATCAGCCACGTGAAGCCACTGGCTTTAGTATGGATGTCAGTCGTTTGCTTGCACACACCCAGCTTGAAGCACCCATTATCGTATTGGTCGATTATGAAATATTGAGCAGTGCGGGCCAAGAACAGAGACAGATACTGCTACAGCAGGTTGAGAGTCTACGTGAGCAAGGCTACCGTGTCACCATGCCATTAAATGCAGAAGATCGTCCCTCTGATGTGACGCATCGTTTGAGCTTTATAGATAATCATTGGCAGTTACAGAGTATTTAAGCATTCATTTTTAATATTAGTACCATTTTTTTAACGTCTTTAAATTCATGATAATGAAAGTTATCGCAGTTTTTAATCGTTATTGCACACACCTCAATACATAAAGGTAAGGATTGATCATGGGTAAGAATGTCGTAGTTTTGGGTAGCCAATGGGGCGATGAAGGTAAAGGCAAAATCGTTGATTTGCTGACTGAAAAAGCTTCAGCAGTTGCACGTTTTCAAGGCGGACATAACGCTGGTCACACGTTAGTTGTTGATGGCAAAACCACTGTCTTGCATTTAATCCCATCAGGTATCTTACGTGAAGGCGTTACTTGTTTCATCGGTAACGGCGTAGTATTAGCACCTGACGCACTTCTAAAAGAAATGAAAGAGCTAGAAGACAACAACGTACCAGTACGTGAGCGCCTACGTATTTCACCAAACTGCCCACTTATCATGCCTTATCATGTAGCACTTGACCAAGCACGCGAAGCCAAACGTGGTACTGGCAAAATCGGTACGACGGGTCGCGGCATCGGTCCTGCTTACGAAGATAAAGTAGCACGCCGTGCGATCAAGCTTGCTGACTTGTTCCGTGAAGATCTAGAAGAAAAACTACGTAACTTAATCGAATATCATAACTTCCAACTGACTCAGTATTATAAAGTTGAAGCGATTGATTTTGATGAGACACTTAAGCTTTGCAAAGAATGGAAAGAAGAGATTAAAGGCATGGTTACTGATGTGACCGAAGACCTTAATCAATTGCGTCTTGCTGGCAAAAACCTCATGTTTGAAGGTGCGCAAGGTACATTGCTTGATATCGACCATGGTACTTATCCGTTTGTGACTAGCTCAAGCGTAACCGCTGGTGGCGTATCAACGGGTACAGGTATTGGTCCATTGTATTTAGACTACGTACTGGGTATCACCAAAGCGTACACTACGCGCGTTGGTAGCGGCCCATTCCCAACTGAGTTGTTCGATGATGTTGGTGCTCACTTAGCCAAAGTCGGTCATGAGTTTGGTGCAACGACTGGTCGTGCGCGCCGCTGTGGTTGGTTCGATGCTGAAGCATTACGCCGTGCAGTGGTACTTAACTCTATGTCAGGTATCTGCTTGACCAAGCTTGACGTATTAGATGGTCTTGAAGAGTTGCTAATTGGTGTGGGTTATAACCTGCCTGAGACTGAGTGCGCAGGCGCACATGATGCTGAATTCTATGAGTCAGTAACGCCTAAATATGAAACAATGCAAGGGTGGAGCGAGTCAACCGTTGGTGTAACCAACTATGACGACCTACCAGAAAATGCGAAAAAATACATCAAGCGTATCGAAGCGTTGATTGGTTGCCCAGTTGATATTATCTCGACCGGTCCTGACCGTGAAGAGACAATCGTATTGCGTGACCCATATGATGCTTAGTTTTTTACTATAAGAGTCAGATAGCTTGTAGTATCAATCAAAAAAATCCCAGTGCTGAGTACTGGGGTTTTTTTTATGAGTAACTTTTCATGAGTTTTGTTTATTATGCCAATTAGCATTAATTCCAAATAATAAAATCGCTTATCACTATTATTCTCTAACGACAAAAAAACAAGATGCTTAATAATAAAACAGACTAGGGCGTGTCCTCAATTCAATCGATTACTCTCTAAATGGGCTAAAAATGGCTAAAAATGGCTAAAAATGGCTAAAAATGGCTAAATTTTGCCAAACATCTTCAAATAGCTTATCAATATCTCGATATTATTTGCGCTACATTCCTTGATTGACGGCAATTTATCTCATTTCTATCACCATTTTTAAAATGAGGACATACCCTAGGATAAGAAAGAATAGTAAAAAATAATTTGCTAACATTATTTTGGTTTTATTTGGTGTAATATGTTATAAATGGATTTAGCTTTATAACTACATGACATGAAAAGGAAAAGGCGATGACAGCCAATATTATCAAACACTCTATAGGAAAAACATCTTTAGCGCTGCTAACCTCTGCGGCTTTTATGTTTCCTATGCTGTCATGGGGCGCGCAAAACTGTGATAAACCCAACAATGATTTCGATGATTTATATTGCTTAACGAAAGTATATTTGGAGGCAGATAAAGAGCTGAATAATTCTTATGCAAAACTGACTAAACGCTTAAATACCTCGCAAAAATCCAAATTAAAGCGTGGACAACTGGCGTGGATACGCGAGCGTAATGACCAGTGTAGTTATAATAATGACGAAGGTTTTTTTGTCAATATGGGCTGTGCGACTCGGGTAACAACTGAGCGAGTGAACTTCTTAAATGATCGTGTGCGTGAATGTAGCGCTGGCAGTTGTCGAGACAGCCGCTTAGGCGAGTAGTTGTTTTGAGTATTGCTTAAAAGCAGTTAGCCTCATAGTTTCGTATTAATAAAACCCCTCAGCATTATATGCTGAGGGGTTTTTGTTAGTCACATTTACATAGAGTTTTGCTAAGTTAGTCTTATACTCATAAATGACAAAGATAATTAACGATTAGATAGATAAGGCAAGCATACGCTATTGACGAATACTTACTTTGTCTTAAGATAAGCTGTTGTGATAAATTTACTTTTATGCAAGGTACGGTCATAAATTAACCCTATCATTTATAGCGCTAATCATTATAATAGGCAGCAATCCTGTGTTGGCGCTCATATTATCGCATTGATAGACCATGAGTTATTCAAATCTGCTTAAGTCAACATTGCGGCCAAAGATAAAATAACCCCTTTATTATTTCGTTTTTTATCAAATTTATCATTTATTAGGAGCTTTTCATGGCTAACGAACGTACTTTATCTATCATCAAACCTGACGCAGTAGCTGGCAACAACATCGGCGCTATCTACGATCGTTTTGAAAAATCAGGTCTAAAAATTGTTGCTGCTAAAATGATGCAACTTGATGATAAAAAAGCGGGCGGTTTTTACGCTGAGCACGCTGAGCGTCCATTTTATAATGATCTAGTATCATTTATGACTTCAGGTCCAGTATTGGTATCAGTATTAGAAGGCGAAAATGCGATCGCTAAGCATCGCGACATTATGGGCGCTACTAACCCAAAAGATGCCGCTGAAGGCACTATTCGTGCTGACTTCGCTAGCAGCATCGATGAAAACGCGGTACATGGTTCAGATTCAGCTGAGTCAGCAGCACGTGAAATCAGCTACTTCTTCAATGAAGATGAAGTTTGTGCACGTACGCGTTAATAGCAGTTTTTATTAATAGCTTCTTTTGTGCATAATAGTTGTTATGCATAATAGTGCTGATTAATAATTAGTGTCGCGAAACGGCTTATATCTTTTGGTATAAGCCGTTTTAGCTATTATAATGGTCTAACTATGCATTGAAATTTCAAATTCTCTCCCTAATTATTAGTTTATATAGCGTTATCAATCCCTTGTCAGCAGGTTCTTATCAATTTTAGATAAAAAATGCGCTCATAACGGATTGCTCATGCATTCATACATTGCGTATGACTGGCAACACTCATATCAATAATTGCAGCGCTTATTTAAGCTTATGCAAAAAGGTTACTATTATGTCCACTGTTCAAGCACCGACCCAACACACACCTGCTAACATCAAGCTGGTAGATGAAGCTCAGGCAAAAACCAATTTATTGGGGATGACACAAGCGCAACTGGCGGATTACTTTAAGAGTATTGGCGAAAAGCCGTTTCGCTCGACGCAAGTGATCAAGTGGATATATCAGCAGGGTGTCACTGATTTTGAGCAAATGACCAATCTGAGTAAATCTTTGCGTGATAAATTGTCAGCCAATGCCTGCGTCATTCCGCCAAAAGTAATCCATCGGCAATATAGTGATGATGGTACGCGTAAATGGGTATTTGAAGTCACTGGTGGCTCGTTGGTTGAGACGGTACTGATTCCCGCAGATGATAGTAAATTAAACGGTCGTAAAACCTTGTGTATTTCTTCGCAAGTAGGCTGTGCGCTGGACTGTAGCTTTTGTAGTACCGGCAAGCAAGGCTTTGAGCGCGATTTAACAGCGGCTGAGATTCTCGGACAATTATGGGTAGCAAATGCCTCTTATATGGCCGATGAAAACGATAGTTTAGAAAGTGTTGACCATAGTTTATGGGAAAACAACGTCACCAACGTCGTCATGATGGGCATGGGGGAGCCGTTATTAAACTATCGTCCCGTTGTCAGCTCTATGGAATTGATGCTCAGTGACCATGCCTATGGTTTATCAAAGCGCCGCGTTACTTTGTCGACTTCAGGCGTCGTTCCAAAGATGTACGAGTTGGCACAGGAGCTTGACGTGGCTTTAGCGATTTCATTACACGCACCAAACGACGAGCTGCGTAATGAATTAGTGCCGATCAATAAAAAATATCCATTAGAGCAGCTCATGGCGGCAGCGAGAAATTACGTTTTTGAAGTGAACCCGCGCCACAAAAAACATGTGACTATTGAATATGTGATGTTAGATGGTGTCAATGATAGTAATGAGAATGCTGAGCAATTGGTCGCATTATTGGGCGATTTACCCAGTAAGATTAACCTGATACCGTTTAACCCGTTCCCTCATGCAAATTATGATAAGTCGAGTAATAATCGTATTCATGCCTTTAGTAATATATTAAGCGAAGCAGGTTTTGTTTGTACCATACGCCAAACACGCGGTGATGATATAGATGCGGCATGTGGTCAATTGGTTGGGCAAGTTGCCGACAGAACACGTCGTTCAGCCGCGTGGCAGCAAAGCATCAAAGATCGTGAAAGCGTTTAGGGCGTTTCCTCATTTTAAAAATGGTGATAGAAATGAGATAAATTGCCGTCAAACAAGGGAAGTAGCGCAAATTATATCGAGATACTGATAAACTATTTGACGATGTTTGGCAAAATTTAGCCGTTTTTAGCCCATTTAGAGGATAGTCTATTGAATTGAGGACACGCCTTAGTATGGCTGTCATGTAAATAGTGAATAGACATTTCTGATGTAGCAGCTTATTTGTCTTTTATCTGTCGCAATGGTAATAAAAATGTAGCAATAACGATTAGTTTGGATGTGCACAGCAATTAATAACAACTAAATTGTACTTATGCGGGCTAAATCTATTAAACTGATGCCTCGAGGATCGAACGCATTGAATCACAGTTTTATGATGGCGGCTATGATGACTTCTAGAAATTCTTGTCAGTTCAATTATCAAAAAGTATCTTCTCAGACTTATAAGCGATTGAGTACGGCGACTGAACAAGTGGCTATTGTCCCAATGGTGACGTCGAAGGGTATGGTGTTAGCAACGGCATTGGCAGTGTTACTGCTCACTGGTTGCCAAAGCAAGCCGACCAATGATTTGACAAGCATCACGCCTTATCAAACGTCCACGCGACCCAATGACAATCGTAACTTAGATCAACAAGAAATTGCTCGCGTGCGCACTTCACTTGCCGCGCAATATATCCGCAAAAATGAGCTTGATACCGCTCAGCGCCAACTCGAAAAAGCCTTTGCTGCCGATAGCCGTTACGCGCCAGCCTATGATATGATGGGCGTTTTGCTGCAGCAAGAGGGCAGTCGTCTCAATCTTGAAAAAGCCGATCAGTATTTTAAAAAAGCGATCACGCTTGATAAAGATTTTGAGCAAGCCCACAATAACTACGGCGTTTATTTGTCACAAATGAAGCGCTATCGTGAGGCGGCAGAGCAGTTTGAGATTGCAGGTTCAGCATTAGGTTACGAGGGCCGTATTGGTGCGCTAGAGAATCTAGGGCGTACTTACTTACAGCTAGGTGATAGTAGTGCTGCTGCCAAAGCATTTTTACGGGCACTTGATGGCAATCGCAATAGTATTATTGCCCATATCGAGTTGGTCGATTTATTGCTTGAGCAGCAACGTGTTCCACAGGCTCAACGGCTTTATGATGAAACCTTGATACTGGTACAAGGGCAGGGTATTAGCCCGCGCTTGCTACTACAAGGCATCAAATTGGCCGCTGCACAAAATAACATAACGACGCGCCAGCAATTGGCACAGCAGCTTTTATCCGCTTATCCTTTAAGTGATGAAGCAAAACAACTTAAGACTTGGCTTAATAATCCAGAGGCACCATGGAAATGACCACCCCATCATCAAACACTCAATCTAACGCTCAGGGATCATTTGGTGCCATGTTGCAGCAAGCCCGTAAAAATAAGCAAGTCAGCTTAGAGGAGGTAGCCGCCGAGTTATTTATTCTAAAGCGACATTTGCAAGCGCTTGAAAGTGAAAATTTTTCGGAGATGCCGCAAGCTGCTTTTGCCCGTGGATTTGCAATCAATTATGCTAAGTTTTTGGGTTTGGATCCTGTAAAGATAGCGACCAGCTTTGATGCTGCTTATCCTACCGAGCTAAAAGCCAAGTCAGTCAACAACACGGATACACCACTGCGCCCAATGGGCACGTTGCAACGTGATACGCATAATCGTATTCGTTTTAACCCACTACTGATCATCGCCGTCATTGGTGTCATTATTTTAGCGATTTTCTTATTTCGCATGGTGAGTAACGCAAGTAAAGAGAATACCGAGCAGCCAGTATCGACGGTCGAAGACGTCTCAGCGATAGAGCAAGCGCAAGGTGCGGCAATCAATACTGATGAGCTAGGCGTCGGTGCCTCTGGCTCTGCTCTAAACTTAGGCGGCGATGCAAGTCCAGCGTCTTTAGATGTCAAACTGACGGATACCGCCGTCGTGAGTATCACTGATGCCTCTGGTAGCAGTCTAATGAGTGGCTCGCAGACATCTGGAGATTATAAATTGTCAGGTACGCCGCCGTTTAATGTGCAAATTGATAATGTCGATAATGTCAGCTTAATGCTCAATCAAGAAGCGGTTGCTCTAAATACTTATGCAACGGATAAGCAAGCCAATTTTGAGTTAGCGCCTTAATTTTAAAGCGGATAATTTTAAATGCTAGTCTTCTCAACTGCTGTACAAGATTTATTTTTGAAAGTTGCTATCTGCAAGCTATTATAAGTGTGTTTTTTCTGCGTTTTTTCGCTCCAACTGAAGGGTTTGTCTATGTCAACGTCAGCGCCTATTAACCGTCGTCTTACCAAAAAAATATATGTCGGTGATGTCGCGATTGGTGGTGATGCGCCGATTAGTGTGCAGAGTATGACCAATACAGATACTTGCGATGTGGCAGCAACTGTCGCCCAAATCGAACGCTGTGTTGAAGCTGGTGCGGATTTGATGCGGGTGTCGACGCCAACGATGGATACGGTCAAAGCTTTTGGCGAAATTCGCAAACGAGTCAGTGTCCCCTTGATAGCTGATGTGCATTTCGACCACAAGATTGCGTTAGCAGTTGCCGAAGCAGGGGCTGACTGTCTGCGTATTAATCCAGGTAACATCGGTAGCGATGCTAAAGTACGCGAAGTGGTTGCTTGTGCCAAACATTACAACATCCCTATTCGTATTGGTGTCAATGCAGGCTCGCTCGAAAAAGACATTCAGCGCAAATATACTGAGCCAACTGGCGAGGCGATGCTTGAATCAGCCATGCGTCATATCGATATACTAGAGCGTCTAAATTTTGATCAATACAAAGTATCGGTTAAAGCCAGTAATGTGTTTTTGACCTTGGATGCATATCGCCTGATTTCTGCCCAGATTGATAATCCGCTGCATTTAGGCGTCACCGAGGCAGGTGTTTATCGTACGGGTGCGGTCAAATCCGCGATTGCACTTGGCGGTTTATTATTAGACGGCATCGGTGATACCATTCGTATTTCACTGGCCGCAGAGCCTGAAGAAGAAATTAAAATCGGCTTTGATATTTTAAAATCGCTGAATATACGTTCTAATGGTGTCAACTTTATTGCTTGCCCAAGCTGCTCGCGCCAAGAATTTGATGTGATTCGAGTCATGACTGCTTTAGAATCGCGCTTAGAAGACATTCGTGAACCGATGAACCTGTCTGTGATTGGCTGTAAAGTAAATGGTCCAGGTGAAGCAAAAGAGGCTGATATTGGCATTGTTGGTGCCGCACCAAAATCATTGGTATATCGTATGGGTGAAAAAAGTCATCTTATTGATACCAATAATTTGGTTGATGAAATAGAAGGCATGGTACGTGCACATGCCGAAGATTTGGCTAAAAAACGCGAGAATGAGATTATCCGTGTAAAATAAAACACTATTATGAGCAAAAAATAAAAGAGACATTTGTTAAAATTTTTAAGGATACGACCGTACCATGATTAAAGCTATTAAAGGGTTTAATGATATTTTGCCTGACCAGTCCGCAAAATGGCTACATTTAGAAGCGATATTGGCTGAAGTGCTTGGCAGATATGGCTTTGAGCATATTCGCTTACCAATCGTTGAGCAAACCGATTTGTTTGCGCGTGCCATTGGCGGTGCGACTGATATTGTCGAAAAAGAGATGTATAGCTTTACCGATAAGTCTGAGCCGCCAACGCCATTGGCTCTGCGCCCTGAAGGTACGGCAGGGGCGGTACGTGCTGTGATTGAGCACAACTTGCTGCGCGGTGATACGCCTAAGTTATGGTATATCGGTCCGATGTTTCGCTATGAGCGTCCGCAAAAAGGCCGTTATCGTCAGTTTCACCAATTGGGTGTTGAGAGCTTTGGTAGTGCGCTACCAGATGCTGATGCTGAGCTGATTGCTATGACCCATTTGATGTGGCAGGAGTTGGGTCTAAAAGATGAGATGCGCTTGCAACTGAATAGTTTAGGCGAGCTAGATGAGCGTTATGCTTATCGCGCAGCATTGGTTACTTATTTAACCGATAAAAAAGATCAGCTGGATGAAGACAGTAAGCGTCGCTTGACCACCAATCCGCTACGTATTTTAGACAGTAAAGAAGCAAGTACACAAGCCGTGTTGGTAGATGCGCCGAAGTTGGCTGACTTTTTAGGTGAAGAGAGTATAGCGCACTTTGAACAAGTGCAAACGTATCTGACTGAGCTTGGTATCGATTTCGAGATCAATCCGCACCTAGTACGCGGTCTTGATTATTATAACAAAACGGTTTTTGAGTGGGTGACCGACAAACTTGGTAGCCAAGCGACTGTTTGTGCTGGCGGCCGTTATGATGGTCTGATCGGGCAATTAAAATCTATCGGTACTGATGGCAATAAGCCAGTAAAATCTGAGCCGGCTGTTGGTTTTGCCATGGGGCTTGAGCGTTTGTTATTGTTAATGGAAGCGGTTGCGCCGATTGCTGATGTTCCCGCTTGTGATGTCTTTGTGGTTGCGCATCCAGAAGTTTATAGTGCTGGTATTGGCTATGCCCAACGCCTACGCTATAGTCGCCCAGATATTCGGGTGAAAATGGCGAGTGCGACGAGCCTAAAAGCGCAAATGAAGAAAGCCGATAAGTCAGGTGCTGCATTGACTGTTATTATTGCACAGCAAGAGCTGGATGATAACACCCTTAGCGTTAAAGACATGCAGACGGGCGAACAACAGACGGTTGCGACAGATTGGCTGTCGAGCAAAGAAAAATTTGTTCGTCAGTAATCGATTGCGGTTTTAGCATTAGCAATTTCATAACAATTTTATCAGGTAAACACATATGGCTCTGACACCCAATTCGCCGAATGCAGACAATTCAATGCAAGCGTTAAAGCAGTATGGCAGCTATATTGTCACTGCGATTTTGTTGGCACTGGCCGCTTATTTCGGTTGGACATATTGGCAGGACAACCATGCGCGCGTAGACACCGTTGCAGCAGATCATTATGCAGACATTCAGCGATTGAATGAAGAAGTCAGTTTGGCCTCACAAAACCCTGATTTAGAAGCAGAAGCACAGGCAGCACTTGCACAAAGCCGTACCCAGTTAAACAAAGATATTGATGCGCTAGTCAGCAAGCATGGTGAGTCGGTTTACGCTTGGCAGGCACTGATGATTAAAGCGCGTCAGCAAGTAGATAATAATGAATTTACCGAGGCAAGTGAAACCCTCAAAAAAGCATTGGCTATTGATTTAGGTGATGCAGGTTTACAAGCAATTACTCGTTTGCGCTATGCGACAACGTTACTGGCGGCGGGCGATGCGGATGCTGCATTAGCAGAAGCAAACAATGATATGCCAAGCTCCTTTGAAGCCAGCCAACAAGAATTGTTAGGGGATATTTATTTAGCACAAGGTAATAAAGACTCAGCGATCCAGTCGTACAATAATGCTTGGGAGCTGTTACGCAACCGTCAAGAAACGCGTGCAGTATTGGCATTAAAGATGGAGAGTCTGGGCATCGTACCTGAGCCTATAGACGAACCAGTCAGTCTGATTCAAGAGTCAAGTAGTCCTGCACAGCCCTTAGTGGAAGAAAATGCTGCCGCTGAGGTTGCGCAATAATTGCTGACAAGCGCTGTTAACCAATAATAGCGTTTGCGTTCTACCTAATGCCTGATAATTGCTAGTCAATAGCGCGTATCTATAACCGTTCTACAAGCTAAGTGGTGCAGTAAAACAATAGCGTCGCATGGACAGCCAGCACTCATTGAATGTGCTTGGTCAGTACTAATCGCCGATCTTACATTTACTGATAACCAATTTACTAATTAATAATAATTTATTTGTAGTGAGAACTCATAATGACTCAATCTATTCGCTCTAGCAATATATCAAAAGCTAAAACCATCAAATCGACGGTGATGCATGTGGCAGTACTGGCAGTGATGAGCACTGCGGTGATTGGGTGTAATCGCGGTATTAAACCCGTCGTCAACGACCCAGTCAAGCTGGTGCAGATTGCTGAGCCTATTAGTGTTTTGCAACCTGTGTTTAGCACAGATATTGGCAACAAAAAAGCCAGTAAAAAAGATCCATTAGATTTGCAAGTAGGTTATGTCAATGGACAAATCGTCACTGCATCGCGCGGTGGGGATTTGACCGGCTTTAACAGTGCAGGCGAACGTTTATGGTCGATCAACGTTGGCGATCAAATCACGGGTGGCGTCGCTTTAGATGCCTTGAGCCAGACAGCGATTATTAGCACACGCGGCGGTCAAGTGATGGCATTTGATAGTGTGACTGGTACAAAACGCTGGCAGCAGCAGCTATCAGGATCAGTACTGACACCTGCTTTAATTACTAATAACCGTGTCATTCTATCAGCGAACGATGGCTTTTTACATGGCTTGTCACTACAGACAGGTCAGTCTGTCTGGCAGTTTGCCACGCAAGTACCAGCCATCAGTGTGCGCGGTAGTGCGGCGCCAACGTTGTTAGACAGTAAGACAGCCTTACTAGCGACTGCCGATGGTCGCTTACATGCGGTAACGACTGATAGTGGTTTACCGCAGTGGTCAAGACGTGTTGGCGTTGGTACTGGCAGTAGCGAAGTTGAGCGCATGAGTGATGTCGATGGTACGCCAATCGTCGATAATAACCAGTTATTTGCCATCAGTTATAGTGGTCAGTTGCTCGGTATTGATTTGGCTTCGCGCCAAGTCATGTTTGTCAACGAACTTGCCAGCTTAAAATCACTTGCTGTAAATAACCAGCAAGTTATTGCTACCAGTTTAGAGGGTAAAGTGGTTGCCTATAATCGCAGTACTGGTGAGATGTTATGGGAAAGTGAAGAGCTGGCTTATCGTCATTTAACCAATCCTGTGATGATTGGCAATTATATTGCTGTGGGTGATTTTGACGGCGTGGTACACTTATTTGATCCAGCTAGCGGTAAAATCGTTAGCCGTGTACAAACCAAGGGCGCTTTGAGTAGCTTGCAGGTACAAGGCAGCCGCTTAATGACCCAAAGCACGTCAGGACAAGTTGCTATTTGGCAGTTAGCCCGCTAAGCTTTTTATCGGTTAACAGTTACTCAGATAGTGTGTTTTGATACTATCGTTAAGTCAACTGTAAGCCAACTGGTTGATTGTAATTTTAGAGAACACAAACGCTGCTTCGTCAGCGTTTAGTGCCTTGTGTAAATCGCTTGTTTAAACACAGGCTTTCGCGTACTCTATGCGACCGATGCGCCGTAGGTGTTATCCATATATATATATATATTATTTATCTATAATTTAGTCGTCCTATGTACCACTTGCTAAGTGTAAAATAGCTGACGATTATTTTTGCTATTTTTTTATCATTCATTTTAATTTGCGGTCAAGAGCAGCCTATTCACGACTACTGTTATATCACTGGTTATAAGAATAACTGTACTGCCCGCCATCGTGCATTTCACTGAGAGTAACCCATGAGTATCAAGCCTGTGGTCGCCTTAATTGGTCGTCCAAACGTCGGTAAATCTACCTTATTTAATCAGTTCACAAAAAGTCGGCAGGCATTGGTTGCTGATTTGTCAGGACTGACTCGTGACCGTCAATACGGTGATGCGACCTATGAAGACAAATCTTTTATCGTTGTAGACACTGGTGGTATTGGTGAAGCGGATGATGGTAGCGGCAATATTGATGACTATATGTCTGAGCAGTCGCATACGGCGATTCATGAAGCAGATATCATTGTATTTGTCGTTGACGCTCGTGCTGGTATGATTGGTGCAGATGCTGAGATTGGTAAGTTTTTACATACGCTTGGTAAACCAGTCTATGTCGTTGCCAATAAAGTCGATGGTGCTCACGACGCTGCGCCTGCCGAGTTTTATGCATTAGGATTGGGTGAGCCATATCCGATGGCGGCCAGTCATGGTCGCGGTGTCGGTAATTTGCTTGAAATATTGACTGCTGATATGCCTGAGCAAGAGAATATCGTAGAGCCAAAAGGTCTAAAGCTGGCGATTATCGGTCGTCCAAACGTCGGTAAATCAACGCTAGTCAATCGTCTATTGGGTGAAGACCGAGTAGTGGTTTTTGATATGCCCGGCACCACGCGTGACAGTATTTATATTCCTTATACACGCGAAGGTAAAGACTACGTCTTGATCGATACTGCTGGTGTGCGTCGCCGCGGCAGAATTGACGAAAAAGTAGAAAAATTCTCTGTTATTAAAACCTTGCAAGCAATCGAAGATTCTAACGTAACCGTTATTGTTATTGATGCACATGAAGGTATCGTTGATCAAGATTTACATATGATTGGTTATGCGCTAGATGCGGGTCGTGCTCTGGTTGTTGCGATTAATAAGTGGGATGGTTTGACTGCTGATCAGAAAAATTATATCAAGATCGAGATGGATCGCCGCTTTAACTTTATCCCTTATGTGAAAGTGCATCTAATTTCAGCATTACATGGTACTGGTGTGGGTAATCTATACCCATCTATCTTACGTGCTTATAAGTCTTCGATGTTTGAAGTGTCAACCAATCGTTTGACTCAGATTCTACAAGATGCGGTGACAGCCAATCCACCGCCAACGGTTGCGGGTCGCCGTATTAAACTGCGCTTTGCTCACATCGGTGGTCATAATCCGCCTGTGATTGTTATTCATGGCAACCAAACCAGTGCGCTACCTAAGAGCTATCAGCGTTATCTTGAAAACCAATTCCGCCAAGTATTTAAGCTCGAAGGCACGCCGCTCAACGTCGTACTTAAACAAAATGACAACCCATATGCCAACAAGAGCGATACCCCAACCAAAGCGAAGACGCAACAGTTGCGCCAACGTGAGCGTAATCGGGCACAGAAATTTACCACCAAAGATAAGCAGAAATTTACCAATAAAGATAAAAAGCGTTAATTTAGCAAAATAATGATCGTCTTTTTATTGTGGTAGCAAATAAAGACTATTTTATTCTATCTTTCATGCTTCTCTGTAATGTACTTTGTCGTGATGGCTATATCAGTCATCATGACATATTCATACATTATTAAGTTTTATTAATATGTTATATTTCCTTTACTACTCCTATAAAATACCTATACTATAATAAAAAGTTGTCTTAACTCAGTTGAGTGATATGAACAACCATCCCTCTCGAACCATTCCTACGTTTATCTGGCGCTCTGTCTTACAAGCCATTCTTTTGGCTGTGTTGGCTGGCTTCTTAATGTCTATTATTTATGGTTTATTACACCACTATAAAGAGAAGCGTCAACATATCCAGCAGCTGGCTACCCTGTTGACTGTTAGTGCATCGACAGCCGATGGTGCTGATATCGTGGCTGAGCAAGTGAGATTTTTGTTAGAGAGTGAGCCAAGCATTAGAAGTATTTTATTTTATTCAACCCCCCAACCTATTGATAATGTTAATCAATCTAGAGACGATTGGAAAAATGCTTTATTTGCAGATACGGTCAGTTTTAATTATCCAGTCACCAGCGCATCTGACGATGATGATAGCGCGCTAGATACATTAAAGGCCAGTCAGCAATCGTTTACGACTTCATCAGATGGCGAGTATAGATTATCAACGTCTGGTGAAGCTAATAAAAATAGCGCGTTAGTTGGCTATATCAATCTAACTTTAGATCTAAACACCTTGCGTTTAAATTGGTTCCGAGCCAATCTACTATTATGGCTTATCACTACGATACTGACGGTACTTTGGGTATTATACATTCTGCGCAAACTTCAATGGCCAGTCAGAGATATTAATGCTCTGAATGAAGTCTGCTACATCGTTGTGAAAAACCCAGAACTTGAGCAGTTACCAGTGATTCCACAGCTTTTTGAGTTTCAGGAACTGGTGCAAATTAAGCAAACTTTTACTACTTTGTTTGATCGTTTACAGAAAGTCAGAAAAGATTATGAAGCGCTGGCTGCTTTTGAGCAGCAATTGCATAACAAAGACATATCCCTTGATGTGCAGCTGCATAACTTTCAAAGTATGATAACCCATGAGCTAAAAACCTCGCTAAATGCTATCGTAGGCGGCTTGCAGCTGTTAGATTACGATACCCTCAACAGAGAGCAAAAAGATGCGGTCGAAATCATCAGTGATGGTAGTGACAAACTGGTGTCGTCGCTTGATCATATTATCCAATTGAATCAAATACAAAAAGGTCAGATGAATATTGATTGTATTACGTTCAACCCATTACAGTTGATCGCCGATCTGTTGGCAGAATATGAGCCTATTGCTCAGCAGAAAAGGCTAGAGTTAATTAGCCGCATTCATCATATAGACTACTGCCTTGAAGGTGATGCGGAAAAAATAAAACAAATATTATCGATACTACTGAACAATGCGATTAAATTTACCCCAGCGGGACAGGTGACTATTACGTCGCAATTGACCCATTTTGATAAAAGTAATCGCTGGCAAATCAGCGTGAAAGATACGGGTATTGGTATCGATAGCAACCATATTGATGATATTTTTAATCCATTTTTCCAAGTGGATTCATCACAAACTCGTCAATATGAAGGCTCAGGTGTTGGTTTGCCAGTCGTCAAGCAAATGGCTCAGCTTATGGGTGCTACTATAGAGGTAGATAGTACGTTAGGGTTAGGAACCCAGTTCATGCTAACTATATCGATGACCAATAAACATCAGTCTCGGCAGCAGCACTTATTGGCTGGATTGACTGTTATTTACTATTATTATCATGAGGTTGGATTTTTAGCGAAGGAGCTAGAGCGTTTAGGCGCTACGGTCATCTATCGCCAGCATGAAGCATTGGTTATAGATGAGATGAGTATAAGAAAGGTGAATATGGTGATGTTTGCAGAAGATATTTTTCCAAGTAAAGCTGCGTCGTTAGCCAAGCGTATTCGACAATTTGAAAGCGAGCATCGGGCTTTACTGGTATATTGGTATCCACCACATCGAGCGAAGCAGTTAGATAGTTTTGAGCATGGTTTAAAAGCGGCTGGTGTGGATTACTGTTATGGTGCCACTTATAAAGATAAAGCATTAAGCGACTTGCTTAAGCGCTGGTTGGTATGGAAGTAATAGAGTTACAGTATTTTTCATGTTTACGGTACTAACCTCGTTTAATGTACTCGATTGCCTTGTACTTATTTTAAATGGCTTTGACCATCGAATTTTCGAAAAGTGTGATTGCTCCTAACCTGCAAAATATGGTGAACGGTGTCAAACTTTCTTAGTCTACTAAATACCATGTTTACACCTGTTTCCTTATGACGCTGTTTTATAGGAATAATACAATTTCTGTGGTGAGTGAGGACATAAAAAAGACGCCCTGTTTTGAGGCGTCTTTTTTATTAGCAATATTCTTAAAAATAGCACTTTCCTGATATTTTTTAAAATAGGTTTTGTGCCCAACGTACTACACGCTGCCAAGTGCGGCTCATAAAGCCCGACTGTTCAATATCGCTGGTGGCTATAATAGGCACTGAAGCCACGGCTTTACCATCAATAACGGCCATCATTTTGCCAATTTCTTGACCTTTTTTGATGGGTGCTTCTAAGCTCTCAGGAATATCGACCACAGTCGTGATTTTATTTTTTTGCGTTTTGCTGGTCAGAATTTGTAGGTTATCTGCAGTGACTAACTCGACTTCATCGGCTTCACCGAACCATACCGGGACTTTGCTGACGAATTGTCCAGCAGGGGCTTTGGTGACGGTAGTGAAGTGGCCAAAGCCCCAATTAAGCAGCTCACGTGATTGATCGGCACGTGCTTGTTGGCTATCGGTTCCCATAATCACAGAAATCAGACGCATGCCGTCACGATTGCTTGAAGCCGCTAAGCAATAGCCTGCTGCATCAGTGTGGCCAGTTTTTAGACCATCAACAGTGGGGTCAGTTGCGAGTAGGGCATTACGGTTACCTTGAGTGATACCGTTATAGGTAAACTCTTTTTCTGAATAAATACCGTAATAGTCGCCGCTATTTTTAATAATAGCACGTGACAATTTAGCCAAATCTAGTGCTGATGCCTCGTGTCCTTCGTCAGGCATACCAGTAGAGTTGACGAAATGGGTATTTTCCATGCCAAGCTTTTCTGCCTGTTCATTCATCAAGATAGCAAATGAGGCTTCACTACCAGCGATATGTTCCGCCATGGCTTTTGAGGCATCGTTACCTGATTGAATGATAATACCGCGTAGCATGTCAATAACACTAGCGGATTTATTTACCGGCACATACATGCAAGACTGGCTGCTGCTACCACGGCACCAGGCATTTGGACTCATTATGACTTGGTCGTCTTCTTTGAGGTCACCTGATGCTAAGCGCTGCTCAATGATGTAGCTGGTCATCATTTTCGTCAAAGACGCTGGCGGTAGCGACTCATTGGCGTTTTTTTGCGCCAAAATCTCACCAGTATTATAGTCCATCAATACATAGGCGGTATTATCCATCTCAGGCGGCTGTATGGCTGCGTTTGCCATCACTGCACTCATAGAGATACTCACACCAACTACCAGCTGCACCAGCTGATTTTTTACACGCTTTACTGTCATATATCGTTACACCGCATCATGAAACCAAATGTATCTATCGCTTGTGCCCCGTACTAAACCTCATGCATTCTTTCAAGTAGCCTGTCTTAAACATTCTTTTTAAAAACAATGTATTAATAAGAGTAGTGATGGCTGAGCGACAGACATAAAATTAACGCCTTATCTTAGCAAAATGCCAACCGATGGGGAATCGATAAATACAAAAAAAGACCCGATTAAAAAGAAAGCGTGGCTAGGAGCAAACGTTTGCTCAGACTAGGAGTGTCCTTAATTTAAACAAAAGCGACTAAATGCGCTAAAGATGGCTAAGTCTTGTCAAACTGTGTCAAAAAGCTGGTCAATATCTCGACGTTATCTGTGCTATTTCCCTTGCTTAACTGCAATTTCTCTCATTTTTATTAACCTTTTCAAAATGAGGACATGCTCTAGGACTACTACAATGTCCCGAATAAAACAATTTGACTGTCATAAAAAAGCCTGCTGCATCACCTGTAGATTTCAACAGGATTACAGCAAGCTTTTTATCCTTATAAGTTTGATGAACAAGCTTATAAGTTATGGCTAAATAGCTCATGTTCAGCATTCTAAAATAGATAATACCATGATTTATTATCATTGATTATAGCTGGCTTTATCAATCTAAACTCAACGCTGTGGCTTATTTATTGTAGGCGATACAATAGGGGGTATGATAAGCAAGCCAATTATAACGTTGTGATTATTAGGCTTACTTATGACGTTCCGCTACTAGTATTCAGCATTCGCTAAATCTTCGCATAGAGCTTTATTTTCTTGTTTGGAGAAACCCATTGTCCAACTACGAATGCCTTGTAATATCTGGCGATAATCTTGCTGGGTTGATAGATATTGGATCGCTGCTTTCGGATCTTCTAAAGACGGCATCAATTCGTGAAGCTGCACAGTATAAGATTTATAAAAGCGCTGTTTTTGTTTGCCATTGAGCATCGGTGGGCATATCTCTGATAGTACTTGCATGACCGCAATTTCATGTTTAGTGACATTGATGCCAGACATATCTAGAGGTATGGTGGTGGCGGGATTGTTCGCCGCAAAGGATGCTTGAGATAGCATGGCAACAGACGTTATCAGTCCTGCAAGACCAACTTTCGACGCCGTCTTTGCTATCACAGAAGCTACAGATAATATCGATTGATTTTTCATTCAGTATTACACTCGCTTATCTTTATTTAATGGTGATATGTTAATGGGTAAAAAAACAAAAGTCACATAAAATATTGATTTATGTGTGGATATCTTGTGAGCCAAAGCTCTTTTTTAGCAACATATCAGTAGCATAGACTCATAAGTTACGTCAGCATGAAAGTATAAGTTCATATTGTTGTACGTTGTTGCCTATTGTAACGTCACGCCAAGAATTTCTGCTGTTATTGATACCGAAATCGTAGGGATGAAATCATAAATCAGGTGGATTCTGCGCAAAGACAGGGTTCGTGTCAGCGTACTATTAGGGTATAATCGCCCACAATTATGGTTGCATTAGCGCTTTGCTATAGCAATTTTCTCATATAAATATAGTGTCACTTTATATGGATTGTGGTGTTGGATTTTTTTTATTTTATAGCAAATCCAACTGCCATTTATCACATATTGTGTATGCAGAAAAAGCCAATGTAAATGCAAGCATCGAAAGTATCGTTAAAGAATCTAACCTCTATTTGCGGGTCTGATTATAGCAATTTTATGATGATAAAGTTCATAAGTGGACAGACGGTCATTAATGAGTATATTGAGTGAAAATGAAGTTTTTAATTAGTAATGATGATGGGGTTTATGCGCCAGGCCTGTTGGCACTATATCAAGCACTGTCTACGATGGCAGAGGTGGTAGTGGTCGCGCCAAACAGTGAGCAAAGTGGCTGCGCGAGTGCCTTGAGCCTCTCGACGCCATTATATACTCATCAATTGGATTCTGGTTTTATAGCGGTAAATGGTTCGCCAGCGGATTGTGTGTATTTGGCGTTACATGAGTTGTATCGTGATACGCGTTTTGACTGCGTGATTACTGGCATTAATTCCGGCGCCAATCTTGGTCAAGACGTTTTATTTTCAGGTACCTTTGGTGCTGCATCAACCGCACAGCTCTTTGGAATACCTGCCATTGCGACCTCCCTAGTGGGCGGCGGCGTCAAAGGAGAAGGGCAAGAGCAGGCCAGTCATTATCAAATGGCGGCAGCTGAAATTGTTAAAGTATTGATAGAAACACCGATATTAGATGCTTGCAAAAATTTGCCCTATCATGTATTAAACGTTAATATTCCTGATGTGGATAGTGCTGATGATATCAAAGGTCGGAAAATAACGGCGTTAGGGCACCGTCAGATTGCGCGTCCTGTACATCATGTAGTCGATCCACGCGGGCGCGATGCTTATTGGTTGTCGCTACGTAAACGCCCACATGAGTTGCCATTAGAAAATGAAGGTTTGCAGTCCTTTGCAACAGATATGACGGATGATCAAGCGGTAGCGGCGGGTTATATTAGTCTATCGCCAGTGCGCCTGCATCATACCCCAGCAGACACGCTTAAAACGCTGTCGGCGTTAATGCTATAAATTTACGCTGCCAAAATGCGTCAAACTGCTGGTCAATATCCTGATATTATCTGCGCTATTTTTCTTGTTTGGCTGCCATTTGTCTCATTTTTATCACCATTTTCAAAATGAGGACATGCCTTAGAAAATGATTTATCATCGAATCATTAATGGTGGTATTTGCCGAATACTAAACGGTATAAAAGTTAGCAAAATGCTTGTGAGTAACACAAGGAGTTTGTGAGTAACATAAAGAATAGGAAATCTTGTATGAAGAAGCTTATTGCTGGATCTCGCTTTGTAACAGTGGCGTTGATAGGTACTTTAACAGCAGCAACGTTAACGATGGTGGGCTGTGCAACCAAGCCTACTTACCAATCAGCCAACCAAGCGGGACCTAAGATTATTACCAATGCACAAGGCGTTCCTAACTACCATCGCGTACAGCGTGGCGATACGGTCAGCCAGATTGCTGAGCGCTATCGTCTCAGTTACCGTCAAATCGGTTCGCTGAATGGTTTGGACAGTAAATATACGATTTATAGTGGTCAATGGCTCAAGCTGTGGCAAGCTACACCAGCCAATAACAGTCGTTATAACGCGTCTACAACGACACAGCCAACGTACACACCACCTGTAACGAGCGTGCCTAATAATAGCTCGCAAAGCCCTGTATACGAAGTGACGGCTAACGCAACGTCAGGCTATGAATATCCAAGTCGCAATCAAGTGACCCGTAACTTTGATGCGGCAGCGGGCACGATGGGTATGTGGTTTGCCGGTAATATCGGTGATCCAGTACTTGCTAGCCAATCTGGCACTGTACTGTACTCGGGCGATGGTCTGCCAGAGTATGGCAATCTTATTATGATTCGTCATAGTGATAATTACATCACTGCTTATGCGCATAATAGTCAGCTACTGGTCAAAGAAGGCGATGCTGTACAGCGCGGCCAGCGCATTGCAAATATGGGTAATAGTGGCGAAACCAATCAGGTCGGTTTAGAGTTCCAAGTGCGCTTAAATGGTAATCCTATTGATCCACGTGCGGTACTGGGGCGTTAAATGTGATGCCAAGTTGTGACTGATTTGGCGAGCTTAGTGGCTTTATTCAGAGTGCTTGAATAAAGCCACCTTAACTAAATCGGTTTATTTGAGTTGCTTTACTTATTCATACTTGAGAATTTTATGATGTTAAAAAAACAATATCTTGCCCTGTTTCCTGCGTTAGTGATGGTTGGGTGTACCAGCCAACAGGCGATGCAAAAACCTAGCAAACCCGTGCGTCAAGGCAACGTTCAGATTACCCAAACTCAAACCATTCAAGTGAAACCAACACCGAAGCCCGTCATTAAGCCGCAGCCAGTGGCAAAGCCAAGTTATAACAGCTTCTCTGATTGGAAGTCGGATTTTTCTATGCGGGCGATTTCATCAGGTCATGATGCAGCGACGGTGCGTCGTCTACTTGATACGGCTTATTTAAATCAACAAGTCATCTCCCTTGACTCAGGACAGCCAGAGTTTTCTAAGATGCCATGGGAATATGTTGATTCTGCCGTCTCTGATGGGCGTGTGAGTACTGGTAAGCGTAAGTTTGCCGAGCAACGGTCATTTTTGTCGCAATTAGAATCGCAATATGGTGTCAATGCAGAAATAATCGCTGCTATTTGGGGTATGGAGTCGTCATACGGCGTGGTGACGGGTAATAGCAGTATACCAAGCTCGCTTGCTAGTCTGGCTTATGATGGTCGCCGCCAAGAATTTGCCGAAACTCAGTTGTTGTCATTAGCGACGCTATTGCAACGCGGTGATGTGTCTTGGTCGCAGCTGGATGGCTCTTGGGCAGGTGGCATGGGGCAAACGCAGTTTATTCCTGATACTTGGCTGAAGCATGGAGTGGATGGCGATGGTAATGGTCACCGCAATCCATGGTCAACAAGTGACGCATTGGCGTCCACCGCTAATTATTTGAGCAATTCAGGTTGGGTTCGGGGTCTAGCGCCATTTTACGAAGCGACTGTTCCTGCCTCATTCGATTATTCCGTGGTTGGTAGTAAGCAGCCTGCCGCGAGATGGGCGGCGATGGGTGTGGATACGATAGCTGATGTCTATTTGGATGCCAATACCGAAATGGAACTGTGGCTACCAGCGGGCAAGGATGGTCCAGTGCTGCTACTCAGCCCAAACTTTGATGTGATCAAGGTTTATAACAACTCATCGAGCTATGCGCTAGGTGTCAGCTTATTGGGTAAAGCGCTTGCTGGTCAGGGCGGATTACAGAAGTCATGGCCGCGTTATGAGCGTCCATTATCTACAGCGCAAGTACGAAATTTACAGCAGCGTTTGACCAACTCAGGTTACGATACCAAGGGCGCTGACGGTATCGTGGGCACCAATACTCGATTGGCGTTCCAGCGCTGGCAAGCAGACAATGGTCAGACTCCAGACGGCTTTATCACTCAGCGTAGTGCGTCATCGTTGGCCTCGTGGTGAAGCATATTGATAGAACGATTTTTGACTAGCATTGATTCTAATATTACCGTGTTAAAAGAAATTTTTTAACCATCATTTTTGACCGTAATATTTACTACGATGAGCTTAGTGAATACAATAAAAAAGCACCTTATTAGGGTGCTTTTTTATTTTACGCTATGATTATTTTGCAACAGACTATAATCTTGTTAGGTTTTAATAAATAATATCGACACAAGAAGACTGATACTGTGACTGATAAACGCTACAATATTTATTTATAAACCAGTTATTCATAAGTGCTTCAATTATATTTGTCTATTCAATCGTATATCATTAGATACAATATACCCTTTATCCTCATAACCAATGGCAACGAGCAACGAGCAATGACATTATGATAGACCCGTCTCTTATGTCAGACATGCTTAGCCCATTTTGGGTAAGTATCAAGCTTGCCAGTGTCACTACCATCTGTCTATTACTGTTCGCAACGCCTGTGGCTTATTGGCTCGCTAAGCCCAGCCGCAGGAAAGTGGTGGCACGTCTTAAAGTCTTGCTTCTGGGTATCATTGCCATGCCATTGGTTTTGCCACCTACCGTCATCGGCTTTTATCTGTTATTACTGTTAAGCCCTAGTGTCGGTATTGGTAAATGGCTTAGCGAACATAATATCAGCCCCTTGATATTTACCTTTGAAGGTCTGGTCATTGGTTCTATTATTTACTCCTTGCCGTTTTATATTCAACCTGTTTACGCCCAATTTTTACGTATTCCACAAAGCGTGATGGAAATGGCACATTTATTGGAGCCAAGCCGTTTTAAACGGTTTTTCAGAGTCGCTCTACCACAAGTGCGTGTTGGTATTGTGCTCGGCAGCTTAATCAGCTTTGCCCATACTATTGGTGAGTTTGGTGTGGTTTTGATGATCGGGGGTAGTATATCCGATGAGACTAAAGTGGTCTCGATTGCGATATACGAGCAAGTAGAGGCGCTGAATTACGAGGCAGCACACATGATGTCTGGAATTCTAATTATTATTGGAGTGATTATGGTGGCGTTGATCGCTAGTGTGAGCAGGCTGAATCAACGCTCATAAGGTTTCAGTTAATACATACAGATCGAGTTAATGAATCAATAAGCTGATTTATCTATTTTTTAATCATATCTAAGTCATTTGAGTAGGCAAATAAAGCAGGCGCCCCGCCAGTATGCCAAAATAAGACACGATCGGTTTTCTTGATTTTGCCAGAACGAATCATATCTATGAGTCCGCCCATCGCACGACCTGTATAGACAGGATCTAAAAGTATGCCTTCTGTTTGAGCCGTCATCGCAATGGCTTCATTTTCTAATGTACCAACCACGCCATAACCTTCGCCTACATAATCAGAGTTGAGTATTAAATCGGTCTCTGAAAACTGATGATCGGCACCGATGAGGGAGGCAGTGCTATTGGCGAGCGCGAGGGTATGTTGATCAAAAGGCACTTTGTCTGTTTCACCTTTATCGATATTGATACCTACGATTTGTGCGGGCGAGTTAAGCATTTTTTTGCCAAGCATCAAGCCTGCTTGTGTTGCACCAGAGCTAGAAGCAAAAACGATATGAGTAAATGATACGTCCATGCTTTCACGTTGCGATTCCAACTCTTTAAAAGCTTCTACAAAGGCTAAAGCACCCAGCTCATTGGAGCCGCCATAGGGTATGACATATGGTTTTTTACCTTGTTTTATTAACTGCTCAAATATTTTAGGAATGTCTTCTCCTTTGCGATTGGCACCTGCCCAGTAAATATGCGATCCAAAAACTTTGTCTAATAAAAGATTGCCACTTGTTTGTTCGGGCTCTTCTCCGCCCAATACTAAATAGCAGTCAAGTCCCAAGCTTGCTGCTGCCGCCGCAGTTTGGCGACAATGGTTTGATTGTGCGGCACCTGCCGTAATCACGCTATCAGCACCTTGAGCAAGGGCATCACCCATGATAAATTCAAGCTTACGGGTTTTATTTCCACCCAATGCCAGACCCGTGTTGTCATCTCGTTTCATAAAAATAGTAGGTCCATCAAGCGCTTTACTCAATCTGCTGAGTACTATCAATGGAGTAGGGAAGAAGCCCAATGACTGTCTGGGTATGTGGTTATATTCCATATTTTGTCCCTTTTATAATAAGGAAATGTTGAATAAGTTTGAAACATATCCATTGATAAAGTCACTTAAAGAGGATTGTTTAGCGGATATGAATAGCCAATAATTATACGTCGTAACAGCCTTACAAACCGTATGGATGCGTATCCAGCTTGAGAATCAGTGGAATCCTAAGTGTTAATCTACTACATATAAAATAAATAGTTGAGAGCTATTTTAGAACTATTCGTCAAACCAGTTAAACAGTTAAACGGTTAAAAATGAAACTTCACTAGAGCGCTAGGCACATTTTGAGTTGTATCACTGCCATACTTATTTTTCCAGTAGCTATATTCCATACCGACTTCTAAGCGATTATCAATGCCTAATAGTGGTTGTAAGTTATACTTTATTTGTGGATTGATATGTAGTTGGTTTTTTAAGTCATCGTTGTTAAAAGAGTAGTCTACATAACCATCTACCACAAAATTTTTTTTCTCCCAACCGTAAGTTAAGGTGATTTGCTGGTCATCATCAGTATTATCATTGAAGACATGATACAAGGAAGCTGAGGCGTACTTCATACCTGCGATAGGGACATTCAAATCTGCCCCTAGCCCTATCATATAGTTGTCTTGGCTAAAGCCTTTGCTGTTCGAGCCAAACTCATATTGACCCGCTAGATTGAGCTGCTTGATAAAGCTATCATCGAACGTTGTAAGCTTAAGCTTGGGTGCAAACTCGCCATACGTTTCTTTAAATCTATTGTTTTCAATATCATTTGCGCCTTGATGACGATCGACGAAGAAAAATACGCCGCCCCAGCTGTGGGTAGATGCGTGCTCCAAAGTGATGGTCGTTAATTCTCCGTCTTTTACCATTTCATAGTCATTACCATAAAGTACAGAAAGACTGGTATTGGTGAAAAGCACCTTTGCATGGCTGCTACTCATCGTCCCCAAGGCAACGAGCGCGGCTAAAGCGGTGGTTAATGAGCTGCTGAAAAATAATTTTTTCTGAATATTGGTCCTACATAATTGGCTAGCCAGTGGCAGGTTTGCAAATAAGTGATAACGCACAGTAATATTCCTTTATATATAGTGGGTCACCCTAGCAGGCTGGATATATGACAGAGACGCGTTTTAACTTCCTGTCAAATCGGGTCAATGCTGCTAAGGATGAAGCGCGGTCAATTTTTGATAGCAATCTAAAACAATGAAGATAAATGCTATAAAGATAAGTATTGTTAAAAATACAAAAAATGCTCTGTTGGCTATATTATTCGCAATAATTCTTAACACTTTGAAACAGTTAAGCATGTTTTATAATGACTGACAACCATAAGCTGGCGCAGAATAATGGTCTATCAAGCGTTCTAAGTATTTGATATTTGCTAAGTTTATGATTTTATTAAATTAACTGACTAAATGGTCAGCTTTATTTTTTGTAAAGAAGGAGATGTGTTGAAGTAGCTGGTAGGGTGGTTTGGGATAAATAATATGAGAGGAAAATGAGTAGGGGTATGACAGAATCAATAGACACAAAAAAACCCCAAACAATCTAATGTTTGAGGCGAAACTTGCTTAAACTCGAAAGTCTAAATTCGTTTTAAATATGGCGCAGCGGACGGGACTCGAACCCGCGACCCCCGGCGTGACAGGCCGGTATTCTAACCAACTGAACTACCGCTGCTTAGGTCGT
>NZ_JABASR010000012.1 GCF_016107525.1 Psychrobacter aquimaris | reverse complement strand
CTTATCAACTTATCAACTTATCAACTTATCAACTTATCAACTTATCAACTTATCATTTCTATTGAAATGGGTATTGAACCAACGATCAACTGACGACAGTTAAAAGTAAGTACCTTTAATTTTTCTTGATGCTATAAAATGCTGAAATATAGCACACACTTCAATTATTTATAGTTTATAAACTGCCTTGTTGTAGTACAACAATCCTAACTAACAATCATTATCCTTGAAAAATTTTCAAAGTAATTTAAGTGCTAATGACTTGATAAACCTTTTATTATTAATCAACAAATGATGTTATTATTTATTCTGACATCCGACACCTAACATAAAATTATGACTTATTCAACGCACAGTAAGCAAATACTGAGCATTGACCCGTCACCATTGTGGCACTACAGTGTAGCGCTTATTATCAATAACAAGATTTTAGCTTCTGTTAATGGTCTACAATTTTGCTCTTTTCAACCAGGGTCTGACCATAACAGTTGATATTTTTAATAGTTTTTTGCCTAACTCTAAAATACCTTGCATTCTAATTAATGGCTTATGTGACTTATGAAATTTGCTTTATCGACTCTGTCTACTGCGGTGATGACGGTTACGTTCATGGGCTTAGCTGCGTCTACCTCCGCAAGCGCTAACGAGAATAATATTGAGTCACCAAATGAAGTCACAGCCGTGGCAGTGACGAAAATTATTGACGCTGACACTCAATATAGTACTCAAAGCAGCACTCCAAACAGTCCTCAAAAAAACGAGATTCAAAACAGAAGGTCGACGACAGATACGGATATGGGTCAAGCCGAGCAAAAAACTGGCTTAACAACGCTTATTGATCCCATCACTCATAAAAGTATTGATAATAGCTATCCATTAGCAGTATCTAGCCTATTAAGTCTTGAGCAAGCTCAAAATATTTTATTGCAAGTGTCACCCAAACTGGCCGCCAACCAAGCGGCGATTGCTGCCAGTGAGTATCAAACAGATGCTCTCAAAACCTTAGACAATCCATTGGTGTTTGCGCAATTATCAGCCAACGCTTACAACTTGGACGCGGATCTTGACTTATCAACACTGAAAAACGGTATTGTTAATGACGTCAACAATAGTGTCGATAATGTGGTTCCGCCTATTCCACCGTTACCAGATTTGCCGAATTTCGGTGAATTGGTCGGTGAGCGTATCCCTGATTCTTATGAGTTAAAGCGCTCAGGCTCAACAGCTGGCGCAGGTCTCGGCGTGGTTTGGCCCATCTATACCGCTGGACGTACCACCGCTTTGACAGGTGCTTCCAATGCCCGTACCCAAGAAGCCGTCGCAGACAGTCTATTGGATAAGAATGAGCTTTATAACACTCTGATTGAGCGTTACTTTAAGGCGCAATTGGCCATCATTGCTGCTTACTTACGTGAAGATGCTTATGATACCTTGCAGCAAACTGACCATATGGCGCAGCGGCTTTTTGAAGAAGGTTTTATCTCACGTGTTGATCGCTTAGAAGCGCAATCTGCGCTTGCCGATGCAAAAAGTGAATCCGTCAATGCCAATAATGATGCTCGTCTTGCGATGATGGCCTTACAACGGCTATTGCGTACCGACTATCGTATCAAACCCACGACACCGTTATTTGTCTCTAGTCGTCCTTTACCCGATGTAAACTACTTTCAGAATGTAGCACTCACCAATCATCCAGGTCTACAAAAAGTGGCAGCTAAACGCGCACAGGCTGAGCAGCTACACGCGCTATCAGACACAGGCCATAAGCCTACCGTCATGCTTTATGGCTACGGACAAGTCGAGAAAGATCCCAGTTGGGTAGCAGGTATATCAGCTAGCTGGAAGCTGTGGGGTGGTCTTGATAAAACTGCGTCACTAGCATCGAGTAATGCCAAAATACGCCAAGCGGATCTGTCTACAATCGAAGTCAGTGACAATTTATTATTACTGGTCGAAAAAAACTGGCACGATGTTAATAACGCCCAATCTCGTTATCAGGCATTACAAAGTAACGTAGATTTAGCGGCAGAAGTATTGCGTTTGCGCCAGTTGGGGCTACAAGAAGGTGTAAATACACCGATTGAGGTAGTCCAAGCGCAAACGCAGTCACTTAAAGCACGTACGGAGCAAGCACAAGCGGCGAATAGCTATGTACAATCGCTGGCCGCACTCATGCAAAGCTGTGGTACGCCTCTTGCCTTTAACGCCTATCTTAATGCGGCTGATATTCAATTACCGACTTTGTATACTGAGTAATGATTTAATTTGAAAATTATAGATAGTGTGGATAAGCGTTTATATAGTTGATTTAACTTGAAAGTATGACAAGGCAACTAACTGAGCAAAGATGTATATTTGATACCTCAAGCGAGGTTAACGCTGCAATACTATTGTAGTGGACTGACCATACTCATTATCATGCAGCTGTCAATAACCATACTATTGCTAACTCTATTGTGAATAACTGTTTTATGAAAAACCCAACTTCTAAATTAATAAGTAACTGGCTGCAGCCTTCATTAAAGGCATTGCGTATTGCGAACAACTATCATGTTTGGGCACATTGCGCGAGCGTGGGGTTTTTTGGTTTCTTATCAATTTTTCCAGCAATGGCTGTGTTTGTGCTGCTTTATGGTCTCGTTTTTTCACCCACTGAGATGCAAGAACAGATCTCACTTTTGCGTCCATTTATACCTGATACGGTATATGGCGTCCTCAATTCACGCCTAAACGAGTTGGTCTCTAATACCACGTTCTCGCTAACGTTCAGTCTTATTGTATCGACCTTGCTTGCCCTTTATACTGGCTCTAAAGGTATCAAATTTTTAATTATTCTTATCAATCTGGCCTTTCATATCACTCAAGAGCGTAACTTTATACAAAACACGATTCGAGCAGTTATTTTGACCTTTGGCGCGGTAGTAGTGTTGATTATAGCGCTCTCTTCTATTGCTATTATTCCTGTAGCGGCAGCCTATTTTCCCTTCCCCCAAATAGCTGAAACGATTGCGCTCTGGAGCAGGTGGCCTATATTGGCTGGTATTATATTTTTAAGCTTTTTAAGTCTCTATCGCCTAGCCCCAAACCGTGAAGGCATCGCGCTAAAAAAACTGGTGCCAGGAGCAGCTCTAGCGACCATTCTTTGGATTTTATTATCTGTGCTATTTTCGATTTATGTGCAAAACTTTAATAACTATAGCGCTGAGTTTGGAGCACTTTCAGCTGCCGTGGTCATTATGCTTTGGCTTTATTATTCAGCATTTATCGTCGCTTTTGGTGCGATTTTCAATTCTGAAGCCCTAGAAAGCGCCAAACCTTATGCTGTCCGAATATACTAGAAATATACCCTTTATCCTCAATTTTGCTGCTTTAGGAATCTCACTGTCATGACTGAATCTACCAACGAATCAGACGACTCGCGCAAATTAAACGACTCAGAGCAATCTACCGACTCAGTCAACAATCATAATGAGCAAGCAACTGATGCTGAAAATGAGCAAGCAGTGCCTACTTATAAGCGCCATGCAGAAAAAACGGATAAATCTGCCATGATAAAAAAGGCACTTCTGGCGCTATTTGTTCTGATTGTATTAGGCGTTATTGCCTATGGTCTATATAAAAGCAATCAACATAGCAAGCCTGAAGTCGTGACTTTGCAAGGGCAAATGCAGATGCAGCAAACCTCCATCGCTGCAAAGGTGCCGGGACGTATTGCCAAAATTCTGGTCACAGAAGGTGATGCAGTGACAGTCGGGCAACAGCTGATTGAAATGGACTCGCCTGAGATTAACGCAAAGATCAATCAAGCACGGGCTGGCAAGCAAATGGCACAAAGTGAGTTGGATAAGGCAGAGAATGGCGCCCGTCCACAAGAAATTGCTCAAGCAAAAGCGGCGTGGCAAGCCAACAAGGCCGCCTCTGATTTGGCTGAAAACACCTATCAGCGTGTCAACCGCCTTTATGAAGAAGGGCTGATGGCGCGGCAAAAACGCGATGAGGCGTATGCGCAATATCTGGCCACTCAAGATCAGACTGAAGCGGCGCGCTTGCAATACGATTTGGCAAAAGAAGGCGCTCGCAGTGAGGATAAATCAGCAGCGACAGCGCAAGTAGCAAAAGTCGATGCTCAGTTAGAAGAGGCTCTGTTAGCAAAAGAAGAAGCCAACTTAAAAAGCCCTATTGCGGGTATCGTGGACAATGTCATTGTCAGTGTGGGTGAAGTCATCGGACAAGGCGTGCCTATCTTAACCTTGGTCAACACCGATGAGCAATGGGTCGTGCTTAATGTCACCGAATCGTATTTGAATCAATTTGCGATTGGTCAGCAATTTACTGGTACGATTCCTGCACTATCATCAGCAAATAAACCGTATACCAAACAGTTCACCGTTTATGCTACGTCAACATTGTCTGACTTTGCCACTTGGCGCCCAACCAATAATGATGACGGCTTCGATGTACGTACCTTTGAAGTAAAAGCACGTCCGACGACTCCTGATGCACGTATTCGCTCAGGTATGAGCGTTATTGTACGCATCAATCCAGCACTTACTAATGCAAGCCAAGAGTAAGCCATGCGCCTGATGAAGTTAAGTAAGGCTTTTTTACGTAGTGCTGCCTATGAGCGACGATTTTTGACCAAAAATCCGTGGGACTTTAGCATGGTGGTATGGATACCATTGGCAACCGTCCTACTGATTTGGTGGATATTTTCACAAACGCAGATTACAGATTTACCCATTGGGGTAATAGATCAAGACAATAGCCCGATTGCCAACACCGCCGTACGCTATCTGGAAGCCAGCCCTACTCTAACGGTCAGACAGCTTTATTACTCAGAGGCTGAGGCAAAAGCGGCTATTTTGCAGCGTGATATTTACGCTATCGTCATTATCCCTGAAGACTTTTCTCGGCATATTTTATCTGATAAGCCTGCACCCTTGATTTTACAAGTAAATGCTCAGTACGGTACGCATTCGGGCATTATCCAAACCAGCGTTCAAGCTGTCGCTGGGACGTTATCGGCAGGTGTTGAAATACAGCGCTTAATCAAGCAAGGCATGGCACCGTCGCAAGCCGCGATTGCTTACTCGCCGATTGGTATACAGCGCATCAGCCTATTTAACGCAGCCACCGATTATCAGCAGTTTTTGGCTTCAACCGTTATCCCCGCACTGCTGCATATTTTAGCGATGGTGATCGGTGCAACGACGATTGGTCGTGAGCTTCGTGATAAACGACTCGGCCACTGGTATCGCTTTATTAGTACAGGCCATCCTGATTTGACGCTAACCACACAAAACGAGTCAACATCAGGGCGAACATCAAATGCCGTAGAAAACAGCCAAGACTTGAGCAAAAACGATAAAATTTCAGGCTCTAGCCACGCGAATGAAGAGGTGGCTGAGAGTACAAACTTTTTAGTATTGTTGTTTGGTTTATTGGGTAAATACTTTTGGCCGACATTGGCCTTTAGCGTTTGGGCGATGTTGGCTCTATGGCTTGCCACGCCGCAAGAATCCGTTGCCATTAGCTCAGTGATTGCGACTTATGCTGGTTTGATATTATTAATAATGCTATCGTTTTGGCTGGGCGCTATCTTTACCTTAGGCTCATTCTCATTACGCATGGGCTTGTCTGCTACTGGCTTTATTTCAGCACCTTCTTACGCCTTTGCTGGTGTGACCTTTCCTTATATTGCTATCAGTGACAGTGCCCGGCATTGGTCAGATGCCCTACCGCTCACCCATTATCTAAAATTGCACATTGCACAATTACAGATGCAAGCACCTGTTGCTGTGTCATTGCCGATCGTCTATGGTCTTGCTATTGCCACGACGATTGCGATGAGCTTGACTACTTTATTAACCAAACGCGCGCTGGCGCATCCTGAACGTTGGGGGGCGCGCTAATGTCATTACCACCAAAAGACCATTTATCTTTGATAACATCAGATTCAACCAAGCAGTCCTCAACACCAAGTTTCTTGGGTAGCTTTTTACAAACCATTAAAGACGTCTTTTCTGATAAAGGTGTGCTATTACTGTTACTGATTGCCCCCATTATTTATGGTTTCTTTTATCCTTGGCCGTATTCAACAGAAGTGGTCAACCATGTACCTGTTGGTATCATTGATAAAGACAATAGTAATCTATCACGAACCATCGTTCGCTATGCAAGTGCCAGTCCGCAGTTGGACACACAGCTTTTTCTCAACGAGCAGCAGGCTAAAGAGGCCATGTGGTCAGATGAAATCGCTGGGTATATGGTCATTCCAAGTGGGCTCGAGCAGCAAGTACTATCGGGAAAAGCGGCGAGCGTCAGCGTACTGGGTAATGGCGGCTACTTTTTGTTAAATAAAAACGTGCAGATGGGGTTTTTAAAAGCAGTCAGTACGGTATCAGCAGGTATTGAAATCAAAAAGAACGTGGCACAAGGTGCCTATTCAGCGACAGCCGCTGCTAATACTCAAGCGGTGCCATTAGTAATTATCCCTTTATACAATCAAACGGAAGGTTATGGCGCTTACGTGGTGCCAGCGGTTTCTATTCTAATTTTGCAACAAACCTTATTAATCGCCACAGCGATGCTGATTGGTACGTGGTATGAGCAGCGGCGACATACGACGAGTATCCGTGGTTGGCTTGGGCGAATTGCGGCGCTCAGTATGTTTAGCTTTATTATTGGCTGCTTTTATTATGGCTGGACATTTGAGCTGCACCACTATCCGCGCGGGCAAAACATGCTTGGCAGTTTATTGTTTTTGCTGTTGTTTTGTCCAACCGTGGCGACACTTGGCTGTGTACTTGGACTCTGGTTCCGCCAGCGTGAACGTAGTATGCAAATTCTCATTTTTAGCTCACTACCGATGTTTTTTGTCAGTGGTTATCCGTGGCCAGCAGATCAACTGCCCACATTTTTACAAATCATACGGTGGTTCATACCCACGACACCTGGTATCAATACCTCTGTCCAGCTTAATCAAATGGGTGCCAGTATTTCCCAAGTTTCTACTGGATTTTATGCACTAGCAGCCTTATGGGCGTTTTACTTTGCGCTACTTCTGTGGGTGCGCTGGCATAATGCTAATAAACCACTTAAAACAGTTTCGTAAAGCAAAAGACGACTACCTGTCATAAACGTCTGCCCTCAATAAAAGCCAAATTGATGACCATTAATTAAAAAAAAGCGCCTGCTAATATAGCAGACGCTTTTTTATTTGTAGTGTTTCAATATTCTATCACTTAAAACACACGATTAAGACCATTTAGTGCAGCAACGCGATACGCTTCTGCCATCGTTGGATAGTTGAAGGTCGTATTCACAAAGTACTCAAGCGTATTATTACTCTTACACTTCATCACGGCTTGTCCAATGTGGATAATCTCTGAAGCATGGTTACCGTAGCAATGTATTCCTAAAATCTCCAACGTATCACGATGGAACAAAATCTTTAGTACACCTGAGCGTTCACCGATGATTTGCGCACGTGCGAGGTGCTTGAAGAATGCTTGACCCACTTCATAAGGTACTTTTTCATCGGTCAACTCTTGCTCGGTTTTACCGATACAGGAGATTTCAGGAATCGTATAGATACCAGTCGGTACACTAGATACTGGCTCAGCATCACTATCACCGACCATAAAGGCCGCCGCGCAGCGTCCTTGATCATAAGCAGCAGAAGCCAGAGATGGCCAACCAATCACATCACCAGCGGCGTAGATGTTTTCAACGTCAGTACAATAAGTATCATCTACTTTAAGTTGACCACGGCTGTTTGCTTTTAGACCAATCGCTTCTAAGTTTAAACCTTCAGTATTACCTGAGCGACCATTTGACCAAAGAATGGCATCAGATTTGATGCGCTTACCACTCTTTAGATGCAAGACCACATAATCGTCATGCGTTTCAAGATGATCGATCTCTTCATTACTGCGTATCAGTACGCCAAATTGTCTAAAGTCATGCGCGATGGCATCGCTAATTTCACTATCTAAATAAGTTAGTAGCTGATCTTGGTTATTGATTAAGTCAACTTTATAGCCAAGACCGGTAAAGATAGACGCATACTCGCAACCAATTACCCCTGCCCCATAAATGATGATTTTTTTAACCACATAATCCATTTGTAAGATTTTGTCAGAGTCAAAAACGCGTGGATGGTTGAAGTCTAGAATATCAGGACGGTAAGGACGGCTACCTACGGTGATAATTGCTTTATTAAAGGTGATGGTTTCATAAACATTGTCATCGACTTCAACACGTAGCGTATGCTTATCGACGAAACTTGCCCAACCTTGGATAACTTCAATGCGGTTGCGCTCATAAAAGCGTGTATGCGTACTGACTTGACGACGAATAACTTGACGCGCCTTAGCCAATACTTCATTAAGAGGAACTTGCTTGTATTCCATCGCCTTGGTAAACATCGGATCGCGGCGAAAGTTAATCAAGTTAAATACCGATTGGCGCAGCGCTTTACTTGGAATAGTACCCACATGAGTAGAGTTACCACCCACCTGATCACGCGGATCAACAACCACGACTCTTTTGCCAGATTTAGTCAGTTTCATCGCCGCCGCTTCACCAGCAGGACCTGCCCCTAAAATAACCGCATCATATTCATATTCATGATCATCGCTTTTTAAGCGACGAGAGTCTTTAGCAAATCCAGATTTGATATCGATTCGCGTATCATCAAGCGGATTAACGAGATCAGGATGATGCATGACATCGTCAGTGACTTGTTCGTGAGTTTGTTCAATCTTTTGTTGTTTATCTTTTCCTTGAGTATGCTCAGGGCTAGGCGTGTGACCACTCGCTTTGTTCGATACTTCGGTGTGAATGTCTTCACCGATATCATTGGTCGCGTCGCTTGGTTTTTTACTTCCCATCGTGTCCTCTTTATATTTACTTATTTATTTAATATTTAGACTGTGTATGAATCAATAATTGGTTGAGTCAAAATCACAGGACTAAGGCGTGCCCACCATACGTTGTGACACAATATTTTGCAATGTCCAATGCCCAGTCGCACTTTTCTGTCCCTCATCAATCTGCGGACGAGCACTAATCACGTATTCTGTGCCAAGGCTTGGTTTAAAGTCATCAATCCAATCATAAGGAATCTGAAACACGCTACCATCTTTGCTTGATTTGGCCAGTAAGCACTGCATCGGTAATGCCGAAGCACAGGCAACACGATTGGGCATAATTGTTAGCGTTTGCGCTTCACCCAATACAATGGTTGGGATATAACGTGGCTCAGGTACTGGCTCACGTGAAAAAGGTGACGTTTGACAAGCACTCAGTAAACTGACCGCACTCAGCAAGCTGGCCAATAACAAAGGGGTCTTGCTAGACTTATAAGATGAACGCATAATATTCTCTATGTGATAATGAGATGGTATTAAATGATGGTTATTTTTTGAGCAATCGTTATTGCTAAGCGATTAATTGATTCAATCGGTTAATTGATAGCTTACACTTTACTAACCGATACGGCGTTTGAGACCAGTCATCTGCAAGATACGCGTAGCAATTTCTTCAACGGACATCTCAGAGACATCAAGGCTTGGAATACCATGCGTGATATAAATCCCTTGTATGGCACGCTGCTCCTGCTGACATTGCTGATAGCTTGAATAACGACTGCCCGCACGGCGCTCTTGGCGAATTTTTACCAAACGATCGGTATCGATCAGTAGACCAAACAATTTGTCTTTGTGCTCGCGCAATGCTTTTGGTAATTGATTGTCGTACAAATCATCTTCAGTTAACGGATAGTTTGCTGCTCGAATACCAAATTGTAATGCTAAGTATAAAGAAGTCGGTGTCTTACCCGAACGTGATACCCCAATCAGAATAATATCAGCCGCATTATAGTGGCGAGTACGTGCTCCATCATCATTGTCTAGGGCAAAATGTACCGCGTCGATACGTTCTTTATAAGTCTCAGAATCCACATCGTCGTGTGCATGACCTGAATGTCCATCAGGCTCCACGCCAGTCTCTTCGGCAACGCGTCCAATCAAACCTTCGTACATATCCAAGTTACAGCTTTGGGTAGAATTAATCTTTTCACGAATATCAGGGTTAACAATCGTATCAAAGACCAACGGCAACAAACCATCTCGTTGATATGCCATGTTGATTTGCTCAACAGCATCCTCTGCACGCTCTAAGCTATCGACATAAGGCAATACTCGTGTTTCAAAAGGTACTGAGGCAAACTGACTCAAAATAGCGCGGCCAAGTGTCTCAGCAGTAATTGCTGTACCATCTGAGATAAAAAACGCGGTTCGAATAGCTTGAGAGCTGTCTAAGTTTAGTGCATTGCGGTTTTGAATGGTGGGATTCACTTGTTCAGCTGAATTGCTTGAGTACATAACTTTGACACCTCGATTGACAACACAATGGTAATCTTCATTTGACTTTTATTTTTAAACTACTATAGACGAAATTCTCGTTTTATATCAGCGCTAATGTTGCACATTTATATAAGGATAAACCGCTACTATTTATGCTCTACATTATACGCATAATAGCGACCTAATAGAAATCAATGTTACAGGCGTACACTTAGAAAGCCACAGTGTCTTTAATCTTATAATGACCATTAGTAATCATTAATGTGCTGACTGGTTACTCATACTAAGGCGTGTCCTCATTTAAAAAACGGTGATAAAAATGAGATAAATGAGCGTCAAACAAGGAAAGTAGCGCAAATGATATCGAGATATTGATAAGCTATTTGACGATGTTTGGCAAAATTTAGCCATTTTTAGCCCATTTAGAGGTTAATCAATTGAATTGAGGACACGCCCTAGCGCAGCATTACCTGCTATATATAAAGGCAGCTATCATAAGAATATTCTAGAGTTCTTCTATTATTCATTTTAAACCCTCTATTTATTAACCGATTTATAGAGATATCTTGATAATCAGAGTGGTCTTTACTCACATTTTTCCATCATCTCAATAATGTAAAAATGAAGCACTTTCTATTAATTATGTAGCAAACCCCACAATTTGTATCTTTTTGACAAAAATATTGATTCAACCCCTCGAAATTCTCCAAATATAGCGGTATAATTGACCGTTATAATCTTTACTAAATAACCTTATTTTCTGGAGTTATCATGGCAGCGCAATCTACAGCACTTGTAATCAATCTGGATCAGCTAGGAAAAGACGACATTGAGATGGTTGGTGGCAAGAATGCCTCGCTTGGTGAGATGATCAGTCATCTTTCTGATTTAGGTGTCAGTGTTCCAGGCGGCTTTGCCACCACTTCAAATGCATTCAACCGTTTTTTGACAGAAACTGGCTTGCTTGACAAAATTAATAGCGAACTAAAAACGTTAGACGTGAATGATGTCAACAAGCTTGCTGCAACTGGCAAAAAAATCCGTACTTGGATTATTGAGCAAGAGCTGCCAAGTGACCTTGAGCAAGAAGTGCGTCAATCGTTTGAAACGATGAGCGGCGGTGAAGACATCGCGGTTGCTGTACGTTCTTCTGCGACTGCCGAAGATTTGCCAGATGCGTCATTTGCTGGTCAGCAAGAGACATTCTTGAACATTCGCGGCATTGATAACGTCCTAATTGCGATTAAAGAAGTATTTGCCTCACTATACAACGACCGTGCTATCTCTTACCGCGTACACAAAGGTTTTGAGCATGAAGGCGTTGCATTGTCTGCTGCTGTACAGCGTATGGTTCGCTCAGAAACTGGCGCAGCTGGCGTTATGTTCACGCTAGATACAGAAAGTGGCTTTGATCAAGTGGTATTTATCACCTCAAGCTACGGCCTAGGTGAAATGGTTGTACAGGGTGCGGTTAACCCAGACGAATTCTACATTTCTAAGCAATTGCTAGCCAATGGTAAGCCTGCGGTGATTCGCCGTAACCTAGGTAGCAAGCATAAGAAAATGATTTACGGTGATGAAGGTAGCACCACTAAATCAGTGAAAACCGTCGATGTTGAAAAACAAGATCGTATGCAGTTCTCATTATCTACTGAAGAGCTGACTTCTCTTGCCAAGCAAGCCGTCACGATCGAAAAGCATTATGGTCAAGCGATGGATATCGAATGGGCAAAAGACGGCGATACTAACGAGATCTTTATCGTTCAAGCACGTCCTGAGACCGTTAAGAGCCGCCAAGACAGCAATGTCATGGAACGCTATATCATCGACACAACTGGCGCAAAAGTATTGTGCGAAGGTCGCTCAATTGGTCAGCGCATCGGTTCAGGCAAAGTACGTATCGTTAGTAACTTAAACGAGATGGACAAAGTACAAGAAGGCGATGTACTCGTATCAGACATGACTGATCCGGATTGGGAACCAGTGATGAAACGTGCTTCTGCCATCATCACTAACCGTGGTGGCCGTACGTGCCACGCTGCGATTATCGCTCGTGAGCTAGGTGTACCAGCTATCGTTGGTTGTGGTAATGCCACTGAGCTATTGGTTGACGGTCAAGACGTGACTGCTTCTTGTGCTGAAGGTGATACGGGCTTCATTTATGAAAGTCAGATTGACTTTGAAGTACAGACCAACTCTGTTGAGTCTATGCCAGAACTTGCGTTCAAAGTCATGATGAACGTTGGTAACCCAGATCGCGCCTTCTCATTCACCCAAATGCCAAACGAAGGCATTGGTCTTGCACGTCTAGAATTCATCATCAACCGTATGATTGGTGTGCATCCAAAAGCACTACTGAACATGAACAGCTTGCCACGCGAGATTGCCCAAGCCATTAATGAGCGTATCGCTGGTTATGCCTCACCGGTTGATTTCTACGTTGACAAATTGGTTGAAGGTATCTCAACCCTAGCCGTTGCCTTTATGGATCAGCCAGTTATCGTTCGTATGTCAGATTTCAAATCGAACGAATATGCTAACCTGCTTGGTGGTAAGTTATACGAGCCATCAGAAGAAAACCCAATGCTTGGTTTCCGCGGTGCTAGCCGTTATGTGTCTGACAACTTCCGTGACTGTTTCGAGCTTGAGTGTAAAGCACTGAAACGTGTCCGTGACGAGATGGGCTTGACCAACGTCGAGATTATGATTCCATTCGTACGTACCGTTGGCGAAGCCAAAGAAGTCATCGAATTACTTGAGAAAAACGGTCTAAAACGCGGTGAAAATGGTCTACGCGTCATCATGATGTGTGAATTGCCGACCAATGCCCTATTGGCAGAAGAGTTCCTAGAGCACTTCGATGGTTTCTCAATCGGCTCTAATGACTTGACTCAGTTGACACTTGGTCTTGACCGTGACTCAGGTATCGTCTCGCATCTATTTGATGAGCGTGATCCTGCGGTTAAGAAGCTATTGACTATGGCGATTGATGCTTGCCGTAAAGCAAATAAATATGTCGGCATCTGTGGTCAAGGTCCATCAGACCATCCAGATCTCGCGTTCTGGCTCATGGAGCAAGGTATCAGCTCAGTGTCATTGAACCCTGACTCAGTACTAGATACTTGGTTCTTCTTAGCTGGTGAAGAAACAAAATAAGCCGTAACGTTCAGTCACAGCAGTAATTCACACAGTCATTCAGTAAGTCACACAGTCATTAAAGAAACAATTATTAGGGTCTATTTGAAAAATGTTAAATAGACCCTAATATTATGTATCATATATAGTGACTTAAGATATGACTAACTATGCAGGCAATTATGCAGATTTTCCTTGCTCGAAATAACGTACAAGCTGGTCCCTACAATTTGGAGCAGCTAAATATCATGTTGGCATCTGGTGAAGTACTGCTAGATGATTTGATGTGGCATGAAGGCTTAGACCAATGGCAGCGTGTCGGTAACTTGACCAATAATCAAACGGTTTATCGACCTACCAACGTTAGCGGTCATGAGGTTAATGACTCTATTATCAATAACGTAACTGTTTTTCCTGAAGATAACGCTAGCAATAGCTCGGATAGAAAATCAGTTTCATTAGATAGATTGTATGGCAAGCCTGAACGTCCGAAAGACACGGATAAAAATGTGAAAGCTGACATGACCACCAATCGTCAGCAGATACCGCACAATAATGTGTCACTAAATAAGTCTAATAGCAATAAGGCTGCGTCTAGCAAAGACAAAGTCGTCGGCAATGTGACACTTGCACCTATCATGTCGCGAGTATTAGCAACAGCCATCAATGGACTACTCTATCTACTGGCTATTTTTCCGCTAGTGATGGCATTGACTAAAATGGATGTGGATTATACCAAATTCCAAAATATCCAATATATGGATGCGGCTTATCAGTATTCAATGACACTGATGGAGAGTCTTCCTAGTAGTACATTGATGATGTCGCAAGTTATGGTATTTGGCTTATTTGCGCTGCAATTGGTATTTATCACACTGCGTGGTCAGTCACTCGGTAAGCTGATTACGGGTATTCGCGTGGTGGATCAAACCACCCATCGGTTGCCCTCTTTTACCAAGCTTATCGGTGTGCGTACTTTGTTATTGTTTATTATTTACAACTTATTGTTCTCGTTTACCAGCTTTTTAGGGTTCGTGATTATTGCGATTCATTATTACATGGCCTCGAAAAGCCCTGAAAATATCGGTTGGCATGACAAATTGGCCAAAACCTTAGTGGTAAAAGCAGACAGCAGTCAGTTAGTGAAAGAACCAAAAATAAAATAGCTCGTTTATTGATAATCGATCTTACTATTTTGATAAAAAAGCAGCGTATTAGCGTTGCTTTTTTATTGACCGAACATTCCTAATTACTTTTATAATTTATTAACGGCTGCTCAGTGATTAACCTTTGTGTTACTTGCTAAGTACTGTTATAATACGGCGCTTTATAAACTAAGCTTATTTCTGATTTTATTGTTCACAATAATAGCTAGAAATTGGGCTTACCTTATAAATCTCCTTGCTATTAACATAGGGTTAATAGCTACTAATCCGTAAGGAGTCATAATGCGACATTACGAACTGGTGTTACTTGTACACCCAGACCAAAGCGACCAAGTGGTCGGCATGGTTGAACGCTATATCAAGTTGGTTCAAGACAACAACGGCACTATCCATCGTCTAGAAGATTGGGGCCGTCGTCAACTGGCTTACCCAATTAACAAGATTCACAAAGCTCATTACGTTCTTTTCAACATTGAAACTGACGGTGAAACTTTAGCTGAACTTGAAGAATTATTCCGTTATAACGACGCGATCATTCGTAGTCTAGTTATGCGCCGTGACGACGCTGTCACTGAAGAGTCGCAGTTAGCCAAGAATGCCGATGAAAAACGCGCACGCAAAGCAACTACTCGTCGTCCAGACAGTCGTGAAAACGATAATGACGACAACGACAACAGTGAAGACTAATTAAAGGAGAATACTCATGGCACGTTTCTATCGCCGTCGCAAATTCTGCCGTTTCACTGCTGAAGGCATCACTCACATCGACTATAAAGATGTTGAATTGCTAAAACAGTATATCAGTGATAATGGTAAAATCGTACCAAGCCGCATTACCGGTACGTCTACTAAATATCAGCGTCAACTAGCGACTGCTATCAAGCAAGCTCGTTATTTATCGCTACTTCCATACACTGATAACCATCAGGGTTAACCGTTAACTTTAACTAGGAATGACTCATGCAAATTATTTTGTTACAGCGTATCGTCAACCTTGGTAAACTCGGTGAAACTGTCGATGTGAAACCAGGTTACGGACGTAACTTTCTTATCCCTTTGGGTAAAGCACTACCTGCTACTGCAGCTAACATTGAAAAGTTCGAAGCACGTCGTGCCGAGCTTGAAGCTGAAGAAGCCAAAGAAGTAGCTGTTGCTCAAGAACGTGCTGATGCGCTAACTGACGTTAATGTCATCATGCGTGCTAAATCAGGCGACGAAGGCAAGCTATTCGGCTCTATCGGTACTCGCGATATTGCTGAAGCATTGACTAACTCAGGTCTAGAAGTAGACCGTGCTGAAATCAAGCTTCCTGAAGGTACTTTACGTCAAGTTGGCGAATACAATGTTGATATTCAGCTACACCATGACGTTACTGCTACTATTTTAGTTACCATTCTTTCTGAAGATGGCGACAACGAAGAGTCAGCAACAGAAGTTGAAGACGAGAACGAAGATTATTCAGAAGAGTAATTTTTTGAATATCTAGATCTAGTCTAAAAAAGCCAGTAACGTCATGTTACTGGCTTTTTTGCGTTTTGCTATCGCGCTTAACTTATGATTTTATCACCTACCTTTTACAGTGATATATTCCAGCAACTATCTGTAATAAATAGCTTAGAAAGCCTATACTTAACAATAAAATACTACTCATATAATCATCTTTATTATTTCTAACTGAGCTGTTATCCTTCTAATATTTGATTGATAGATTTTTTTAGATAACGATAGGCTGCGATGACATGATAAATACTGACGACAAATTACGATGTATCCAAGGCAATCACTTTTACAGCGAAGGTGAAATTTATAAGGTGGGTAGAATCGTTAACAACAAATATTTTCAAATCCTAACTGATAATGATGCAGACCATTGGTATGCAACACTGGACGATAAAGGCATTTATGTGAGCTTTGATTCGAACTTGGGATTAGCAGAAAACGAGAAAGCCTATTTTGAAAAAATCGATGAGCTACAAGCTGAAAGTTAGCAGTCTCCTAAAGTATTTAAGATTGAACAACGGTCAACATAATGGCCGTTTTTTTAGTGAAACATCAATACGATTACAGGACAGATATGCTACAGAACGCGGCCACTCAGCGGCTGTTTTTGGCACCTCTTGGTCAGTAGCTATCATCTTGGCAGCATTTATCCAGCCTGCATGACCGATGACTAATACTGGGCTATCTTCTTGTTCAGCTGAAACCTTAACCAACCAACCTCCAACACGCTCAAATAGCTGCTGCAAGCTCTCGCCATGATTGGGTGCAAAATGTGCAAAGTTATGACACCACTCATCAATCTCTTGCTTAGTGATTTGCGTCCACGGCCGTCCATCCCATTCGCCAAAATTAATCTCAGCCAATTCAGGCGCGACTCGACACTCAAAGCCACGTTGCGCTAATATTTGCCCAACCTTTAGTGAACGCTGTAAGGGACTGATCCAAATTATTCTTGGTAATTGATACAAACGCACAAAGCGCTCGATTTTATTGGCAAGGCGTTTCAACTTACGTTTATCTACGCTGATATCCGTTTGTCCGATACAAATTCCTTCGGCTGCAATAGGCCTAGGATGCCGCCAAACATAAAGAATCATAGCTGATAGTGTCCTTTTTTAATGTTCAAAGCCTACATAAGCGGTATAGAAGCAGCCAACCCTATGTAAACAGCGATTTCGCTAAGCTGCTGCGTCGCGCCGAGCCCATCGCCCGTGTAACCATCCAAGCGCCTACGTAATAAACGTCGCATGTAATCAGTGGCTATCAGCGCCAGTATGATGGCTAATAACCATCGACCAGTTCCAATCTGCTGCATCGTATTGGGAAATATAAGTGCGACTAAAATAATAGCCAATATTAGCCAGCCACTGCTTAATAACCCTTGCAATGGCGTCAGCTGCTGCGCCATCGGTTTGGCTTTTGCGTGTTCTATCTCTCCACCATAAGGCAGTAAAGACAGCAGACTAATGCAAAGTAATCGTGAAGCGGTATGTCCTATGATAAGCGCGACAACAGCCATCGATAAGGGCATAGAGGCAAGTAAGCTAATTTTGAGTAATAACGCCGATACCAAACCCAATACACCATAAGTACCCAAGCGTGAGTCTTTCATAATAGTCAGTGTACGCTCACGAGTCAGGCCACCGCCTAGACCGTCACAGCTATCCGCAAGACCATCTTCATGAAAAGCGCCAGTGAGTTTAATTCCAAAAGCTGTGCTCAACACCGCAGCAACTAGGGGCATAAATAAGATACTGCCAAGCCAAAACACGCCAGCACAAAGTAAGCCAACCAGTAAGCCAACTGCGGGAAAATGGCGGCTGCTCTGGTGTAACCATTGCGGATCATAATGTTTAAATAGTGGTACTGGTAATCTCGTTAAAAATTGAACGGCCACCAGTAACAATATCCATTCATGCTTTATCAATTGAGCAAGGGTTCGTCTAGGCGAAGACGGTTGTGATGGCTCTAGTTGATTTGATGGCTTTTTTAATGATTGCGACATCAGTTGTTTTGCTCGCTGATACCTGCGTCACTAAAGCTTGCCATCTCATTGATAATGGCGCAAGCGGATTGCAACAACGGATACGCTAGCGCAGCCCCACTACCCTCGCCTAAGCGCATGCCCATATTGAGTAAAGGCTCAGCATTCAGTGATTTTAATAAATGAGTGTGCCCCGGCTCAACAGAGTGATGAGCAAAGACAGCATATTGAGCAACTCCGGGCGCTAGGCATTCAGCCACAAACAATGCGCTACTGGCAATAAAACCGTCAATCAAGAGAATACGCCGTTCACTAGCAGCCTGAATCAGCGCACCTGCCATCATGGCAATCTCAAGCCCGCCCAATGCAGCGAGCACATCAAACGGTGCTTGTACCGTTTGATAACGCTCTAATACTTGCGTTAAAATATTCATTTTATGCTGTAACCCTGCATCGTCAAGCCCGGTACCACGCCCGATACAATCAGCAAGCGGCACATCACCCAAGCTCGCCAGCAATAGACTTGCCGCCGAAGTATTACCAATACCCATTTCTCCAACAATGAGCAAATTACCCGCTAAATTCTTGACGACTTTCATGCCGTTTTCTAGCGCTGCTAAACATTCTGCTGCTGTCATCGCATGCTCTATCAACGCGTCTCGGCTACCATGGCGAACTTTATAATCTAGCAATTTTGGATGAGGAGCAAAGTCGGCATCCACCCCAGCGTCAACGACTTTTAACTCAATATTATGCTGGCGTGCCAGTACATTAATGGCAGCGCCACCTTGCAAAAAGTTATAAACCATTTGCGCAGTGACAGCACTAGGAAACGCTGACGTACCATGCTTAGTTAAACCATGATCGGCGGCAAACACTCGGATTTGCGGTTGCTCAATGTGCGGTGTGGTCGTTCCCTGAATCATGCCTAACTGCACAGCGAGCGTCTCTATCCGCCCAAGCGCACCCAGCGGCTTAGTTTTTAGGTCTATAATCTGCTGTAGCTGCTGACGTAATTCATCATTTTCTATATTGGCGATAGTAGGTGCAGTAAATATGGTCAAGGGAGGCATCCTGATATTGATACATGTGAAACAAGAACCACATATTAGCAGAGTATGGATTTTTTGCCATGAACAAAGTCATATCTGAACCGAATAGATTTCCTAGTAGCACTTATTTGCTATAGAATATGCCCCTTTAAAAATTCATATTGCTATTGATGCTGTTGTTAATGAAATATTAGCTAAGTAGTAGCATCCATAATTATCGCTATCAACCCTACATGTAGAGACAGTAATGATCGTATTTTGGCTTGTGCTGACCATTCTTTTTATTATTTTTGCCACAGCAAAGTTAAAGTGGCATCCTTTTTTAGTGTTGATATTATCAGCTTTTTTAGTAGCGCTGTTTTACCAAGTGCCGCTTAATACCGTTGCTAAAACAATCTCTGATGGCTTTGGAGGTATCTTAGGTTACATCGGCTTGGTTATTGTCTTTGGTACCATTATTGGCTTAATCCTTGAAAAAACAGGTGCCGCCATTGTAATGGCAGAAACGGTCATCAAAGTTTTGGGGCCACGCTTCCCTACTTTGACCATGTCCATCGTGGGTGCTGTCGTTTCAGTGCCAGTATTCTGTGACTCTGGCTACATCATTCTAAACTCTTTAAAAGAATCGTTGGCCGAGCGTTTACACGTGTCCAGTGTGGCGATGAGTATTGCCTTAGCAACAGGTCTATATGCTACCCATACTTTTGTGCCACCGACACCAGGCCCTATTGCAGCAGCAGGAAACTTGGGGTTAGAGTCCAATTTAGGCTTAGTTATCATGGTCGGCGTGGTGGTGACAGCCGTTGCAGTACTGGCGGGCTGGTGGTGGTCTAATCGCTTCTTGAATGTCACCCCCGACAATATAGATGCACTGGATGCGCCAGCAGCGACTTTACCTGAAAACATGAAAACACGTGACGACTATAGCAGCATGCCGTCAGCAACAATGGCGTTTCTGCCTATTATTGTTCCTATCGTATTGATTTGCCTATCTTCTATTGCCAACTTCCCAAGCGCGCCATTTGGCAATGGCACGTTGACAGATATTTTAGTGTTTATCGGCAATCCGCTCACGGCACTGCTTATTGGTTTATTCTTGTCTTTCTTACTAATTAACACTGAGCAAAAAACGCAGCAAATTAGCGACAGCATCTCACAAGGTTTGGTCGTGGCTGCCCCTATTCTATTGATTACTGGTGCTGGCGGCGCATTTGGCGCTATGCTAAAGGTCACACCGATTGGCGATTATTTAGGCACAACGTTATCTGCGTTAGGGCTTGGTATTTTTATGCCATTCATTGTTTCTGCTGCCTTAAAAACGGCACAAGGTTCAACCACAGTCGCTTTGGTCACCACCTCTGCGATGGTCGCACCGTTACTGGATCAAATTGGTCTCGACAGTGAGCTTGGTCGGGTATTTTGTGTGATGGCCATTGGTGCAGGCGCAATGACTATCTCGCATGCTAATGACAGCTTTTTTTGGATTGTCAGTCAATTTAGTCGTATGAGTGTGGCGCAGGCTTACAAAGCCCATTCTATGGCAACGGGTATTCAAGGCGTGACCAGCATCGTCTTTATCTGGTTATTAACCTTGGTATTTATTTAAAGAGATTCAAAGAGAACTTCATGAAAATTTTAATTGCCCCCGACTCATTTAAAGAAAGCTTAGAGGCACTGGATGTGTGCCGCGCCATTCAATCTGGTTTTAGCCAAGTGTTTCCAGATGCCGACTATAAGCTATTGCCAATGGCAGATGGCGGCGAAGGCACCTCAGCAGTATTGTCCTATGTATTGGGTGGTCGCTGGAAAGACGTTAAAGTACACGATCCCTTGATGAGACCGATCACAGCAAAATACTTGCTATTGCCAGATGCTACTGCCGTCATCGAAATTGCCCAAGCATGCGGATTGCATTTGTTAAAAGCAGCAGAGCGTAATCCTGTCACCACCAGCAGTTATGGTGTCGGTGAACTGATTGCTGATGCTTTAAAAGAAGGTGCTAAACGTATCATTATTGGTCTCGGTGGTAGCGGAACCAATGACGCAGGTCTGGGTATGCTAATGGCGCTAGGCTTGACATTTCATGATGTCAATGACAGCCTGCTCACTCATGGCGGCGGCGCGCTTGCCAATCTACATCGAATTGACGATAGTAGTCTCCATACAAAGGTGCTCGATGCGGTATTTGAAGTCGCCTGTGATGTGACCAATCCGTTATGTGGTCTTTTGGGTGCGAGCGCGGTATTTGGTCCACAAAAAGGCGCCTATCCAGAGCAAGTCAATGAGTTAGATAAGGCACTAAATCACTTTGCCACCATATGTGATCAGCAAGGCTATGAGGATTGCCAACATGTCGAGGGTGCTGGGGCTGCTGGCGGTCTTGGCTACGCGATGATGACGTTCTTTCAAGCTCAGTTAAAGTCAGGTTTTGATACTGTTGCTGAAGTGGCTCATCTGTCACAGCATATCGCAGAGGCTGATCTGGTCATCACTGGCGAAGGTAAGCTAGATGTACAGACTGCCATGGGTAAAGTGGCTGGCGGTATCAGTCAAATTGCTAAAGCCACTCATACGCCTGTCATCGCTATCTGCGGCAGTGTAGACGGTCTAAAATCCGCGCAAACCAGCCAATTCGATGTCATCATGCCAAGCATTCAAAAGATAGATACCCTCGATAATGTGCTGAGTCAGGCTTATGACAATATCGAAACGACTGCTGCTAATATCGCTGCAAGTATCAAACTTGGGCAAACTTTAAGATAGTCTTAACCTATCAATAAGCATTTTCTGTTACATGCGCAGCTATTGAATGCTTTTGATAGCTGCGCATGTAATATTTTCTCTGAACACCTCTATAGCCATTTTTTGACTTCATCAATGACCGTTTGCATTCTACTTGAGAGTGGATGCTGTCGTCTGACTGCAAGATATAGCGTCTCGCTAACGGCAATAGGCAGATGATGGCTTTTAATAAGCTCAGGCTTTGGATAAGCAGCCACTGCGTGTGTTGGTAGAACGGTAAAGCCAATTCCCCTACTAACTGGCTCTAAGATTAACCCTATCTGATTAGAAAAGCCCTTTTTCTCAAAGTCATTAATATGCTGGAATTGCTCATAATTAGCAGTCAGTAGCATGCCTGCATGATGGGCGCCATCTGGATGATTAATAAATCCAAGCTCGATAAGCTGCTCCCAGCTCGGCTCTACTGTAGCCGCAGGGGTTACTAGCATTAATGCTTCTTGCGCCATAGGATTGCAGCTAAGCGTTTCATCATCTGAGATATCCGTCATAAAACCAATATCAATCTCGTGATTTGCCAATGCCCGCTCAATATCAGCATTGGGGGCAAAGCGATAATCAATGACTAGTTTTGGATGCTGCTGCTGTAGTGTCAAAAGCTGCGGATATAGTTTAAGTCCCACACTCCCCGGTGACATCAACCGTACCAGCCCTTCATAAGGCGGATCTTCACCGATTCGCTGTTCTAAATTTGATAATCGCTGCAATATCTCGCCTGCCTCCCTATAAAGCTGCTCACCTGCATTGGTCAATGAGAACTGCTTTCCTTGACGAATCAACAAGTCCGTATCTAGTTGCTCCTCTAGCTTACTTATGTGTTGGCTCACACCAGACTGCGTCATATATAGACGTTCAGCCGTACGAGTAAAGTGTCCAACTTCGGCAAGCGTACAAAAGGTGCGTAGCCATGCGATATTTATCATTACATTTCATACTTATTTATATAATATTTGATAATTTTACATAATGAATATGCGTTTGTATACTGGCCTCACGTTAAACAAGAATACAGCAAACAGGAGCACAAATTATGAACAACGTTTATCCAAGAAGCTTTTCGCACATCGGTCTGTCAGTCCCTGACTTAGATGCCGCCGTAAAATTTTATACTGAAGTTATGGGTTGGTACACCATCATGGAACCAACTGAGATTGTCGAAGATGACAGCCCGATTGGTGAGATGTGTACTGAAGTATTCGGTGCAGGTTGGGGTAGCTTTCGTATCGCTCACTTGTCTACTGGTGACCGTATCGGTGTTGAGATTTTTGAATTCAAAAATCAAGAAAACCCTGAAAATAACTTTGAATACTGGAAAACAGGTATCTTTCACTTCTGCGTCCAAGATCCAAACGTTGAAGAACTGGCTGAGCGTATGGTTGCAGCAGGCGGTAAAAAGCGTATGGAAAAACCACGCTACTACTACCCTGGCGAAAAACCTTACCGCATGATCTATATGGAAGACCCGTTTGGTAATATCGTCGAGATATATAGCCACAGCTACGAGCTTATCTATAGCGAAGGCGCATACTAAATTCAGTATAAATACAGCTTAGTATAAATTTAGCTTAGTATAAATTTAGCTTATATCTAGCTGAAAAACCAATAGCGTACTCACCACCTGAGTGCGCTATTTTTTTGTGAGCTTTCTATGTCAGTCATCTATTGTATAGAATATGAGCCATGCTACTATTTAGTCAGCTATATATAAAACTATAAACCAACCTATTATCAAGGATGATAAATGACTCAATCTGACATTACTCTAGACATAGACGACCTTTTGGTTATCAGAGAAGACAATGAAGAAAGTGGCGTAGTCACTCTCACCTTAAACCAACCCAAACAATTCAATGCCCTGTCCGCTGAAGTACTGTCTGCCATGCAAGCAGAGCTAGACCACATTGCTCAAGACGATACCGTCAGAGTTGTGGTTATTCAATCAACGGGTAAGGCATTCTGTGCTGGTCATAATCTAAAGCAAATGCGCGCATACTCGGATGAAGTATTTCATCGTGCCCTATTCCAGCAATGTAGCAAAATGATGCTTACCATCAATCGTATGCCACAAGTCGTCATCGCTAAAGTGCAAGGCATTGCCACAGCCGCAGGGTGTCAGCTGGTCGCAGCTTGTGACTTGGCCGTTGCCGCTGATGATGCAAAATTTGCCACTTCTGGGATAAATGTGGGGCTTTTTTGCTCCACGCCTGCTGTAGCCGTCAGTCGCAATTTGCCTCGTAAGCAAGCATTTGAGATGCTAATCACAGGTGAATTTATCGATGCGCACACTGCCTTACAATATGGATTGATCAATCGAGTGGCGCCAGCAGATCAATTAGATCAGGCACTACAGTCATTGATAGCGGCGATTACTGCTAAATCTCCAGTCGCAGTGAGAACTGGCAAAGATATGTTTTATAAGCAGCTGGATATGAGTGTCGAAGACGCTTATGATTATGCCAGTGACGTCATGACCTGCAATATGATGGCAGACGATGTGAGTGAAGGGATTGATGCTTTTATTGAGAAACGCCAAGCAATATGGAAAGGATGCTAATCCCTATGATCCTAATCATTGTTTTGCTTAGCTGACGTTATACAAAATATGCTTGGTTTAGAAAGCTAGCACACTCTTTTCTGGTAATTGAGTTAGCCTACATATCAAACATAAAAAAGGCCATGATATCGCTATCATGGCCTTTTTTATTTATACGCGTACTACAGTCAGTCTACTATTCAGCTGCGATGGCAATCATCTCAACTAATAGCTCAGGACGCGCAAGCGCTGATTCGCCGCAAGCACGCGCTGGTGGCTGTACGCCTTCGAACCATTTGTCATAGACTTCATTCATAGCAGCAAAGTCTGCCATATCTTTGATCCAAACTGTTACTGATAGTAGCTTTGATTTATCGCTACCCACTTCTTCTAATAATGTTTGGATTTTTTCCAAACACGTCAACGTTTGCGCTTTGATATCATCTTCTGCATTACCGACCTGACCACATAAATAAATCGTCTGGTTATGGATTACGGTTTTGCTCATACGTTGATTGCTATGTAGCTTCTTAATCATGTCTATACCTTTCACTTATTAATTTAAATCTATGCTTAACTATTCAAACTGCTTTTAGTTAGAGAAACGCTGAGCGCTAAATGGTGCAAGATCGACCAATGCAGGCTTATCATGAATCATTTCTTCAACAAGACGTCCTGTCATTGGCCCTAAAGTGAAGCCCTGATGGCTGTGACCAAATGCGAACCATAGTTTGTCATGCTTATCAGCAGGACCAATTACTGGCTTCATGTCAGGCATACAAGGACGTGATCCTGCCCATGCTTCACTCTCTACTGCATCTTCCAATGGCAAGATTTTTTTAGCAAGCTTCAATACCGTTTGCAATTGACCAAAGTTCTTTGGCGCATTCATGGTGGTCATCTCAGCACCCGTCGTGATACGAATACCCTGCTGCATTGGACCCATGACGAAGCCTTTATCCATATCAAACATACTGTGATGGATTGTATTTTTTTCCGTCACTTTGAAATGCTGATGATAGCCACGCATTGGGAATAATGGTAGATTATAACCAAGTGGTCTGATCAAATCGTTAGACCATGGACCTGCTGCGATGACCAATTTATCACTATAATACGTATCTTTGTCCGTGATAACTTTCCAGCCATCAGCTTCTTGGACGATTTCTTTTACATCATTCTCTTTGATCGTACCGCCCATCTCTTGGAAGTTTTTCGCATAGGCTTTGACGAGCGAGCTTGGGTTTGACACTTGCCATGAATTTAACCAATGAATGGCACCAACGAAACCTTCGAAATTGGCACGAGGCTCCATTGCTTTTAGCTCTTCAAGGTTCAGTACGTTATGCTCGACACCTTGGTTACGCGCATCAATGGCTGATGCTTGCGCTTCTTTAAAGGTGTCTTCAGAACGATGTAATTGCAACCAGCCATCACGAGTGATCAATTCATCAGCACCAGAGGCGCTAATCATAGTTTGGTGCTCACTCGTACAATGCTCTATCAACGTCTGCCACTCAGATTCGATTTTTTTGACTGAAGCGGGTGTAGAGTATTTCCAGTACTGAAGCAGCGCTTGGTGATAACGCAAAATTGCTGGAATACGATAACGAATATCAGTACCTTGGTTCGGCAATACTCTGATCATTTCAGTCAACTGACGAGGAAAAGGATGCGTATGAATGGCTTCGCGCTGAATCAATCCTGCATTACCATATGAGGTCTCTGACCCTGGCAGTTTCTTGTCTAAGAGTAATACATTTGAATTGTTTTTTTGTAAATGCCACGCAACTGACGTGCCAACCATACCTGCACCGATAACGATCACTTCATAGCGCATAACCTATCCTTTTCTTATGGTGTTAATACAAAGTATCAAATATGAGGGTCTAACGGAATAAGGTGGTAATAGTAACGCATTAAGCTGAATATTAAACCCCAATCTCATAAATATTTTTGCTATTAAATACTTTTGGTTATAAGGTTTTTGAAAAAGTATTTTTGATAGGAATAATGAAAGTTTGATTGATAAAATAGTAATGATTAGCCATCATTTTTAAAAATACTAGATGCGACTTATCACCATTAATTTCTGTGCTATAGTTTGGTCTTTTTTTTAATTTAGAAATTATCAGCCGCCTAAGCATGTTAATTATAAAAACTGATAAACAGTATTTATGATGTGCCAGTGAGGTCAGGGCTAACATTTTGATGAGTTGGAAGGTTTAACAAATGAGTATTTACGCACAAAGACTGGCCTCTCAGATTGAGTTTATTAAGCAGTGTGCTTTGATGAAAAAAATGCCTACTCAAGATTTTGCTAAACACAGTGATTTCACTTGCACTGAGGAACAGGTAATAGGCTTGCCGGGTATCAGTCTGAACATCACCGACGATACCTCGGAGGACGTTTGGCTTCGTGTGGAGCGATTACGTGAAAACTCAGCACCTAAACCGAACAGCTCACTATTAGCAAACTGGTTAAAGTTTCCAACAAAATTCAGCGATCAACCTTTATTGCAAGAAAAAATCAATATAAAAAATCTAATAGATGATGGTGTTATCGCTTATGAAGAAGCATTTACACCATTTGAAGTTGATGATACCTATCAAAATGAATTATTAGATATAGAAGCATCATCAGAAAAAGAGGTTTATTTAAAAGATTTCTCGGAAAGAGGTACTGTACAAGAGGCATTTAACGATTATCTCAAAGATATTTGGAAACCTTGGCTAGCGCAAGAGAAACTCGTCCGCCAAAGTATTGCTTTGTATTCTAGCCTATTCATGCTTAATCAACAGCTTCAAGGCAATCTCGCTGATGCCCAGCTGGAGTTAGTATGGGGTGTGGGTATTGCTCTAAGAAAAAGCGATGACAATGAGCAAAGCAGCAAGCAGATAAAGTATCCCCTATTGACGCAATCCGTTGAAATCACCTTAGATCAAAAAACGATGGCGTTACTCATCAAGCCTACCCTATCTGCTCCTACGCTTGAAACTGAACCTTTTTCTATAGAGGAAAATCAAGGTTTGGCTAAGTTATTAAAAAATAGTAAAGAGTTTTATGATTCAGAAGATGTTTCATTAAGTCCTTTTTGGCCAAGTAGCTATGAGCCTATTTTAAAATCAGCCGTTACTTTGCTTGACTCCTCTGGTGTTTATCAGCCAAATCATACTAGTGCAGATGAGCGAAAAATACCTAAAGCGCAGAGCAACCTGATTGTTACTGACACATGGGTCATTATGGCGCGTCCCAGAAGTAATAATATATTTTTGCAAGATTTGAACAACCTATCAATTCAGCTAGAAACGGTCACTGACATCAATTTACCGAGTGCCCTTAAGGCAATGCTGACAGAACCCGCCACAGAAAACAAAGAAACCATACTTCCTGCTTATCGTGGTTTATCAACGGTGAGCGGCAGTGACAGCTATACCGGCACGCCAGCCGAACTATATTTCCCCAAAGCATTCAACGATGAGCAAGTACACATAATACAGCAACTGGATGTCCACGATGGGGTGGTCGTTCAAGGCCCGCCCGGTACAGGAAAAACCCATACTATTGCCAATGTCATTTGTCATTACTTAGCGCTTGGTAAGCGGGTACTGGTCACATCGATGAAAGACCCTGCACTAAAGGTGCTGCAAGGACAGTTACCTGAATCTATTCGCCCGCTCGCCGTTAGTCTACTGACCAGCGAGAACGAGGGTTTAAAGCAGTTTGAACATACCATCAAAAAAATCTCGAGTGAAGTGTCTAGCATCAATCGTGATGCCTACAAAAAAGAAATCGTCATGTTTGACAATCAGATTGATACTATTCATGCACAGTTAGCCAGCACTGATAATAAAATCACGGCTTGGGCACGGTTAAATCTTGACGATATCACTATCGATAACGAGACTATCAAGCCCATAGATGCCGCGACTGAGGTGGCTCAAAACAGACAGCTTATCGAAAGCTTTCCCGATAAGTTGGGTATAGAAGACACGTTTAAGCCTCGATTTACTCATACTGATATCACGGCCCTAAAAAATGCAAGAATCAAGCTCGGCAATGATTTGGACTATCTTAATAAAAAGATTCCTGCGGTTGCAGAAATGCCACCTACCAATGCTATGAAGCAACTTCACAAAGATTTGAGTTATCTCAATGAGTCACATGCAGCTGAGCAGCAAGGAGAACTACCAAGCTTAATAAATGACAGTGCTAGCACAATAAATATTGCTCACGAAGTCACTTCTCATACTTCTCGTTTAACTGATCTGCTGCAGAAAATTGTAGAGGCTGGGCAGAGTTGGACGACTGCTATTCAGCAGCATTTAGCTAATGAGACTAAGCAAGACATCATCGCTCATCTCACTATACTAAACGATGAAATCAAAGCGCTTTTTGATGAGAGAACCATTTATTTAACCAAACCTATTACGATGGCTGATGATTTTGATAAAAATCCAGAGCTCGTTGACGCGGTTAAAAACTTATCTGAAGGCAAAAAGCCTTTTGGCTTAGCAGGTATTTTCGGTAAATCGTCAGAAAAGAAAAGCCTTGAATCTATTATGATAATCTCATCACCAGCTTCAAGCGTAGAGGACTGGCAGTATATATCCAGCTTTATAGCGTTTAGAAAAAAATCTCAAGCGCTTATCCTTCGCTGGAATGCTCTATCAAATGAGCTGTCCCTGCCAATATTTGAGGTATCGCCTAATAATCTGTCTGCGTTACATTCAGCCGTTCATCTATACGATGATATCGTTGATAGTAACAATTTGCAGCACAGTATCAAGCAGGCGTTAAGCACTATATTTATAGATTGGAGTGTTGTTTCTGCAGCACCTTATGACAAAGAGATTTTGGTTGAGATTGAAAGTGTTCTTAAACAACATTTAAAGAGACATAATCTGGCTGAAAGTCTCACCTTAAAAGAAACTTTACTTAATAATCTCGCCGACTGTAAAGGCGATATTAGTGAGAAAATGACAGCCTTTGTCACTCAAAATATTGGTGACCCGAGTTTATCTGACGATGAGTTACAAACAGACTATCAAGAACTGCTTAATGAGCTGCAACGAGTAAATAACCTTGCAACAGACTTACAGACAGTCGCTGATGTTACCCAACTCATTGAAGATAACGGCGCACCACTCTGGGCAAAAAAATTGCGTTATGAACCTTGTCATAACTCTCAAGACACCTTGGCATCGGATAACTGGCAACAAATTTGGCGAATTGGTAGATTGACAAGCTTTATAGACAGCATCGATGGTCGCAAGGAATTGGTTCAACTGGCAAAAACTCGTGGCAATTTAGAAGTAAATTTAGCAAGACTCTATCAAGAAGCGATCACCAAAAGAGCTTGGCTAAAAGTCGCAGAAAATGCGACGCCAAATGTGAGAGCGTCTTTAGAAAAATACCGCTCTGCCATTATGCGTATCGGTAAAGGAACCGGCAAAGGCGCGCATTATTATCGCCGTGAAGCGCGAGAAGCCTCTGCGGGAGCAAGTGCTGCTATCCCGTGTTGGATTATGCCGCATTATCGTATTTCTGAATCCTTGCCAGCAGAATTTGGAAGTTTTGACTTGGTTATCATCGATGAAGCATCTCAGTCTGATTTAACGGCGTTGCCAGCCATCATGAGAGCCAAGAAAGTGTTGATCGTTGGTGACGATAAGCAAGTGTCGCCAGAAGGCGTTGGTCTCGATATCGAAAAAATTCGTAATCTGATGGCACAGTATCTGAGCAATCAAGTCCCTGTCTATCGCTCACAGATGTCGCCTGATCGTTCGATATATGATTTATTCAAAGTCGTTTTTGCAGATAGCAGTGTGATGTTAAAAGAACACTTTCGTAGTGTTGCGCCAATTATTGAGTTCTCAAAACGTGAGTTTTACAATCATGAGCTGATACCTTTACGTAAAGCCAAACCCTCAGAGCGCTTAGACCCTCCACTCATTGATATTTATGTCACCGATGGCTACCGGATTAAAGGTTCTGATATTAATCAGTCAGAAGTCAGATTTATTGTTGATGAAGTCAAAACCATCGTTTCTGACCCAGCTTACAAAGGTAAAACCATCGGTGTTGTCTCATTGCTAGGCAACAAGCAAGCACATAATATTATGGAGATACTCAATAAAGAACTAGATGAAGCGATAATGACTACTTTTGATATTGCTTGCGGTGATGCCAGAACCTTTCAGGGTAAAGAACGCGATATCATGTTCTTGTCATTGGTAGTGGCACCCGGAGCGGCTCATGCACAAACGAGAGATACTTTCGCCCAGCGAATGAATGTCGCTGCCTCAAGAGCACGCGATAGAATGTATTTGGTACGCAGTATTGAACTGGATGAACTAAGCCAAGCCGATCACTATCAAGCGGAGCTTATCAAGCACTTTCAAGCACCCTTCATGCAAGATAAAGAAGAAGTCTCTGATTTGCGTGAAAAATGCGAGTCTCCTTTTGAAACAGAAGTCTTTGATCTTCTCGTTGAGAGAGGTTATCGAGTGATTCCACAGGTTGAAGCCGGTGCCTACCGAATCGATATGGTTGTCGCAGGTGAAAATGATAACAGTCTAGCCATCGAGTGTGATGGTGATAGATATCATGGGCCTGATAAATGGGACAGCGATATGCAACGTCAGCGTATTTTGGAGCGTGCTGGCTGGAAATTCTGGCGCTGCTTTGCCTCTACTTTTGTCACTCGTAAAAGTGAAGTCGTCCAAGATTTATTAGCAGAATTGGAACGCTTAGAGATTTATCCAATCACTACCGACACGGCACATAGCAGCTCGTATGTTGAATCTAGAATCGTCACCACTGTTAATGCGCCACTGATAGATATTGACCTTAACATTGATGTCAATATAAATAGTGAGACGGAAACTGACGCTTAAATATATAAGATTCAGTCAATACCAGTATGGCGGTAATGTTCTCAAAGCACTACCACCACATCGGATCATCACTTTCCCTCGTAGGCTTTTTAACGGTCTCTACTGTTACTTCATCCGCAGATAGCTCCGCGATAAATCTCGATGGTTTATCAAAGTAACCTGAATAACTGGCAAAGTAATCAGGCGCGGTAAGATACAGTCTGGTCTTGGCACGACTACAGGCGACGTAAAATAGTTTGCGCTCCTCTTCTAGCTCTTCAAAGTCATCCAAAGAGCGATGATGTGGCGTGATGCCATCGACCAATGAATTGACAAACACCACTGGCCACTCTAGCCCTTTTGCACTGTGAATGGTCGAAATAGTGACTTTGTCACTGTCATTCTCATCTGGCTGACTGGTCGTTGCTACCGAATCATTAGGTGGATCGAGAGCCAAATTTTCTAAGAAACTATCAAGGCTGCTATGCTCTATTGCCAAATTTTTGAGCACACGAAAGTCCTCGCTGCGCTCACGCCAATTCTCTTCAATTGTTTTTAGGACGGGAATATAAAACTCTAAAATACGCTCAATGATAGTCTCAACGGATTCAGCCTGACTTGCCTTATTAAGCGCATTGTACAAAGGCTCAAGCTGTTCGCTTTTTTTGGCAAACTTTGCCGTGAGTAATGGCTCAAATGAATTGTTATCGGCGGTAATTGCTTGGGTCAAACGCGTCGCGGTGACTGACCCCACTCCCTTAAATAAAGTCAAAATACGGTGCCATGCAATCGTATCGTTTGGGTTATAGAGTATTTTGACAAAGGCTAAAACGTCTTTAATATGTCGTCTTTCAATGAACTTGATGCCACCCACTACGATGAATGGAATATGACGCTCCATAAATTCTAACTGGACATAGTTAGACTGAAAGGACGTGCGGCACAGTACCGCAAAATCGTTGTAATCATACTCTGATTTTAGCGCTATAATTTTATCCGCAATGTATTTGGCCTCGCGGGTCTCATCACTTAAACGGCTAAATGTCGGCTTTTCCCCCGCTAGACTGACCTTTGAATATAGCTGCTTTTGATAGCCCAAGGTGATTTGCGCTGACAGAGCATTGATATAGTTTAGAACAGAGGGCGTACTGCGATAGTTTTGTTCAAGCTTAATGAGACGGGCTTCAGGATAGCTCTCACCGAACAGCAGTATGTTTTCGTAATTGGCACCACGAAACGCATAAATACTTTGATTGTCATCTCCGACCACCATTAGCGATACCGAGTCAGGCTCACAAATCAAATCTATCAGCTGCTTTTGCGGAATATTGGTGTCTTGGTATTCATCAACCATAATGTAGCGATATTGGTTTTGCAGCATCTGGCGAAAGGTATGGTTGGTTTTTAAATGACGTACTACCTGACTAATGATGTCATCAAAATCATAGAGATGATTGGCGCGTTTATATTCATGAAAATCAATTGCCAATTGCTCAATGATAGGAATGTGTACAGCGATATCAGGATAACTGCTTTCGATTAAATTGCGTATATGAATGCGTCTGTTTCTAGAGGTCGATATGATATTTTGCAGCGTTTTTTTACGCGGAAAGGCTTGGGTTTTGGTTTGCGCAGGATACTTTTTTTCTTTATAAACCAAATCGATGGCATCCTCACTATCACCCATATCTAAAATGGTAAATCGTGGATTGATACCGAGCAGGCCTGAGTATTGACGCAGCAGCATATTACAAAATGAGTGAAAGGTGCCGCTAGTGATACTATTTAACGCCTTATCAGTCGGCAACTTATCCTCAGCTAATTCTTCATTCGATAGCTCTTCATTGGACAGATTACTTGCCAGCAAAGACTTAGCTCGACCTTTGATTTCATTGGCCGCTTTACGAGTAAAGGTTAATAGCAAGATGCTTTTGGGTGTTACCCCGTTTTCTAACAGGTAGCTGGTCCGATAAGTTAAGGTTTTGGTCTTACCAGAGCCAGCACCCGCGATTACTAAAACCTTACCTTCGATGGTAGTAGCAGCTAGTAATTGATCGGGGTTTAACTCACTGGCGTAGTCTACTTGCAACCCTAATTCACCGCTCAATCTTTGTTTCACTAGCTCAATATTCGCATCGTCATCAGCGTCGATTAGATTTGCCTCTAGTTTTTTAATTGCTTTCTCAAGACGTTCAAGCTTAGGCTTAATCTCCACGAAATTCTGCGGATAATTATAGCGACGCGTGTCAAAAATAGCGGTAGTCATTATCGGAATTTGCCTTTCATTTATTTTAGTCGCCCTTATCGATACAAAGCACTCATCTTCAATAGTGCCACTAGTTAAGTTGTTTTATGGCACAGCTTACCATAATCGATAAAATAGAAAAATTGCCAGTAAGAGCCAAAGCAAAATCTCAGTATACAACACAACAACCTCACCCCTATTCCGGTAAATTTGCTACAATGTGCCCAATTTTGATTTATCATTTAACCAAACTTTATACCAACTGATTTTATTAATACATTGAGAGAATGTTATGGGTTTTAATTGCGGCATCGTCGGCCTACCAAACGTGGGTAAATCCACCTTGTTTAATGCCTTGACTAAAGCGGGTATCGCCGCTGAAAACTTTCCGTTTTGTACCAAAGATCCCAACACAGGTATCGTACCTGTACCTGACCCACGCCTGAAGAAATTGGCTGATATCGTCAATCCTGAGCGTGTACTACCAACGACAATGGAGTTTGTGGACATCGCAGGCCTGGTCGCAGGCGCGTCAAAAGGCGAAGGTATGGGCAATCAGTTCCTAGCCAACATTCGTGAGACCGATGCGATTGCTCATGTAGTGCGCTGTTTTGATGATGACAACGTCGTACACGTTGATGGGCGCGTCAGCCCGATTGATGATATCGAAACCATCAATACTGAACTGGCATTGGCAGATTTAGAGGCCGTTGAGCGTGCCATCCACAACCAAACCAAGAAGGCTAAAGGTGGCGACAAAGACGCGCAAGCATTGCTTGATATCTTTAAAAAAGTTGAGCCTTTATTAGCCGAAGGTAAAGCGGCACGCGCAGCAAACCTAGATGCTGATGAGAAAAAACTGATCAGAAGTTATGGTTTAATCACGCTAAAACCAACCATGTATATCGCTAACGTCAGTGAAGATGGCTTTGAAAATAACCCATACTTAGATGCGGTGCGCAACTATGCGACTGGCGAAGATTCTATCGTTATCGCATTATGCAACCAAATCGAATCTGAAATTGCTCAACTTGATGAAGACGATAAAAAAGACTTCCTAGCTGAGATGGATATGGAAGAAGCGGGTCTTGATCAAGTGATCCGAGGTGGCTACGACTTACTTGATATGCAGACTTACTTTACCGCTGGTGTCAAAGAAGTACGTGCTTGGACCGTTGCTGTTGGTGCAACCGCACCGCAAGCAGCTGGCGTTATTCACACTGACTTTGAGCGCGGCTTCATTCGTGCCGAAGTCATTGCTTATGATGACTTTATCGAATACAACGGTGAAAAAGGCGCAGCAGCTGCTGGTAAATCACGTCTAGAAGGCAAAACCTATATCGTTCAAGATGGCGATATCATGCACTTTAGATTTAACGTGTAACTTTGAGCGGTACATACCGTTTAATACAGTCAGTCCTATATACATCAGGTACTGCGTCAGGCTCACTTAGTCTACTACTTGTAGCACTTTCACTCGCCTTTCTTGTATCTAAATTATCTTGAACCGACTATAGTTAATGAGCCGATGTTGGATATTTGCCATCATCGGCTTTATTTTATATATAAATTGTTATATTATAACATATCTTTATTTTGTTTCTTTGAGGACTCATACTGTGACCAACCATTTCTCTTTTTCTAAATTTGCAAGTGTTGCGCTTGTAGGAAGTATCATGACAGGCTCTCTATTGGGTTGTCAGCCTAATACAGACACTGATACGGTCGTATCTGAAGAGGTAACAGCCGTAGACAATCATGCAGAACAACATCACTCTGAAGATGATCACGACATGCATAGCCACGAAGAGCATAATGATATGGAGCACGGTCATGAAGGACATGATCATGCAGAACACGCCAGCAATAGCACACCATTTTCTTGTGAGCCTACTGCTACTATCGGCGTGTCTTATCATACCGATGATACACCTCAGACCGCGCATCTACTCATCGATGGTATCGAATACGATTTAACAGCTGCGGCTAGTAGCGACGCCAGTACTGGGAAAGCCATCTATACGAGTGATATCGGATTAGATGACACCCATGGCATTATATGGCAAGTGAATAATGACAATGCAACGTTGCGAAATAAGACACTAAATAGCGATGTTGCTATCGAAGCGGAAGAAGTGCTTTTTGACTGCCAGAAATCTTAGTTGCTGTACCAAGGGCGCTATTTTGCTATGCTAAAGGCTCCCTTGGTTTCGGATGTTTCCATATGCTAAGTACATCAACCCCTTTGTCGTCCTCCACCACACAATGGTCCCATCTCCTTAATTCACAACGTCTTGGCGCTTCTAAAAAATTTAACGCTAATACCAGTACCCGATCTCAATTTCATAAAGACTATGACAGACTGGTATTTTCGCACTCATTTCGACAGTTGAATCAAAAAACCCAAGTTCATCCTCTGACCAATCAGCTCGGTATCCATACGCGTCTGACTCATTCTCTTGAGGTGTCTTGTATTGGACGTTCATTAGGGATGATGGCCGCAGAAAAACTGCATGGCAAACTAACCAGCGGTCTACCAGCAGGTATCTCACCATACGATGTCGGGGTGATTGTACAAGCAGCCTGCCTCGCTCATGATATTGGTAACCCGCCTTTTGGACATGCAGGAGAATACGCCATTCGTGATTGGTTTAGTCACTCTGACCGTCATGCTATTTTGCAAAATATGAGCAGCAATGAGCAATTAGACCTACTGGCCTACGAAGGCAATGCACAAGGGTTTCGGTTACTGGCGCGTAATGAGCACCATCCTGATAAAGGTGGCATGCGTCTCACTTGTGCAACGCTAGGTGCTTTTATGAAGTATCCTTGGCTTGCCACTCACAGCAACGATATCAATGATAAACACCACCATCATAATGTACAAAAATTTGGCTGCTTTTATAGTGAGTCGGCACAACTAGAAGAATTAGCAGCCTGCTTAAATCTGCCACGTTCAACACAGCACGATGGCTTTGCTCGCCATCCATTAGCTTATTTGCTAGAAGCGGCAGATGATATTTGCTATGCCTTGATCGATTTAGAAGATGGTATCAATCTCAATATGCTGACCTATAGCGAGGTTGCCGCCATATTTTATGAGCTGATTGGTGAGCGCCCTAGCGGTATCAGTCTGCCCGCACACATGTCTGTCAGGCAGAGCTTAGCATCATTGCGAGCCCGCGCCATGATGCGCTTGATCAATGCCGTGACTGATGCTTTTGTCGCTAATAGTGAGGCGCTGTTGGCCGGAACCCTCAATGGCAGTCTATTTACCCATTGTGATGCACATGTGCAAAATGGCATTAACCAAGCCAAGCAATTGGCACGCGAAAAAATATTCAATCACCCAAGTAAAGTACGTATGGAATTGATGGCCAATCAATGCCTGCATCGATTATTAGATGCCTTCATACCATTGGCTTGGACAAACGAAAAAGCTGCCCCAATCTCCTTTGAGCAGCAGCGCCTACTAATGTTGTTACAGCCACATCTCGATGAGCATCGGCAGGTATTATCAGATAATGTCTATCACAATATTTTAAATATATTGGACTTTATCACTGGGATGAATGATCATGAGGCGTATCGATTGGCACAGGAGTTACAAGGCCATTGGGGTACCATGGTTTAAAAGACCAGTGCAGGTCTAGTAAATTAACACAAGTTGCGTATTTCAGTCGTATTTTTACGTCGAAATGAGTATGATAAACCCTTATTGGACAACTTTGAAATATTATGAGCAGTCGCGAACAAAAGAAACTTCAAACTCGGCACGCCTTTTTTAATGCCGTGCTTGATTTATGTATGACAGGGCAATCTTTTAGCTCTATCAGCCTCCGGCAAGTAACGCGTGAGGTTGGCGTGGTGCCGACCGCATTTTATCGGCATTTCGATGACATGGAATCGCTTGGTCGAGCATTGGTGGTAGAAGAACTAGGGGGTACACTGGCGATACTAAGCGATAGCTTGCAAATTGGGCGTAAGCGTAGCTTTGATCGCCAAATTGCTAAGAGCATTCAGCTGTTCTTGTATATGGTCAGTGATCAGCCTTATTACTGGCAATTTTTAGTCAGTGAGCGTTATGGTGGCTCAGAAGCTGTACGCAAAGCCATCAATGAACTTGTCAAAAAACATGCTCAAAGCTTGGCTGATGATTTAGCGCTACAGCCTGCCTTTACTCATATTAATGCCTATGACCGTCGCCTATTGGCTGAGGCTGGGGTAAATATGTTCTTTTCTTGGATTATCGATTGGTTGGAGCTGACTTATACTGAAGACCATGATGATGAAGTCGATCTAAACGAGATTGAAGAGAATAAGCAGCTGATGCTCCATAATTGTACTCGCCAAGCACAGATGCTGTTTTATGGTGCTTATAACTGGAAATCTACGGAAGAAACGCACTTAGGAGATTAGGCAGTGTCAGGTCAGACATTTCACCTCGGCACTGATCAAGACTCTTTTTAGGTGGCTCAACGTTAGAAATTGGGTCTAAATGCCCATAAACGCTGTGTCACCACTTTAATTTCTTTGGCTTTTTTATTATTGCCATTCTCATTATTACTGTTAGGCGTGCTGTTATTCGCATTACTCCCTGCTGCCGCGCTAGCATCAGTCGCAATCTTGCTAATTAATACAGTTGCAAACCGTTGTCTTTGTTGACCAAGATTTGCACTATCAGTTGCTGTAATAAGTGCCATGAACGCTTGGCTATCGACTGCGAGTAGTGGTGTTAATGCTTTTCGTTGATCATTATTTAAGCTGCTCAGCATCGGCAATTGCCACACATCATCAATAGAGGCTAACGCCTGCTTTGCCCGCGTATCGACCAATCCCTGCATCTGTTGGCTGGTTGCGCCATCTATCAGTGCAGCCAGCAAAACTGGACTAGCAGTATTGACATTAATAGGCAGATAATAAGGAACCGTAGTAATATAAGGACGTAGTGCCGCTAGTACTTCAGCATTTACCCCTCGAATCTCTTGCAACTGATCGATACTGACCAATGCTTGGTTGGGCAAAGTCTTACTCGCTGAACCACTTGTTTGCTGAGAATAAACCACACTCTCATCACCACCATCTTGATAAACGTCGCTATCCGTATCTTGATAGTCAAGAATAGCAATGGCAATATCAGATTCTAGATTTAATTGCGTCAACAATCTTTGAAATATGGCTAAAGCGTTGCTATCAACCGCGCCATTCTGATATAAGTTATTAATATTAAAACGACTGGCTTCATCGCGCAATTCAATACTGATGCTGTGATTGGCTAAAAGATAAGGCGGTAGTGGCTGCGCCCAAATATCTTGCTCGCTATCTGTGTCGTTCAGCTTATCGTCAGCACGAATCATCGTGATGGCTAATTGCTGACCAGCATTGATATCTTGTGACAGCTGATTTTGATCAAACAATAAACCGCTACGTCTAATAGCAATCTTTTGGCTGGCAAGCATCGCTCCCGCCACTACGGTAATACTGACCACCAATAGCAAGATAGTGAGCAGCGCTACTCCGCGCTGAGAGTGCGCTGTCATTGACTTAAGCCGTCTTTATGATTGACCCAATGATACATTTTAAATATTACTTCCTGCATTGTTATTTACATTGCTATTTGGATTGTCATTAGTATTATCACTACTATCGTTATTGCTACCATTGCCATTATTGGAAGCATTGTTATTGCTTTTATTTTTATTGTTACTTGGTATTGGTTGTGGAGCAAGCGCCCACTGCCAAGTGATTGGCATATCCTGATAAGTAAAATTGACAGCAATACCTTTGGGTAGTAAAACCACTGCTGGCTTGGCGCTCACGGCACTGGTCGTTTGCCCAGAGGTTGTATTTGTACTGTTATTACTGCTGTCTGCATTAGGGAACTTGGTGCTCAGTTCAGGTAAATATGCTTGCCAACGCCCTGCGGTGACGCCTTCGAGCAATACACTATCTAGGCTGATGCTATCGCGCCCACCATCGATGCTGGTATATTGGCGACGAATTAAACGCTCATCTGCAAAAATATATTCGATATGCTGGACACTCATGCTACTTTGATAACGCGGATCGGGATCGGCAAAACGAACAAAACTCACATGCTCACCATCCAAACTCATAAAAGGCTCAGGTACTATTTCATTAGCTTGGGCGCTATTGTTTGCACTGTCAGTAGCATTTGCACTGTTATTTATCACACTGACATTTTGAGTATTTGGTATTTGATAAGGGATAATTTGACCCATGTCTTGCTGTAGCTGCAAATAAGCATATTGCAAAACAGCCAGATTATCAGCATGAAATTGTGCACGTTCTCGGGCGCGGTTGACACTATCAAATACTTGCCAGCCAGCCACTGCCAACATCGCAAATATCGCCATGGCGACCATCAATTCAAGTAGTGTAAATCCACGCTGCGACCTCACGGATTGCCTCCAGACTGCCCTGCAATATCAGCACCCAAACTGCTTAAGTCCAAACTGCCAACGTCTTGCTCCGCATTGCTTAATATTACGTTAATATCAGTCACGGTGGTGCGCGTCTGTCCATCTATAATGGGTGCGACAGCGATATTCACCTCTTTTAAAGCGGGCGTAATGGCATCACTGACCGTCATTACTACTTGCCAATCACGCCCTTGAGCATTGATTGTTTGTGTGCGATTGGCCGTCAGCCATGTCTCTTGAATACGCAAATCAGCGGCTGCGTTCTGTGCGACAAAATGTGCAAGTGTGCGTGTGCGTAATACATCCACTGAGCTGAGATAGGCACTACTGGCACGGCTAGCAGCCACAGCAACAACCGCTAAAATCGCTAACGCTACCATTACCTCAATCAGAGTAAAGCCGCTTTCATGCTTTAATAACATTGACTTTTTCTTTATATGAGCAGATATAACCTTACCCTTATCTATCATCAGTTACAGCCCTTGTCCGATCGTCATACTGCCATCAGGCATAATGGTAATAACCTCGCCCACCAGACGTGAATTGTGCAGCACCTCAATGGTGACAGGCGTTGCTTGCCCTGTACCAAACCATAATATCTGTGGGACTGCTTGATTGGCAAACCAAGGCTGCAATGTTTGTTCTTGTTCAGGCATTGATAGGTTGCCAGCCTCCAAGCTTTGCACCCTTAAACTGACCCCAGCAGGTAACTCAGGCAAACTGACTTCTGGCTCAATCTCCCAGCTAGGCACTGGCTGTTGCTTTCCTATCGCCCCCGACATACTTGTCAGATCAGCAGACAATTCCATCGAATTTTTAGGCGTACTGTCCATGCTATTTGACGGGATATCATTGGTCTGATAGGCAATATAAGGATTGGATAAAGTGACGATAACGGGTTTTACTTGACCTTGTTTATCCGCTTGTAAACTTAAACCCATGGGCTGCATGCGCTCAGCCGATAACAACCGTACATAGCTCAGTGAGTCAGTCAAATGCTCATAAAAAGCACGGTTTTTACGCGATTCACTACTACCGACCGACAGGCTCATCATGCCAGCAAAGATAGATAGAATAACCACCACCACTACAATTTCGACAAGGGTAAAGCCCTGTTGTGCCTGAGCAAGGCTTGAGGATGTATAAAGGGAAACGTTAGCGTTTTGTAATGGAAAGCATTTATGCTGATAAACAAGAGGTAAGAGATATCTATCCGTTTTTTTATATTGCAAATATTGATGACTTAAGTGTGAATAGCAAGTGACCGCTGAGCTGGACGGAGTCTTGGCAGTGACCGGCATATTACACCTATAAACCTATGAGTAGGTTGTGGTATGAAGAATAAAACTATGATTGGGCATTAAAACTGGTAAGCATGTATCCATTTTTAGCATGGATGCACCGTGCTGCGATAACGAATATAGCAACACGAATTTAGAAAAGTTTAAGGCATGTTGAATAAAGACATTAATAACTGGTATTACGGTGCTCTTCTGACTCAGTATCGATTTGCTCTACCAACTCCTGCATATCTTCATCCATCACTTCATCATCAGCCGCAGGATAATGACTCGGCAACTCAAGCATTTGCTGAACGAAAGCATAGCGTAGGGTATCGCGGCGACCCAAATACCGCTGGTAAAAGCTTGAATTTAATAGTCCAGCACCGCCTTGACCCATCGCCCAAATCGAGGACAAATAGTCGCGCGTGCTCAAACTACTATGCTCATCCTTTAAATAAGCACTGATAATGTCAATCAAGCGTTTCATACGCTGACGGCGAATATCATATAGCTCACCAAATAAACGATTGAGACCCGTCACTGATGCCGCCAAACGCTCTTCGATTTGATTGAGCAACATGGCTTTTTGTGGATTGAATAACTGCTGAAAAATCATACGAGCAACGCCTGCTGATGGACAATCATCAATACGATTAATCTCAAACAGTTGTTCTTCGTAGCGGATAATAATACGCAAATAGAGTTCATCTTTACTAGAGAAATGCTTGTACAGTGTACCTTTAGCCAAATCCAGCTGGTCTGCCAAACTGTCTAAAGTAATATCACCATCGCCCGACTCAAGTAGCAATTGCTCTGCCATTGCTAAGATATTCTCTTCTCGTGCCTTGAACTGATGCTGACGACTCATAATCTCTCCTAAAACCTGACAAGATTAAGCATATGACCATCGTGTGGATTAGTGCGTCGGCGACAAGCGTATCACGTCATACAAAGTCTGCTCGAAAACCACCAAAAGAGATATGCTTATATTTGCTAAATAGTCATTGATAATCATATGCTTACGCTTCAAATAACAAGTAAAAATAACGTAAAACAACAAGACTGTCTCATAAATGACTGAGTGGTCATAGCATAACCATTTTAGTGATACTGTGCCAGTAAATTTTCAAAGTTTTTTGCGGTTAATGCGCCAACGTCATCGCTACTACAGCCATACATCTCTGCCAGACAACTGGCGACATACGGTACATAGGCAGGCTCATTGGGTCTACCACGCTTGGGCACCGGTGCTAGATAAGGACTATCGGTTTCGATAAGCAGTCTGTCTCTAGGCATGTTTTTTGCGGCATCTTGAATCATTTGGGCACTTTTAAAGCTAACAATGCCTGAAAATGAGATATAAAAACCTAAATCTAGAGCGCGCTTCGCCGTCTCCCAATCTTCGGTAAAGCAATGAATAATGCCGTGTTCCGCACCTTCCGCTTTTAGGATATCGATCGTATCTTCTTTGGCATCCCGCATATGAATGACGAGTGGCTTTTTCAGGCTTTGACTGGCATGAATATGGCGAGCAAGACTGGCTTGCTGCTCTTTTTTGTTTTCCGTTGACCAGTAATAATCTAATCCTGTCTCTCCAATCGCCCATACATGGTCGGCATCAGCGGTTTCGATCAAACGCTCGACCGTCGCTGATTGCAAGACACTGATATCTTCACAAGGATGAATACCGACGCTCATGCCAAGATTTAGCGCCTCATCACTATAGGTACTGACAATATGAGCAATCTCATCATATTCGGCAAAATCACACATAATCGCCATCGCCCGAGTGACATTGGCAGTTTTCATCGCATCAATCGCGCCAGACAATTGACCATCATACTTGGTTAAATCTAAGCGATTGAGATGGCAATGGCTATCAGTAAACATAAATAATCTCGTTAATAAAAATGAATGAATAAAAAAATATTAGGACATGTTCTCATTTTGAAAATGATGATAAAAATTAGATAAATGGTAGGTCAAATAAGGAAAATAGTACAGATAACATCAGGATATTGCCCCGCTATTTGACGCAGCTTAGCAAAATTTAGCCATTTTCAATCCATTTAGTCGTTTCCGTTCAGAATGAAGACACGCCATAGTGGTAAGCCTTTAAACGGATAACCCTATTGATTGCTCCAAAGGCAGCTTTTTTCAAGTAAATTTTAGCGGTACACTATCAACACGCTCCTCAACCATATTTAAAACAGCAAACCAACCATAAAAGCCAGCGCTAGAAAAAACATGGCGTCTTCTACTCACTTTTCATAAGCCCTTCATTATGAACCATAAAAAAATCATCAGCCTTTCCCCTATCATAAAAACATTAATTACCCGAACAGCTCTATAAAAAGCGGTTTTTATTACAAGACAAAGGGCACAATAATCATATCAATATTGCTAAAGATATACGCATCATTGGCGATTCAGCCATCACTATTCGTACAGGTCAGGACAATCAAATCACTGTCGGTAAAGGCGGCAAATTTAATCAATTAAAAATTGACATCAACGGCAATCACAATCAAGTCACGATTGGAGAGCAAGTGAAGTTCTCAGGACAATTATTGGTTGTCGGTAATTATCTGCATATTTATATCGGTAATCATACCACCGCTATTGATTGCTATATTTTGGCACGCGATAAAAGTGTGACCATTGGTCAATCATGCATGATATCACGTGGTATTGAAATTCGAGCGACTGACGTCCACAAGGTCTATGATATAGATACTAACGCGCGAGTGAATAAGGCGCATACAGACGTCATTTTAGGAGACCATATTTGGATTGCCGCTAATGTGACCATCTCTAAAAACGTCTCTATCGCCAGTGGTTGTATCATTGCAGCAGGTGCATTTGTCAATAAACCAGTGACAATACCCAACTGCATGATTGCTGGTACACCAGCCAAAATCATTCGTCAAAATGTGCGCTGGGAGCGTTAAAAAATCAAGTTATAAGGCGACGTTTTACTAAAGCAAGCACTGGCTATTTGACGTCAATGCAATGGCACCACTCGCATTACTTCTTCTATGGTCGTCACGCCTTCACTAATACGCTTTGCGCCCGATAAGCGCAACGGCTGTACACCTTCACGATATGCTTGCTGCTTAAGCACATCTAAATTTGCATCGGCGGCGACCAGTTTTTTTAGCTCATTTGATAACGGCATAATCTCATACAGACCAATGCGACCTTGATAGCCCGTATGGCGGCAATGCTCGCAGCCCTGCGCCGTATAAATTTGTGCTGGAGCGGGCGCACGCCAAGGTTGAACCAATTCCTGCCACTGAATAGTAATTTCACTATCTGGAGTCACGTCTAGCGCTTTTTTACAGTGCGGACATAATGTCCGTAATAGACGCTGCGCCATGACGCCTAGTATCGTCGCTGAGGTTAAAAACGGCTGAATGCCCAAATCATGCAAGCGAGTAAGTGAGCTTGGTGCATCATTGGTATGCAACGTCGAGAGCACCAAATGTCCAGTCAGTGATGCCTGCACTGCCATATTGGCGGTTTCGGCATCGCGAATCTCACCAACCATAATGATGTCTGGGTCTTGGCGCATCAAAGAGCGAATGCCTTCAGCGAAGTGCAAATCAACCCCTGGATTGACCTGCATTTGGTTGAAAGCTGGCTCAATCATCTCGATAGGATCTTCAATCGTACAGACGTTGACTTGTTCTGTGGCGAGCTGTTTGAGCGTACTGTACAACGTCGTAGTCTTGCCTGAGCCAGTTGGACCAGTGACCAAGATAATACCGTTTGGATGCGCCGTCAGCTCATGCCAAGTCTCAAGCTGTTTACCTGACAAGCCAAGCTGAGCAAACGAGCGCACCAGCACTTCAGGGTCAAACACCCGCATGACCAGCTTTTCGCCAAAGGCAGTGGGCATCGTCGATAGGCGCAGCTCAGTTTCTAGACCTTTTGGCGTACGGGTTTTTAGCCTGCCATCTTGTGGTTTGCGTTTTTCTGCCACATTCAGTCGTCCTAATATTTTAATACGTGCGGTCACTGCGACGATAATCGCCAATGGCATCTCATAGACGGTATGTAGCACGCCATCAATACGAAAGCGAACTTTACCCGTCTCACGGCGAGGCTCTAAATGAATATCGCTGGCTCGCTGCTCAAACGCATATTGCAATAACCAATCGACAACTCTGACAATATGTTGGTCATTGGCATCAGGGTTAGTATTGTCGCCAAGTTGCAATAATGCCTCAACATTGGTGACATCAGCCGCTGCCCGCTTGTGGACACTATTTGCTCCTGCAATCGCTTGGGTGACTTGGTAAAATTCTTGACGATAGCGATTAATTTGCTCAGGATTGATATAAACTGTGCGATAGCTTTTAGACTTGATTAGTTTTTCGATACTTGTCTGCCACTCAGTATAAAACGGCTGGTCTGTACCGATGATGACTTCATCTAACGTCACTTCAATGGGCAAAATATGCTGTGAGCGGGCATACTCAAAGGACATCAGTTGAGTCACGGCTGGGACATCGACTTTTAACGGGTCAATACGGACGAGTGACATACCTGCTTTGGCAGCCAGCCATTGATTCAACCACACCAAAGTCAGTTTATTCTCAACATTTTTATCCAGTGCATGACCGTTTGGCAAACCAAATTCACTGATGGTTAGAAGTGGATGCTGCGCTTTATCACGACGGCTCGTCATCACCAAATTGTAGCCACGCTGATCAATCACCTTATCTGCCAATAATTCATCTAGGCACCAACGCAAATCAATCACGATTGAATATTTCTGAGCAGACATATTTTTCTTCTTTTATCATTGATGCGTTATTTATTGAGGAGTGATTTATGGATAATTCATGCGGCAGTAATGGCGTCACTGAGCACTACAAGCTCACTTTGACAATAGCCGTTATCTGCAACTGCCCTGAGTCTATCAGCTGAAAGCTTACATCGACAGATTTATAGCGCATGACAAACGGCGTATTTATCTCCGCGCGACGGTAGGCTGGACGCGGATCTTGCGCGATTAATGCTTTAATAGTCTCGATATCAAAAATGAGTAACTGCTCTTGCATCTGTTGAACAAGCGTCGCTACGCTATGATTTTTTGCACGAATAGCTTTCTTATTATTTTCATTTTCAATCTTATTGTCATTTTTATCGCATCGCCCAATATCAACGAACGTCATAAATTGCTCATAAGCAGACTCAGTAATAATCACCTCTAATAAATCTGGCGCAGTTGGCGCAAACCCGCTTTTTGCATTGCTGAGCACATCACTATAAGCGACATAAGGCTTAATATCGATAATCGGCGTACCATCTATCATATCCGCACCGCTAATGATAAGTAATACACCTCCTTCTACAATCTCAATACTTTCAAGCTTAACGACAGATAATCCAAGCGCTGAGGGTCGATACATACTGCGACTGGCGAATACTCCTATTTTTTGATTCCCGCCCAATCTTGGTGGGCGCACTTGCGCTCGAAAGTTGCTATTCGCTTGATTATTGTCTTTATGTCGATAATTATGATGAAACTGCCAACTGATCCATATATGGCTAAATGCTTCTAAACCCTCAAACGCAGCTGGCGTATCATAGGGCGCTAGCATTTCAATAGCACTATTTAGCGCGACCAAATTCGGCTGGCGCGGTGCACCAAATTTTTGTGAAAGCGGCGCACGATGGTAGCCAATGATAGGGGCTTGATGATAATTATCTAAAGACAGATTGTCATCAGACATAAGCTTGCTCCAGTAATAACACACTGCCTTTTTCAAACAGTTCTGCCAAATGATACAAAATTACTCACTAACGATATTCCATTTTATCATGCCGCATCGTCGCTGCTAGACGGATTTTTATTTTAAATTTTGGTATTATGAGCCATAAATTCGATGATAGCCTTTATTTTTCAGCCCTTATAAGCGATCTACAGCAACATCCATTATCATGGTTTTATAGAAGACAGATTAGGTCGTATCTACCCTTAGACTCTATGTGCTCCTCTCCTGATTTTAAATGCTTAATAAAGTGTTAGTATATCGTCCCATAATGTTGGTTAAAACATCGTCTATGCTATTCACTTTGCATGACAAGGTTTTAAACAATCAGCCGTTCCAATAACGATTGAAATTTTACTATCCTTCTTATCATTGAAAATTTTAATTTAACACTCATTTAGACTTAATAAAACCGATAGCAACTTATTAACGAGGACTTTATGTCAAAACTTCGCACCGAAACGGTCACAGAGGTTCATCACTGGAATGACGCTCTATTTAGCATCAAGACAACTCGCGACGATGGTCTGCGCTTTCGTAATGGCGAATTTGCGATGATCGGAATCGTTGTCGATGGCAGACCGCTATTGCGCGCTTATTCGATTGCTAGCCCGAACTACGAAGATCACTTAGAATTCTTTTCTATCAAGGTTCAAGATGGTCCATTAACCTCGCGCTTGCAGCATATCAAAGTCGGTGACGAGCTGTTGGTCAGCAAAAAACCAACGGGCACTTTGGTACTAGATGATTTACTGCCTGGCAAAAACCTTTATATGCTCTCAACAGGCACTGGACTGGCGCCATTCTTAGCATTGGCACGTGATCCTGAAGTCTATGAACGCTTTGAAAAGATCATTTTGGTACATGGTGTGCGCCATGTCGATGACTTGGCTTATCGTGATATGTTTGAAAACGAACTACCTAACGACGAGATATTTGGTGAATGGTACCGTGAAAAATTCATTTACTACCCGACAGTGACTCGTGAAGAGTTCAAAAATCAAGGCCGCGTAACTGACTTGATGACCTCAGGAAAGCTCTTTGAAGACATTGGGTTACCACCGATGAATAAAGAAGACGACCGTGTTATGATCTGCGGTAGCATGCCTTTTAACGCAGAAGTTTCAGCGATTTTGGACGATTTTGGTTTGACCGTGTCACCACGCATGGGTGTCCAAGCGGATTATGCCGTTGAACGCGCTTTTGTAGGCTAAACCAATTTTTTTGATTTAATTGAAAATTATATTAAATAATTCTTGACGGATAAAAATAGGCTGCTATAATACGCAGCCTATACAGAGTTAAACCTGTAGCCCAATTTGATAATTTCTATCTAATAGACCTTATCTTCTAACATGCCAGTGTGATGGAATTGGTAGACATGACGGATTCAAAATCCGTTGCCTTTAAAAGCGTGTCGGTTCGAGTCCGACCACTGGTACCAATATTAGTAACAAATCAGCCTCCTCATTAGGAGGTTTTTTTGTGCCGGTAACATTCGTTACTTCACTTATATATCTACTTCAGATTGCATCACCGCAATTATCTTAATGTGCACGGCAAATTCCCATGGCATGCCAGCATTACAATAAAAATACCCGTCACGAAATGACACGATATAAGCCGTAAAATCATTACCACAATGATCCATCATTGCTTGCTCATCGCTATCATCACACACCGCACACCATACTTTTTTATCGCCGCGTGCTAGCATCGCTCTTGTTAGATCGCTTCCTTTTAGTTCATTATTCATCATAAGCTCCTTGATCATTCTAAACTCTCTAACGACAGGCTCTTAAAGAGTTAACTTTACCAAAACTCTATTTCCGATCTTGGCATGAGCGATAAGCAATGTCTTTTTTAAATGGTCATAGAGGCGCACAAGGCATTGCTTATTGTTTTACAGTCATCCATTAGCGCGGATACTATATTGTAAAACACCGGAATTAAAACTGTAATATCTAAATGTGAGATTCATGACAAACGGTGAGATTGATACGACAAGTGGTGCAACAGTGCAAATGAGTTTGATTTACAGTAGACTTAGACAAAGAAATAGTAAAAATATGTTTGCTAAATTCGATTTTTTTGAGTTAATACTGCTGTTTTTTATTAACTAACCCCATGATATATAAGATATAAAATTATTTATATCTTATTGCTAACGTCCTGCTAACCTATTAAAGAAATCTATCTAGAAACCTAACTTTTGATACTAAGTTAAAGCGATTGAATCAGGTAAAATAGTGAGTATGACAAACTCTATAAACGCTAGCCCTCGTAAAATTATCCATATAGACATGGATGCTTTTTATGCCAGTGTGGAGCAGCGTGACTTTCCTGAACTGCGCGGTAAGCCATTGGTGGTTGGTGGCGATCCAAATGGTCGCGGTGTGGTCGCGGCAGCCAGCTATGAAGTACGTAAATTTGGTGTACGCTCTGCCATGTCTTGTTATGAGGCACGCAAACGTTGTCCAGAGGTCATCTTTGTTAGACCACGTTTTGAGGTGTATCGCGCAGTTAGCAGCGATATTCGCCAGATTATGTACCGCTTAACGCCACATGTTGAACCATTGTCTCTGGATGAAGCATATCTCGATGTTACAGGGCTACAAGTCCATAAAGGCTCAGCAACCTTGATGGCCAATTGGCTAAGGGCACAAATACTAGAGCATACTGGATTGACGGCCTCAGCAGGTGTGTCATTTAACAAGATGCTGGCGAAAATTGCTTCTGATATCAACAAACCCAATGGTACGGCTATCATCACGCCAGCGGACGCTGATGCCTTTATTAGTACGTTACCTATCGAGCGTTTTCACGGTATTGGTAAAGCCACGACCAAGCGCTTACATGCGATGGGTGTCAATAATGGCGCGGATCTCAAGCGAATGCAAGCAGCTATATTGGTGCAGGAGTTCGGCAAGCGTGGGCAGTTTTATCACGACATTGCCCATGGGCGTGATGAGCGTGCTGTCAAATCTGAGCGCACGCATAAATCTGTGGGTTCTGAGACCACATTCAAAGATAATTTAAGTGATAACCATGAATTACGTATACAAATTTATGAACAAAATGCCGATGCATTTCATCAACTGCAAAAAAAACAGCTGGTCGCCTATACCATTACTTTAAAAGTTAGATATGCAGACTTCACTCAAATCACTCGCTCGCACACGCTATCGACTGCTTTTGACAGTGCTGGTTCTGCCCATTATTGGTTAGACAAACTGTTTTTAGACATCCCTCGTGAGCTACCTATCCGCCTAGTTGGTGTTACTTTCTCTTCATTAGCACCTGCCACCCAATTGTTGCCGCAGTTAAATTTGTTTGAATAACATACTGCCGCTCATTGCTTTTGTTAATTGTTCATTCTAGTAATGAATGCTTAGGCTATTTAATGTACAAGCAGCTTTGTGCGCATAAGTCCTTACTAAACTGTCCTTTCATGACATGGTTTCTGCTACAATTACGCCAAAATTTACATTCATTTAAAGATTGATTATGACCGATTTTCATACTGTAGACTCTACTACTACCGCCTCAATTGATGCCAAAAAAAATGACAGTGGTTTGAATTATTTGAGCGTTGATGACTATGATTATGAGCTGCCAGACAGCCTGATTGCACGCTATCCACTATCACAGCGTTCTGCCTCAAAACTTTTGTATTTGCCCACCAATAATCAAAAAGATCCTACGCTTGTAGAAGATCGCTTATTCGCTGAGTTACCTGAGTTATTAAATGAGGGTGATTTGATTGTATTTAATGATACAAAAGTGATGAAAGCGCGCCTCTTCGGGCAAAAGGATACTGGTGGTAAGCTTGAAGTATTGATTGAACGCTTGGTTGATATCTCAGATTTAGAAACAGCGACTTTGTATCTAGAAGCTGCAAATGACAAACCAGTGAATCAAGAACATATTGCACTTTGCCATGTTAAAGCCAGCAAGGCGCTCAAACTTGGACAACACTTGCAGCTTGCTGACGGTCATATGAAAGCAGTGATGATTGGTCGTCAAGACAACTTATTTATTTTAGCGTTTGATGCGCCGATCTTGCCGCATTTAGAGCTTTATGGCGAGCTGCCTATTCCACCCTACTTTGAACGCCATGCGGATGCGACAGACAATAGTCGTTATCAAACTGTTTTTCATGATCCAAGCAAGCTTGCAAGCGTGGCTGCACCGACTGCAAGCTTACATTTTGATGAATCGGTACTGAGCAAACTTGCGGCAAAAGGGATTTATACTGCTTTTGTGACTTTACACGTTGGCGCTGGTACATTTGCGCCAGTAAAAACGGACAATTTACTCAATCACACCATGCATAGCGAATATGCACATTTACCACAAGCAACCGCTGAGCTCATCAATCAAACCCATGCGAAGGGTAAACAAGTCATCGCTATTGGTACAACGGTCACACGTGTGCTCGAAACGGCTTACCAAAAAACAGCCGTTAATGGTCAGCCTCTTTCCAGCTGGTCAGGTGATACTGACATATTCATTTATCCAGGGTTTAAGTTTGGTGTGATAGATCGACTGTTAACCAATTTCCATTTACCAAAATCAACGTTGTTAATGCTGGTGTCGGCATTTTCTGGTAAAGAATCCATTGAGCATGCTTATCAACATGCGATTAAAGAACACTATCGCTTCTTTAGTTATGGCGATGCGATGCTGCTTGATAGAAAACGCGATTAAACAATACTCAAACATTTTTTGCATTGTCCATAACAGTTGTGAAATAAACTGGTAAACTAAATGGTATTTTGTTATAACAGCACAGATAACTTATATCTTAAAGGTCTGCACATGTCTTGTCATTTATCTCATCGGTTGACTACTGTACATCGCGCCGTATCGATGGCACTACTTTGTTCCGTAGGCTATGCGGCTCTCGCATCGAGTGCGCAAGCTGCAACGATTGGTAAGACTGTTGTCACCTCTGCCCAGCATGAGCCGCTAGCTGCGAGCATTGTAGTCAGTGATATTCGAGCCGCTGACTTCTCAGCAAGTTTGGCAAACTCTACTATTTATCAGCAAATGGGCTTAGCCCAAACTGATTCGATGACCGTACGTTTCAAACCTACCTCAGCCACTAGCGGTCAAGTATTTATTACTACTTCAAAGCCTGTATCGACACCTTTTGCTGATGTGGTCTTGAACATAAATGATAAAGGTCAACGCAATGTCATTCCCAAGACATTGTTGATGCCTCTCGATAGCAGCTTACCCATTGATACGCCTAAAAATATCGTTACTGGCGCAAAAAAACCCAATCTACCCAGTGTGTCCTCAAGTACAGCTAAACCGTTGACCGTTAGAGAAGGTGCGCCGCCGCCACTAACATTATCACCCTTACTACCGACTAGTCATTCATCAACGAGCGAGTTAGTGGCGTCTAAATTGCCAGCGCCTAATATCCAAGCGCCTACAACGACTCCTATATCGCGAGGCAACAATCTTGCTTATGCACCTAGCCGACTAGATAACGGTCGTTTAAACAACGTTAACAACGATCTTAACGCTAACGACAATAAACGTAATCCAACCAGTCGATTAGACAATGGTCGCTTGGGTGCAAATGAAAAAGTGACGACCATTGGTAACAGCAATATTGACCTAAATTCTGCTAAAAATGCAGCGAATAATACAGCACCAATCAATAACAAGACCATGCCAATAGGTAATAATCTGTCTGCTATAGCTGTCACTGATAAACAGCTCGATATTTTGAATATCCAAGTTACTCGCCAGATACAGCCGAGTAGTAAATCAGAAGCTGGCATGATGGCTGCTTCTCCTATTATGCCAACACCGAGTGACAACAAAGCAAATACACCAAAAGCTAGTCTTGACACCAGCAATACAGCTGTCGCCACTGTCCCAGCCAATGACATCTCGGTCAATACAGCTTCTAATGTCACCAATAACGCCTCTAGCAATACGGCAGCCAGTATTACTACATCCCAATATCAAGTACAGCGTAACGATAGCCTATGGGTTATTGCACAGCAGATTGCGCAGGAGAACAACTTAGATATTCAAACAGTGATGAAGCAGATTCAGTCGCAGAATCCTGATGCCTTTATTAATAAAGACGCAGGTCAACTCAAAGCGGATGCTAAGCTTAGCTTGCCCAGTTACGATGTTGTACCATCACAACAAAAATTAGAAGCGGCTATTAAGGCGCAAAGACAATATAGCCGCAGAGCAAACACACCTGTGGAAAAAAAGGCTGCCAAAGCACCATCTAAAAAACCATCTGAGACGAATCAAACCGCTAAACAGCTTAAAAAACCAATGATTACTAAAACACAAACGCTGCCAAAAGCACAGTTTTCAGTTCTAGCTCCTGGTCATAATGGCAACGCAGATGGTACTCAAGCAACATCAGCAGTGGCAACAGGTAATGGTCTCAGTACGGATATATTAGCCACGCTCAAAGCCTCAAGACAAAGTACGGCAGCCCAAGCTCAGCGCCTGTCAAAAACCAGCAGTGCACTTGATAGCTATACGAGAAAAATTCAATTACAAAACCAAAAACTGGCTGAGCTACAAGCTCGTCTCAAAAAACTACGCAATCAATAATTGCCTAACTGATCAACGCAGTGTGCTGTGATCATAGGCGTGGGAGTAACTATGGACAATATGCTATATATCATCGCCGGATTGGTACTTATAGTAGCTGGTTTACTATTGTACAAAAAGAAAGCGCAAAAGCCCTCAGCGCAACCGGGGATGAGTACCGCTATGCCAGCTCCGATGCCAAAAAAGGATCACGACACTCCTGCCAAAAGCCATAGAGATGATGACAATAAGTTCGATCATATTACGATTGCCCAGCGCTTCATGGATCAACAGCGCTATGACAAAGCAATTGAGACACTTAATCGTGGCCTAAGTGAAAAACCAAATGATGGCCCATTGTCTATTAAATTACTCAGCATATACGCGACCATTAATCAGCTAGAGGATTTTAACAAAGTTTATGATGCCATCAAAACGCAAAGCGACCCAAAGAGTCTTGCTCTAGCTGATGAGTTAAAAACTTTATTTTCAGAAGAGCAGAATCAAGTCGCGGCAAAAGAGGCACCCGTAGAAGATAATAGTAATTTTGAAAGCATAGATTTTGACTTACCTATTAATCAGGTCGATAGTAATAACGCGATATCTGATCAGCCAACCTCTGAAGATAACCGTCGTACGCTGATAGATGACAATATGTCTAATCCGGCAGTGACAAGCACTTCTTATGAGGCCAGTCTTACTAGCGAAAATGTAGAGGATAACTTTGATCTTACGCTGAGTGATTTAGAGAGTAATATCAACGCACCTGAGGCGACTGATACTGCGCCAGTCACATCATTAGAGATGATGGACGATGAAAGCCTTAACACTGCCAATATCGACATAACTAGTAATAATGTCGCGGTGTCCGCTGAAGATAATGACTTTAATGATCTTAGCGATTTTGACTTTAGCCTTGATTCACCTGAAGAAACTGATGCGCAGGCAACGGATTCGGTCATTTCAGACCGCTCTAATAGTATTAACGATGAGATGACACTAGACGATGACGCGTTCATTTTAGACTTTGATGACCTAGCAACCGATGTCGATAAAGATATTGACGAGACTGCTGAAGAATTGTCTATCGATGCTGTCCAAAATGACGAAGAAAATGATTTCGCTCTGTCTTTAGACAGTCTTGATGCGCCAAACACCATAGAAACTTCAATAGAAAACGAAGCTCCTGCACCTGAAGAAAATAGTGATACTGATAGCTTCATCATTGAAGACAGTGGTGTTGAAGAAGATCGTTTTGAAACTGAAAGCTTTGAAAATATTAATCTCGAAGCGCAATCGCTTGATAATGATGATTCAGAATATGCTCTTGCTGAAGAATCTAGTGTCACACCGACTGCCCCGTTGCTATTCGATGATCACGCTTTATTAGACAATGAATTCGATACTCACTCTTCAACAGCACTGAGCCCAGTTGCTCCGATCGAGGACGAGTCTGCACTTACCTCCGAAAATGCCGCTGAGACAGCAGAAGATTTCTCATCGCGCTTTGCAGCAGACTTCGATTTTGTAAAGTCATTAGATAGCAACCAAGTCACACTAGATTTGGCAGGTCAATATTTACAATTAGGTGAATACGACAGTGCTAAACGTTTGTTGAATGAGGTATTAATTCAGGGCACTAGTGAACAACAGAACCAAGCTCAAGTTCTACTAGATCGTACTGCATAAAAGATCCGTCCTTCTCTTGTCAGCAAGTATTCTATAACACGAAGAATACTTGCTGATTTTTTTTGCATTTAACCTTTATACTATTTATTATTACTGAACGCTATTAGCATCCAACCTTAGTCTCTCTTTTTTCTTACATACTTCTTTATTGCGGCTCATACTATGCCATCTTCTGCTATGACAAAAACATTATCCGATCCTGTCCAACTTATTTATGCTGGCGGTACTTTTGGTAGCTATGGACGACCCTTAGCACCGTTACCAGCAGAAATATTCTTACCCACTTTACAAAAGCTATTGGCTGACCAAGATAATACTGACCATCTGCCTAAAATCTCATGGCTGGATAACACCTTAATTAAAGACAGTAGTCAACTGACTCCTAACGACTTTATACATTTTTATCAGCTTTTGCTGGCCGCCTATGCACAAGGTGATAGGCGTTTTTTGCTCATCACTGGTACAGATACCTTGAGTTATTTGGGTGCATTTTTAGCAGAAGCTTTTGCTGGCAGTGATATTTGTGTAGTCGTTACCGGTAGTATGCGTCCATTGTTAGACAGCGACGTGCTGCACTCCTACACCATCGACGCACATAGCGACGCATGGAATAACCTCAGCGATTCACTAAAACTGGCAGCAGCTGGTGAGTCAGGTGTAAAAATTAGTTTTGGCGGTGAGTCTTGGCCTGCGCAAACGGTTCAAAAAATTCATAGCCACGATTTGATGGCATTTACGGGTCACTCTAGAGCCGCCTATCCTGCCAATAGTTATATCAAAAGCTTACCGAATACCAACCGCCAGCATTGGCTCGATGATCAGCAAGCTATCATTAAAAATATCGAATCTCGGGCAGCGCAAGCACGCATTCATGCTTTATATTGCTTGCCAAATGACACTGAGGTAATGACTACTCAGCTACAGGCATTACTATCACAGCCGCCATGTGGCATTATCTTATTGGGATTTGGCGCAGGCAACGTTCCTTATTCGCTAGCGCTAGCACAGGCACTAGAGCTTGCTTATGAAAACGGCCACATGGTGATATGCGCCAGCCAGTCTCCATTTGGCGGTGTCAGTGACAGTTATGCGGCTGGTAGTTGGCAATACCAGTATCATGTGATTGCTGGCGGACGCTTAACAATTCCCGCTATCTATGCACGACTGTTATGGCTACTGCTGCGTTATGACAATCCAGCTAGACGTAGACAACGTTGGTTGAACAATGTCAATCAGACTGGCACTACTATCAAAAAACGTTAGACTATCCTTAAGCATGCTTACTTTATAAACGCCACTACTAAAATATCTAATACCACTCATGTCCGAGATTAACATGTCCGAGATTAACAGCATCGACGCTGAAACACCCCCACTTTACACGTTAGCCATTGCGATTGAGTTTTTGGGGACACACTATCATGGCTGGCAGCGGCAACGAGAAGTATTGGGCGTGCAAGAAGCATTAGAAACCGCTATCGGTAAAGTCGCGAATGAGACGGTAGAGGTCGTCGCAGCTGGTCGTACCGATGCAAGCGTCCATGCCAGTAATATGATTGCCCACTTTACGACACATGCCTATCGTCCTACTAATAACTGGCTACGCGGGGTCAACAGCCTATTGCCTGATGATATCGCCCTGCGGTGGATTCAACCGATGCCTGACGACTTTCATGCGCGTTTTGGTGCCATTGCTCGTCGTTATCGCTACATTACGCTGAATCAAGCACAGCGCCCGGCTATTTTGAATCACCAAGTGACTCACATCTATGAACCGCTCGATTTAGCAGCGATGCAACTGGCAGCAGCCGATATCGTCGGTACTCACGATTTTAGTAGCTACCGTGCCGCTGCCTGCCAGTCTAATCAGCCCGTACGGTCAGTCAGTCATGCAAAACTCTTTACCCATGGTCAGTTTATCGTTTTTGACATTCAAGCAGATGGATTTTTGCATCACATGGTCCGTAACTTAATGGGCACCTTATATGCTATCGGTCGACACGAGTTACAGCCAGAAGCCTTTTTAGATATTTTAGCCAAAAAAGATCGTACTATCGCACCGCCTACTGCCTCTGGTGACGGCCTATATTTCATCAACGCTTACTATCCTGAGCACTTTCAACAATTATTGCCAAATGCTCCTTTAACCCCTATTTGGCTAACTTTGCCTGACTAAATGAATATGAGCTGGCATACATAACGGTTACAGGCTGTCAAGTAAAAACCTAGTGCTGTATTGCTTTAATCCGCTAACTTACGTATAATATGGGCTTATTTTTAATTGATTGATACCAGCTATGGCAAAAGACGATATTATTGAATTTGAAGGCGAAGTCATTGACACCCTTCCTAATACACTGTTTAGAGTTCGTTTAGAAAACGGACACGAAATTATTGCGCACATCTCAGGTAAGATGCGTAAGCATTATATCCGCATCTTGACAGGTGATAAAGTTAAGGTCGAAATGACACCTTATGACCTATCGAAAGGTCGTATTACTTATCGCGGCAAAAACTAATTTCTTATAGACTAAAATGGTTATAAAAATATTTATATAAATACAGCTGGTTGCTAAATGGCTTCTTTTCGCTGGTATAAATGTTTGGGTGGTTTAACTGATAATAATAATGAAAATGCTAACCTGCTCATTATTGCCTATCAATATTTTAGTTATTCAGTCTTAGTTATTTGTTTTTAACATAAAAAATACCGCTAAATTTCAGCGGTATTTTTTTGTCTAAATTTTATGAGTTAATTTTTTTAAAGAATGGCTAATAAGTAGTTAGTCATTCTTTAAACTCGACGGCTGCACCATTTTGAATCACCCCTAGCAAAGCAAGGGCATCCCAATTTGTCAGGCGTATACAGCCCGCTGACGCTTGACGGCTAATACGGTCAGGATCGGGTGAGCCATGAATACCATAAGAAGGCTTGCTAAGCCCAATCCATACCGAACCTACTGGATTATTAGGACCAGGTGGAAGAATAGACTTGCTACCATCTTTAGCAGTATAAGTATAGTTCGGCTCATGAACCTTCACCTCTACCGTATGTGTACCTGTCGGTGACGGTGTCGCTATACTACCTACTGTGGTCGGATAGCTGGCAACTAAGTTTCCTTTATCGTCATAAGCATATAGCGTTTCAGTGACTTTATCAGCAACGACTCGACTGACAGGCTTGGTATTTGGGTTGCTAGGATTATAAACCGTGATTGTTTCGCCCGCAATAAAGCTAGCTTTAGGGTTTAACGTCTTGAGATAATTTTCACTTATATGAAATTTTTCTGCTAGCGCTTCCGTGATATTTTCGTAATATAAACCCTCGAGTTTAGATTTGGCTTCGGCACCAGCTGGTATTTCTGTGGTCTTGATAGTGACGTCCGCATCAGTTATCTGATAGCTGACCAGCACTGGCTGTACCATGAGTTTCTCATCCTTCGTCAGCGCCTGCCATGTTTCATTGTTTAGCGTGTCAGTGACTGCCAAACCATTTGCTTGTTGAAACGCTTGCATCGCCTTGCGGGTGTTTTTTCCCCAATACCCATCAACAGGACCCACACCGTTATGATGCCAATTCAATAATGCTTGCAATTTAGTACCGATGATACGGTCGATACTCATGCCCTCTTTCCAAGTGGCATTATTCACCTTTTGAGCAGAAACTGATAAATTGTCTGTCGTATACTTTATCGTAGGTAAGAATTTGTTCAGAGCATTTGCTGTTTTGCTATCGCCTGCCAACTTTTGGCTAACGCCATTGGTCACTGGGCTGATATCTTTAGCAGCATTGGCTTGGTTAGCGTTACTTTTGCTAATGTTGGCTTCATTTATACTGGTCGCTTGAGGATTAACATTTGCACTATCCAGTGGCACTGCAACGCTCTGCCCCATAAAAGCTGCCGTAGAAAAGCCTATCATCGCTATAGCCATGCTGATTTTTTTTAATTGATACACCTCATGCTCCTAATTTTTTATAAAAGTGATAAATTTTATTTTTTTATGTGGTCATTAAGGCTTATTCTTTTGAGTTTTAACACCTTAACAATCAACCCTGCTCAAACGTTATCTTCTTACTGTTCTATCAAATTCAAAAGACTACATTTCTGTTTACAAGCAGTTAATAATGTCATATCACCCTGTGAGCATATAACAGCTTTATGTTAATAAAGCCCTTGTCCTGCGGTGTCTGTGTTAAAACAAGTACTTTTTTACAACTATCTGGTCTAGTGTGTTACCGCTGAACAATAATTCAAACAAACATAAAAAACCCATAATCTGCTGAGCAAATTATGGGTTTAAATTGACGATAAATTGTAAAGGTAAGAGTTCTGCCCTATCGAAATAAAACAGGAAAAAATTCAATCTATAGTGATCATTAAAGCAATTTAGCCAATACTGCTTGTCCCATCTCTTGACAACCTACTTGCTTCAGTCCAGCTTCATTACTATCTAAAATATCAAGCGTACGCAAACCATCATCAAGGACATCACTGACTGCTTGCTCAATCGCTTGTGCTGCTGCCTCTTGCTTAAAGGTATAACGCAGCATCATCGCAACCGACAAAATCGTTGCTAAAGGATTGGCTTTGTCTTGTCCAGCAATATCAGGCGCTGAGCCGTGACATGGCTCGTACATGCCTTTGCCTGCTTCATCAAGACTGGCTGATGGCAACATACCGATAGAGCCTGTCAACATCGCAGCTTCATCAGACAAGATATCACCGAACATATTACCCGTCACCATGACATCAAACTGTTTGGGATCTTTGATCAATTGCATACAAGCATTGTCAGCATACATGTGCGATAACGCCACATCGCTATAATCTGCTTGCTGCATCTGGGTAATTGTCTGCTTCCACAGCTCAGTCACTTCTAAAACATTGGCCTTATCCACAGAACAAACTTTGGCAGCCGTACCTGCGGCTTGCGCACGCGTTTTTGCCAACTCAAAAGCAACTTTGCCGATACGCTGAATCTCACTCGTACTATATACCATGGTGTTGTAGCCTTGCTGTTCACCATTCTCTAGTGTACGTATCCCACGTGGCTCACCAAAATAGATACCACCAGTCAGCTCACGGACTATAAGCAAATCCAAGCCTGAAATAATCTCAGGTTTGATGCTAGAAGCATTGACCAACTGCGGGTAAAGCTTTGCCACACGTAGATTAGCAAACAAACCAAGCTCACCACGTATTTTAAGTAAGCCACGCTCAGGACGCTTGCTGCGCTCAATACCATCCCATTTAGGACCACCGACCGCTCCTAGCAATACCGCATCTGCTGCTCGGGCACGGGCTAACGTCTCATCTGGCAAAGGCTCACCCGTTGCATCAATGGCCACACCGCCAATCAATCCAGATTCAAGTGTCAAATCTAACGCAAATTTATTATTGACCGCATTAAGTACGTCAATGGCTTGAGTCATAATTTCAGGGCCGATACCATCGCCCGCTAATGTTAAAATCGTTGCCATACTAATCCTTGTGAGTAGATAGTTTTTTATTTATGCTAGGGCGTGTCCTCATTTTAAAAATGGTGATAAAAATGAGATAAATTGCCGTCAAACAAGGAAAGTAGCGCAAATAATATCGAGATATTGATAAGCTATTTAACAATGTTTGGCAAAATTTAGCCATTCTTAGCCCATTTAGAGGTTAATCGATTGAATTGAGGACACGCCCTAATGCTACAAACTTACGATATTTTCCTAAAAACGATTTTTGGTGCCATCAATTGCACACAAAACAGTGGTCTATTGCTATTTGTGTAAATCAAATGTGCCCTAAGCTTTTACTTTCGATGGTGCGGGCAGCGCTTTCACGATACGAGTTTCTACAAACTCTCCTTGGTGCTCAGTACCCAGCTCTTTACAAAAGCGGCGCTGTACAGTCTTGCCTTGATACAGCTCAACACATAGCGGCTGTGGTGAAGCAGTGTCCAATAAACTACCAGAATTATCGTTAGACTTTGTCTGATAAGCTCGCAATTGATAAGTATCCGCCTCAATAAAATCGTGAATTAAGACAAAACGTTCAACATAGTCCAAATTATTTTCTGGATAGAAATTCACCTGTACTTCGCGTTTTGCAGGTTTTACCCGCGCATAATAATTGGTTAGACCCGGCATACCTGAAGCAGACAAAGGTACAATTTTAATCTCATTTTTAGATGCGAGTGGTGTCATGTTCATGTTTGTGTACATTGATGTTTGCGCATGCTTAATACCGATACGACCTTTTGCGCTCGCGTCTTTCATCGCAACCAGCATGGCAGGATTGATAGGCTCATGCGTATCCGCTCCTATCACTCGTGTCTTATCTATGCGTGCAATTTCACAGTGATAAGTCCCTATACAGGCAATATTGACTTCACCAGTGATCGGCTGAATCTTACCTGCCCATGCTTTGGCGTTTTCTGCCTCATCTATTTTCTGATACCCAGTCAATAGCTGACAGCCTGACAACAATAAGCTTGCGGCAACAACCGTACTTGTCCATAAAGCATAACGTTTTTTATTCATAATGGCGGCTACTATTTATGAGAGAAAGAATAAAATATCGTAAAAAAACTATCCTTCATTTTAGCCAGTTCACCGCCATAACTCAACGCTACATTACTACTGTTCAGCAGTTTTATGAGTAATAGCTTGCAGGTTTATTGTTTATGCTCGTACATTATTAAATATCCACGGTGTTTTTTGCATCATCTTATGCTCATAATCTTTAATGGCATCGCTTTGCTGCAAAGTTAAACCAATATCATCAAGCCCATTTAACAAGCAATGTTTGCGAAAAGCATCCACATCAAATGCGTATTCTTCACCTGTTGAGCTAATGACGACTTGGCGCTCAAGATCTGCGGTTAGCTCATAGCCTTCATTAGCAAGCGTGTCTTTCATTAATATATCTACAATTGCCTCGTCCAAGACGATTGGTAGCATGCCGTTTTTAAAGCAGTTGTTATAAAAAATATCCGCAAAGCTTGGCGCGATTACCGTACGAAAACCATATTCAGACAATGCCCAAGGCGCATGCTCACGACTAGAGCCACAACCAAAGTTTCGGCGTGCCAGCAAAATAGTCGCGCCTTGATAACGCGGTTTGTTTAGTACAAATTCTGGATTGATAACGCGTGTGCTATTGTCTTGACCTGGATACCCTTCGTCAAGATAGCGCCAATCATCAAACAGATTGACACCAAAGCCTGTGCGTTTGATGGACTTTAAAAACTGTTTTGCAATAATTTGATCGGTATCGACGTTTGCGCGATCTAATGGGCAAACGATACCCGTTTGAGTGTTATAAGCTTGCATAGTTTTTCCTTAAAATATCAATTACTAACGTAAAATTTTCTGGCTGCTTAATACAGCTCAAAAGAGCGTGCCATTTGCTTGACTATCTTAGTCATCCTACCCGTTTCATTTTTGGCATAGTTCAAGTGTAGGACAGCTTCCTTACCGTCATCAACTTTAATAACATGATAGAAAACTTGACCGTTTTCTCTATAGCCGCTTACTGTATAGGTGTTATCTTTTAAAAGCTCGTAGGTAACTGTGGTACCTATCTTGTATCGATGCTGCTTTTCTTTCAAATAATCGCTATCGGTATAAGAGAAGACAATTGGTGTATAACTACCAAAGACCAAAATATCGGCATTAGAATTAGCCAACTTAAAATGACGACCATCACCATTACCTGCCTCGGGTAGCCATTTTAATTGGTTAGGCACATCGATACAGTAGGCAAATTTTGCATTACAGTATTCAAGAGCCATCGCTAACTGAGAGCTACTCAATAAATAAAATAAAACAAGTAGCCTTTTCATTTTCATGCTCTATACAAATGTAAAATTAAAACGTTCTTACATCGACAAAATGACCAGCTAACGCTGCTGCCGCTGCCATTGCTGGGCTTACCAAATGCGTACGACCACCATTGCCCTGACGACCTTCAAAGTTACGATTAGATGTTGAGGCACAGTGCTCTTGCGGCTCAAGTTTGTCTGCATTCATCGCCAGACACATCGAACAACCCGGCTCGCGCCACTCAAAACCAGCCTCCGTAAACAAGGCATCTAAACCTTCTGCTTCAGCCTGCAATTTCACTTGCCCAGAACCCGCCACAACGATGGCTTCTTTGATATTGTCCGCGACTTTACGACCTTTAATGACTGCAGCGGCATCACGCAAATCTTCGATACGGGAGTTGGTACATGAACCAATAAAAATGCGATCAAGCTGGATATCGGTAATCTTCTGCCCAGCGTCTAAACCCATATAAGTATAAGCACGTAACCAGCCTTCTTCTTGTGCCTCATCTGCGGCTTGATCAGGTGTCGGTACTGACTGTGTGATATCGACAACCATTTCAGGAGAAGTTCCCCAAGAGACTTGTGGTGCTATTTGGCTACCATCGAGCTCAACCACAGTATCAAATACTGCGTCATCATCTGAATATAAGGTACGCCAGTAAGCTTCCGCTTGCTCCCATTGCTCAGAGGTTGGCGCATAAGGACGACCTTTGACATACTCAATGGTCGTATCATCGACTGCAACCATACCCACGCGAGCACCCGCTTCGATCGCCATGTTACAAACGGTCATGCGACCTTCCATACTCATGTCTTCAAATACTTGCCCAGCAAATTCGATAGCATGGCCTGTCCCGCCAGCCGTGCCAATTTTGGCGATAATAGCCAATACCACGTCTTTTGAGGTCACGCCAGCACCAAGCTTACCGGTAACACGGATTTGCATATTTTTTGATTTCTTCTGAATCAAACATTGAGTTGCCAATACATGCTCAACTTCAGACGTACCGATACCATGCGCTAAGCAGCCCAGTGCGCCATGAGTAGCAGTATGCGAATCACCACAAACAACCGTCATACCCGGTAATACCAAACCTTGCTCAGGGCCAACGACGTGTAAAATGCCTTGACGAGCATCATTAATCGTGAATTCAGCGATATCAAATTTGGCGCAATTTTCATCCAAGGTTACTACCTGCAAGCGTGATACCTTGTCTTTGATACCAGGCACGCCTTCTAAACGCTCTTTAGTGACTGTGGGTACGTTATGATCAGGACTGGCGATATTAGCCGACAGGCGCCACGGCGCTCTATTGGCTAATTCCAAGCCTTCAAATGCTTGCGGACTGGTCACTTCATGCAACAGATGGCGGTCGATGTAAATCAGGCTCGAACCATCATCACGCTTGGTGACTTCGTGAGCGTTCCAAAGTTTGTCATATAACGTTTGACCAGCCATGTTGCTATCCTTTATTGGTTGCTAATTACTGAATTTTTTACTTAACGATATTTTATCGTCAGCGGCGCTTGTATAAAAATCGATATTTTCATATTGGCCATGCTGAATAAATACTGCCAAAAATTGGTATTAAGAATGAATGTACGGTAAAAAACATAAATATTGCTTATTGGTAATCTTACATTTATGACCACTGTCAGTGCTTAAAACGTGCGATGAACTGCAAATAATCAATTTAATAGAATAAATACGTCTCGATGTCTTGTGATTATAGCAGGCTAATCCTATAATAATAATTGATGATTTTTGACCAGATGCAAACTTTTATTTCTAATACATTGTGATTGGGTCAGCCAACTTTTATTTATAGCTCGCAAAGTAGCTAAGGACATCCGTTTGAACACCACAAACTTGACAACATTCGTTACCGTTATGCACACTGGTAGCATCTCAGGCGCCGCAGAGAAACTGTTTATTACTCAGCCTGCTGTCAGTAAGCGCATCAAAAATCTGGAAGATGAATTTAACATTACTTTGTTTGATACGGTGGGACGCGGCATTGTGCCAACCCAAGCAGCCAGCGAAATGCTGCCACACGCCAAGCGTTGGCTAGAAGATTATGAGAATTTCAAGATTAATCTGCAACACTCTCAACATATCGTATCGGGTAAGTTAGTCATCGGTACCAGCCATCATATTGGCTTGCACCACTTAGCGCCTGTACTCAAGCATTTTATCCAAGCTTATCCTGCCGTACAACTAGAAGTACATTTTGTCGATTCAGAAACTGCTCATAAAGCCGTACTTGATGGCGATTTATCATTGGCATTTTTAACACTGCCGCCCGTCTATGATAAGCGTTTGACTTATCATACTTTATGGTCCGATCCCCTCTACTTTATGACTGGCACTTTATCTCCTTTAGCGACAAAGTCTAATGTAACACTAGAGCAATTGGCGCGCTATCCTGCTATCTTGCCTTCTGCCAATACCTTTACCAGTCAGATTACCTTGGCTGAATTCGCTAAGCATAACCTTAAGCCTTATGCCACGATGAGCACCAATCCACTTGAGTCTATTCGCATGCTGGTTTCTGTTGGTCTTGGTTGGTCGGTGCTACCACAAACGATGGTTAGTCAGGATTTAGAACGTATTGACATGGCAGATAATATTGAATTGCAGCGCTATTTGGGGGTTGTTATTAATCCAAAATTGACAAAATCTAGTAGTGTTACTGCTTTGTTAGATTTATTAGCGCCTATTGAATAGGAGTTTTCTGCCGTAGTAATAATGATTGTAGCGTGCTCTTAAATCAAGAAAGCACGCTATTCGCATTTGTGACCCTCATGAGTTATAATACACCTGACGTTGTTTTCATAACAAAAATTTACCATAAGAACACTGATAGTCATATATTGAACACTTCGAGTAATATATGATAGTTGATAGTAGGTTTAATGGTTTTAAATGATTGGTTATATAGGCGGCAGATACTGATAGATGAGTCGTCAATGCGAGCAATAGAAATCGTAGAATGTGACATTTTTATGGCTTTCTAAGCACGGCGGATTAGTATGAGCCCTAAAACAGCATCAATCATATAAAACTAACAACAGATATTGAATAAAAGCCATTATGTCCTACTTAATGGCTTTTTTCGTCTTTAGATATTGTTTTGGACATCGTCTTATAACACTTAATCTTTATAGTTAAAAATAATTACCGCCAACAATGTTGGTTAAGGACAATTTATATGAACGGAGTTTCTAGCGGCGTGCTGGTATCACTTGGCGCCTATTTTTTAGTGATGATTGGGATTGGCATTTACGCTTACTTTAAGCAAGCCAATGATACTGAAGGCTACATGTTAGGAGGACGCAGTTTAGGTCCCGCAGTTACTGCATTATCGGCAGGTGCATCGGATATGTCAGGTTGGTTACTACTTGGCTTACCCGGTTACATGTATGCTGACGGTGTCGTGAGCATATGGATCGCGCTTGGTTTGACACTTGGTGCATTTTTAAACTACCTTATTGTGGCACCGCGCCTTCGCGTTTATACCGAAGTGGCTGATAACGCCATTACGCTACCTGATTATTTCGCTAACCGCTTCGAAGATAAATCGCACATGCTACGTGTGATATCTGCCTTGGTTATCATTCTATTCTTCACCGTTTATACCGCTGCAAGCCTAGTAGGTGGCGGTAAGCTCTTTGAAAGCTCTTTGAATCTTTCTTATAGCACTGGCCTATGGGTCACCGCTGGCGTTGTTGTTGCTTATACGCTATTCGGTGGTTTCTTAGCCGTTTCGATGACTGACTTTGTGCAAGGTATCATCATGCTGTTTGCAATGGTGATTGTTCCTGTCGTCGCTTTCACTGATCTTGGTGGTATTTCAGCCACTACTCAAGCTGTTAGAAACATTGATCCAAGCTTGCTTAACATTACTAGTGGTATGAGTATTCTTGGTATTGTTTCCTTAATGGCATGGGGCTTGGGTTATTTTGGCCAACCACACATCATCGTGCGCTTTATGGCAATTCGCTCAGTCAAAGATGTCCCTACTGCCCGTAACATCGGTATGAGCTGGATGATTGTCAGCCTTATTGGAGCACTGATGACTGGTTTTGCTGGTCGTGCGTATGTCCAAAAGACAGCGATGACTCTAGATGATCCTGAGACCATCTTTTTAGTATTTACGCAGTTTTTATTCCATCCATTGGTTTCAGGCTTCTTATTAGCAGCGATTTTAGCAGCGATCATGAGTACCATCTCATCGCAACTATTGGTGGTATCAAGCTCATTGACTAAAGATGTTTATAAGCTGTTTTTTGATAAAGATGCACCGGAAGCGCGTCAAGTATTGGTCGGCCGTATTTCCGTAATCATTGTCGCCGTGGTTGCCATTTTACTGGCGTCTAATCCAGAAAGCTCGGTATTGAATTTGGTCTCTAACGCCTGGGCAGGATTTGGTGCAGCATTTGGACCATTGGTTATTTTCAGTCTCACATGGCGCGGTATGAACCGTAACGGTGCAGTTGCTGGTATGGTCATTGGTGCATTGACGGTTATCCTATGGATTTATGGTCCTTTCCAAATGAATGGCATGGCATTAAATAGCTGGTTATATGCTATCGTTCCAGGCTTTATATTAAGCACTATTGCAATCTTCGCGGTTAGTATTATGACTGGGGGTCCAAAACCATCAGTCACTGCGAAGTATAAAGAGATGGAGCTGAACTTAAATAAATAAGTTTACACACGACTTTTCCAATAAAAAAACCTCGCCATCATTGGCGAGGTTTTTTTATTGAGAGCTATTAGCTCTAATACATAAATTGATAACGCAATTCAAATCTCGAAGGTAAATAAATGACTAAATTATAATCATTCAATATACAGTTATATTTTTAAAAAACATGGTGGTGTATAAGAAAATATTCTGAGGTGATAAAGGAAGGCTCACAGCCTGAGGTAATTAAAACCCCAATAGATATCAGCTGCCTCGACTTTCCCAGTCTCAGCTTGAAGAAAAATGGTATAAAAAGCGATGGTAAGCAGAACTACTAATGTGCGGCTAATAAGTTAGAGATATTGCCGTTATGATGGCAATTAGCATCGGTAAAGTACTGAACGCCATAGAGACATCGATGTATAAGATCCTCCATAACAGGACATACTATGAGTGCTTAGAGGTTGACAAATTTTGGGCTTAAGTAGTTCAAAAAAAGTCTAAATCTTGGCTCATCAATGCTTATTATCGTAATAATTCAATGAGATTGTGCCTTATGTTTGAGGCAAATACCATTTCATTACGGGCAAGAAACCAATCACTGCCGTCTTAGATATCGTCTGAAAAAAGCTGTCAAATAATCTATTATTTTTCTAAAAACTCTTATGCACCCTTTAAAGTCTTTGATGTAATGTTCTTTTATATCAATTTCTATTTCCAATACCCATAAAAAAGCGACCCATCACGGATCGCTTTTTTTATGTATTAATACTGCTAAATATGCGTATTATTTAATATCTTGATAAGAAACTTTCAAACCTAAGATGTAACCATCGTTATCTTGGAAATCACCAGCGATTTTTCCACTAGGTAAACGGCCTTTTGCATCGCCGAACCATAAGTATTTACCACCAGCGGATACTGCCCAGTTTTCAGTCACGTTATACTTTGCACCCAAACCAGCGCTGTAATAGCCATCGATAGGACCTAACGAAGTTGTCGGATCACCAGCACCACTATCCCAACCAACAGTACCACTAATCGCAAGTGCTGGTGCGACACGCTTAGCCAACCCTAACTCTACCATCCATTGATCGTCTTCATATTCAACCAAGTTTAAGCCATCAGGTCCATAGGTTCCTTGACTCACCTCATTATATAATGGCGGTGTGATGACAAAATCACTCCATGGCACCCAACGTACTTTTGCCGTTGCTAGTGTCGTTGGATTGATACCCGTTTGGAAGTCAAAATTGACAGATTTTGGTGTTGTAATCTCATAATTGCTGTTCCGGTTGGCAGCCGCAGCACCTATAGCTGCTGCCTGTGCTGGAGTAGCTCCTTGTTGCAAAGCAGCTCCTTGAGCCAAAATACCTGCTATAGGATAATTTTCAGAGATATTTATATCATGATCAATCTCAGAACGATAAGTCAAAGCAGCCTTCAAAGCGATTTCAGGCTTGCTATAGGCAATACCCGCTATATAACCATAATCCATATCAGGATTGCTGTTTGAGGTATAACCAGTAGCTGGGCCATAAGCGAGTCCGCGCAGTTTGGTTTTAGATTGAATACGCTGAGCAACTGGACCACCATAAACTTGAAAGTTTTTATTAGCACCAAACTTCATCCCAAGGATACCGGTCAAGCTTTGGCTGCGGACTTCAACATTAGTACCTTCACCTGCAGTGGCTGACTCAGCTAATGCTATTGCACCTGCGGTCTGTGGGTTTACGCCATCAGCTACTAATGCGCCTCCTGAAGCAGCCCTATCTTCACTTGCAACGAAATTACTTTGAGTGTACTTAGCAGCAGCACCAAAAGGCTCATCATACAGCACACCCACACTGAACGTGTCATTAATATCAGCTTTTACACCATAGCGGAAGAAGTCATAGGATTCAGCAATATCACCTGTTTTATTGCCACGCTCATAGTCATTTTGAGCAGGGTTAACATTAGCACTATCGTAACCGCTTACATCAGCATCGATATAGGTGTAAACAGCTTCAGCATAGGTGCCATCTTGGAGGAAGGCTGTAACATCCTGACCTGAACGGTCAAGACCAGCAGCGTTGGTTACGCTAGCTACAGAAAGTGTGGCAATTGCTACTGCAAGGGTTTTCAAATGAAAGGTAGTGCGCATTGTGTATCTCCAAACGTCCTCGTTGTTTAATCATTTTAATAATCTGTATGTGGCATTGCTGCACACAACATTCTGACTATTAAAGCGGTGTCCTAAGGTGAATACTAATGCCTTTTTGACACTAAAACAACAATTAAAGCACTTTATTTCCCGAATATGACTGGACAGTACAAATAAGATACACGTACAAAATTGATATTTAATTTTTAGTTCTCATATTTTTTAGAATGCCCTCAGCATTTTTTAGATATAGCCGTCAAATACCTATCGATTATAACTTAGTGGTTCTAATATGCTCTAAACCTTCCTTGCACATAAACACACTGACATAAAAAAGCGATCCTATCAGGATCGCTTTTTATTATCTAAGCTATGGATTTATAACTTAACGACTTGCACATCACATTAGTTTGCTTGATAAGACAGCTTCATGCCAAGTGCAAACCCATCGTTATCTTCAAAATTACTCACAACATTTTTATTCGGTATTTGACCTTCAGCATCACCAAACCACAGATACTTACCACCAGCAGACACAGCCCAGTTTTCTGTCACATTATACTTTGCACCCAAACCAGCACTGTAATAGCCTTCGATAGGACCTAATGATGTCACTGGATTACCAGCACCACTATCCCAACCGACAGTACCTGTTACTGCTAATACTGGAGTCAGGCGCTTAGCCAAACCTAGCTCAACTTGCCATTGATCTTCATCATAGCTTACCAATGCTAAGCCATCCGGCTTATATTCGGGATTTACAGCGCTTACTTCATTGTATAGTGATGGTACGATTGCAAAATCACTCCAAGGAACCCAACGAACCTTTGCCGTTGCTAGTGTCGTTGGATTAATACCTGTTTGAAAGTCAAAGTTCACTGATTCAGGAGTAGTAATATCAATAGTATTGCTTCTGCTTGTAGGCTTTCCAGCTTTTATAGCTAAAGGATAAGACTCAGCTGCATTAGTGGTATGGTCAATCTCTGAACGATACGTTAGGGCTGCTTTCAATGCAATTTCGGGTTTGCTATAAGCAACGCCAGCTAACCAACCATAATCTTGGTCAGCACTAATATGTGTCGTGTAACCATTAGCAACTTCATAAGCAGTACCACGCAATTTCACATCAGCCTTTACACGCTGTGCCACTGGACCACCATAGACTTGAAAGCTCTTACTTTCGCCAAGTTTCGCACCGACGATACCAGTGATACTTTCAGTACGCACTTCCACGTTAGTGCCTTCGCCGTTTCTATCTGAAGCGGGGTTTTGGTCTACAAAGTCATTATTACCACTGTAATCCGCTGCTGCACCAAAAGGCTCATCATATAAAATACCGATGCTAAACGTGTCGTTAATATCTGCTTTTACGCCATAACGGAAAAAATCATAATACTCAGCGATATCACCAATCTTATTGCCTGACAAGTCTTTACCACTCACATCGGCATCGATATAAGTATAAACAGCTTCAGCGTATAGGCCATCTTGTAAGAATGCGGTGATATCTTGACCTGAACGATCAAGACCAGCAGCACTAGCAACGCTAGCAATAGAAAGAGCAGCAACAGCTACTGTTAGAGTTTTCAAATGAAAATTTGCGCGCATTATATATCTCCAAACGTCCGCATTGTTTTACTACTTTGCCTAGTGTTAGTGGGCAAGCAGTATCCGAGGTGGAGGATAGTAAAGATTTTCGAACATTAAAACAACTGCAAAAATACATTATTTCCTCATTATGACTGAACAGTATCTGTATTTCATAACGCGGATATAATGGCTATAGATTTTCAATTATCTAGCTTTTGCCAGTCTTAGGGCGTGTGCTCATTTTGAAAATGGTGATGAAAATGAGATAAATGGCAGCCAAACAAGAAAAATAGTGCAGATAATATCAGGATATTAACCAGCTATTTGACGTAGTTTGGCAAGATTTAACCATTTTTAGCCCATTTAGTCGCTTTCGTTTAGATTGAGGACACACCCTAATAATGAGGTGGTCTTTCTGCCATGACATCAAATGGCGCAATGCCGCCTTCAGGATCCTGACTTTCAACTTGTTTATAAATCAGCTGCAACTGTCGTTGTAATGTCTGAATATCTTTATCTTGCCGCGCAATCACCTCATCGAGTCGCTCTACTGTCATCTCTAGATGCGCCATACTCATCTGTAAATCAATGACTTGTTGCGTTTGTAGGTCAGCATGCACAGCTAAAGCCTCGTTCTGAGCCTTATCTTGAGGATTAAATTGATTCATATTTTTCTCTGAAGTATCATAAATATAAGACTGGTAGAAGTCATTAATAGAATGGCTTGATGACCGATAAAAAGTAGTGATTGGACGACGATGCTCTTTATAAAATAGCAGCCGTTAATAAAACCATAAATAGTGCGGATAAAATTATTTACGCCCACTACAGTCACGTGATGGCATGTTATACTGCTCGCAATTTTGCAGCAACCCCTACCTCACTATTATATAAGCTTAAGATATTCTATGGCACTGATACATTTAAAAGATATCCACCTTGCTTTTGGCGTCGCTCCTGTTCTTGATGGCATTGATTTTGCTATTGAAGCAGGTGAACGTGTCTGTTTAATTGGCCGTAATGGCGAAGGCAAATCCACCTTGTTTAAGCTGATTAGCGGCACATTACAGCCTGATAGCGGCGAAGTCATTATCAACAGCAGCGTGCGCGTTGCGATGCTAGAGCAAGACGTTCCCGAAACCAGTGGACGTATTTTAGATATCGTCATGGGTGGTAGCCGCCGCACTGCTGAGCTGCTTATCAACTACAATGCCCAAACTGACTTATGTGCGAATGGTGATATGGATGCTTGCGAGCGGATGGCCGATTTGCAGCATGATATTGATGCGGTACACGGTTGGGATTTGGAACGTGAAGCAACCCGCCTGATCAAAACCATGGGGCTTGACCCAGAAGATGATTTGTCTTCATTATCAGGTGGTCGTAAGCGCCGCGTACTACTAGCACGTGCGTTGGTTACCAAACCCGATGTATTGCTTCTCGATGAACCAACCAACCATTTGGATGTTGATAGTATTGAATGGTTAGAGCGCTTTTTATTAGATTGGCAAGGTCTGACATTGTTGTTTGTCACCCATGATAGAGCATTCGTTAACAAATTATCGACTCGTATTATTGAGCTTGATCGTGGTCAATTGACCAGCTATGACGTAACCCAAGGCGAAGGTGGCTACGCACGCTATCAAGAGCTAAAAGAGCTACAGTTACAGGCTGAAGAAAAAAACAACGCCAACTTTGATAAAAAACTGGCGCAAGAAGAAGTTTGGATTCGCCAAGGTATCAAAGCCCGTCGTACCCGTAATGAAGGCCGCGTCCGCGAATTAAAAGCACTGCGTGAAGAGCGTAGCGATCGCCGTGAGCAAGTGGGTAATGTCAACATCACGATGGGTCAAGGCGAGAAAAGCGGTAAGCTCGTCTGTAAAGTTAAAAACTTACATCTTGAGTACGATGGCAATGTCTTGGTTGATGACTTTACCACCACTATCATGCGTGGCGATAAAATCGGTATTGTCGGACCTAATGGTGCGGGTAAAACCACCCTTATCAAAGCCCTACTCGATATGTCTGATGACGAAGTCACCAAGACTGGTAACGTCGAATTAGGCACCAACCTAAAAATCGCCTTTTTCGATCAGCTACGCGATCAGTTAGACCTTGAAGCCAGTGTGGCGCAAAACGTCTCAGAAGGCTCAGACTTTGTTGAAGTTGGTGGTCGCAAGACGCACATCATGAGCTATTTGCAAGACTTCTTATTTGCCCCAGAGCGCGCACGTACGCCTGTCAAAGCACTATCAGGTGGTGAACGTAACCGCGTACTACTTGCCAAGCAGCTATTAAAGCCTGCCAATATTCTAGTACTCGATGAGCCAACCAACGATTTGGACATGGCGACACTTGAGCTACTAGAAGAGTCAGTAGCCAGCTTTGGTGGTACGATTTTGCTAATCAGCCATGACCGCTCATTTATGGACAATGTCGTTACCTCTACTTGGGTATTTGACCAAGATGAAGACGGTAAAGGTATCGTTAAAGAGTATGTCGGTGGCTATCAAGAATACTTGGTACAAAAAAACCGTGAGCAAGCCGCACAAGCTGCTAGATCTAATCATAGTGGTGCTGCAAACAGTAAGCCAGCTAATAAGTCGACGCAAGCTGTCACGGCTCAGCCTAATAAGGCCAATAAAAAGCTCAATTATAATGAACAGCGTGAATTGGATAACTTACCAAAAGAAATCGCGGCACTCGAAGCCGAACAAGCCCAGTTGCAAGAGAAACTGGCTGACGGCTCTTGGTTCAATACCGATTTTGACGCCGCAACCGCTGCCAGTGAGCGTCTATTGACGATTGAAGATGAAATGATGAGCAAGCTTGAGCGTTGGAGTGCGCTTGAGAGCTAACGTTAGCGACTGAAGCGATGTCTTATAGAACTCCGAGTTTTATAAGACACGAAAGGTAATGAAATAATCACCGTTTTGTTCTTATAAAGCGGTGATTATTGGTTTACGACTACTTACACAGTAGTTAGGTACTGAAAGTTAGTGAACATTGCCTTAATTTCAAGTATCATTCGCTATTGCTGAAAATCCTTATTAATTATAAGGTCATCACGTTCACAATCCTTGTTAAAACAAAGTCGACGTTAAACATTGATAATCCAGCTATTTTGGCTTGGTTGTCACATTCAACCTTATAATATGTCCTATCGAGGTTGCTTTATTTTTAACGCAATAATTTATTTTATCACCGAAATAGCTTAGAATAGCAACAATTAGCAAAATTAGGCACAGCTAAAGTGGCTTGATATTGTATATTTTCTAAGCCACAAACCCAGTGTGGGATAATCCCATTTCATTCACCTGGAGGAAGTATTAATGAGCCAAGCCGAAGGCGTTAATGTACAACGCCGTAGAGTTCTTATTGCCTCAACTGCCGCAATTGGTGCAGCTGGGGTAGCTGCCGTGGCGACACCTTTTGTCCGTTCTTGGTACCCAAGCGCTAAAGCTGAGGCTGCAGGGGCTGCAGTGACCCAAGATATTGGTTCTATCGAAGATGGACAAATGATCGTTGTCAAATATCGTGGCAAACCTATTTATGTGGTTAAACGCACAGAAGACATGCTAGCGACTTTAGGGCCAGTAACACCTTTACTGTCTGACCCTGAATCTAATGCATCATTACAACCCGAATACTGTAAAAATCCAGAACGCTCTATCTCGCCAGAAATCTTGGTGGTAGAAGGCGTCTGTACACATTTAGGTTGTGCACCAAACTACCGTCCTGACGTTGGCGCGGCTGACTTGGGCGGTAATGATTGGTATGGCGGATTTTTCTGCCCATGCCACGGGTCTAAATATGACTTGGCGGGTCGCGTCTTTAGTGGCGTTCCTGCACCTCTTAACTTACCTATCCCAGATTACAACATGGATGGTACCATCTTGACGATTGGGGAGGCTTAATATGAGCATGGGTAAAAAGTTAATGCATTGGGTGGACGCTCGCTTTCCAGCGACCGAAACCTATGAATATCATATGTCAAAGTACTATGCACCAAAAAACTTTAACTTTTGGTACTTTTTTGGCGTGTTATCAATGGTGGTACTGGTTAACCAATTGGTAACAGGTATTTGGCTGACCATGATGTACAACCCAAGTGCCGAAGGGGCATTTGCGTCTGTTGAATACATCATGCGCGATGTCAAAGGGGGCTGGCTCATCCGTTATATGCACTCGACTGGCGCGTCTGCGTTCTTTGTGGTCGTATATCTGCATATGTTCAGAGCACTGCTGTATGGTTCATATCAAAAACCACGTGAGCTTATTTGGCTCATCGGTATGGGTATTTACTTAGCATTGATGGCAGAAGGTTTCTTCGGTTACCTACTTCCTTGGGGCAACATGTCATTTTGGGGTGCACAGGTTATCTTGAACCTTCCTGCTGCTCTACCTGTGATTGGTGATGGGCTTGCAGAATGGGTACGTGGTGATTATATTATCTCAGGTATCACCCTAAACCGCTTCTTTGCTCTACACGTGGTTGCTATCCCATTAGTACTTGTGGGCTTAGTATTCATGCATATTGTAGCGCTACACCATGTGGGTTCAAACAACCCTGATGGTATTGATATCAAGAAGCTTAAAGACAAAAACGGTGTACCATTAGATGGTATTGAATTCCATCCGTACTACACGGTACACGATATGATTGGTATCGTGGTCTTCTTTATCTTATTCTTTGCAGTGGTATTCTTCTTCCCAGAAGGCGGCGGTTTCTTCCTTGAGCCACCAAACTTTGAGACAGCGAACTCACTGAAAACACCAGCACACATTGCACCAGTATGGTATTACACGCCATTCTATGCCATTTTACGTGCGGTTCCTGACAAGCTAGGTGGTGTGATTGCGATGGGTGGTGCGATTGCCGTACTATTCTTGATACCATGGCTAGACAGATCGCCTGTGCGCTCTATACGTTATAAAGGTATTTTATCCAAGATTGCGCTAACTGTCTTTGCGATTAGCTTTGTAGTATTGGGCTACTTGGGTGCGACACCTGCGACGCCGACATCCACTATCATGGCACGTGTATTCACTATTCTATATTTCTTGTTCTTCTTACTAATGCCGTTCTATACTGCTATTGAGAAGTGTAAACAGCCACCCGAACGCGTTACCGGAGGTCACTAATGAACACGCTAATTAAATCCCTAGCGGGTCTAGGCTTAGGCGCGGCATTAACCTTGACGGCTGGTACTGCACTGGCAGCTGGTGGCGGTGGATGTGGTACATTCACCAATGCTGACGGTGTGGTAGAACACTTAGCTTGTAGTACTGCCCCTATTGATTTTACCAATAAGGGCTCGCTACAAAACGGTGCGAAGATCTTTATGAACTACTGCGCTGGGTGTCACTCAGCCAAGTATGTTCGTCACTCGCGCATTGCTAAAGATTTAGAGATACCACCTGAGCTGGTCGAAAAGTATTTGATGGTCACCACCGATCAAATCGGTGACCATATCACTGCTGAAATTGATCCTGAAATTCAAGCGTCTTGGTTTGGCGCAGCACCACCAGACCTATCACTTGAAACCAGATTACGTGGCGATGACTGGGTATACACTTACCTATTGTCATTTTATGAAGACCCAAGCCGTCCTTGGGGTGCCAATAATTTAGTACTTGCAAATGCTGCAATGCCTCATGTCTTGCATAATATGCAAGAAAAATTGAGCGCTGAAGAGTTTGAAAGTGAAGTGGGCGATTTGGTTAACTTTATGGCGTGGATGGCAGAACCTAACCGTCATGACCGTCAAGTGATTGGTTTCTTCGTGATTTTATTCTTATTAGTATTACTCATTCCAGTTTACTTATTGAACAAAGAATTCTGGAAAGATGTAAAATAATTAAGTATTAAAAAATATATTGTCATCATAAAAAGGCACTACTTTGGTAGTGCCTTTTTTTATTCATCTTTTAACAATTAAGCATTTAGTCTCACTATCCTTGTTGAGAAAGCAGAGAAGTAAAGCGCTTATCATCAATGTTTACGTACGTTGCCTTGATAATCAAGGCAACTTTGTTTACGATGACAGGCTTTACTATTAACATTAGGCTTTCATGATTGATGCAAACGACATTCCAAGTAGTCAGCTGATTTTATACGCTGATGACGGCTACGACAGTCATGTGGTGCGCCTATTGCTTGAGGAAAAAAAGCTTGCCTATTATCTATCACGTTTGCACTCTGAGCGTCCTGAAGATTTGACTGAGCTTAATCCCTATCATACGTTGCCTGTTCTGCAACAACGTGAAATTGCACTGTATGAGATTAACGTTATCTTTGAGTATCTTGAAGAGCGTTATCACACCAATAAGCTACTGCCTGATACCCCGCAAGAGCGTGCCCAATTTCGCCAGCTGGCTTGGCGTATTCAGCACGATTGGCTGGTACTCGGTAAGCGTCTACTCATGCACCCTAATAGCTTTAATAAAGCACAAGCTGCTATTGCGAAAAAGCAATTAAGCGATTCTTTAATTACTTTGTCACCACTGTTTGCTCATAAGCCTTATTTTATGGCAGACGAGTTTGGGTGGTGTGATGTGCTGCTAGCGCCACTACTGTGGCGACTTGAAGAAATGGGAATCGAGCTACCACGCGCGATTAGTCGTCCCCTATTTGACTATCAACAGCGAGTCTTTGAGCGTACTAGCTTTCAAAAAAGTGTGCGTTAATTAGACAGCTGCCGACAGCTTGCTTACAATAGGAAGCAGTCTAATATAAGCGAATAAAACGAAAGCTAAGCAAATTTTATTGATGTTTTATCGGTAGTAAAACGCTGAAAAAAGTATTTTTTAATCATTAAAGACCATTAAATATAGGAAGCCAACAGATGAGCGAAACCACCTCTATTACTCCAACACGTCCCTATATGGTGCGCGCGCTATATCAATGGATAGAAGACAACGCACTTACCCCTTATCTGATGGTTGATGCCACTGCTGAAAACGTACAGATTCCAAGGGAACACGTGCAAGATGGTCGTATCGTATTGAATATCGCCAGCCGTGCGACTGGTAATATGAGTATGGAAAATGATTATATTCATTTTAGCGCGCGTTTTGGCGGCGTGTCACAAGAGATTTGGGTACCACTGACGGCGGTGCTAGGTATTTATGCGAAAGAAAACTCGCAAGGGATGTTTTTTGACCCCAATGAATATGATAACTATCAACCTGAAGAGGATGCGATAGCAAGCTCACAAAAAAGCCCTACTGCGACACCTAAAGCCAAACGTGATAATAAAGCGGGTTTGAAAGTGTTGAAATAGTGAAATCGGACACATAAAAAAGCCAGTCGTATCAAATATGACTGGCTTTTTTTATTGTCAACATAAAAGGGTGACGATTTTAGAAAATTAGGTTCTTGGCAATGTCACACCGCGTTGACCTTGATATTTACCGCCGCGATCTTTATAGCTGGTTTCACAAACATCATCAGCATCACTTTGGAAAAATAGCATTTGTGCTACCCCTTCGCCTGCATAAATACGCGCTGGTAGATTGGTGGTATTACTAAATTCTAAAGTAACATGTCCTTCCCACTCAGGCTCCAGCGGCGTCACGTTGACGATAATTCCGCAGCGCGCATACGTTGATTTACCAAGACAGATCGTCAAAACGTCACGTGGAATACGGAAATATTCCATGGTGCGTGCTAGCGCAAATGAATTGGGCGGAATAATACATTCGTCGCCGACGATATCAATAAAACTTTTTTCATCGAAATTTTTAGGATCAACGACTACTGAATGAACATTGGTGAAAACTTTAAACTCAGGTGCACAGCGCACATCATAACCATAGCTTGACGTACCGTAGCTGACCAAACGCTCGCCTGCATCATTGAATCGCACTTGACCCGCTTCAAACGGCTCAATCATGCCATGTTCTTCGGCCATTTTACGAATCCAGCGGTCAGATTTGATAGACATTGTTGTTCCTTAGCAAATATTAAATGATGGTGATGGTCTGAATAGTATTTTGATAGCGACGATTATACGGAATTGATGGCCCGATTTATAGAGCAGTAGCGACTTTAAAATCAATACCTCTAATAACTTCCTCATCATCACTCTATATTTTACAGACTACCATTTGGCAAAGTGATCTTCTGCTAAGCCCATTACTTTATCGATTTTAATAACTTCGTCTTTTAGACGAATCTCACCACTATAAAAGCCAAGCCATTGCTCAAAAATACTGGCAATCACACCAAAGTTATCCATCTTCTTATAAACAGTCATCGGTGTAAAGGTTAAATCAATATCAACATTGCTCCAGCCTAGGTTTTGATGATAGATACGCCAAGTATTTTGCACGGCTGTATCCACTTCTTGACGTATAAATAGCACTGGTGGTAAATAATAAATCTGCCCATCTAGCCAGCACGCATTTTCGCTGACCCCTGTTTCATTGACACCCATCGACAAGTTCAACGTAAAATGACGACCATCGGGTAAATAGCTGTTGATACAGGTCCAAAACCAATTGGTCTTGTGACGCATATAGCCGAGCGTCCAATCTAGATTGGCGATAGTCGTTTCGGAAAAGTGGATTTGTTTGGCTTGAGCATCCACGTTAAATTTTGAATTGGCTTTAATCAGTAAATGACCAGCTAGGGCTATTAACGGCTCTTTTTGGGTGAACGTCCAGCCTCGTCTACCCGTCGGCGTACAGATAGCAAGTGGCTGCGAATGCCGCGCCAATGTTGCATGCACTGCAAGAGACTGACTGTCCAGCATTACCTCAACTTGTAAAGGCGTAAAAACCAAGTTTACGGTGAGCTTGGGATGAGTAAATAGCATCTGACCTTGATAGCAGCTACCTTCTAAACTCGTTTGTCGAGTCAACGGCTGCAAGGCTTCACAAACCTCTAACTCATCCGTCGCATCGTTATAAACATAAATGAAGGCGCTACTTGCCAACTTAATCGTTGCCAATGCCAGACAAATCCGATAAGGCGGTTGGATAATTTGAATAAAACAGAATTGATTGGCTTTTAAATCTTTGCGCCAGTTTGTCAGCGCCTTTTGCGAGATTAGATGACTGTGGTAGTCCAAATAGTTGATATTTTTTACTTGTGCAAAAACACCAAAAACAGGCTGAGAATTTTTAATAAGTTCATTGAGAACAACTGGCTTCATGCTGGTGGATAAGTGTTGTTGATCTTGCTCGTTGCTATTTTGATTCATGATTGAGGCATCCTAGCCAAACTTTTCTAAAGGTACTATTTTTCCTTGATAACTCACGGCAGTATGTACAGTTTTTCTTTTTGCCTTCGCAGAACCCACAAAAAACGCTTCCGTTATCACCTTAACTTCAATGCTGGTCAATCCATCTGCCAGTATTTCTGTCACATCGGTAGCGGCTATCGCGCTCATCCATAAAAAGTGTCTCGGAAACTTAAGTAAGAGGTCAGTTAACGCCTGTGAAAATTTGTTAAAGTCAGCAATCACCATTCGGCGATTGCTAAAGTTGGCGTTGACCTGATGGCGTTTACTACTCCCATCTTTATAGTAGCAAACGGCAATCACTTGATTGTTTGAGAGCTCAATCACGTATATCGGCGGGCGCAATAATTTCAAAAACATATACTGCGTGGGAATATCCTCTAAATGGCGTTGATAAATAGATAAGCTCACAATACTCCCTTTTTGAAAATCTAAGCCCTTCAAATTTCATTTACTTAGGCTATTTAACTATTACTAGAAGCAATTAAAAACCATTAAAAAATACGCTTATCATCGATAGGCTTTGCAAATTTATTAATATTGGCTTCGATATTTTTAGCAATGCTCATATAGTAAGGCGCAAATTCATCATCCGCTAAGACGCTTGGCTCACCTTTATCCACTTGTGCACGAATTCCACTGGCAAGTGGCAGCTGCCCTAATAGCGGCACCCGATATTGTTCAGCGATTTTCTCTCCACCGCCTGTACCAAAGATAGCTTCGGTATGATTACAGTTACTACAGGTATGCAGCGCCATGTTTTCAACCACACCAAGTACTGGAATGTTGGTTTTATTAAACATCTCAATGCCTTTTTGCGCATCAAGTAGTGCAACGTGCTGCGGCGTCGTAACAATCACGGCACCCGTCACTGGAATACGCTGCGCCAATGTTAGCTGAATATCTCCCGTACCTGGTGGCATATCAATCACTAAGTAATCCAGCTGCGGCCAATTGGTTTGGTTATACAACTGCATCAGCGCACCAGTGGCTTTTGGTCCACGCCACGCGACAGGCGTATTGTCACCATCGAGCAAGCTACCAATCGATAGCATCGCCATACCATGCGCATTGATAGGAACAAACTGCTCATTTTCCAGCTCAGGTTTGATATTATCGACGCCCAGCATCGTTGGCATACTAGGACCATAAATATCGGCATCCAGTACGCCAACACGGTTGCCTAGCTTTTGTAATGCCAAAGCAATGTTGACCGTGGTGGTGGATTTACCAACGCCACCTTTACCTGATGCTACGACGATAATATGGCGAATGCGTGGATGCGCGGCAAGTGACGCTTGTGTCGGCGCTGCTTTGGTAATCGGCGGTTCGGCATCAGCCGTCTTACTATCAGCTGTTTCTGACGACTGACTTTGACTATCCATTGCATTGGTGGTCTTGGGCATTGCCTTTGGTAAGCTTGATCCTGTCCCTTTCGCTGGTGCTGGCAAACGAACATTCATGTGAATAGTCTTGATACCATGCGGATGTAGCAGTTGCCCAAGCTCTTGTTGGATGATTTCAGGATTACTATTTACGGGTAGACGCAAGTCTAAGGTGAGCTGGTCACCATCGCGCTCAAGCCCCGTTACCATGGTGGCAATGCTGACAGTACCTACTTCGTAACCCAGCAGCACCTTGTCCACAGCACTATCGCGCTCTGCCCGCTGCTCTGGTGTTTCTGGTTTTTTGGTGGAGGTTTTCTTCATAAAGTTAAACATAGCGACCATTACTTCCTATACAAGTGGGTGGGCATGGCAAAAACTCAGTGAATACTGTCGTAAATAGCGTAAACAGTATACCTCATGAGCATTTTAGCCAAACCTTTTATAGTGACAGTGTAGCTGAATTACCCATATAAAAAAACCACAACGATAGTGGGATTAAGCTTTATAGAAGGTAGTCTATAAGGCTAATATTTATATAATGATTACTATCTTTTAAGCAGTTTTACTTTAGCCTATAGACAAAAACTGTGAAGCAATAAACAAATAAATCAGCACACCTGACGCATCACAAACAGAAGTAATCAAAGGCGCACTGGCAGTGGCAGGGTCAAAACCTAATTTATTAAGCACAAAAGGTAGGCTCATACCAATCATCACCACAGACATCATGCTCAGTGCCAGCACTAACGATACCACGGCATCACCACGTACATAACCGATGATTGAGATAGCAACAGCCATCGTAGCCCCAAGCATCAACGCAACTAGCGCTTCTCGACCCAACAATGAAAACCAGTCGCGCATGACCACATCACCAGTCGCCAAAGCTCTCACCATCAAAGTCGCTGACTGCGAGCCAGCGTTACCGCCACTGTCGACCAATAAAGGTAAAAATAACACCAACCAAAACAACCGCTTACGGTATAACACTCGAATGCTGATGTCTTTTAATTTGCCCACCATGGTCGAGACACCGCCCGACTTATGGAAATCATCGGTAGCCTCATCACTGGCGACGTCCATCGCATCATCGTGGGTAACAATACCGACCAAAGCACCACTATCATCGGTAATCGGCAAGGCAATTAAATCATAGCGGGCGACCATTTTCGCAACGTCTTCTTGATCGTCGTTGACATCACAAGATATGATGGAATTGACCATAATGTCATTAATCATCTGCTCAGGAGCAGCTAAAATAAGTACTCGTAAAGAGACAACGCCTAATAACTTACGCTCGTCATCAATCACATAAGCATGATAAATAGTCTCAGCATCAGGTGCTTCTAGTCTAAGGGCTGCCAGTGCTTCAGTTACGGTCATATGAGCAGCTAAAGTCGCATAATCAGACGTCATCAACGCACCAGCAGTGCGCTCCTCATAGGCAGATAACTTACGAATATCTTCACGTTGTGCCTGTGCCAATGCTGGTAACAAAGCATCCCGCTGCTCCTAATTTAGGTGCTTATATAAGTCGGTACGCTCATCTGCGGGCATCTCGCCTACTATCTTTGCTAGGTTTGCGCGCGGAAACTCATGTGCCATCGCGACCTGAATATCCCTCTAGGTAAGAAAATACCGTAGAACGATTTGGCAGCCGTTCCAATAGCTGCCAAGCAAGATTTGGCTCCATGAGTGCCAGAGCATTAGAAACATCAATGGGTCGCTGGTCTTGGAATTGATTAACTGATTGCTCAAACTTCTGCTGTTCGATCGCACAGTTTAACTTTGCTGCAAAATCTTTATTATTCATTATCTTTACTCTGTGCGACCCAAAACGGTCTTCAAGCGCTCACAAAAAAAGAGCCAATCTAATTGGCTCAAATTAATATAAAACCAGATGCTAATGGACTGACCTTTTATTTTATTAGCAAGCTAATGATCCTTAAACCAATCAAACAGCCCGCAAACCCATTAATTCACTACTCAGTTAATTCATAAACCAACCATGACTGGCAACGATAGACTGACCTGTGAATACATTGCTCGGGAATGCCGCTAAAAATAATGCCAATTGGGCAATATCATCAACGGTCGTGAATTCTTTATCTACCGTATTCACCAGCATAATATCATTGACTACAGATTCTTCACTGATACCTTTTTCAGCCGCTTGTTGCGGAATTTGCTTTTCGACCAATGGCGTTTTGACAAACCCTGGGCAAATCACATGTGCGCGTACATTATGCTCAGCGCCTTCTTTTGCCAATACACGGCACAGCCCAAGTAGACCGTGTTTCGCCGTGACGTAAGGCGCCTTAAACATTGATGCCTCATGCGAATGTACTGAGCCCATATAGATAACCGTACCGCCCTTGTCATCCTTATACATGTGCTGTACCGCCGCTTTAGTGGTTAAAAATGCGCCATCTAAATGAATGGCGAGCATTTTTTTCCAATCATCAAACGCCATTCTGTTGATTGGGTCGATAATCTGAATACCAGCATTAGAGACCAAGATATCAATACTGCCAAAGGTATCAACAAGCTGCTGCACACCATTATTTACGGCATCTTCAGACGTTACATCCATGGCAATGGCAAGTGCACGCCCGCCTAGCGCTTCGATAGCATCGACCGTTTTCTGGGCGGCTGCAAGATTAATATCAGCAATACCAACCGCCGCGCCTGCCTTCGCATAAGTCTCAGCGATATTACGTCCGATACCACTGGCAGCGCCAGTGACTAATGCCACTTTGCCCGTTAAATCCTGTTGTAATTGGGTCGCCATATATTGTCCTTAATAATGGGTAATGATATGAAGTTATGAGGTAAACCAGTAAATAAGCCACTAAAATCTAGTGGCTATCAAATAAAGTATTACGCAGCCTTTACACTATCAGGTCATGTATCAAAACTATTGAGCAATGCTCACTGGCGTTTTTGCTTGTAGCTCATCAAAGCTAACGCCATCTGCCAGCTCAACCAGTTTCAATCCATTGTCCGTCACATCGAGTACTGCAAGCTCAGTAATAATACGATCAACCACCCCTTTACCTGTCAATGGCAGCTCGCAATTAGCAAGAATTTTTGGCTCACCGTGTTTGTTGACCTGCTCCATCAATACAATCACGCGCTGCACACCAGCGACTAGATCCATTGCGCCACCCATGCCTTTGACCATTTTTTTGGGAATCATCCAGTTGGCTAAATCGCCTTTTTCTGACACTTCCATCGCACCCAATATCGCCAGGTTGACATGACCACCGCGAATCATCGCAAATGACTCTGAACTACTAAAATAACTGGCGCCCGCCTCTGCGGTCACGGTCTGCTTACCAGCGTTGATCAAATCCGCATCGACGTTATCCGCCGTTGGAAACTCGCCAATACCTAATAGACCATTTTCTGACTGTAGCCAAACATCTACATCTTCAGGAATATAATTAGCAACTAAGGTGGGTAGCCCAATACCTAGGTTTACATAATAGCCATCTTCTAATTCTTTTGCGGCACGCTGTGCCATCTGCTCTCTTGTCCATGCCATGGTAACTTCCTTATTTTTATAACTACCCCAAAAAATATGATTAGCGGTGTCAAACTCGCTTCGTCTACTAAATATAGCACTTTCACTCGTTTGCCTTGCTACCCAAATTTTTAGGAATAGTATTACGATATTCTGTTATTAATTTAATATTTTAAAAACTTTTCTATAAAGCCTTTAATTAATTGCCTTCAACAGCTTTAGTCGTGGTTTTTTCAATACGCTTTTCAGGATTACTATTCAAGACGATACGCTGCACAAAGATACCCGGCAGATGCACTTCATCAGGATCAAAGGTGCCTGTCTCTACGATTTCTTCGACTTCAACGATGGTGATTTTTCCTGCCATGGCGCAATCTGGATTGAAGTTACGCGCAGTCTTGTTAAAAATTAAGTTACCCGCTTTGTCCGCTTTTTGCGCTTTTATTAATGACACATCAGCGCGTAATGAATGCTCAAGTATATAAGTGCGACCATCAAAATCACGGGTTTCTTTGCCTTCAGCGACCAGTGTACCGACGCCAGTTGCGGTGTAGAAGGCAGGAATACCAGCACCACCTGAACGTAATTTTTCAGCCAAGGTACCTTGCGGCGTTAATTCAACTTCTAACTCGCCTGCCAAGTATTGACGCTCAAATTCTTTATTTTCACCCACATAGGATGAAATCATTTTTTTAATCTGGCGCGTTTGTAATAGTAATCCCAAACCAAAATCATCGACCCCAGCGTTATTACTGATGCAAGTTAACTCTTTAACACCACTATCACGCAATGCGGCGATTAACGCTTCAGGAATACCGCACAGACCAAAACCACCGATAGCGAGTGTTTGTCCATCGCTGACGATACCTTTCAGTGCTTCTTCGGCACTGCTATATACTTTTGATTGACTCATGCTTATCTCCTTGCAAGTCTATTTTTTGTTATTAACTTCTATCATCAATGATTATGAGTGGGTAACATCACTCAATATTTCCATATTTATATTAATACAATTTCTATCGATATATCATAATTAAAAATCTTGTGCTAACTTAACATATTATTCTCGTAGCGAGAAGAGAATAACCGTAAGAACATACAAGCCAGCGCAGTAGCGGCATATATGGTAGGTCAATATCTTATTAAGACAGATTGATGTTTAATAACATATCAAATATTCCATATTTTGAGTGATTTTATTGACCAATATCAATACGTTCTGCATACTCGCTGCCTTAATTTTGCCAAGGAGGGCGATCATGTTTAGTACCTTTGCTATTGTCATTACTTTATTATTATTGATGTTTTTTGCTTATCGCGGTTATTCCGTGCTGATATTAGCACCGATTATGGCGACATTAGCAGTCTTACTGTCAGGTGATTTTTTAAGCACAATTCCTGTCTATACTGATGTTTTTATGGGGGCGCTAAGTGGATTTTTACTTAAGTTTTTCCCTATATTCTTGCTGGGTGCACTATTTGGGCGTTTGATGGCAGACTCTGGTGCGGCGACCGCAATTGCCAATACCGTCGTCGCAAAGCTCGGTGCTAGCAAAGCCATACTCGCGGTGATTTTGGTCTGTGCCATTTTGACCTACGGCGGCGTATCGTTGTTTGTTGTGGCCTTTGCCATTTATCCCATCGCCAAAGACTTGTTTAAGGCGGCTGATGTTCCAAAACGCTTGATTCCAGCAGCAATTGCTCTAGGGTCGTTTACGTTTACGATGACAGCATTGCCAGGTACGCCTGCCATTCAAAATGCCATTCCGATTCCTTACTATAATACCAATGTCTTTGCCGCGCCTATCTTGGGTATTATTGGCGGTACCATCATGTTCATCTGTGGTTGGTTGTGGCTACAGTCACGAGCCAGAAAAGCCAATGCCGCAGGTGAAGGCTATGGTCAGCATGACGAAGAAGATGTAGGAGGCGTTGGCGCAATCAAAAAAGAAAATGACACGCTCAGTACGCATCATACCTCATTTACTATTGCTATGATTCCGCTGATACTGGTCATTGGTTTAAATGCTGTATTAACTTACGCTGTCTTTCCATCAATGGATTTTAGCGGCTTGCAAACCCAATTTCCAGAGCTGAATATCGCAGGCTCACTGGGTTTATGGTCAATTATCATCTCGTTAGTCGTGGCTTGTATCGTTTTAATTGTGCTGCGTATCGGTCATTGGAATAACCTACAAAAAACCATCAACCGTGGTACTTATGATTCAATGTTGCCGATTTTTAACACCGCCTCAGAAGTAGGATACGGCGCGGTTATCGCCTCGCTGGCAGGCTTTCTTATCATTCGTGACAGCATTTTAAATCTAACACCTGATAATCCTTTAATTTCGGAAGCCGTCGCGATGACCACGTTAGCTGGTATTACTGGCTCATCGTCTGGTGGTTTAAGTATTGCCCTCTCGACGTTGGGTGCAGACTATTTAAGAATGGCGCTCGCAGCGGGTATTGACCCAGAACTCATGCACCGTGTTGCTGTGATGGCAGCGGGTGGTCTGGATACCTTGCCACACAGTGGTGCGGTCATCACCTTACTCGCGATTTGTGGTTTGACCCATAAACAGTCTTATCTAAACGTCGCCATGGTCACGATGGTGATTCCACTCATTGCTGTGGTCGCCGTTATCACTTTAGGGACGATGTTTGGCTCATTCTAGGAGGCATTAGAATTTGAATCATTTATCAGTATCGACTATGAATACCTAAGCGGATAATACGTAAATAAAAACCCACTCGGCAACTTGCTTAGTGGGTTTTTTATGGACTCTTTCTCATTATCACTTCTAAATACAACTGACTATTTATCTCTCAGAATTGAGTGATACTCTATATACCGTATAGAGTTAAGCGCTTTATTAGTTACTGTATTAATTACTAAGGAATATCACAAAATTATCTGAATTACGGTATCATAGGCACACTTTTTGAATTTTTCTTATTTTTGGAAATTTTTGGTCTTGATAATATCGTGTCCAATAAGCATAAACCGCTTAGGACATTTGATAACTAACCCGTTTATATAAAAATATAGGTGATTTTGTGCGTGAGATTCTAGTAACCAGTGCGCTGCCCTACGCCAATGGAGACATCCATTTGGGGCATCTTTTAGAGCATATTCAAACTGACATTTGGGTACGTGCGATGAAAGCACAAAGCCATAAAGTCACTTATGTGTGCGCGGACGATGCTCATGGCACTGGCATTATGCTCAAAGCAGAAGCCAATGGCGTGACGCCAGAGGAGCAAATTGCAGCGGTAAAAGCCTCACACGAAGCGGATTTTTCGAAGTTCTTGATTAATTATGATAATTATCACACTACGCATTCAGAGGAAAATAAACAGTTTTCTGAGCTGATCTATCGTCGTCTTAATGATGCTGGCCATATCAGCACGAAAGACGTTGAGCAGCTATTTGATCCTGAAAAGCAATTGTTTTTAGCGGATCGCTTTGTCAAAGGAGAATGCCCGGAATGCGGTGCGCAAGATCAATATGGCGATAACTGTGAGGTTTGTAGCACAACTTATAATGCCGTAGAATTAAAAAATCCGCGCTCAACTATTTCAGGCGCAACACCAATACTAAAAACCTCCAAACACTATTTCTTTGATCTGCCAGAGTTTGAGCAGTTTTTACAGGATTGGACACGTAGTGACAACCGTCTACAAACCTCGGTCGCCAACAAGCTACAAGAATGGTTCGACTCTGGACTAGCCAGCTGGGACATTTCGCGTGATGCGCCCTATTTCGGCTTTCAAATTCCAGATACCCCAAGCGACGAGCCAGACAAATATTTTTATGTTTGGCTTGATGCGCCGGTCGGTTACATGGCAAGCTTTAAAAACCTTTGCGATAAGCGTGCGGATACAGACGAAGCGCTTGATTTTGACCGTTATTGGGCACAAGAAAACGAGCACAAAACCGAGGTCTATCACTTCATTGGTAAAGACATCGTTTACTTCCATGCGTTGTTTTGGCCTGCGATGCTAGCTGGTAGTGAGTTACGCACGCCAACCGGTGTTTTTGCCCACGGCTTCTTGATGGTCAATGGCGAAAAAATGAGTAAGTCACGCGGCACTTTCATTAATGCCAAAACTTACGCAGAGCACTTGCACCCTGAATATCTTCGCTATTACTTCGCCAGCAAATTGTCTGACAAAGTCGAAGATATTAATTTTGACCTAAATGACTTCATGCAAAAGGTCAACTCTGACTTGGTTGGTAAAGTCGTCAATATCGCCAGTCGCAGCGCTGGGTTCTTAGTGAAGAAATACGACGGCATGCTGTCAGAGGTTTGCGTAGAGTCAGAGCTACTGGAAGACATTACCAAAACGGGCGATGAAATTGCTGCCGCTTACGAAAATCGTGAGTTCTCGCGTGCCATGCGTCTCATCATGCAATGTGCCGACAAAGCCAACGAATATATCGATGCCAAAAAACCGTGGTCACTCGCGAAACAAGAAGGTACTGAACAAGAAGTTCAAGATGTCTGCTCAGTCGCTATTAATATTTTCCGTCAATTGATGGTTTATCTTGCACCAGTGCTACCCGAGCTGACAGCCAATGCCAAAGAATTCTTGAACATTGACGATCTAAGCTTTGCTAGCCGCAATCAATTTCTACTTGGTCATAAAATTAATAAATTCAAACCTTTAATGCAGCGTATTGAAGAAAAAGATATTGAAGCGATGGTAGAAGACTCTAAAGCGTCATTGACGCAAGCCGATGCGCCTACCACGACCAAAGACAGTAAGTCAGCGGCCAAAAATGCATCGCCAGCAGCGACAGATGCCGAGCAAACTGACTATATTGATATTGAAGATTTTGCCAAAGTCGAGATGAAAGTGGCACACGTTTTGGCCTGCAACCATGTCGAAGGCGCAGATAAGCTTTTACAATTTACCTTGGATGTTGGCGAAGATAAGCCGCGCAATGTGTTCAGCGGTATCCGTAAGTTTTATGAGCCGGAGCAATTGCTTGATAAAAAAGTGATTTGCGTCACCAATCTTGCCCCGCGCAAGATGAAATTTGGTGTCTCAGAAGGTATGGTGCTATCAACTGGCAATCCAAAAACCCAGCTGACGGTGGTTACTTTACCTGACAACTGCGTTATTGGTGATGTGCTAGCCTAAGATAGATTTACTTAAAATAGGTTATCTGAACTAAGGCATGCCCTCAATCTGAACGAAAGCACCTAAATGGTGATAAAAATGAGAACACGCCCTAGCAGCGCTTATTAAATAAAAAAGATGCCCCTATGGCATCTTTTTTATTATCCAAAATCCATAGACAGTAAATAATAAAAACCAGTCATCACAAAAACAATAATATCGACAAAAATCGACTTATTTCCTCCTTAATAGAGACAATGACAAACACGTTTTAATTTCTTATTGCCATAAGTTACATTACTGTCATAATATGAACGTAATGATCAATGGATTGATTACTTTGATGTTAGCCCGTTATCTCAGTATGCACATAACATTGACTCGGGTAACCTGCACTCTCTAACCTATGAGCCCCAATAAAATGACCTTTGCTACTACTTTACGCTTCAGCCTATTCGGTGCTGCTATGAGCGCCGCGCTTGGATTAATTGGCTGCTCAAACACGAACGACACTGCCGCAACGACAGATACAAGTACTGCTGCAGATTCTGATAAGCCTGCTAAGACATTAGCCATCACGCAAATTGTCGAACATCCTTCGCTAGATGCGATGCGCCGCGGCATTATTGATGAGTTGGCAGATAATGGCTATGTTGAAGGCCAAAATCTAACCATTAATTTTCAAAGTGCTCAAGGCAATACAGCGACAGCAGGTCAGATTGCTAAGCAGTTTGCAGGAGACAACCCAGATGCCATCGTGGCAATCTCAACGCCATCAGCTCAGTCTATCGTTGCGTCAACTAAGACGGTTCCGGTTATTTATACGGCTATCTCAGACCCTGTAGCGGCCAAGCTCATTAACGAAAACAATGTGCCTATCCAATCTAATGTGACAGGACTGTCTAGTGAGCTACCTATCGAGCCGCAATTGGACAATATTCAAAAAATTGTGCCCAATGCAAAAACCATTGGTTATGTTTATAGCCCAGGTGAGGTCAATTCGGTGGTGGTACTCAATCAACTTAAAAAAGCCGCGCCTGCACGTGGACTTAAAATATTAGACGTAACCGCCAATCGCCCGACAGATGTGGCCATGGCGACTCGTAGCCTTGCTGGTCGCGTTGATGTGATTTATACCTCACTAGACAACAACGTTGTATCCGCCTTTGAAGCGATGGCAGGTGCTGCCAATGAGCTTGATATCCCCGTCATTGCCTCAGACGAATTTAGCGTAAGACGCGGTGCCACGGCTGCACTTGGTGTCAATGATTATGACTTTGGTCGTACCACAGGCAAAATGGTGTATCGTGTGCTCAATGGTGAAGCAGTCAATACGATTAAGCCTGAAGTGATGAATACCTTAACCTTATATGCAAGCCCAAAACATGCGGCTGAACAAGGCGTAAGCCTGACTGATGAGCTGCTAAAAAATGCTATTAATGTCGATCAAAAAGCGCAAAACGCCAGCAAATAATCTTTAGCTCATGATATTTTAGCTCTCTATATAGATAGCTGCTTTACCCTTTATCCATCTATTAAATAATGTACGGACACATTATTATTTTCAGGAGTGAGACCCATGTTGTATCAGAATCGTTTTGGTCATTTTAACTTTAGCAAAGCACTATTATTAGGTGGCGTTTGTACTGCTATCTTGACGGGCTGCAATCAATCAGCACAAGATACCAGCACCACTGATGCAGCTGCTACTGGCGATGCAGCCACAGCGATGAAGACCGTTGCCATTACAGCTATCGTCGAACATCCAGCGCTTGATGACGTCCGTAAGGGCGTTATCGACGAGCTTAATGAAGCTGGTTTTAAAGATGGTGAAAACTTAACGGTTAATTTCCAAAGCGCACAGGGGAACACGGCCACTGCGGGTCAGATTGCTAAGCAATTCGTCGCAGACAATTCAGACGTTATCGTTGCGATTGGTACTCCATCAGCGCAGTCTGTAGCTGCTGCCACTAGCAGTATTCCTTTAGTATTTTCAGCAGTTACTGACCCAGTTGCCGCTAAACTAGTGACAAAACTAGATGGCTCTGGCACCAATGTCACTGGCGGCTCTGATGCACTCCCTTATGAGCCACAAATTGAATTGATGCGTCAAATCATTCCTAGTCTAAAAAATGTCGGCTATGTTTATAGCCCAGGCGAAGTCAACTCAACGATTATCTTAAAAAACCTGAAAGAGAAACTGACACCACTAGGTATCAATGTACTCGAAGCGCCTGCCCAGCGTAGTACTGATATTGCGATGGCAGCACGTAGTCTCGAAGGTAAGGTTGATATGATCTATACCTCAACCGATAATAACGTCGTATCGGCTTACGAATCACTATATCAAGTCGCTAAAGAGAGTAAAATCCCACTGATTGCGTCTGACACCAGCTCAGTTGAGCGTGGTGCAGTTGCCGCATTGGGCGTGAATTACTACGAGCTCGGTCGCGAAACAGGCAAAATCGTTGTACGTATTTTAAATGGTGAAAAAGCAGGGGCTATTCCTGTCTATACTCCGCAAATGTTGGATCTATACGTTAGTCCAAAGCATGCCAAAGAAGAAGGCATTACTTTGTCACAAGCGGTTATCGATAAAGCAAAAGAAGTGGTAGAATAACGCACTTTTACAGTTAGCTCATTACAGCTATCGTAAGGTAAATGCCGAGTTTGATGAATTTGGTGTCAGCTGTCATCTACCTTTATGCGATGAGACTAAATGTTTAACATCAGAAACCCAGCTATGAATCAGTAGGCTGGGCTTCTTATTTAAACAACATTGATTAAATATAAACTATTTGCATCGTTTCTAAATTTGCCCTATTTTTAATCAAAGCTTTGAACCAAGGTAGCTTATGATAGCTGTTGATCGTGACATGTTTTGGTTTACCCTAACCGCAGATTGTTTAATCTGTTAAATTCACCGCTTAGTCGTTTAGCTAAAATTAACGTATAGATGAGACAGCGCTGGTCTATATCGCGCATTTATTCTATGAATTAATACTAAAACGTTAGTTGCTAAACGCTTGGTTATGACTTATTGATCTCTTATGTCTTTAATTGCTTTTTTTGGTGCACTTGAAAGCGGTCTGATTTATGGCCTAGTAGCACTTGGTGTGCTGATCTCATTTCGCACCCTCGACTTCCCCGACTTGACCGCTGACGGTAGTTTTCCACTAGGTGGCGCTGTCGCTGGTATTTCTATCATCGCTGGTATCAACCCATGGCTTGCCTGTGCTTTTGGTATGTTGGCAGGTTCAGTCGCTGGTATTGTCACGGCATGGCTACACGTCAAACTTGGCATCCTGCAATTGCTTGCCAGTATCTTGGTGATGGTCGCACTATATTCTATCAACTTGCGGATTATGGGTGCGCCGAACTTGCCATTATTGGGTGAAACCACGGTCTTTAGCACCTTGGTCACTGATGGCAACGGCTATTGGATGCGCTGCCTGATTATTGGTCTCGTCGTGCTACTGGCCATGTTATTTTTAAACTGGTTTTATAGTACCGAAACGGGTCTTTCGATGCGGGCGACGGGCTCTAACCTCAGAATGGCACAGGCGCAAGGCATCAATACCTCATGGATGACCATCATTGGTATGGCGATTTCTAACGGTTTGATTGCTTTAGCAGGTGCATTGTTTGTGCAGACCCAAGGTGGCGCAGATATCTCGATCGGTATCGGCACCATTGTCATTGGTCTGGCAGCGGTCATCATCGGTGAAACCATCATTCCTGCCAAGCGTATTTGGCTGATTACCTTTGCTGTGGTTGTCGGTGCGGTGCTGTACAAGCTATTTATTCAGGTAGCGCTATCGAGCGATACGCTACGTAGTATCGGCTTTGGCCCGCAAGATTTAAACTTGATTACAGCGCTACTCGTCGTATTTGCCTTGGTATTGCCAAAAGCTAAAAATAAATTTTTAAGTCGTAAAGTTCGGGCTTAATGTCAATGTGCAACCATAAGGAATAATTATTATGATGCAAGCTACAGATTTGCGGTTGACCTTTAATCCTGGAACGCCCATTGAAAACCCTGCCCTACGCGGTATCAACCTCAATATCGCTGATGGTGAATTTGTCACCGTCATCGGTACCAATGGCGCGGGTAAATCAACCTTTTTAAATGCGGTCAGTGGTACCACGCGCGTCGATAGTGGTTCAATCTTATTAAATGGCATTGATGTCACCAAAAAGACCGCGCACCAACGCGCCCATTGGGTGGCTCGTGTCTTCCAAGATCCGATGGCGGGGACTTGTGAGGCATTAACCATTGAAGAAAACATGGCGCTGGCTTATAAGCGCGGCGGCAAACGTGGTTTGAGCTTTGCATTAAACCAAAATAACCGTGATTTATTTCGCGAAAAATTATCAGTATTAAAACTGGGTCTAGAAAATCGTCTGACCGACCGTATGGGTCTGTTATCTGGCGGTCAGCGTCAGGCAGTGAGTCTGCTGATGGCTTCACTACAACCTTCTAAAATTCTATTGCTTGATGAGCACACTGCTGCCCTTGACCCTAAAACTGCTGCCTTTGTTTTAGAACTGACCGATAAGATTGTGACGGACAACCAGCTCACTACCATGATGGTCACACACTCAATGCAGCAGGCATTGGCACATGGCACCAGAACGGTGATGTTACATCAAGGACAAGTGGTGTTAGATGTGGCTGGCGATAAACGTCAGGGCATGACTGTACATGACTTACTTGATATGTTTGAGCAAACTCGCGGCGAAAAAGTCGAAGATGATAGCTTGATATTGAGTTAAATAACTTAGCAAAATTCTTCAACTCTTGAAAAAATAGAACGTCTGTTTAATAGCAGGCGTTTTTTTATGACTACTTTATTTGATACGACTGTTTTAATTTTTAAGCATCAAGCATAACCAGCTTTTGAATCAACTCACTGACATGTTGTGACTGCATTTTTTTCATCACTTGTGAACGATGCACCTCTACCGTACGGACGGAAACGTCTAAATGGTCAGCGATATTTTTATTCAGATTACCTTCTAACAATTCATTGGCAACCTGCTTTTCTTTATCAGTCAGCTGTGCATAGAGCTTTTTAATATCATAAAGTTTGGCGCGTTTTAGAGAGAGCTCTTGCGCACGCACAAGTGCTTCTTGTAGACGGCGGCTATTAATCGGTTTTTCCAGATAATCAGCCGCACCTTGTTTGAGCATATTGACAGCATCAGCAATCTCGCCATTTCCGGTTAATGCTATTAGCGCTATGGGACTATCATGTTTACTGAGATGCACTTGTAGCGCTTGACCACTCATCTCTGGCATCATCAAATCACTAACTATCACTGCTGGGCGATAGATACTGACTTGTTGTAAAAAAGTCAGCGCACTTGCCCACACTTGGGTTGACAGCCCTAAGCTGCTAATCAAAAAATCACAGGACATGCGCACACTTTCTTCGTCATCAATGATATGAATGATAAGCGATTCTGGCGTAATGCCTGATGAATCGTCAGACAGATGACTGTTTTTATCTTGCCAGCACGTAGGCTCATTTGAATGTTGATTAGACGTCATATGTGACCTTATGGCTAAATACATTATTGATATTCATTAAAGTTTGTCGTTATTATTCGCTAAAGATAATGGCAGATAGAAAGATATTTGTGCGCCCACCGTGTTTGACAGCTGATAGTTAGCATTGGTTTGTAGCAGCTGGATTTTACCATTTAAGGTACGTTTAAAGCGTCGCGGCTCATTACTCGCTACTTGATAAACTTTCTCAACTTCATGTTCGGCATCAATATTGTTTAGCTGCACCATACCGCCCTGTGACTTGCATAAACGCTGACATATCATCAGCCCTAATCCTAGGCCATCTGCTTTTGTAGACCGAATAGCATATTGACTGGGTAGGCTCTCTGGTAGGTGCCACCCATTCAGCTGGGCTTGGTCAAAGCCGCCAGCATCATCGCTTAGATGCAATACCAACCATTGCTTATTATTATACTCCTCTGCCTGACAGCGTAGCATGATATGGGTCGCTCCTTGCTGCGCAGCATTGGTTATGCTATTTATCAGTAACTGATCTAATAGTAAATTTGGCAAGGTTAAATGCTGATAATCACTTGCCAGCCAAAAATTGATACCTGCTGCTTGCTCACCCAATAATAGGATACACTGTTGATAGGTGGCTGCGATATCGACACGAGTTTCATTTGCTTGCGACCGTCCAGCCCAGCGGCGGATATTAGTCACCACAGCAGCGACGCGTTCTGTTTCATATACAATCTGCTGCAGAGCATTCTCTGTCGCTGCATTATCAGGTGACGCTGCCTCGACCGTCTTTTTGGATGACTGCGCTTGTTGACTACGTATCAATAACCCTTGCGCATAATTTTGAATGGTTGCTAGCGGTTGATTGACTTCATGAGCGATAGCACCGCTCATCTCACCGATGACCGCAAAGCGCTCTGATTGGTGTAACTGCTGATCATAATCACGGATTAGTCTATTTTGCCGCACTATCTTTTTTTGCCGCCGCCATGCCAGCCAGCTCATCCAAGCATAATTTACTGTCGATATCAGGATAACCAAAATAATCACAGCCATCCATAATCGATGCGCCTTTATCCAGTCGATCATATGCGCACTCAACTGCTTTTGGGCGGGATGGCGATTCATCTCATAAAGGATGCGCTCAGCATCACTACTCGATTCTGCTGGCAGCCAACGCTGCTCTGCTTGACTCTTGCCAAATAAATTTTGATTGATCTGGCGCACCAAAGCATCTGGCGCTTGCTCGGTCGCTGCCAATGTCCAATTTGGGTATATTTTTGTTGAAGAATGGCAGTTCGATACGGTAGCCACTGGATGAATCAGACGGTACTGCTTGTCATTTATTTGACCGCGCCTTGCCATCTCCTCCATCAGACAAAGCGGCGTAATAGCGGCATCTACTTTGCCACTAGCCAAGGCATGCAAAGTACGCTCTATCGGATAACTGACAAACTGTGTTTGGTAATGATTTGGCGTGATGCCATTTTGCTGTAATAAATGTGCGCCCAATAAATAACCGCCAAACGCGTCAGTGTCGACAGCAGCAATATGACGTTGCTCTAGATCCTGCAAATGATAAATATCACTGTCGGCAGCAACCCATAAAGCACTGGCGACCTCTTCCATCGCACTGGGCTGTTTTAATGGCGTATGTTCATTTAGTTTATTAAATTCATTGGCTAGGGTGACTGTCGTCGAAAGCTGATTTTGCGATTTTTGCCCATTAAAACCCTCAGCATCAAATCCTTGATTACTAAATCTTTTATCACGAGCGTTTTGCGCATTGCTATTTAATTGAGCCGTATCTGTTTGTAAGGTAGCCAGCCAGCGCCACCTGATGGTATTCATTTTTATAAACTGTACTTGCGGGCCAAGCACTAGCGCAAACTGCTGTGCTTCTATTTGCTGTTGCCAATTCTCCAGCGCCAAGGGTACCAATATCACGGTGTCATTTGATAACTGATCATTAAGCTGATCAAGCCACGGCTGCCAGCGATTTTGCGCGGCTGTCTCGCCTTGAGGTGCCAGCACACCCAAATAGTAAGTCTGGGCGGTTGCCTTAGATAGCGGTAACCAAGCAGCCGAGGCTAAAACGATAATAAAACAAGTCTTTAAAGCAGCCCAAATTTTAGACTTTTTATGCATACACCTAGCCTTATATTTGACCTAGCAAACGCACATTATAAGTAAAAACCTTAATTATAATGTGGTTTTCCACAATATCACAATATTACCCGCTACCCTATACTAGATGACAGTCGTGTAACTTTTAATTCGCTGAGCTTAAATCACAAATATTCGATTTCAATAAGGATAATTAATACGCCTCATGAAATATGAGTGATGAATTATAAGCTTGGTAAAAATATCTTATGGAGGGCGGGCTTATGAAAAAGTGGCCACTGATTATAATAATAGCAGCCATCATCGGGCTGGTGGTTGCCTTTATTATTGGGCAATTACTGCCAAATATGCGCACCAACAGTAGCGATATCGAGGTCAATATCACTGATCCTGCTCTCATCAAGCAGGGTGAATATATCGCACGCACCGCTGATTGTGTCGCGTGTCATACCACACTCGATGGCGAGACTTATGCGGGCGGCCTGCCTATGCTAACGCCACTTGGGGCAATTTATTCAACCAATATCACACCCGATAAAGAGACTGGCATCGGCAACTATAGTTTCGACGACTTTAAAAACGCCGTTAAACATGGGGTACGCAGTGATAATAAAGCCTTATACCCTGCTATGCCGTACCCATCTTACCAGCTCATGCCAGACGAAGACTTAGCCGCTATGTACGCCTTCTTTATGTCCGATGTAAAAGCCGTTAAACAAGCCAATCTAAAAAGCGAGCTACCCCCCATAGCAAACTGGCGCTGGCCCTTGGCATACTGGCAGGTCTTATTTGATCGCAAGCGTGACTTTGTCCCTGAAACTGACAACGCCCTATTGACTCGTGGTCAATACTTAATCGAAGGTCCTGGGCACTGCGGCTCTTGTCACACTGGGCGCGGTATTGGCTTTCAAGAAATCGCTCTAAGTAATGCAGATTCTAACAAGTATTTGAGCGGTGCCATCATCGATGGTTGGCGCGCCAAAAGTATCCGCGGTGAGCATCGCGGACTTGGCACTTGGACAGTTTCAGAACTAAATGATTTCTTTAAAACCGGACGTACTGATACCACTGCTGCCTTTGGTGCCATGGCCGAAGTGGTTGAGCATAGCACCCAGTATATGACCGACTACGATATCAACGCCATGTCATCGTATCTTAAAACGTTAACACCAGCACCAAACAAAGAAGCCACACTGCCTGCGAAAAAAGACATCACCACGCAAAAACTACTAGATGGCGACTATGATTCGCGCGGTTCGATTTTGTACGCCGAATATTGCCAAGTTTGTCATCGTGTCGATGGTAAAGGAGTCGCGCGTATTTTCCCAGCGCTTGATGGCAATAGTGCGGTTTATTCTAACAATGCCGATTCGGTACTACAGATTACCTTGAGCGGTGGTCGTATGCCTGAAACCCCACATGATCGTATGGCGTTTACTATGCCTGAATTCAGCAATCTTAGCGATGCGGATGTGGCAGAAGTGGTCAACTATGTCCGTAATAGCTGGACCAACCAAGCACCCGAAATCGATATCAATGATGTGGTAAAAATGCGGGCTTTCCTCGCCAAAAAACCAAAAACCAGTACGGATATCGCCCCAGACTTAAGTATTGATGCGCAAACAAAAGGAGCAAAATAATGAAAAAATCTCCACTCAACTTGCCTACTATTGCTAGCGTTATCTCTCAAAAAATCAATATGAGCAACCTAACCACTGCTATCCTTACTGCTTCAGTGCTCAGTGTCGCTGCTATCAGTAGTGGTTGCTCACAGCCCGAGCCTGTCGAGCAAAATGCGCCTGAGTACGGCTTAGTCACCGCTGATGATGCCAACGAAGATATCGGTACTTATGTGCTGCCGCAAAATACTGCTATCTTGGATGAGCCAAATGCTGATGAGATATTTTATGGTAAACGCTTATTAAACGAAACCAAGCGCTTACTGCCAGAGCATGTGGGCGCGCAAATGAACTGTAACAGCTGCCATATTTCACAAGGTAAAATTCCACTGGGTGATCCGTACATCAATAGTTATAATTTCTATCCGCGCGTGATGCCACGATCTGGTAAGGAAGTCGATTTAACCAAACGTATTAATGGCTGCTTCCAGCGCTCAATGAATGGCAAACCGTTAAAACCTGAGTCACCTGAAATGCTGGCAATGTTGGCTTATATGAAATGGCTGTCGCAAAATACACCAAAAGAGCAAAAGGTCGATATCCAAAATGCGGGTAAAATCGATGAGTCATTGATTCCAGACCCTGTCCGCGGCGAACAAATTTATAAAGTTCAATGCGCGACCTGTCATGGTGATAATGGCGAAGGCCTCAAAGACAGTCGCGGCGATATCGTCTTCCCACCACTATGGGGCGATGAGTCCTTTAATATAGGTGCTGGTATGGCGCGTACTTATAAGGCAGCGGCCTTTGTAAAATACAACATGCCGATGGGTATTCAGACCAAAGGGCTATGGGGTCATGGCAATGTGCTGAGCGATCAAGATGCCGTCGATGTGGCGCATTTCTTTACTCATCAGCCGCGACCTGACTTTGCTGGTAAGATCAATGATTGGCCAAATGGTAAAAAACCTAAAGACACGCGTTACTGACATATTAAGAAGATGGCATTTATGAAGAGCTTACTTAAGAGGACTTCACTTAAGAAGACGTCATTCTACGCTCTCTTGTGAGTAAGCATTTACACGACAAACCTTTGAGAAAATACATTTTTCTTAAAGGTTTTTTTGTTATCTATAGTTAATGCTTCTACAAACTTCTTACTCATCATTATATAGTTGTTGTATATCAAAGTTAGCTACCGCCATTTACTATGAGGTTTGTCATGCGCAAAATTCCTGTCTACTCCCATCCTGCTGCCGGTTGGCCTGCGCTGATTTCCTCTACTCGTAAACTGATGGACTATCAAACTTTTTTGCGAGGCGGTTTGAGTGTATTCAAAAGCAATCAGCCTCATGGAGGATTTGACTGTCCCGGCTGCGCTTGGCCAGATCATAAGTCACATAAAGCCATTGATGTCTGTGAAAATGGCATCAAAGTCATCGCCAGTGAGACCATGACAAAAAAAGCCGATGCTCGGTTTTTTGCGCGACATAGCATCACCGAACTACAAGCGTGGTCGGGTTATGAGCTTGAGCACAGTGGTCGCTTATCAGAGCCTTTATACTATGATGCCGCACAAGACCGCTACTTACCGATTTCTTGGGACGCCGCTTATCAATGTATCGCTGAGCAGTTAAGACAGCTTGATTCGCCAGACGAGGCGCTATTTTATACCTCAGGCCGTGTGACTAACGAGCCAGCCTTTATGTATCAGCTGTTTGTGCGCTGTTTTGGCACCAATAATTTACCAGATTGCTCCAATATGTGTCACGAACCAACGTCGGTAATGCTAGGTAGACAACTAGGTATTGGCAAAGCGACCGTGAAATTGGAAGACTTTGAGCAAGCCAAACTGATATTGATGTTTGGACAAAATCCTGCGACCAATCATCCGCGCATGCTTGAAATGCTTGCTCATGCTCACGAGCAAGGCTGTCGAATCCTCTCAATCAACCCTATGCGCGAACAAGGCTTACGTAAATTTAGAAACCCGCAAAAGCCCACGCATATGGCAGCTGGTCAAAGTGATGAGATGGTCGATGAGGTCCTTCAAATTCAGATCGGCGGCGATGCAGCACTATTAACAGGTATCGCTAAGTGGCTGACTAAAAATAATAAAATCAATCAAAACTTTATCGATGAGCATACCTCAGGATATGAGGTACTCGACGCGTGGCTTCGCCAACAATCATGGCCGGATGTGGAACGCGGGTCTGGTATCAGTAAAGAGGAAATCATTAATATTGCAAAATTGGTAGCGGCAAGTCCTGCGACCATTTGCACGTGGGGTATGGGCATAACTCAGCACGTCCAAGGCGACGACAACGTAGCGATGATTACCAACCTATTACTATTGATGGGTATGATTGGTATTGATGGCGCAGGCGCGTCTCCCGTTCGTGGTCACTCTAACGTACAGGGCGACCGCACCATGGGCATCCATGAGCGCCCTGCACAAAAGCTACTCGACAGCCTTGAGCGCGTTTTTGAACGTCCGATGCCGCAAGAAAACGGTTTTGATGTGGTCTCTGGTGCGAAAGCATTGATTGCCGGTAAGCTAAAAGTCTTTATGGGTATGGGTGGAAATTATGCCGTTGCAGCACCAGATACCACTGCTATTCAACAAGCTTTGACAACCACTCAGCTTAATATTTTCGTCGGCACCAAGCTGAATGAAACTATGCTGTATCCGGGCGCGAACAATCTGATTTTACCTTGCCTAGGTCGCACCGAACGTATTATCACCGCCAAAGGTGAACAGTTTGCGACGATTGAAGACTCCATGTGTCAGATTGTACCCACTCGAGGCAACCTGAAGCCTGTCAGCGATACGCTGAAATCTGAAGCACAAATTGTGGCAGATATTGCCACTCACGTGCTTGGTGCTGATTCGTCCATTCCTTGGCAAGCGATGAGTGAAGACTTTGACATCGTTCGTGATTATATCACCCAAGCGATTGACGGTTTTGAAGACTTTAATCAGCGTATTCGCGCAGCTGAGCGTGGCTTTCACTTATATCATCCTGCGCGTCATCGTGTGTGGAATACCGACAGTGGCAAAGCGCAGTTTGAAGTACCACAATACCCAATTACTTACGTCGCCGCACAAATGGCAGACGCTAAGGGCATGGATGATAGTGAGAATACAACGCAAAAGGTTTGGCAATTGACCAGTGTCCGTAGCCATGACCAGTTTAACACCATGATCTTTGGGTTTGAAGATCGCTATCGCCAAACCAATCGCCGCGATGTGTTGCTTATGCATCCAGATGAAATGACTCGTTTGGGTTGGCAAGCAGGTGACAGAGTGATGGTATCCCGCCATGCCAGCACAGTTAACTTGAAAGGCACAGACAATTTAGATCAGCCACGCATGCTAGGGCCTTTAGTATTGACTGAGATGGATATCGCCGCCAACGCGGTCGCAACTTATTATCCTGAATGTAATGACTTATTTGATTTAGACACGTATGCACCAGACTCTCACATACCAGCGTATAAATCGACGACCGTTGTTTTGCAACGTGTTGAGGCAAATGCTAGTACGACCGATCAGGCTCAGTCAGCAACGAGCTGATGCTTAAGTAATGGCTATATTTAAAAGGAACAATAACTTTGGCAATGACCATACGATATAACGAGGTATTATGATTACCCAAAGTGATACTGAAAGTGACGCAAAATATAGCGATCAATTCTTGGTAAATAGCCTAACAAATAAGACCTCAGAAACTCTAGAGTCATCTGCAACACCGCTTGCGCGTAATCACTGGGCGCAAAAGCATCATTATCCGTCAGATAAATATGACCATAACAATATTGCTGAGACCCATGCTGCTAAGACTAGTATTGCGCAGACCAATATTCATCAAATCAGTATTGAGTGTCAATCTGCTAGCTTAGCAGTGGAAGCTGCGGTTGCTATCGTTATCAATGGTATTCACTATGCAGTATTGATGGCAAGCCCTCACCAGTTAGAGTATTTAGCCGTCGGCTTTTTGTTTAGTGAGGGCTTAATTCAACATAGCCATGAGCTGCTGGATTGGGAAGTTACCCAACTGAATGATATTGCAGATTATCAAAAGTTCACGCAAGATTCATTTATGCAGGACTCGTTTATAAAGGATTCTACGAATGAAAGTCTTGAATTTTCAGCATTTGAACAAAGCTTGTCGTCACTGCAAGATTATGACATTTATGTGGTGGAGCTAGTACTAAACCAGCGTTGCCATCAGCGTATCCAAGCACAAAAACGTCAGCTAGCAGGGCGTACAGGTTGTGGTATGTGCGGCATCACTGGACTGACACAAGCGCTGCCTGACTTGAGTATATATCGTCAAAACAGGCAAAAAGCAGATACACCAAGCCTTGATTATCTATTAGCAATACGGCAGCAAGTCGATACTGCACAGCACACACATCAATTAACCGGTGCCGTACACGCCGCTGCGACGATGTACAATCAGCAGTTATATCTATTCGAAGATGTAGGACGCCATAATGCGCTTGATAAGCTGATCGGTTGGCAACTGCGCCAAAGGGTAGAGGTTAGCTGTGTGCTTATGACCTCACGTCTCTCAATAGAGCTGGTACAAAAATCCATTCGTGGTCGCATACCTTGGTTGGTTGGTATGTCTGCGCCTACTAGTACCGCGGTAAAGGTTGCTGAGCGTTATGGTTTAGGATTGGCAGGTTTTTTGCGTGATAACAGAGTCACTTACTATACAAATTATCCAGACCTCTAGCACTCTACGGCAACTTTTCTGTTAAGAGCAATCACCTACAACTGTTTAATGAAAACTTCAACCAAACATACATCATTGTGATTTAAAAAATAGTGACATAGCCATTGTTACTAACCCGAATGTATCCCCTCTAAAAGCCTATCTTCTAAAATCTCATTTGTTCGTTCTATACAACTCTCTCTATGTCCTCACTAAACCTTATCTAGCGAATATTGGATAAAGTTTGAGGTTGCCGACATAATAGGTTACTATTAGCGCGCAAATATGTTACATAGGCTTAACAAATATTTAATTTTATTTATTAATGTCTCTAAGTAACACATCAATCGCAATGGTTAAGTAGAAACCTCTTACCTATTGCTTATTACAGCTGATAAGGCTGTCTAAATCGAGTTCGGGTCATGCAATCATGGCTTAGTGCTTATTCGTAATTTTGCTATAGACGCTCATCATATGGGCCTTCTCTAGTACTCAGCTACCTTTGTGTATGCTTATTAATAGCATCATGGTTTATCCATTAACTGATGCCTATCGAGAGTAGCACCTGTCTTTTTGATTTAACACTATGTGAGTCATCAAACAGCGGCATGACACTTAGCACTTGCTTACCACTACAGTTGGAATTTTCGCTATTTATATTAGCCACATACATTCGCTCAGTATTAGGGTGATGTAGGCTGTGCTGTATTCCTAATGGTTTGGTATCTTTCGTTTCTACTGAACTTTATTTATCAACAAACAATTGCGAGGTCTGAGTTTGAAAACTGAGTCATTGTTCCAATTTTCATCATTAACTATTATTTTATTGTTATTAGCATTTTATGGTGGCACCTATCTACTCTCTTTATTGATTAAAAAGGATAAAGAAACGACTTCTGGTTTTATGGTCGCAGGTCACGGCGTGGGCTTCGGTATGGGTGCAGCCAGTATGACCGCCACTTGGATTTGGGCGGCATCATTTTATGCGGCTGCTACCTCTGGCTATAAATACGGAGTATCAGGTCCAATACATTATGGCTTTTGGGGTGCCTTGATGATTTTATTCATTTACCCTTTTGGTATGCGTTTTCGTGAATTGGCTCCAAATGGTCATACCTTAGGTGAACTTATCCACGCCCGCCACGGATCATCAAGCCAATTAATTTTAGCCATATCCAATATTATGGGCAGCTTAATTAGCTTGATGGTCAACTTTACTGCCGCGGGCGCCTTGGTTTCAGTCTTATCACCGTTATCGTTTCAAACAGGGGTAATGATCGCGGGTATTGGTGTGCTAAGTTATACCTTAACGTCAGGCTTTCGTGCCTCGGTCTTTACTGACTTTGCTCAATTGGTCGCCTTGATGGCGATTGGTGTTGTCATTATTCCAGCGGTACTGTTTTCCATGGGTGGCCCTTCAGTTATGGTCGACGGACTCTCTAACCTGACGTTAGAGCAGCAGGATTTCTTTTCCTCTGAAGCCTTCTTTCAGCAAGGTGCACCGTATTTTGTCGCGGTTCTAGCCTATGCTATTGGCAACCAAACCATTACCCAGCGCTTATTTGCGATTGATAAAACCAAGATTAAAGCGACCTTTATCACTGCCACAGTCGGCTACGCTGGTATTGTCATTGGGCTTGGTATGATTGGATTAATGGCGGTGACTATCGGCATCGAACCACTTGATGGCAATATGAATAACTTAATCCCGCAAATGGTCAGCACCTACTTACATCCTGTATTTATCGCACTATTTTTCATATTAGTAATTGGTTCATTATCATCGACCGCGGATTCAGATTTATCGGCGCTATCGACGATTATGATGGCCGATGTCTACGGTAAAAATATCGCTAAAGGTCGCGTCAAACCAAAAACCATGATGCTCGTTGGTCGTGGCACGATGATTATTGCCACAGCTGCTGGATTAATTTTTGCCAGCTTTAAGCTCGATATTTTAGTGATGCTGGTCTTCGTTGGCGCATTATGGGGCGCCATTGTCTTCCCTGTCATTGCTAGCGTCTTCTGGAATCGCGTAACCAATGTGGCATTTACCTCAGCTGTGATCGTCGGGCTTTTATTATTCTGCGTTGCCCGCTTTGAGCTAATACCCATTACTGGCTTCACCGCATTATTCTTTGAGATATTGGCCAGTGTTGGTGCGGCTGTGGTCATTGGTCTGATGGTTTTTGGTTTCTTAGGTCGTAAAATAGGTATGGTAGCTGCCGCTATCACGCTGATACTAATGTTAATCTTTGCTACTGGCTTCCTACGTCAATATATGGTCTTACTCGCCTCATTGACGGCTTACGGTGCCAGTACCATCGTCTGTGTAGTAGTCAGCCTCATGGGAGACGAGCACTTTGACTTTGACCTCATTAAACAGCGGGTTGGCGACTATGATGAAAATCCAAAAACCTCATCGCCAATCAAAATTTAAAGGATCTTAAATTAAAACTGTCTTATACGAATCATGGTGGGTCAGTCTGTAATAGCTCAATAAAACCGACCTACCATACACTGCGACAAAATACTATAAAGGAGATATTATGGATAACGTCTTTATCTATGGATTGTATATTTTAATTTGGCCAGCGATTACGCTTGGCGTGCTGATATTAATTTGTACCGCAACCTATCGCGATATCAAAAACGCACAACGCAATAATCAAGATATTGTTTAGCACATTACATCAGGTAATGTATTTTAACAAACCATCACTGAGTTTTAAGCTTGATAATGGCTCCACCTGACCTAATGATGCTTTAAATAATCGCTAACTTATGGTCAAATAGCAATAACTTAGCAGATAAGTGACATTTAGCTAAAAAATAACTTGTAATTTAAATTATTTTTGCTAATATAGGCATCCTTGATTGGCTGGGTGGCAGAGTGGTCATGCAGCGGACTGCAACTCCGTTAACGCCGGTTCGATTCCGACCTCAGCCTCCAATTATTTAGGTTAAAATTTTATTCATATTATATTAATTTTAGCTTGCTTTATTAATATAAATGCTTATAATAGCGACCACTATCTAACAAGTAGAAAGCTTACTTTTAGATTATACAAGTTTTGCCCGGGTGGTGAAATTGGTAGACACAAGGGATTTAAAATCCCTCGCTAGTAATAGCGTGCCGGTTCAAGTCCGGCTCCGGGTACCATTACATAGTCCTATACTATCTTATAGAGCAGCTAAAGCCCCTGATATCAGGGGCTTTGTTGTATCTGGCGTTCCATACTGTCCTATGAATCTATCCTAATCCATGCACTTTGAGTATACTGTCAAGTATACCGAGTTTTGAGTCTACTCATGGAGACCTAGTATATGGAAAGAAAAGCGATCAGTTCAGACCGAAGCATTAGCAGTCATAAACCTGAAGATAAGAAGTACTTCGTTGCTGTCAAAAATCATCCCAAACTCTTCTTAATGGTGCGTCCTACTGAAACCAAATCATGGATGTATCGCTATTACCCACCTTCAAACCCCAAACAAAGTATTATCTCCATCGGTATATATCCGAGTATCTCGTATGCTCGTGCCTGTGAAGTTTGGCGCGAATATGAAGACCTACTAAGCAAAGGTATTGACCCAAAACTTCATCGTGAAGAAATAAAACAAACTCTTATTAGTAAAAATAAACATTGTTTTAATCACTTTGCTTGGGAGTACTTCAATACTCTTGAACAAACTCAAAAAGGTAATACTTTAATTCGTAAGAAGGGTCGCTTGGAGCTTATATGCTCCTACATAGGTAATGAGCCCATTAGTGAAATTGGCTCACCTAGAATGCTTGAAGTGTTACTAGACATTCAAGCCAACTCATTAAACAAAGCTGGCAAGCCCACAGATAAGGCTGAGCGCTGTGCAGGTATCGCTAGTGATGTATTCGTCTATGCGGGTGCGCGTGGCTTTTGTAGCAGCAATCCTGCGGCATTAATTAAAAGCCAATTGGCTAAGTCTAGCTATGGTCATCGTCCTGCCATCACTAAGCCTAAAGATTTAGCTAAGCTACTACGTGATATCGAGACTATAGAAGGTGATCCAAACACTATCAACTCCCTTAGGCTATTAGCATTACTCTTTGTGCGTAATGGTGATCTACGCCGTATGCGCTGGGCTGACTTAGATCTAGAGGCTGGTAGGTGGCGGTTAAAGCCTTTAAAAGGCCAAGGCAAGGTAAACATGGTCAAGGACATGGTCGTGCCCCTACCTCGTCAAGCAGTAGCTATTTTACGCGCGCAGCAGCAAATCAATGGTCATACTAAGTTTGTCTTCTACAGTGAAACAGCAAAAAAGCATCAGATCATCTCTGATGCGACAGCGAATAAGCGTTTAAAAGATTTGGGCTACAAAGACATTCATTGTGCTCACGGCTTTAGAGCTACAGCGAAAACCATCTTACAGGAGCAATTAAAGTATCCTCTCGTGCTTGTTGAGATGGCTTTGGGACATACAACCAAAGATCCTAATGGCACGGCATATGGTCGATTTGAGTACATTGATGATCGTAGTGATATGATGCAGAAGTGGGCTGATTGTTTAGATGCTTTGCGAGAAGGCAGAGATACAGCAGAGTTTAGAGCGGATGCGCAAACCAAAGCTGACTCTACCGCGCAGCTGCAAGCATTGATTGATCAACTTGGAGAGGATAAAGTACTTGAGTTGCTTAGCAATAAAGTTTAAGACTAAAATTTGAAAGATTATTGAGCAATATACTATCTATTAAAAACTTAGTTTTGATAACAATTCTATTCAATTGATACCTAGAAACTGCCATGGTGATCTTGGAATAAGGTAGTCATATTTATAGTAACAATAATAGCTCTTGCTCTACCAATTCATCACCCAATTAAAAGCTGAATTATGAAACTTATAGACAACTTGAACCACAGATTTGGCGATGACATAAAGGAAAACCTGCATGCTGGCTCTAAGCTACAGATAGCCGCCTCATTTTTTTCTATTTATGCTTATGCTGCGTTAAAGCAAGAGCTTAAGAATATCGATGGGATGCAGTTTTTATTTACCTCTCCCACCTTTGTACCTAATGATGTCACTGATAAGTTCAAGAAAGAAAAGCGTGAGTTTATTATTCCTAAGTTTAATAGAGAGGACAGCCTATATGGTACTGAGTTTGAGATTCATCTCAGGAACAAACTGACTCAAAAAGCTATTGCTAAAGAATGTGCCGAATGGATACGTAAAAAAGCTGTTTTTAAGTCAAATACTACCAATTCACCCATGCAAGAGTTTGTATGCGTTAAAGACAATGCATCATTATTTACTTACATGCCTATCCAAGGCTTTACTCCTGTTGGACTTGGCTATGAAAAAGGCGACGCTGTCTCAAACATGGTTAATCGGTTTGATTCAGACTATGCGCTACCCTACCTGAATTTATTTAATCAAATATGGCAGGATCAGCAAAAAGTGACTGACATTACTGACGAGATTGTTCGCCATATTGAGTCGGTATATCAAGAGAATGATCCTGAGCGTATATACTTTCTAATACTCTATAATGTTTTTAAAGAGTTTCTTGAAGACCTAAATGAAGACGTTATGCCTAACGACCTAACAGGCTATCATGATACGTTGATTTGGCAAAAGCTTTATAACTTCCAAACTGATGCAGCCGTAGGCATTATCAATAAACTTGAAACCTATAACGGTTGTATCCTAGCTGACAGCGTTGGTTTAGGTAAGACGTTCACTGCACTTGCCGTAGTCAAATACTACGAGCTGCGCAATAAAAGTGTCTTGGTACTTTGTCCTAAAAAGCTTGGTGCCAACTGGACTAACTATAACGCCAATTTGACCACCAATATTTTTGCTAAAGATCGTTTCAATTACGATGTGCTTTTTCATACCGACCTATCTAGAAATAGCGGTGAAACCCTAGGGATAGACTTAGCGAAAATCAATTGGGGCAACTATGATTTAGTAGTTATTGATGAATCGCACAACTTTCGTAACCGCGAGAACTTCAAAGATAAGAAGACTCGCTATGATCGCTTGATGGAGCAAGTCATACAACAAGGTGTGAAAACTAAAGTACTGATGCTTTCAGCTACGCCAGTAAACAACCGCTTCAATGATTTGAAAAATCAGTTAGCATTAGCATACGAAGGAGATAGTAAGAATCTAGATGATAAGCTCGATACTAAGCGAGATATTGACACTATATTCCGAAATGCTCAGGCAAGTTTCAATAACTGGTCAAAACTGCCATTAGAGAATCGCACCACTAAAGCCATATTAGATATGCTCGATTTTGACTTTTTTAAACTATTAGATAGCGTCACTATTGCACGTTCACGTAAGCATATTCAGCGCTTCTATGATACTGAAGAAGTTGGACAATTCCCGACACGCTTAACGCCCCTTTCATATCGCTGTGCCATTACTGAAGACAATAGTATTGCCTTCAATCAGATTTACAAAGAGCTAGCCTCAATTAGAATGGTTGTGTATGCACCGCTCACGTATATATTTCCTAGCGCTTTAGAAAAATATGAAGACTTATATGATACTGAGGTTGAAGGTAAAGGACGCTTTAAACAACAAGATCGAGAAAAAAGCTTACAAGCCTTGATGACGGTCAACTTACTCAAACGTTTAGAGAGCTCTGTTCATGCGTTTCGTTTAACATTGCACAACTTAAAAAATCGCTTGGAGCAAGCCTTATCTAGCATCGCTGAGTATCAGGCTCGAAAAAGTAATGATCTATTATCTATAGATATTAGTACAGGATACGATGACGACGCCTATGATGAAGGGCTTGATGAGTCAGTTAATCCTAATGATTGGGTGGGTGGCAAGCTTAAGGTTCATCTTGATGACATGGATATATTAAAGTGGCACACAGATTTGGAGGCAGACTACGCTGTTGTCAGACGACTAATCGCCACTATTAGTACGGTCACGCCAGAGCGTGATCATAAGCTTCAACACCTCAAAAAACACCTTATCGATAAAATTAATAATCCTATAAACCCTGGCAACCAAAAAGTACTTATATTCACTGCTTTTGCGGATACTGCTAACTATTTATACGAGCATATAGCTCCAGAGCTATTGCATGATTTCAATTTACATACTGCTAAAATCACTGGTAGTGAAAATCATACTACCATTAAGAGTATGGTTGGCAGCCGCAAGGGCTACGACATGCAAGGGTTATTGACACTTTTCTCGCCTAGATCTAAACAGAAAGATGATATCTTTCCTGACGAAACTAGAGAGATAGATATCCTAATAGCTACCGACTGTATTTCTGAAGGGCAAAACTTACAAGACTGCGATTATCTTATCAATTATGATATTCACTGGAATCCTGTGCGCATCATTCAGCGCTTTGGGCGGATAGACCGAATTGGCTCTAGCAACGATAAAATTCAACTGGTGAACTATTGGCCTGATATCAGTCTAGATGAGTATATTAATCTGCGTGAGCGCGTCGAGAATCGAATGATTATCGTAGACATGGCTAGCACAGGCGATGATAACGTACTTAGCGCTAAAGCTAATGATATTGCTTACCGCCATGAACAGCTAAAACGTATGCAGACTGAAGTCCTAGATTTAGAAGACGCCAATACAGGCGTATCTATTACTGATTTAGGCCTCAACGACTTTCGAATGGACTTGCTTAGCTATATAGAAGCAAATCCTAACTTGAAGCGATTACCTAATGGACTACATGCCGTCGTTCCTGCCAATAACAGATTGGGACTACCTGCTGGCGTTATTTTTGCTCTGAAAGCACGCCAAACTTCTGAAGTTAATGGTCGTACAAACAATAAAACTGACGGTGAGAAAACAAACCAGCTCTACCCTTATTATCTCATGTATATTGATAACGATGGCAAAATCATAGCGGACTATACTCAAGCGAAGCATTTGCTTAGCTTGGCACGGCAGGCTTGCCGTGGTCAGCCTGAGCCCATATTAGAAGTATGTAAGACGTTTAATAAGCGCACCGCTGACGGTCAAGATATGAGTCACTATAGCTTACTACTAGACTTAGCTATAGAAGCCATTAAGGAAGTTAAAGCTGACAAAGATATCGATAGCCTATTCAGCGGCATGACGACTACCGCTTTAAAAAACGACATAAAAGAGCTCAATGACTTTGAACTTATTGGGTTTGTTGTGGTAGAAGAGCTAACTTCAAACAATGCTCAACATATAAGAACTGCTAGCGAATTATGATTTTATACCAATACCCTCAATCAGCTGCCGTTGATAGATCCATACCCAAAAACAAGCTCTATGAGCAAGGCGCTGCTAACAGTAAGCTTAAGCAAAAGTTTATCGATGAAGTGGCAAAAATCACTTGGGCATATAAGCTCTCTGCTGGCTCGCTAAATATTCAAACTGATACTCTGCTTCAAGAAGTGCAGATATTTAGAATTGTCGCTCGCACTGCTGATATAGACTTAAGCATTATCAAGTACATTGATAAGCTCATCCCTACTCCAGTTATTTTTGAAGTTGTCTATAACGATCGGATTAAGGTCATTGCTACTTATAAGCGGGTTAGCCAAGCAGACAAAACAAAGGTTGTACTCAACAAATATTATAGCTCACAATGGCTAGCTGATGATCAGCGCAAGCCTTTGCCACTGATACTTAATCTGACTGACCTATATACCCATCTAATTGAGCAGTTGCTGCCTGTTATTACTAATGATGCCGTGACTGACACGCTTACTGATACGCCAAAGCCACCTAGTCAACATATTAAGCCAGAGACCATTGAGGGTGACACGCCTTCTACTGAAGTGAGTAACGTTGCAAAAGCAGAGCTGAAGCCGACAGCTACCGTCTCTATAAGTACCAAAATGGGTATAGAAGATAAGCTCAAGCATGTGCAGCAAGTAGAGAGCCTGACCAAACAAGTTGAGCAACTGCAAAAAAAAGTCAATAAAGAACCTCAATTCAACCGCAAGGTAGAACTCAATATGCGCCTACATAAGCTAAAAAATGAGCTTAATCAGCTCATTAATAAATAACCCCTATAAATAATTGTCACACTTGAATCATCTTCAATAAATTTAGGAATACCTCGATGACCAACTCCGTTCAAGCAAACGAAAACAATAGCGACACTCTCAGTATGCACAGCCCTAATCTAGTTGATGTCAATGTACAAAAAATTATGGCGCTATTTCCTAACTGTATCACTGAGTCAGAGGATGAAAACGGTAAGTTAAAAAAAGCAGTAGATTTTGATTTATTACGTCAAGAGCTGTCACAGTCGTTGGTTGAGGGCGGGCAAGAACGCTATCGGTTAGACTGGCCCGGTAAGCGTCAGGCTATATTAGAAGCCAACTCACCTATTGCCAAAACCCTACGTCCAGCGCGGGATGAGAGCGTCAACTTTGATACAACTGAAAATCTATTTATAGAAGGCGATAACTTAGAGGCGTTAAAGCTATTGCAAGAAAGCTATCTCGGTCAGGTCAAAATGATCTATATTGACCCGCCCTATAACACGGGAAATGACTTTGTCTATGAAGATGACTTTAGCGAGGATACAACTGACTTTTTAGCGCGTTCAAAGCAACTCGATGAAGAAGGCAATCGTTTGATCACCAATACCGAAAGCAACGGTCGCTTTCATTCTGATTGGCTGACGATGATGTATAGTCGCTTAAAAATATCAAAAAACTTACTCAAAGATGATGGTGTATGTTTTATCAGCATCAATGATTATGAAGTCGATAATTTAATTAAGATTTGCAAAGAAGTTTATGGTGCTGACAATGTTGAATGTCTAATCTGGAATAAGGAAGCAGAGGGTTCATCGGGCACCCTAAAAAAGACGTTGAGATTTAGAGTAATACATGATTATATTTTAGTATGCTATAAAAACAAGACACAAGTATTTTTCGATAGAGTATCCGAACCACTAGAAGGTCGTGAGAATGAGTTTCAAACGGCTAACTTAGCTGTTAATGAGAGCAACATTAAAGAAGGTCATCCGAACTGGATGGAGTTGACCTCGCCTAATGGTAAAAAATGGTATAAACATTGGAAATTCAACAATGATGACATTGAAAAACTGTTAGAAGATGATTTAATTTACTGGGGCAGTGATGGAGATAGACAACCGCGCTTAATCATTCCCACAGATCATAGACGTAAAGTTTTCAGTCAATCGATTATTAATAAAGGTGGTACAACGCTAGGTCGTAAAGAATTTGAAAGTATAATGCCAGAGAATGTATTTTCTTTTCCAAAGTCCGTGAAGCTTTTAGAGCATCTAATAAATATTACAAATCCAAAAGATATAGTTATGGACTTCTTTGCTGGCTCTTCCACTACTGCCCATGCAGTAATGAAAGTAAACGCTGAACAACAAAGTAATTATAAATTCATTATGGTTCAGCTTGATGAGGTTATTGATCCAAACAAACAAAAAGAGGCTTATCAGTTCTGTATAGATAATAACTTTAAAACTAATATTTCTGAAGTATCCAAAGAACGCATCCGCCGAGCAGGCAAGAAAATCGTAGAAGATAACCAAGATAAAGACGGTATCGAAAACCTCGATATCGGCTTTCGCGTACTTAAAATCGACAGCACCAATATGAAGGATGTGTACTACACACCTGACAGCTATGACCAAGCTACCTTAGCCAATCTTGAGTCGCATATCAAAGAAGACCGCTCAGGTGAAGACTTATTATTCCAAGTCATGCTCGATTGGGGCTTGCCGTTATCACTGCCTATCGAAGTCAAGAGTATCCAAGGCGTTAGCGTTTACTACGTAGGGATCAACAGCTTAGTAGCATGCTTTGATACCTTAAGCACTGAACTGATCGATGAAATCGCCAGAGATCAGCCGCTAAAATTTGTCTCAAGCGAATTGGCAATCGCTCAAGATCAAGACAAAACCAATATTAAAGCACGTTTTGCTCAACTGTCACCTGATACGCAAGTGAAATTCATCTAAGGAGCTCAGTCATGAAAATTGAATTTAAAGAGCTTCAATACCAGCTTGACTCGGTTAATGCGGTTGCAGATTGCTTTATCGGACAACCCAAAGAGATTGCGCAGCGATATACTATTGACCAAGGTAAGCAAAACCTATTACCTGAGCCAAAAGGCGAAAACTTATCCTTATTTACTGAGGATGAGCTGGCTAGCACTGTGCAATCCTCATTATTCGATGAGCTACATATTGGCTATGCCAATGCGCCTATTGACGACCCCTCAAAAGTATTAGAGAACATAAAACGTGTGCAGGCAAGCCAAGGCTTACCACAGTCATCTGAGCTAATCACGGATGACACCTCTACTAAAGGTGGTAAAGGACAGAACCTAACCACTAGTGCTATCAACCTAAACATTGAGATGGAAACGGGTACGGGCAAGACCTACTGCTATATCCGCTCTATGATGGAGCTGAATAAGCGTTATGGATGGTCAAAGTTTATTATCGTCGTACCTAGCATTGCTATCCGTGAAGGCGTGGCAAAAACTTTTGAGATGACGGCTAACCACTTTCAAGAGATTTATGGCAAAAAGCCCAGATCGTTTATTTATAACTCTGACCAATTACATGAGCTTGAAACCTTTAGCTCAGACGCTAGCGTTAATGCAATGATAATTAACGTTCAAGCTTTTAATACCATAAAGCAAGGCGCTAACAATAAAGCCGCCCGTAAGATTTATGCTGAAATGGATGACTTTGGCTCACGTCGCCCTATTGATGTGATACGTCGCAACCGCCCTATCCTTATTCTGGATGAACCTCAGAAAATGCAGTCTAAGAACACGTTAGAGAGCCTGAGTTATTTTAATCCTTTATTCATCATGCGTTATTCAGCGACACATAAGCGTGATTACAATCTGGTTTATCGCTTGGACGCGCTAGATGCCTACAATCAAAAGCTGGTTAAAAAGATTACCGTCAAAGGGGTTGAAGTCAAAGGATTGTCTGGCGCTCATAGCTACTTGTATCTACAAGATATAGAAGTGTCTTCATCCGACCCTACTGCCAGGCTTGATATAGAAGAAAAAACCAAGTCAGGCGTCAAGCGTCGTGTCCGTCGTGTTAAAAAAGGTAGTGATCTATACACACTATCCAACCAAGCCACACAGTACAAAGACCGTTACGTCGTCGCTGAAATAGACGCTCGCGATCAGTCTTTGACTTTTACTAATGGTATAAAAATTCATGTTGGTGAGGCACTGGGTCAAATTGATGAGCAGCTAATGCGCACCATTCAGATAAGAGAGACCATACGCGCTCACTTAGAAAAAGAACGGGTACTCTTTAATCAAGATATAAAGGTACTGAGCTTATTCTTTATCGACGAGGTAGCAAAATACCGTCAATACGATGAACAAGGCAATCGTATTGACGGACAGTATGCGCAAATATTCGCTGAGCAATATCGGCAGCTAGTCGATGAAATGGTAGGTCTAAATATAGAAAACGATGCTTATCTTAACTATCTAAATGAAATTGACGTCGATCGCACTCATAATGGCTACTTTTCAGTCGATAAAAAAAGCCAACAGATGATTGATCCTACAACTAAGAAGTTTGATGACGAAGAGCTGGGCGGTAAAGTCAGCTTGACCGATGATATCGATGCTTACGATCTTATTTTAAAAGATAAAGAATCATTGCTGTCATTCCCTGAGCCACATGACTCAGAAGAGACTCGTCATAAGAAAAATGTTCGCTTTATATTCTCACATTCTGCGCTAAGAGAAGGCTGGGATAACCCTAACGTATTTGTCATTTGTACCTTAAAACATTCAGAAAACACCATTTCTCGCCGTCAAGAAGTAGGTCGTGGTCTACGTTTGGCAGTACGCAAAGACGGTATGCGTATGGATGCCAACCATTTATCCAAAGGTGATATTCATCTTATAAACAATCTTACTGTAGTCACTAATGAAAGCTACACCGACTTTGTGACTAACTTGCAAAAAGAACTGGCAGCAGCCTTGTCTAGTCGCCCCACAAAGGCAACCAAAGACTATTTTTATAATAAAGTACTAACGCTAGATAATGGTAGCAAGCATGAGGTAAGCGAGCGTGACGCTGATATGATTGTCCATTATCTTATTAAAAATGATTACATAGATTTTGATAAACATATCACTGACAACTATCATGAAGCCGTCAATAATGACAGCTTAGCACCGCTACCAGAGGCACTTGTACCTTTAACAAATCAAATAGTAAAACTAATCGGCGGTATCTTTAATCCCAAAGACCTTGAAGGTATGACCGAGAATGATAACAAGACAACACTCAATCCTATCAATGAGAATAATTTTAAGAGAAAAGAATTCTTAGAGTTATGGAATCGGATTAATCACAAGGCAGTATTTGAGATTAAAATCGATAGTGAAAAACTTATAGCGCAGAGCATTCAATCCGTTGAAGCAGCAGCAAAGCAAAGGAATAACAACTTTGTAGAATCACTTAGCTATAAGCTCGCTCAATCCACTCAGCGCGATACTATCACTCATGAAGAACTGACCGCTAGGCAGTCGTTTAGCAACCCTACTACCTCGACTGAATCAACGAATGTCTCTGTACGTTCACAAGTCAAGTATGACTTGATAGGTTCACTGAGTGAACAGACGGATCTTACCCGTCGTAGTACCGTGGCTATTCTGAAAGGCATTAATAACGCAATTTTTGCGCAGTTCAAAAACAACCCTGAAGCCTTTATCCGTGAAGTCGCTCGCCTTATCAACGAAGCACGTATCAGAATGGTCATCCAAGGGCTTACCTACTATACGACCGAACAGACCTACCCGCTTAATGAGATTTTTGTGTCCAATCAAAAAATCCCTAGTGACTCGCTGAAAGTGAGCCGACATGTCTTTGACTATGTAGCGACGGACTCAAGCATTGAGAGACGGTTTGCTCAGGAGCTAGAAGGTGCCATTGACGATGTGGCAGTATATGCCAAGCTGCCTGATAGATTCAAAATACCGACCCCTGTAGGTGACTACAATCCTGACTGGGCCATTGCTTTCAACGAAGGCAAAGTGCGTCATATTTATTTTGTGGCTGAAACAAAAGGCTCAATGATAGACGCTGACTTACGTGAAAAAGAAAAGTATCGGATAGAAAGTGCTAAACGTTTCTTTGATGCATTAAACTTAAAAGCCAGTGAGGACAACAGCCTTACAGATCAAGCTGTAAAATACGGTGTGATTGATAGCTTTGATGAATTGTTAAAGCTCGTTGGGTAAAGTACCCATGACGTAATAAAAACTAAGCCACCTTTCAAGATGTTAAGGTGGCCTTTTTTGAGGCAAAATATATGTAAAGAATTTAGTTTGTAAATATTGAATAATTCGGCACACCTAAAAAGTACCCTCTCATCGTCATCCGATCAAAGCTATAGACATGTGCATGAGGGGCTTCCTTACAGCGCCCTACTAGGGGCGGCTTTTGATCAGGTCTGCCATTAGCCAGCTCTATTACTCCAGAGCAAATTGGACAGACCGCAGTGAACTCTGTAACCCTTACTATGTTGAGCTTATCTTTATTTCGGTACATTTCAATATCAGCATTATCATCATTAATATTAGCAAAGAACATAGGTGCTTTAATCACGCGATGTTGAGGCAACGACTGTAACGGCATAAGAAAATATCGCCAGTTAAGATAAGCCACAGGAATAAATACTATAAAAACCATAGCTTGCCAAAGCTTAAAGCTGGGTAAATCACTTAATAATAAAAGGACTAATATTGAGTATATGACAATAAAAACATCTAACAATGCATTAAACATCAGTAATAACATAAGTAATATTCCGCTCACACTCAGCATCTTCAGCTCACCTTTTTTGAAGAAAAGCCGAACAAGTAAAGATAGCTTAATATTAGAAGTAGCTTTACGCTCGTAAGTAACAATACTTACATCTTCAGTATCATCAACCTCCTCATCAGACTCTACAGCAGCAGACTCATCTATCCGTTCCTGCACCACATCCTCATTTTCGACAACCTCAATATCCATCCATATCAATGTTTTATTCTTTGACCCACCCCCTGATGCTGAAGTGACAATGATCGGCTTATATCCTAGGTTTATAAATGCTCTTTTACAATCCGGTTGATCCTCAATAAATGCTGCCAGCGTGAGTTCAAGCTTGGATATTTTGACTGCATTTTTAGCAAGTTGACTGTCCACTCTTTTTTCATCAACATTTTTTGCTTTAGCATATATCTGTTGCCTTGACAGTTTCTCAGGCTCAAACCCCTCATCTGAATATTCAATTTTTCTCAGCTGCTCATTGACGATAATCTGTAAATACTTATCCCAAAGGGTATCACGAGGATAGTTTAACAGCTGATCATGCAACTCACCAAAGACTATTAAGTGCTTGTTTTTCATAGAAGTGTACCGGTTAAAGCCCTAATAGCTAGCTGTTTTAAAATTCAATTCCACCTCATAGTCACCTCACTCCTAACTAACTAACAAGAGGATGGTAACTATGTCAATGTCAATCGCTGTTAATGAGAAAAAGCAAATCGTCAATGTTAAGCAAGTCGAGCGAGGGCTGGCTTGTATGTGTTTTTGCTTTGAATGTGGTGAGCCTGTTGTGGCTCGTAAAGGTGAGAAGAATGAGCATCATTTTGCGCATCTTAATAATAAGGAAAGCTGCACTATTCATCCTGAAAGTATCCTACACAAGTTTGCTAAACAAGTCATTATGGAAGAGAGATATTTAACACTGCCATCACTGCCTGACGACGAAAATAGCGAGGATAAAACTTGGGAATTTGATCAGTTAATCGAGGAACAAGCTGTTGGCTGTATTCGGCCTGATATAGTCGCAACGGTTGACGGGGAAATGATGTTTATTGAAGTTGCTGTGGCTTCTTTCATCGATACCGATAAAGCGGATTTTATTAAGCAATTAGGTATTAAGACCGTTGAGATCGATTTGAGAGAAATCATTACGCAAGGTATTGAGTTGCCAAGTGAGGAAGCAAAGGATCATATTTTAGACTGCGTCACTAATAAGCAGTGGATATTCCCATCACCTAACTTATTATCAATACCAGTAGCCCCTACACCATTACCTGAGCCTCTTTATAATTGCCAGAGCAGTACTGATGAGAATAGCAACGGAAGCTTTGATAAAGGCTATACGATCTATCGCTTTACCATCAACCATGCTTGGGTAGATGTCAGAGTTTTCAATTCAGGCATGGTATCTATTAAGTGTGTGACCTACAACCATGATGTCATTGAGAAACTAAAGCAATGGCGTAACGAAGGCGGTGGTCAGTACAATCAAAAATATAAGTCATGGAATTACTTCAAGCCGTTTTCAGACACTGTCTTTCAGCGACTGCAAGAAATGGACATGACCCCTACTGCTTAAATATGTTTCTATTTGAAAATACGGAGAATAAAGCTATGACAGTCACTACTACTTTACTAATTATAATACTGCTGATGTTAGCCATGCTTATATGGGCTATACAGCGGATACAATTACAAAATAAGGCCTTGCTACAGAGTGAACGAGATGTTGCGCAAATTAGGAACGATATGCTTGAAAGAGAATCAGGCTTTCAACAGCAATTAGCGAAAGACATTAAGGAGGCTCAAAAGCGTTCCAACAATATGCAGCGCAATGTACTAAAAGGTCAAATTGGTGAGCAGTTCACACCCTTTATCACTGATTTTCCTTACAACCCTTCGGACTGCCGATTTATGGGTGAACCGATTGACTACGTCATTTTCCAAAACTTGCACGAATGCGCTGATGGCAACGTGCCTATCGAGGACGTGCATCTCATTATTGCAGAAGTTAAAACAGGAAATGCGAGGCTAAACCAACGACAGAAAATCATCAAGCAAGCTATCCAAAATGGTCAGGTGAGCTTTAAAGAGCTTAGGATAAAATACTGTGAAGATACGGAAGATATGCGTGTTCAGGTAAGCGTATAAATCAGTAAAACTATACGTTTTGACTCTTATATAATTTGCTAGAATTTTTAATGCAGTTGGTAATAGATAAGACTAATTACTAGAAAAGTCTTTTTACTCAATCTCTAGAGACAGGATTAAATTATTGATTTATATGGTTTTTTTATTTGAAAATAGTCTGTAAATAGTCTTTTTATTGAAAAGACTATTTTTATGGTTCTATTAGACCTAAATATTATACTGCTGAAAATCAATCTGATGACTTGCATATTCCTAGTTTCAAAGTATAGCTTTATCTGTTTGCTATTACACTATTTTGTAGCCCAACGTTATCCTATAATCTTAGATATTTAAGAGAGCTTTTATCGTTGTATATTTATTTCCCTCTGACGTTTTCTTATAGAGTAAAATTTTGTTCTTTAATATATAATGCTCTTTTGATAAAAATCAGTTTGTAGGACAAACAATGAAGTTACTCTCGTATGTTGCATGTTTAGCTGTATGTTCAATAGTAACTCAAGCACAAGCTGGACCAACTATTAAAGATTTTATGAAATTAGATAAAGGTGAAGCTTATTTTAATTGCGCTTACAAAGGTAAGACAGCCAGTAAAAAGTGTTTAGTTAAACACTCCTACGTTAAATCTAATATTCACCCTGTACTTAAACAAATCTATGGATCTAATGAAAATTTACCGCTTATGACCATTAAGTGGCCAGATAATGATACGAGCCGTTATGTCAGTATGGATAGCTTCGAGCTGGGAAACTTAGAAACTAAAGAACTTGGAGGATTTAGTCTCAGAACAACAGAGCAATGCCAAGAAGGCTGGTGTCTTGATCTATCTCGTGGGCTGATTATTGACAACGCATCTACTGGTAAAGAACATGTCCGTTTATGGTGAGACTGAATTTATGTCTCTAAGAATGTAGATTGATGAGCAGTATTTTTTAATACTCGACAATTGAAAACCTAAATACAATTATAATCAATAACGGCTAACAAGCTTATAGCCTACTTGTTAGCTATACGGATGAATAGATTATTTTTTAAAAACAAAAAAGGAAACTATTATGAGAAACAGTCTTTTAAAAATCGCTATTGGAATCAGTTGCGCTGCTATGTTCTCAGTTAGCCATGCGGACGTAGCCACCATAAATAAATACTATAAAAATTCTAAGCTTGCTCCGAAAGTACAACGTTGTAAGGGAAACCAAGATTGTAATGCTTTTTATGCTTTATCTAAGCAATGGCAATCTACTCCAAACTGTCTTAAAACGTCTTATGGTGCAGACTGTGAAACTAAGAAACAAGCAAAAGACGGTGATGGCTATGGTTTATGGAAAGGTGGTTATTTTACAGACACCTATCATTTAGCAGAAGCGGGTGAAGCAGTTTTTTATAGAGGTGGTGCGGCAAGTAAGGCTGATGAACGCATTTTTGCTCAAGGCTTATCAGTGCTCTATTACTTAGAGTCGAAAAATGGTAATAGATAATGTATTAAGTAATCTTATTTATAACGTTAGTTATATTTAACTATTGAAACTGACTTCAATTCTGATATTTAAAAGACACATCGGAAAAGGATTATAATAATGAAAAGTGTTTTGTTGGGATGTACTATTGCTCTTGCTTTTTTAGTTGGCTGTGAGTCTAACGCAGGTAATAATTCAAGTGACAAAATACTATCCGAGGAAGCAGTAGACTCGGTATCCTCTCAGGAAGTAACAGAAACAGTAAGCAAACTTCAGTATAATTCAGATGGCATCATTATTTGCGAAGAAAACACTGACGGAGTTTGCACTGATGATGTACTCCAAGATCTACGTGCTACACAATTACGTGAACAACACGATGCTGGTACTGAATCCCTATCAGAAGTAAGTGAGATTACTACTGATAGATCGGGTGATGAGGCTTCCCGTAATAATGCTACAAGAGTTGACTACAAAGAAATAACAGGGCCCCTAACACCTGCTCAAGCGGCACACATCGATTATCTAGTTGACAATGATCTTGAAACCTCACAAGAAATGATAGACTTACTCAATGATTTTACACTCGATGGTAGTGAAGAGGGTTCTTTACGTAAATTCATTAAAGAACGTTCACGTTTTAAAGATGGTTATAATGCATCGGAAGACTGTCGTAACCCAGACTTAACAGAAACGGAATATGCTAACGCTTGTACTTAATGACTGGTAGATGGACAACAACCCTAAACAAAAAAATAAGCCACTGTTAGTGGCTTATTTTTTACCACTGCCTATCAGCAAAACCTATCAGCTATTTTTGTATTAATCCATTCTGCGATCTCACTCGCTACCCACACTACCCTTACCTGTGTTAGTTGTACCTTCTTAGGAAATGTTGGGTCATAACGATCAGAATTTTCATTAACCATCTCATAAATCGTAGAACGACTAAGACCGGTATAGCTACCAACATCTTTGATACTCAGTAGTTGTGGTATGTGATTACATTGCTCGATTGCTGGCTGTGCTGCGTTTGAATTTTCCATGATTATCTCCTAATTATTGTATGGGAACATCTGTTCTCATACAGTCAGGGAGTCCTGTATTTTTTTATGAGACTTATATCGTCCGATAGACCTTGTGCATAGATTAATAAAAAGGAGCTGAATCATCAGCTCCTTTTTCTGTGTTAAAAATACTTTTAATAATAAGTTACATACACGACTATCTTAACTATTTAGAGCTTTACTAAGCCTTTTGTTTGTGTAGCCTTTAGCCCGTTTATAAATATACTCTTCAATGAGATATAAAATAACTCGATCTTTGAAAAAACGCATGCTGATAAGACTGTGTTCATCTATATCTGATGGCGTACTCTTAGCTGAATCAGCTAGGATCGTACGCAGGCTTTCAATTTGAAGGTAGAGGGCATTAAATTCATAGTCTTCTAGAGCATCGACCAGTGAACCAACATATTCTACAACCATGGACTCGTAAACCTTGCCGCAAAATTCTTCTGTTTGGAACTTATAGCAAATATCATCCCATACATTTTTAAGATGTTTTGTGGTTACCGTATCTTCACCAAAGCTCTGTAAATAACGTTCAGTCTGATTGGCAATTCTTTTAGATATTTTCTTAGACAGTTGTACTGAATTACTTAATGCCATTGTCTTTTCTAAATCCATTTTAGCTATCCTTACGTTAAACAGTAATAATCTGTTTTTAATATGCCGTTATGAAGAACTAGCACATTGTAAGACTTAACCTAGGTATTAAGCCACTAAAAATAAACCGATAAGAAATAAAACAAGCGACCTAAAATCGCTTGTTTCAACCTAACTAATTTACGCCGCATATCTTCCTCAATTTCTTTAGCTTACAGCTGTCACGCTTTGCAGCAGCCCTTGCTCAATGCTAGTCACGTTATGAGTGGCTAACCCGTTCTGATAACTCCCCTGTTGGCTATTGCTTACGTCATCTGTCTCCATGGGATAAAATTCTTCAGCCACATCAAGTAAGCCATCGTTATCAATTTCAAAGGATGAATTGACGTAACCCTGTTTTGCAGCCTCTTCTAGCGCTGCTTGATCAAAGCCGTGTTCGCTAAGCTCCGCATCAATTGCCTGCGCATCTTGCACTGCTTGCTTTAGTGTCACCCCATCACGTAGTGTCAAATCCACAAAGTAAATCGGCGTACGATAGCTTTGCGTGGTGCTTTTGCCTCTTAGGGTTAATTGCAGTGGTAAGCAGGACAGCTTATTGCCTGATACCGCAGCAAAGTAGCTCAGCCGTGCGGCAAGCGTGCGAATACTGTTAAAGCCTGTGGTGCGAAAGATAAACGTGCCTAACTCGTCGTCTTCACTCAGATTTGCGTAAAGTCTGCCATACGGCTTACAAGCACCGCCTTGCGCTAATGGGCAACGATCAGGTGACGGGCAAAGCAACGTTTCCACGCCATTGTTTGTACGGCGTTGACACTGCTCACCGTCACCCACGCATAGTGGCCGTCCGGTTTGTCTATCGAACAAGGTGTACTCAGCTCGCAGGTTTAGCTCAGGATCGTTAAACAACATGCGTACCGGTATGTGTCTCAGCTTACCGTCATTATTTGCGCGTAGCTTTTCATCGAGTGGATGGTTAATCCAGCCATCCTTATTTTGAACTTGGCTGGTGATAGTGAATTGATCGTCTTTAGCAGGCAAACGCTTGCCATCTTTTTGAATGACACGTCCAATACTGATACGACCTAAAACTGGTGGGGTTATGGTTAGACCTTTAATCATGGTGATATTCCTTATGGGTTTAATAAAATGTGTTTAGCCATAAAAAAGCCCACCGATTAGGGTGGGCAGTTATGCGCTTGTTTTGGTTAAGTGTAGTAGGTTTCGGCTTAGTCGTTTAAGATGACGAAGCGACGACTACCTTGCTTGGTTTTACTAAATTTAGCTAACAGCTCAGGATGCGCTTTGATAACGGCTTTGCTATCCAGACCGATACTATCTTTCGAGCGCTTCCAAGAAATTGCGCCTTTTTCAAACACAGCGACTTCATTATCGGCAATCAGTGTTTGCAGCTGGTGCTTAACCTGATCATGGCGCTGCTCTAACTCTTGCATGTAATCACGATAACTCAGCAGTTGCTCAAATAACTTATTGGCACCATCGTCATCTCGTAGATCAACCTTGCTTGAGGGTTTGGGCGTTGGATAAAGCTGCTTTAATGCTCGAGCTGCGGATTCTGAATGATCAGGCGTTGGTGGGGTGTCGGTCTGCACGTATTGCCAGAACAGACGCTCATGCTCCATGATGGACTCAATCAAGCGCTCATCCCGCTCAACCTTGTATATCTTAGCCTCGTGTCCACAAAGCAGCACGCAGATATGCGCCGCAGTTTTACCAGTGACCGCCAGCTGATGCTGCACTTGGCAGGTGACGTATAACGGCACGCCATGCTTCCAGAGCTTGGCACCATGTTCACCAGCGGTTTTGCACTCTAAAATCTGTACCTCACCACTACCAGTAATGGCATAGTCTAAATTTGCTAGCATGAATGGCTGCTCAGGATGCTGTAAGATAGCATTCACGCGGCGTACCTTATTGCCGGTATGTTCTTGATAGTATTTAGCGACCATCGGCTCTAAGGTATTGCCCCAATAGAGGGGTGAATAACCCTCAATGCTCTCATCGATGTCGGAGCTCATGCGTCCTGTCTTAATCATCCATAATTCCAGCATAGAGAGATACGGATGAATACCACAAGCAGCTGCTGCGTCAGAGCTGCCAATGCCTTGCTTGCGTACTTGTAGCCAGTCCTCACGGCTTAAATCTTTAGTATTAATTAAACGCTTGGCAGTCTTTGAAGTATTAGATTGGGCAGGTTTATCAGCAGTATCATTTTGCTTGGTTTTCACTACTGATGGTTTAAGCCTAACGGTTGCACGTTTGGTTTGTCTCGGCTGAGTAGTGCTGTTTAATGCGATCATGTTCATGACAAACTCCTTCGATAAATTGATTATTGGTATTAAATGAAATAAGCGGCATAAAAAACCACGCTCGAAGGCGTGGTTGATTGTATTTTCAGGTTTTAAATGTGGCTGGTTAAGCCAGCATCAGTAGCGATTCTTCTAAACCCTTTTGTTTAAGCTTAGCGCCAGAGCCAAACCAAGCGCCATCTAATCGATGGTCTCTCGACATCGCCCTGCGTTCATGATCGACGTATTCAGTGATACTACATAGCAAGCCGTAAGCGGTATCTTTGGCAGCATCAAGATCGGCTCCGCGACCTTGACCGTTAAACATGTTCATCACCTGATTCATCGCCTTGGCATTGGGCACCGCGTCTTTCTCTTTTTTAGCACTGTTAAACAGAATGATGTCATTGTCCTGATCATTAAATACACGGCTAAGATAGTTGGCTGCTTCTGCTTGGGTCACACGGCGCTCTGATAACTGCTTCATCTCATAGCTATGCTCATCCCATTGTTTCACCGACACGCCCAATTGCTGCTTAACCTTATCGGCATCAAAGGAGGTGGAGTGCGGTACTTTTACTACGCCTCCTGAACCATTCGCTAAGCTAATTGCTAGCGTGTTATTGCAGACCACACGGATCGATGTGAACTGAGCAGTAGTCGCTAACGTGCCGTCACAAGCGGTTGCAAGCAGTAAGTAGCCATTACTGACATCTTTACCCTTGAGCGTTGCTGACTGGCCTGTACGAGCCAATGCCCATAGCTTACGACCGCCCTTTAAGATGCCTGCCGTTTCAAGCTCAAAGTCAGACTGTTCCGTAAGATCACGATAGAACTCTAGAATCTCACGCGGCTGTACTTCCTGATAGCGTTGACTGACCACCGATAACGGCTCGAAGTTATCAGAGCGGTACAACACCTTTTGCTCAGCAAAGGGCAGGATCAGATTGTGACCTTTGTCATTGTTTGCCATGTAGCTAACGTCTGAGGATTCTATACGCCAATCCATACCCGCTTGCTTTGCCCAGATCTCGATAGGCTGCTTGGGAGCCAGCTCATTACCTAAGCCATGCCAAGGGGTTTCGCCAACGTATGCCATTGTGTCTATTAAATGTGCCATGATCATTGTCCTTTTAGATTTGATTAGAATTATGGGTTATGTAGATAGGTTAAATGCTGAAAGTTCTTGAGCAGGTATTGCAGGTATAACTGGGCTTTGCTGCTAAAACGAGTAAGGGTGGCTGTTGTAGCTTGTCTTTAGCCAAGCTAATCGCAGAAGCCAGTGCAGTACCTACCACTACACCGATTGCTGAATTGATTTTGTAGTACCTACAGATGCTTACACCAAGACCTGATAGGGCAGATTGTGAACACAGTTGCTCGAAGAGATTAAAGGGACTGTCAGTATCGGCAGTGCTTCTGACGTTCGCTGAATGACAGTGTGGGCAGATGGGTCTCATGAATAGCTCCTTTTTCGATTGCGCATAAAAAAGGCCTGCGATTAAGCAGACCTTTAATTAGGATAGTTTGGGGTTAAACAGTCAGGAGAGCGATGCTTCCTGACTGATCTCATAGGAATACTATATATCTAAAAATATTTTGTTATTCAGGCAAGCCTCTACGTTTTTTTGTACGATAAATACCATGACCAAAGGTACGCATGTTTGGTAACCAAAGTTTAAGTTGCTGCTCATTCTTGCTTGGCTTCGTTAGGTATAGAGCTGAAGCTAGAGCATTTTCAACTTCAATAGGATTATTTTGATGTATCATGCCGATACCTAGTTTGTCATGTTGCTTATACTGCTGCTTACGTTCTTTATCATGGTAGCTATAATATTCGCCTAGACCAGCGGTTACCTCCTTCCATTTCTCACCCACCTCTTTAGCAATATACCAATCATTCTGTCGCTCTGAACCATCATACATAAGCAGTAAATGACAGTGCAGCCCACCTTCTTCCCCACCTTGCTCAATAGCCCAAGCATTGCCTTGCAAATGCTCAAAGCAACTCTTTGGCTTGCAGTTTTTTGCTTTACCGATAAGCTCTCGAAACTTGCTCATGTGATAATTGAAGTCTTCAATGGTCACATGGTGGCTGGTTTCTTTTGCGTATTTTAGGTCGATACGTATAAAGAGCAGTCTTGAATAATGCCTGATTAGATTATTAATATAGCACCCTAGTTTATTTTTATTTTGAGATTCTTGGTAAATGAACGCATTACGTTCATTTTCAATATCATTTTTATAGCATGGCAGCATGTCGATAAAACGCTGAGTTTTATCATGATCCCAAATCACGTTTTCTGGATAAGTATCACCAACGATCGCTTGAGTGCTACTAAAAAATGATAAGACTGGCCGTGAATAAAATAGCTCACTATCGAAGTGAGTCATGAACGGATAATAAAATCCGTTCAGTTTATTTAAGACCTCATTAAAACAGATAGTGTTCGCTAGTATATCTGTAACAAGACTATGGACGTTTGCAGCAGCTAGCGGTTGGTTTAGGTGTGAGTAAGACATTATGGTATTCCTATGAAGTTAGTTTCATAGGGTGGGATCAGTCCGTATTTTTATAATGATGGTCGCTGAGAGTTATGCCCTCAGCAGTAGAACAAGTAGCTGCTGTGTTTAGATAATAATATAAATAACCCACTAAGGACGAGCTGCCGTAGTGCAGCTTTGTGTAGGCGAGCTCTAGAAATTATGGTGATAGGTAGCAGTGGATTATAGGACTTTAAAGACAAATGGTTAAAGTGGAGTTAGCTGAACGGCACTACCAATTAGTCTGAACAATTTTTCGCTATAATATTTTAGAAACAGGTGGATATCACAAATTTTTAAAGCTATCTACTCTGACTTAGAACTAGGTTTGATAAGCATATTTTCGCTATTAAACTACCACTTCCGATTAAAGCTGCTCATCATTATCTCTAGCAAATCCTAACTCAATAGTTGCTTGGCTTCGTCTACGCCAGTTTAGTATAGACTCGCGACATCCATCGCTTTAGCTAATCAGCCCATCGTTTAATACGTAATAAAAATATAGACTCTTACTGTAAGCTGGTATATATTAACTATAGGTAAATTATATCGCCTAATAACAAGGCCTGCATGTATTTATTGCTAGAAATAAACTATAAAAAAAACAATGTAAAACCTTATAAAAACTAGTTTTTGTATTGTGTTTTTCTATAATCTTTTATGAGGAAATGACATGGTGGATGGACAATTAACTAGGCTTCCTGACAACCAGCACTATCCATTTGATCAAGGATCAATGGAGTATCATAATTCTCAATACTTGAGAACTATGTCAGACTTGTACATAAAAAGTATAAGATCTGGGACTAAGCGTATTGAAGATTACTTCAAAGAATTAGATAAAATGAGTGTTACGGATGCAAAATCCCTACTATATACGTATAATATTTTACTTAATAAAAGTTGGGAAAATATAAATTATGACAATGATGATTATAAAAACTTATTGATCAAAGAGCTTAAAACCTGGAGTTCACCCATTGATAAATTTAATGAGTTATTGGATGTTAGAGCAACGAAGGTTTTACCAAAAAGTTATCTTGACTGGTTTAAAAATGATCTACGATGCTCACTTTTTATCACCAATCTTATCTATAATGTTTTTAAAAACTCAGCTTTTAAAGGTAAGGATGAGCTAATAACAGCAATTACAAGTTTTTTGCCATATAACATTATTTATTTTAATAGCCATGTAAATAACGAATTTGGTTATTTCAATAGAGTACAGATAATAGATGATTGGAAAGTTTCGAATTTACTCTCGATAAAATCCACGTATTTGAAAGGCCGTACACCTGATAAAGAATTAAAATGGCTTGATGTTGCTAACCATAATCAAATTGAATGGGTATATAGCTATATAGATAATGACAAGGATCAGCCTATAATCCTCAAGGATGTATTTTTCCCAGAGACTTTTGAAGAGAAATATGAGCTGGTACTAGCCCATTTAGACACACTATCAAACATTGAAAGCCCTAACATAGGAACTGAAAAGAATAAAGGTTACTCTGAGCGTAGCTATATGTTATACAAAATGAGAAAAGCTTGGGATGGTCGAAAAAATTATAGCTCTAAAAACGAAGAAGGCGATGGCATTATAAAAATATATAAGAAAAATCAGACTAAGTTAGAAAAACTTATAGCCTTTAGTGGCTTTACCGCTCAGAAAATGATAAACAATTCTATCGAACAGATGTATGATCAGCTTATTAAAGATGATACTGAAGCAGTAGATAAGAGCCTTTCCTAAAAAGTGTGTAACTGCTTATAATCCACTAACAGGAGAATAAGCAATGACTAACCAATCTGACATCAAGAAACTGGCTGAGCAAATGGCCAGCAGCATGAAAAGCTTCGATGACATCAAAGACTTTCAAAAGCAGCTCATGCAGTCCTTCATCGACACTGCCCTAGAAGCAGAAATGGAAGAGCATCTCGGCTACCCCAAGCATGAAAAGGCAGACAGGCCTAATAAGCGCAATGGGCACACTAAAAAGAGAGTCCGTAGCGACACAGGCGAGCTTGAGATCTCCACCCCCAGAGACCGCGACAGTAGCTTTGAGCCTGTACTTGTCAGTAAGCATCAAACCCGTATTTCAGGTCTTGATGACAAAATCATATTTCACTACAGGCATAGCCTTACGTCTTGCGCTTCGGGCAAGTGTCTCCCAGACACTTGCTGATCCTCGCTCATACGCCAAAGGTCAAACCACTACTGAGATTGTCGAAACCATCAAGGACATCTACG
>NZ_JABASR010000011.1 GCF_016107525.1 Psychrobacter aquimaris | reverse complement strand
CCGCATGTCATCAAGTCTTGGCGCAATAACTGGGAGGGCTTAACGGTGTTCTTTGAGTACCCGAAAGACATCAGAAAAGTGATTTATACCACCAATGCGATAGAGTCGCTAAACAGTGTGATTCGAACGGCGGTGAATAAGCGTAAGGTGTTCCCGTCTGATCAGGCGGCATTCAAGGTGGTGTACTTAGCCACCCAGCAGGCATCCAAAAAGTGGTCAATGCCGATCCGTAACTGGACGTCTGCTCTTAATCGCTTTATGATTATGTTTGATGATCGTATTAGTAAGCATTTAATCTAAATGGCAGTTACACAGAATCTGGGATGGTCTCGTAGATAAGGACGATGCTTCAGGTTAACCTCACACTTGTTGTAAGTCTAGCAACGGCTTCTGCCTTTCCAGATTACGTTTATAGCTTCTGTTATACTAAAAACTAGTCAAGCGATAATATTTAGTTACTATTAAATTATAAAACTGAAAAACAAATCTAAAGTATACTCACAAGTGTACTAAAATATATATTTAAATATTTATCTATATACATCAAACACTTAACAACAATTAACCGTTCCGGCTCCGGGTACCATTACATTAAAAGGCTTCCAAGCAATTGGAAGCCTTTTTCTTATTGTGTCAATTTTTATTTTAATCAAATATTTTGATGACAAAACTGATTGTTCACCTTTTTACCGGACTATTTCTTTCTTCTAAGCAATCACTAACATCACATACTGAACCGCCCTGGGATTGTCGGAGACTAAATACTCTAAGAGAATACGACAATGAAAAGATAAACCTACACTCCCGAAATTAAAGAACGCGCCGTTCGCATGCTGATTGAAGCAGCATGCGATTATCCATCCAATTGGTCAGCTATTCAAGCCATTGCCCCTAAGATTGGCTGCACGCCTGAAACCCTGCGCTCATGGCATAAAAAGCACATAGACCAAACCATTCCTGCCTCAGTGCAAGCGCAAAGCCAAGAGCAGCGTATCAAAGAGCTTGAACGCGAATGCAGAGAGCTCAAGCAAGCCAACGAGATAATACGCAAGGCTGCTGCTTTTTTCGCCCAGGCGGAGACGGGCCGTCCACCCAAGTAATGGTCGACTTTATTGATGACCATAAAAACAATTACGGGATCGAGCCAATCTGTCAAGTACTACCGATTGCCCCATCGACTTACTATCGCGCTAAAGATTTAAGCGACAACCCAGAAAGGCGTTCACAGCGTCAGTGGCATGACGACTTCTACATCAGTGAAATCAGACGCATCTGGCAGAATAGCAAATGCCGCTATGGTGCCCGTAAAGTCTGGCAGCAGATGATAACGGATGGCATAAAAGTCGCTCGATGTACTGCTGAGCGATTAATGAGACATTATGGCTTACAAGGCGTTTGGCGTGGCAAGAGTAAGATTACTACCAACAGCGTAATGACCAGCAAAGGGCTGGTGACTTGGTTAATCGTAACTTTAGCGCTCAGCGTCCTAATCAGCTTTGGGTTGCAGATTTTACTTATATCAAGACATTGAGCGGCTGGGTATATACTGCTTTTATTATTGATGTATTTGCACGAGTTATTGTCGGCTGGAAAGTATCTAATCGTATGAATACCGATATGGTGATGGCAGCGTTAAATCAGGCGATAGCAGATAGAAACAACCCCAAAGATGTGATTCATCATAGTGATCGAGGGGTACAGTATTTATCCATTCGCTACACTTCTAGGATAACGGACTCTCGTATTATCGCCTCGGTGGGCACGACTGGCGATTCATACGACAATGCCTTAGCTGAAACGGTTAATGGACTGTACAAGTCTGAGGTGATTCATTATTTAAAGAAGAGCTGGAATGGTGTTAACGATGTTGAACTGGCAACCCTTGAATGGGTGGACTGGTTCAATACAACCCGTTTGCACAGCACGATTGGTTATGTGTCACCCTTTGAGTTTGAAAAGCGGTATTATGATAATCTTAATCTGTTAGGTGAAGCTGCCTGACTCAAGTAAATCACCCTCCGATAAAGTCGGGGCGGTTCATAGACTTTACTACCTCTATTGCTATGACAGCAGAACGATTTGACACTGTCAATGAAGCAAAAATTTGTGTTAATGATACCTATAACTATGAAATAACTTTTTTCGCTAATGAAGAACCTGTAGAGTGCCCTTTTTAATTTCTATCTTAACTGTCTATTAATTATCTATATTTAAAATTCAACCAAAAAAAATCCGACCACATTAAGTGATCGGATTTTTAATATTTGGTGGAGATGGCGGGAGTTGAACCCGCGTCCGCCAGCATTACGCTCATGAATCTACATGTTTAGTTTCTGTCTTTAGTTTTAATCCGCACCGATCCGACAGTCAGGATGGATTGGACGATTCTCTACTTTTGAACCCAAGCGATTGAGACAATCACTTGTGGCGAGCCTACATGCGGACGCTTCAACTTAGTTGACCAACTGTAGGTGATCAGCAACCAAGTAAGCAGGGTTTAAGCTGCTAGAGCGTAAGTTTCGTCGTTTGCGACTATAACAATATATGTTTGATTAACGAGAGGACATACACTCTCGACATGCATCATTGAGTTTCATTACCAGCGTCGAAGCCAGAACATCCCCAATAAGGTCGACTATTATATAGGACTTATACGTCAATTTTCAACCTATATAATATCTGTATTACATTACGTTACAGCTCAACCCTCTAAGCCAGTACTTTATTTAGCCACTTACCGATGTTTTGAATCTGCGGCATACAAACTTGATGCGCCATCGGATAAGTATGATAAGTGACATTATAACCCTTCGCTGACAATAACTGCTGCGCTTGCTCGCCCAAGATAACAGGTACGACTGGGTCATGGGTGCCATGCTCAATCAAAATTGGCATGTCTTTATTGGCAGCACTATACTCGATATTATCATTAGTTGCCAAGTACGTAGAGAGTGTCATCAAGCCAGCCAAACGTTTTGGATAGCCGAGTGCCACGTGATACGCGACTGCCCCGCCCTGTGAAAATCCTGCAATGACGATATGCTCTGGTGACACGCCGCGCTCAATCTCGCGACTAATCAAATCTTGTATCTGCTGAGAAGACTCTTCAATTTGAGCGACATCTACCTTCCGCTCTAAACTCATCTCTATGATATCGTACCATGCTGGCATCACCATGCCGCCATTTACTGTCACTGGGCGTTTAGGTGCATGTGGGAAGATAAAACGCACAGCCATATCCTCAGCCAAGCCTAGTTGAGGTACGACTGGCTCAAAGTCATGACCACTAGCGCCTAAGCCATGCAGCCAAATCACCGCGCGATCTATCTTCTTTTGAGATGGGTTGTGTTCAACGACGACTGCGTCTAAATAATTACTCATAGTTATCCTTAATACTGTAGTGAGATATGCCCTAAGCATTTCTATATTTTTGCCAAAATAACGTGGGTGTCATTATATGGTCAATATCATCTGTTAGATTGGGCGCGTGGTCAATAATGAAGTACTGAACGGACAATAGCAAAAATTTGAACAACATAAAAAGGCACATATGATCTTATGACCGATAAGCTCAATACTATCAAGCTTAGATACAGTCAGCTGTCTATTGCGTCGCACACGCGCCTACAATTATGTCCACATTAGTTCTAAGCTCTTACAAATACGTACGCGACCTCTAGCTACTTTTAGCAAGTACCAAGTACCAAGCAACAATCAAATATCAAGCAACCATTTTTTGATCCCTATTGATACCACCAATGGGATTTTTTTATAATTTTGCAGGAACATTTTACATGACAATTTTTAATAAATCAGCGCTTGAGCTGTATAAAGGCACACTAAGTACGATTAATGTTACCTTACCTTTGACTCTCATCAGCTCATTATTGATAGTAGGCTGCGCTACAGATAGCCGTTCAACGCTCACATCAAAAGCCACTGCATCGACAGCACAATCATCCTCACCTCTCGCATATAGCTATGGGGTACGCCCGTTTTATCTGATAAACGATATGGATGAGAGTCCACTAAAAGAAGAGCTACAGGCTTGCAAAGCGCAATTGCCAAGTAAAACAGATTTTTCTATTGCTCATCGAGGTGCGCCATTACAACTGCCTGAACATACTTATGACAGCTACGTGGCTTCAGCTCAAATGGGTGCTGGCATCTTGGAATGTGATGTCGCTTTCACCAATGATGGAGAGCTTGTCTGTCGTCATGCTCAAAATGATTTGCACACTACCACTAATATTTTGACTACACCACTGGCCAAGCAATGCACCGTACCGCCTGTATTGGATGCTCAGGGTAAACTTACCAATGCCGACAGTATCGAATGTCGCACATCAGATATCAGCGCCGCTCAATTCAAAACCTTGACGGGTAAAATGGATGCTGCCAATAAAAAAGCAACCAGCATTAGCGAGTATATGAATGCGACTGCGCCTTGGCGAACGGACTTGTACTCACAAAACGGTAAGGTACTGACTTTGAAAGAACATATCGCATTGGCACGCCAACTGGGTATGAAACACACGCCTGAACTAAAAGCGCCCGCAGTGAATATGCCATTCAATGGCTATCGTTTAGACGATTACCGCCAACAGCTGATAGACACTTATAAGGCAGCCAACGTATCTGCAAGCGATGTCTTTGCACAGTCATTCAATATAGAAGATCTTGATTACTGGATCAAAAACGAGCCAGCTTATGGGGCTAATGCCGTCTATCTGATCGATGACAGCAATGAGACTGCTAAGGATAAAACATTTGATAAAAACGACGCAACCACTTGGAAGCATTCATTGGCTGATATCAAAGCACGCGGCATCAACACCATTGCACCAGCACTTTGGTTATTAGTCACTACTGACGGTCATGGTAAAATGTTGCCTTCAGAGTACGCAAAACAAGCCAAAGCCAATGATCTAAAAATTATTACGTGGTCGATAGAGCGTTCAGGGCCATTAGCAGATGGCGGTGATTGGTACTATAGCGGTCTTGGCGATGCCATCAACAATGACGGTGATATGATGAATTATATTGACGTACTAGCGCAGGACGTCGGTGTCCAAGGCATTTTTTCAGATTGGCCCGCTACGGTGAGCTACTATGCCAACTGCAAAGGTATTAAATAATTTCTCACTTAGTCTATTAACATGTATTCACTACATTTTTTTTCATCGCTACTCTAGTTTTTGAGAATAATATTATATATCACACTCATTCTTTAACACTAAGGCCAGCTCTTTCATTGAGCTGGCCTTTTTTATTGAGCATATTAAGGTGATTACATCATAAACTGTCTACTTAGCACCCCACTTTTTCATCAACTTTTCACACCATTTGACTCATGTCAGCAAAAGCAATCTGCTATTTTGTGCTACGATAATTTTCTAAGCTTATAAGATGATATAGAGACTATGACCCATATTTTACTGGTAGAAGACGATCCTGCTATCGCGATGTCACTCAAGGTTACTTGCAAGCGCGAGGGCTGGCAAATCACTTGGCTCGATAATGCAAGCAGCGTATTACCAATGCTGCATAGTGCTGAAGCACAAGATCTATCAGCGATTATTTTGGATGTTGGGTTACCAGATGGTGATGGCCTCAGTCTCTGCCAACAAATACGCCACACTCCTGACATTGATGGCTTAAAAGACATTCCTATCATCTTCTTGACCGCACGTAGCGACGAGGTCGATAGAATTTTGGGTTTAGAGATGGGCGGCGATGACTATTGTGCCAAGCCTTTTAGCCCACGCGAGTTGGTTGCCCGTCTAAAAGCCATTTGGCGACGTGAGCAATTATTGTCTCAGTCGCCCACCTCCCATACAACAGAGGCAAACGATACAGCAAATACTGCCTCTTCGAATACCATGTCGGGGCAAGCCTTAACGTTTGAATGTCAGTCTGGCATCTGGCACTACCAACCGCTTAATTACTCGTTAATGTGGCAAGAGCAGAAGCTTGAGCTTAGTAACACCGAACGCAACATCTTATTGACCTTGTTAAAAGCCCCCAATCAAGTCTTTAGCCGTGAGCAACTGCTGAGCGCTGTAAGCGACTATCCCGATCATCGCTTGGCGAGAACCATAGACAGTCATATCAAGTCCATTCGTAAGCAACTAGCCACTGTTGATGCCAGCATCGATGTCATCCATACCCATCGCGGCTTGGGTTACGCCTTGTGCCCCGCCTAGCCACAATTTACTTAGCCATATTTTGCTTAAAATCGACCTTCTATAACGTCAAATAATATACCTAAAAACATGAATCATAAAACCAACGATAGCGCTGACAGTCATCCTAATACTGATATTAATAATAAGGCTGACAGCAGCACTCATGCCAGCCAAAGTAATTGGTATGCAAAACTGCATCCTATCGGCACCGCGCAGCAAACGACTAAAACAAAACGACTGCTGAATTTGAGTATTTTTTTTAGAATTTGGCTCGCGTTGGCGTTAGTACTGATTATCTGCGGTGTGGTCGCATTTACTCAGCTGTTTGGTTATGTCAAACCGACAGCGCAGCAAGTCATCGAAGATACGTTGTTAGATACCAGCAAATTACTGGCGGCAAGTTTACAGATACCACTGTCTTCAGGGCAGCTATACGATGATGCCTATCAAAAAAGGCTTGATACGGCATTCATCGGTATACCAACAATGGATGACACTCAAGAGCCAGAATATAAAAACAAAAACTATAGCAGCTTTCGGATATACGTCACCGATGATAAAGGCATAGTCATATACGACTCTATGCCCGAACCGGACAATGATGAAGGACAAGATTACAGCCGCTGGAACGATGTCTATTTAACCTTAAATGGTCAGTATGGCGCCAGAAGCACGACGCGAGATCATAATCAGCGCGATGGTACGGTCATGTATGTGGCGCAGCCGATAAAGGATGACGCTGGCAATCTGATTGGTATCGTTAGCATCGGCAAGCCTGTGGCTAGCGTGTTGCCTTATTTGGACAATACACGCAATCGCATGCTTATCACAGCGCTGCTCATGAGTATCGCTGCCCTTATATTAGCAGGACTGGTCGCATGGTGGCTTAAGCAAAGCATTACTTTGGTTATCCAATATACCAGTGCGCTGGCAGAAGACACCAAAAAACCTTATTTTTACTTAGGTCATGAGCTTAATAGCCTAACAGATACCATTGAATCTATGAAACATCGATTGGAAAATCGCGCCTATGTTACTGACTATGTTCATACCTTAACCCATGAGCTCAAAAGCCCTTTAACCGCCATTCGTGCCAGTAGTGAGCTACTAGAAGACAATGGACTTGATGAAGAGGATCAACAGATGCTCATACAGTCCATTGGTGAACAAAGTATCAAAATGCAGCAATTGATTGATCGGCTGCTATTACTTGCCAAAGTTGAGCAACCGACTTTTAAGCTGAATCGGCAGCTGACCCCCCTACTACCGTTGTTACAAACCCTTGCAAAAGACAATAGCGCTAAATTGCAACAGCAGCACCTAGCGCCTATCGACATCTATCTTGATGAAAAACCGGTTACTGAAAAAACCCTTTTATCGCCAGATATCTTAGCAAATACCAGCGTTTTCGCTGACCAGTTTTGGTTAGTACAGGTGCTGCAAAATGTATTAGATAACGCCATTCATTTTGCCGATAGCACAGTCGCCATTTATCTGCAAAGCATCGCGAAAAATAGTTCAGCGCAAACCGTCACTATCAATATATTTAATAATGGTAAATTATTACCTGATTATGCCGTTGATAAAGCGTTTGACCGTTATTTCAGCTTGTCGCATCAGAGTCAAGCTACTGACAATACATCAGAGCATTTCTCAAAATTCTCAGAAGACGAAAACTCAATGTCCGATACTAGGCAAACACAGCCTAACATGTCTAGTAATACCCTAAAAAAAGGTACTGGCCTTGGCTTAACCCTTGTTAAACAAGTGATTGAGCATCATGGAGGTCAGGTAACTATTAATAACGTCCATGCTGATAACGATAAAATTGGTACTGATAAGAATCAGCGTTCTGGTGTCATGGTTAGCTTAACCCTACCATTGGCTTAAAAATCAACATCTATGCCAGTTCATGAATTTTCCATCATTCCTACACAGGTTTTCTATCTACTTGTTTTACGATAGCGTTATTCAAATTCGTAACCAATATTAAGGATAGGAAATCTATGCCAAGCTTGCTTACTCAAAATCAAATTATAGAAAACTGCTTAGGCGGTAGTCGTCATTTTTGCCTACAAGCACTGTCACATGAAGGCATTGAGAGTATCGCTTTTGGGCATTGGCTAGCCATTCCCAGCCAACAACTACTATTGGTATTTCGTCATCAGCAATGTGTGGCTGTTGACCACTACCAAGTAGCTGCCTAAGACTATTATTAGTTTGCTGAATGTGCCTTATTTATTAAATCACTCATTTTTTAATCGTCCACAAAAAAGCCCTTTGTCGTTTCTAATAAGAATATTGGAAACAACCAAGGGCTGATAAATCTACGATATATTTTTTAAATATTCATCTACGTAATAGATGCTATCGGCTGCTTCACATCCGCATTTTGACCGCGATGGCGCAAATAATGATCGAGCAAGACAATAGCCAGCATGGCCTCTGCGATAGGCGTGGCACGTACACCAACGCAAGGGTCATGACGACCTTTGGTGAGCATATCAACCGACTCCCCTTGTGTGTTGATACTCTTGCCAGCCGTAGTAATACTAGAGGTTGGCTTAAGCGCAATACTGACACGGATATCTTGCCCTGACGAGATGCCACCCAAAATACCACCAGCATGATTGGCAGTAAAACCGTCTGGCATCAGCTCATCACGAGAGCTATGACCGAACTGTCCTGCCACTGCCATTCCGTCGCCGATCTCGACTCCTTTTACGGCATTGATACTCATCATCGCATGGGCAATATCAGCATCTAAACGATCAAATACCGGCTCACCCAGTCCAACGGGTACACCACTGGCAATAATCTCTAAACGTGCTCCGCAGCTAGTGCCTTCACGGCGTAAGCTATCTATCAAAGACTCAAAACGAATGACAGCATCGGCATCCGCGCAAAAAAATGGATTGCTATTCACAAATTCCCAATCAATTTGGCTAGGTTCTAGGACATTACTGTACTCATTGCCAATTTGCGTGACGTGACCACGGACTTGCACCCCTAAGCGCTCTTGTAGATATTTCTTAGCGATAGCACCTGCCGCCACTCGCATCGCCGTCTCACGCGCTGAGGAGCGCCCACCACCACGATAATCACGAAAGCCATACTTCATGCTATAAGTATAATCGGCGTGACCGGGGCGAAACGTGTCTTTAATTTCGCTATAATCTTTGGATTTTTGATTGGTATTGCGAATCAGCAGGCCAATAGACGTGCCAGTCGTCCTACCCTCAAACACACCAGAGATAATCTCAACTTCATCAGATTCGCGGCGCTGGGTCGAATACTTCGATGACCCAGGTTTACGACGGTCTAAATCTATCTGTAAGTCTTCTGCGGATAAGGCTAAGCCGGGCGGCACACCATCGACGATTGCCATAAGACCTGCACCATGTGACTCACCACACGTCGTGACCGTAAAAACCTGTCCAATGCTATTGCCTGCCATATTTATCCTTAAACAAATGAAGTCGATTTTTGATTATAGCGTAAATCTCGATACTCTATTGAATGCTATCTAATAGCTGTACATAGGCATTGAACAGCTCACGATGCGCCATGAGCTCATCATAGGTAATCGCAAAGACACCGTGACCACCGTGGGCAAATTTCAACCAGTCAAACTGGATTTCAGGATAGGCTTGCTTTAACGCCCATTCGCTATCGCCCACTTCGCAGATAAGCAAGCCTTCTGGGCTTAGATAATCTGGCGCTTCAAAAAGAATGCGATGTACCAAGTCCAGTCCATCTTGACCTGCGGCTAGCGCATGCTCTGGCTCGTATAAAAATTCAGGGGGCAGCTCTGCCATGATGGCAGCATCGACATACGGCGGATTGGTAACAATCAACTCATACTGGTGTTCAGCAGGAAGCTTAGCAAACAGATCGGACTCAATCACATTCACCTGATGACCAAGATCATGATGATCGACGTTAACCATGGCTACTTCGAGTGCGCCTTTATCAATATCGACGGCATCAACCAGCGCATCGACAAAACGCGTCGCAAGCGCAATAGCAATACAACCAGAGCCAGTACATAAATCTAAAATACGCTCAGGCTGCGACAGCTGCTTGACCTCTAAACCGTGATCGTAAAACGTAGCAGCCTGCTCGTTGACGCTCGTACCAAGTGGCTTGGCAAGCTCATTGACATCAAAATACGGATGGAACTGCTGACGAATCAATTCTGCGATAGGTGATCTTGGAATTAGCACACGCTCATCGACATAAAAAGGCAAATCACAGAAGTATGACAAGTTAATCAAATAACTTAATGGCTTACGCTCAGCGATACGCTCTTCTAACAAACTCAGTACTAACTGCTTCTCTGAGTTGGTTAAGCGACAATCGAGAATCTGCTCATTGGCTGACCAATCTAAAGCCAAAGAATGCAAGACAATGGCAGATGCTTCAGCAAACTCATCGGTGGTGCCTTGTGCAACGACCACATCATAATTACGGAGCTGGGTGACCGAAAAGCGAATAAAATCACGAATACTAACCAACTGCTCGCGGGCTTCTTCTAACTCTGCAGGTAAATTGGCAAATTGATCGTCTTCACCAAGAATTCCACTCTCTAAATCAAACGCCATCTCACCCTCTACACCATCGTCATTGAAGTATTGATGTTGAAATTCTTCTGCGCTCATTGTTTGGTCTTCTGACATATCGCACCTTGCTGATTACATGTTCACTGACTACATGCGGATGGGTTAAAACGCCTTTTGTTAAAAGCCGATCTATTAAATAAAAATTTATTCACCATTATAGACATAAACGCTAAGCTGCGCCAATATTTGCACTTTTATGTTTATAAAAATGCTTCTAAAAACAACGTGGATAGTAGGAATTTTAAGTAAGAATGGCGCATCATCTTATACACACCCTCGCTCAGTTATTGCCAAACTGTAGTGAATACGTCAACGGTTGACGTTTGGCAAGACTTTAATGAAAAAAGATGTGTCGAAAGTTTGCGAAGCATGCAAATTATGCGCATAATAGCCGCATTAGTAGCAACCACAAGTGACTCAATATGATGAAAATAAAGCCAATTATTACTGCAATATCTATCGCTGTCGCCAGTGCCAGTGTTAGCGCAACGGCTGCCCCTGCTGATGAGACTCGCACATTGCCAGTACGTACGGCTAATTCTATGCCCAGTATTGCCAAAAAGGTTAGCCTTGATATACAAGAGAACCGTAGCAGCTCAATCGATGATCGTGCTCCTGTAGTAGCCACGCCTGCCTTAAAGTCTAATTCACCTGACCGTATGACTCAGCTGATTGACGAAAAACAGGAAATCGACGTAGAAACAGCACAACAAGAAGTCAGTGCTGATAATATGACAGTAGAAGAATTGGCTCGTAAAGATGTGCAGTCTGATATTACTGACGATATTAGTGAAGGTCAAGCCGTCGCTGCCCCTACCGCCACTCTATCTGAGGCTCGTCCAGCTGATACTTCTATCAAAAGCATCGAAGATGTTGATGGTAAAAAACATACCACGCTGAATTTGTCGAATTACGCCAAACAAGTAAACGGTGCCACATGGACACCGAATATGAAAGTTAACTCGGCAATGACGATTAAAATGCAGGCATTGCTCGATTGGAACCATGCTTCACCTGGCGCTATCGATGGCGGTTGGGGTATGAACAGTAAAAAAGCACTGATCAACTTTCAAACCATGAAAGGCTTACCAGCAACGGGCAAAATGGACCAAAAAACATGGGATGCTTTAAATAAAAATATCCCAGCTAATAAACCTGTGCTTGTGACATACACCATCACTGAAGACGATATCAAGACCAATTTTGCCACCACACCTGCTGGTGCAGAAGCCAAGTCGAAGATGAAAGGCTTATACTATCAAGATATTAAAGAGATGTTTGGTGAGCGCTTCCATATGGATGTGCGTTATTTAGATAAGTTGAATAAAAACAAGCAGTATAAAGCGGGCGAAACCATCACCGTTTTAAATACCCGCGCACCGCTTAATCAGCGCATTAACCGTGTGGTTGCCAATAAAGCCGATAAGACTTTATATGCGTATAACGGCGATAAACTGGTTGCCACTTACCCAACCACCATTGGTAGTGACGCAACGCCATCACCACAAGGCACCTTTAAAATCATTAATAAAGTGAAAATGCCGTGGTACAAAGCGACAGTTGGTAAAGGCGCAGATAAACAAGTACATATGCTACCACCAGGCCCAAACAGCCCTGTCGGAGTCGTATGGATGGGCTTGTCTAAACCGTCATATGGCCTACATGGCTCACCAAAACCTGAAGGAATTAGCCGTCAAGCCTCTGCAGGTTGTGTGCGTTTGACCAACTGGGATGTGTTAGAGGTTTATGCCAATATCGAAAATGGCGCGACCGTTGAGCTTAAATAATAAGTCATGAATGATGAATAAAAAAAGACCTTGCTATCAAGGTCTTTTTTTATGACCGACTATCAGACTTATTGTTTGAAAGCGACAACCCTTCTAGCTTTTATGCTTTATAGCTTTCTTCATTACCAGTAATGCTACCGATTTTTTTGGTAAAAAACATACCTGCAGGGATAGACACCAAAAAGCCCAACATTACCGCTATTTGGATATGAGATATTTCATTAAAACCTGTAACTAAGGCGCCAATCATAAAGATACCAATAGTAACGGTTGCCGCCATTGCGTAGATGACAGAGAATAATGGCCAGTTCATAACTTATTCCTCATTTTTATTGTGGATATAGTACCTTTATACACTAAACCCACAAAGAAAGTAAGTATTTAATATAGACCTGCAAGCCAGTGATATTAAGTGACGAAGCAATAAAACCCTGACATAGTTATGGTTTTATTGTCGTTATCTAACTATCCTGAATTTCACCGTTTTAAGCATTGCTATTTACTCACTCTGCTCTCTATTTAGTCGCAAAAAAACCATACGTTGTCCTCTTTTTATCATTACAATAATGACTTTCTTTTATTCTTTAAGAAAGCTAGCTGCCATGACCTCATCCGAAAAAAATCCCTCTAAGGACTCTTTAGTTATAGAAGATGCCTCAGGCACAGCCAATTATCCAGACAAAAAAGCGGCTCTAACTGACAATACTGCGGCTGATGGCTCTGTGCTAGATAGCACTGTGGAAAATACGGAGTCTTTAAAAAACTCAGAGACTCACGATGAAAATGACTGTGTCGAGAATATGGATTGTGCGCAGCCTCCAGAAACGACAATAGCAATAAAGTCAATTGGTGCTGACGAGGTCGTTGCAACGTTAGAAACCGCTAAACCCGACAACAATGAGCCCGACATAAATGAGCTTGAGACACCACCATTTAATGAAGCGTTAAAATCGACAGCAGCGCCTCATCATAAAACTCTTGAAAATTTATCATCAGAACATTTTCAAGCAGAAGCAGATAATGTTACAGAACGAGCTTCTCAAGAGGATGCTGACGCTGAAGTAACGGTAGAGGCAGATGTTCTTAACCCCTCTGATACACAGCATAATTCTGCAAAACAAACTATTGAACCATCAGCGAATACTTGTTCTATCTCTGATAACCATCAGCAAGAGAGCAAAGAACATAACAATAAAGCAAGACAACTCTCAATTGATGAACAGCCCGACACGCCGCAAAATAAGGATAATTCTGTAAAAAATACTGTGAGAGATAAAGCAGATAATCAGGAAGATCCAGAAGACGACATTCAAGAACAAAAAGAAGCAAAATTGGAGTCTTACAAGCAATTTGTTGCCGAGCAGTTTAGCAATCAAAAGGTAGACTATCCAGAAGTACGAGTCAGAATCGAGGCCAACGCTCTGCCTAGTAAAATGTATTTCATTATGAATATACTTTCTGCCATCATCGCCAGTTATGGGCTAGTGACCAATTCTGCTGCCGTAGTGATTGGCGCCATGTTGGTTGCAATGATGCTAGGCCCTATCACTGGTATAGCATTAGCGATTATTGATCATCGTATGCCATTGCTGCGTAAATCACTGCTTACAGTTATCGTCGGTATATCATTGGTGATATTGGTTGGTTTCATCGTCGGCTGGTTACACAAAGATCAGCCATTAACGGCAGAGATATTGTCACGCACTCAGCCAACATCTATGGATCTGATGATTGCGCTCGCAGGGGGTACTGCTGGTGCTTATGCGATGGTTTCACCGCATCTATCGGTGGCAGTGGTCGGCGTGGCCGTGGCCACTGCATTAGTACCACCTCTTGCCGCTAGTGGTATTTTATTTGCCAATGGCGAGATGCAGCTTGGACTTGGAGCACTGCTACTTGCGCTAACCAATATTATTGCGATTCAGTTTACCAATGCTTTAGTACTTTGGTTATTAGGCTTTCGCCGCTTGGTCGATGACGATTATAAATCAAGCACCTATTTAACCTTTTTGCGGCGCAATGCGGTGACGTTATTATTGTTAGGTGGCTTAGGGACGTATTTGTCCATCAATCTACAAACCAACGCCAAACAACAAGTTTTTGAGAGTAGCGTAAAAGAAGCCATCAATAGTTACTTTATCGATAAGGGTAACGTGCTGACCAATACTCAGTTTGATACCTCAGAAGAAAATCAAGTCGTACGTGCAGTCGTTCGCGGAGAGACGACGCCTACCTCATACGATGTACAGCAAATCGAAACCGTCATTACCCAAGATATGGCAGAGAATTTTCCTGAGTATTTGCCCATTAAGCTACAGCTACGCTACTTGCCAGTACAAGTGATTGAGTCCAACCCATTGAGGCAAGATAAGCTGGATAAGACCGATGCGGCGATTTTGAGCAATTAGCTTTTTTGACCCACTGGCTTTGATACGCTACAAATTCATCGACCATCTACATGCGCAGAATAACCTAGCAGTTGTAACTCTTGTACCAAGAGCTTGGGCGTTTGTGCTAAAATCGCTTGCAAAATTATTTTACTTTATCTATTCAATTCTATCCGTCAGTAAGGAGCCGCTGTGAGCCAGCCATTTCGCTCAGCCGATATTCGCCAAGCTTTTATAGATTTTTTCATAAGCAAGCAGCATACCCCCGTCCCATCCTCTAGTTTGATTCCACACAATGACCCGACATTGCTGTTTACCAATGCAGGTATGAATCAATTTAAAGAAACTTTTTTGGGCATGGAGCCACGTGATTACACCCGTGCTGTGACCTCACAAAAATGCGTAAGAGCAGGCGGCAAGCATAACGATTTGGACAATGTTGGCTATACAGCGCGTCATCATACGTTCTTTGAGATGCTAGGCAACTTCTCATTTGGCGATTATTTTAAGCAAGCCGGTATTGGCTATATTTGGGAGTTTTTGACCTCAGATGAATGGCTAGCAATCGATAAAAATCGCTTGTATGTGACCATTTACGAGACCGATGACGAAGCCTTTGAGATTTGGCATAAAGACATCGGTATTCCTAGCGAGCGCATTATCCGTATTGGCGATAATAAAGGCGCTCCCTTTGCGTCTGATAACTTTTGGACCATGGGTGACACTGGCCCTTGCGGCCCTTGTACCGAAGTCTTTTATGACCATGGGGCCGATATCGAAGGCGGTTTGCCGGGCACACCTGAAGAAGATGGTGACCGCTATATCGAGATTTGGAACTGTGTCTTTATGCAGTTTAACCGTCAAAAAGACGGTACGCTATTGCCACTGCCTGCACCTAGTGTCGATACTGGTATGGGTCTTGAGCGTATCAGTGCCATCATGCAAGGCGTCCATAGCAACTACGAGATAGATTTGTTTGTACACTTGATGGATGCAGCGGCTGAGATTTTAGAGATTGAGAATCAGCAACAGTCGTCATTAAAAGTCATCGCCGATCATATTCGCGCAGTAGCCTTTTTGATTGCTGATGGCGTCACCCCAAGTAACGAAGGTCGTGGCTATGTACTGCGCCGTATCATTCGTCGTGCGGTACGTCATGGTAATAAGCTAGGCGCTGACAGTGAGTTTTTCTATAAAATGGTCGCACCCTTGGTTGCTGAAATGGGCAGTGCCTATCCAGAGCTGATAGAAAAGCAAAGCATCATTGAAAATGCCATTCAAAAAGAAGAAGCTCAGTTTGCCAAGACATTGGCACAAGGTTTACGTTTACTTGCCAGTGAACTGGAAGGTCTAAAAGATGGCGACACGCTATCTGGGGAGGCGGCTTTTAAACTGTACGATACTTATGGTTTCCCGATCGATTTGACTGCTGATATCACTCGTGAGCGTGGTATTGTCATTGATGAAGCTGAATTTGATGAGCATATGCAAGCGCAGCGTGAACGTGCGCGTGATGCTGGCAAATTTGATGTTGATTATAGCAGCGTCATTCAAGTAGAAAATCCAACCACCTTTGTCGGCTATGAGCAGCTTGCAGAAGAAGGCGTGACGATTGATGCGCTGTATCAAGATGGCAATCCAGCAGCCAGCTTAGCTGAGGGCATGGAAGGCGTCGTGGTACTTGACCGTACACCGTTTTATGCTGAAGGCGGTGGTCAAGTTGGTGAGCTTGGCGAAATCCGCACTGCAACGGGCGTTTTTGAAGTGCAAGACACCAAAAAATCTGGTCAAGCCATCATCCATTATGGTGTCGTGACCATGGGCGACATTAACACCAAACAAACCGCTGATGCGCAAGTCTTGTCAAGTATTCGCGCAGCCAGTGCCAAAAACCACTCTGCCACGCATCTCTTGCATGCCGCATTAAGAGAAGTATTAGGCGACGCGGTCACGCAAAAAGGCTCGCTAGTATCAAGCGAAGTATTACGTTTTGATTTCTCCTATGACAAGCCCGTCAGCACTGCTGAAATTACGCGTATCGAACGCTTAGTCAATGAGCAAATCCAAGCCAACACCCCTGCCCGTATCGAGAATATGTCTATCGACGAAGCGATGAAACAAGGGGCGATGGCACTGTTTGGCGAAAAGTATGGCAGTGACGTGCGGGTACTGACGATGGGTACAGACAGTATCGTAGATGGTCAGCGCAAGCCCTTCTCTATTGAGTTGTGCGGTGGTCTTCACGTGCAACGCACTGGTGATATTGGTGTCTTAAAAATTACTAGCGAATCAGGTATTGCTGCTGGCATCCGCCGTATTGAAGCCGTCACTGGCATAAATGCGATTAAAAACATTCAACAAAGCGAACAACAACTGAGTGAGCTTGCCAGTCAGCTAAAAGTAAAACGTCCTGAAGTGGCGCAGCGTGTGCGTACCATGGCGGATAAGCAACGTGAACTTGAGAAACAGCTAGAGCGCTTACAGCAAAAAATCGCCAGCGCCCAAGCAGCCAATTTACTCGATGAGGTACAGACCATCGCAGGCACGCCCGTGCTTATTAGCACCTTAAGCGGTATCGATGGCAAATCGATTCGTACGCTAATGGACGACATTAAATCAAAACTGCCTGATAGCGTAATTGTATTAATTGGTGATAAAGATGACCAGTTAGCCCTAGCCGCAAGCGTGGCGAAATCGGTCACGGCTAAGATAAAAGCTGGTGATATCATTCGTCATTTGGCAAGTGAGCTTGGTGGTAAAGGTGGTGGTAAGCCAGATTACGCACAAGGCGGCGCGCCAAAGTCTGGTAACAGTACCGCGGTTATCAACGCCCTACCTGCTTGGATTGAAACTCAGCTTAGCTAATCCTGAAAAAGACATGAATACAGAGCATCACTCTGGTCTACTACGCATAGGATACGCGATTGGTTATAACCACTATAACCAATCGCCATGTATCTAAGCGCTACGGGCACTTAACGTTGTGACGTAGATATGATATAAAGGTCAACGTTTGGATGCATCGTGCGTGTATTACCTACTCAGCACTACTGAATACATAAACAAAAAGCATAGGGCGCAATTCTTATAATACGGCTTTATCTATACAAGCATTGATTGAGCGTCACATCCGCATATTGGCGCTCATTGATGATAATAAAAGGCCATTAACGAATAATAGGTAGATTTTTATGGCGTTAATAGTACAGAAATACGGCGGCACCTCGATGGGCAGTATCGACCGCATCAAAAACGTCGCCAAACGAGTCAAACGCTGGCATGACAACGGTCATCAAGTAGTTGTTGTCGTCTCTGCAATGAGTGGCGAAACCAACCGTTTGATTGATCTGGCGCGCCAAATTAGCACTCAGCCTGATCCCCGTGAATACGATCAAATGGTCTCAACCGGTGAGCAAGTTTCTATCTCATTGCTTGCTATGGCGATTAAAGAGCTTGGTGTGGGTGCTCGTTCATTTACTGGTCGCCAAGTAGCGATTAAGACTGATAATGCCCACAATAAAGCCCGTATCGAAAGTATCGATGACAAAAATATCCGTGAACAGCTAGATGCAGGCAATGTCGTCATCGTAGCAGGCTTCCAAGGTATTGATGAAGAAGGCAATGCAACCACATTAGGGCGCGGCGGCTCTGATACCACAGGTGTCGCGATTGCTGCTGCCTTGGGTGCTGATGAATGTCAGATTTATACCGATGTTGATGGCGTTTATACCACTGACCCTCGTGTCACCTCAAAAGCCAAAAAACTTGAAAAAATTACCTTTGAAGAAATGCTGGAGATGGCAAGCCTTGGCTCTAAGATTCTACAGATTCGTTCGGTAGAATTCGCAGGTAAATATGGTGTGCCTTTACGGGTACTATCTAGCTTTGATGAAAATACCGATGGTAGTTTTGACCAAGAATTTCAAGATAATGTCGGCACCCTAATTACGATAGACGAAGGAGACAACATGGAACAGGCAATCATCTCAGGTATCGCCTTTAATCGAGACGAAGCAAAAATAGTCGTGCGCGGTGTACCTGACCATCCTGGTATTGCCTCTGCTATCTTAAGCCCGATTGGTCGTGCCAATATCGAAATTGATATGATTGTACAAAATCTTTCGGACAATGGCACGACAGACTTTACCTTCACCGTCAATCGTAGTGATTTAGACAAGACCTTAAAAGTACTACATGATGAAGTGAAAGACGAGATTGGTGCCAAAGAAATTTTGGGCAATAGCGAAGTCGTTAAAGTCTCATTAGTGGGTGTGGGCATGCGTTCACACGCAGGCGTTGCTAGCCTTATGTTCCAAACCCTTGCTGAAAACAACATTAATATCCAAATGATATCAACCAGTGAAATCAAAGTCTCTGTTCTGATTCAAGACCAACATTTAGAAAAAGCGGTCAAGTCATTACATACCGCATTTGGTTTGGATCGTGAAGACGGTGAAAGTAAAATCGCTGGGCTATAAAGCTCACAAATTGTTAAAATATAGCTTTAGCATTTATGGTTATCCGTTAACAGCTATTAATGACTTTAAATAATACTTAAATAAAATAGGGTCTTTTTAGATCCTATTTTTATTTTTTATTATTGCTAGGGTAAGTATTTACCCAATAGTTTTGTGAAAACCCGTGACAGTCTCCATTATGCCCCCTATAATGGGGCTTTCATTTGGGCTAAATGAATCTACCTATCATTACCGCTATTGGTACAACATTAAGCATTGTGGTTGTTTGATACATTGCCTTTATAGTACTGCGGTGATGTCCTGCAATTGAGAAGTAATCTGATGAGTAATAATTTGTTGATGCGACATAAGGAGTGTGACGCATGTTAATTTTGACACGCCGCGTGGGCGAAACGCTAATGATTGGTGATGAGGTCAGTGTGACTGTCCTAGGTGTCAAAGGCAATCAAGTACGTATCGGTGTGAATGCACCGAAAGATATTGCCGTACACCGCGAAGAGATTTATCAACGTATTCAGCATGAGCGTTCTGTACAGTCGCAAATGCAGCATCTTGAGCAAGGCAATTTTGCGCCTTCATTTGATGACGAAGACTATTTCAATCGCTAAGTTACATACTTTCACTTTTTTAATCTGCTCTGAGGTCATTTATTTATGAGTATCCGCCAATCAGATGTATCGGCTCTACTTAATGGTTTGGATAAAAAAGCCATTGGATTCAATGATGTCATCAGTTTTATTGATGATTTTTATCGCTATGCACCTGCCCCGTTTGTGAATGGAATGGTACATAATGCAGCTGGTGAAAATGAAGGTAGTGCGAAAATCTTTGGCTTTGCCAAGCATCATGGTCTGAATCAATTGGACACGCTAAAACTGTTCGGCGAGCATTATGCCAAAGTTCAAGCAACCCCTAATGGAACTGACCATGCCAATATCCGTAACTTTTTACATTGGGGCTGGCAAGGATTTTTGATGGAAAAAAATCCATTAACGGTTCGTCCTAGTGTTGATACGACGGCGCTTTAAAAAGTTATTCAATAAGAAAAGGCCACGCTGATTAGCGTGGCCTTTTTTATGCTGCATAATTACTATTTATCACGAAACTTAACGGGTTGTACTGCCCCTTTAGGGTTGGGCATATTAGGATAATGATGCTCATGCTCGACATCACATTCAGCCCCAACGATAGAACCATCGTCTTTGACTGGCTTATGGATATAGCCTGTGCGCTCAGCAGGTGGAAGATGCTCGTGCTCCCACACCATCACCGCTTGCATACAGGTTTCGCGCTGCTCAGCGGTCAGCTTGCGGCCATCAGGCCACTTACCCAACTCAATCGCCATGCGGAACTTATCAACCACTTCTGGTGTTAAACTTGCTAATATCGTTTGCTTATCCATCCTGTCTACTCTCCACCACTATTTTTTATAACATATTTTATATAACGTTTTTTATATAACAGAGACACTTATTCGTCGTCCATAATATCATCATCCACGTCAAGACTGAATTCCTCAGCATGGACGTTCCAGTGCAATTTGGTGCGACAAGCTTCATAAAAATCAAACCCTGGCGGGTGCAATAAAGTCAGCTTATCTGGATGCTTACGAATATAGAGCCGTTGCTCTTGCTCAAGTGGCACGCTTGGCTTACCGTCGGCACTGACCATCGGCTGAGTGCGATTGTCTTCGTGAATGCGAATGCACACTTCGCTATTACCGCTCACCACAATCGGTCTGCTAGACAGCGTATGGGGATGCATAGGCACCAAACAGATAGCATCCATACTCGGGTGAATGATGGGACCGCCGCCAGAGAGTGCATAGGCCGTTGAACCGGTAGGCGTTGCTGCAATCAAACCATCGCTATGCTGACGGTAGACGTCTTGACCATCGATTTTCATCTGAAAATCAATCATATGTACCGATTTTCCCGCATGCAATACGATATCATTGAGCGCCATGTCTTCATGAATGATAGTACGCCCTTCTCGTATCTCCATCGTTAATAGAAAACGATGGTCCAACTGATAATCGCCCATCAGTACTTGGCGCAATTTAAACGCCGCTTCATCAGGTTTTACATCAGCTAAGAAACCAAGCCGACCACGGTTGACGCCGAGCACAGGTACACGGTAGCGTGCCAACGCTTCAGCCGCGTGCAATATCGAGCCATCACCGCCAACAACGATGACCAAATCACAAATTTCTCCAATCAAGCTACGCTTAACGATTTTGACTTTTTCGATCTCAGTGAGATTTAAGGTTGGCAGATGAGCTGTCTGCACATCCATAATCAATGTGAGATTCATATCATTGATAGTCTGAGCTATTTGCACCAAGCTTTGAGTGACACTACGCTTACCAGCGCGGCCCATGAGCCCAATGCGCCTAAAAGCAGGGTTTTTGATAGCGTGGAACAGCTCTGATTCATGTAAGTGCGGCAATCTTGCGGACTGCGCTGAGTTTTCCATAAAACGACTCGGCATAACGGTAAAGTACTCGGCAATGATAGCGATAAACGAGCGTTTAGACTAGCATGTTTATGAATTATCGTTGTTAACTGTCGTAATCAACCCCATATAAAAGCCATCATACGTGATCTTCAAACGTGTTTGTTTAGCTAAGCAATACGCCAAAATGCATCAACTAATAATAGCTCTATAAGGTCGTGAGGCCTTGATGGCTGTCACGTAAACACAGTTGACAATAATGGCGGTTTTGCTAAAGTAGCTAACATCACTATTATTTATATTTTATTAAGGACAACTTTATGGCCAATCCTATTGTCAGTCGCGCAGAACTTGCGATCGGCGGTAAGCCAATGACGGTCAAAGGCGTGATTCAAAAGACCAGTCTATTACTTGGATTATCTGCTATCACTGGTGTGGGCTTTTTCTTTTATGCCCTTATGGCAGGTTTGTCGCAAGGCTTTATTACGATGGCTGCATTCGGTAGTATGTTTGCCGCCTTTGGTCTCGCGCTTTTTATCACTTTTAAACCACACAAAGCCAAAACATTTGCAGTCCCTTATGCGCTTTTAGAAGGCATATTTTTAGGCGGTATCTCACTGTTCTTTATGCGGATGTATCCGAGTGTACCAGTGACCGCTATGTGTGCGACATTCGTAACGGCAGCCGTTATGCTAGGGCTATATCGCTCAGGTCTGGTCAAGGTGACTGAAAAGTTCCGCTCAATTGTGACCTCAGCATTGATTGCGATTATGCTGGTTTATGTGGCGCAATGGGTACTTTCTTTAGCGTTTGGTTCAAGCTTACCTTTCTTATTTGAAGGCGGCGCTATCGCTATCGGCTTTAGCTTGTTTGTGATTGTTATCGCATCTTTCACGCTATTACTAGACTTCGATAATATCGATCGCGGTGTGGCAATGGGCGTCTCTGAAGACTACGAATGGTTATTTAGTATTGGTATTCTTGCTACTCTCGTGTGGATGTACATTGAATTTATGCGCCTGCTAAGTTACTTACAAGACTAATTTAAAAACCAGTTAATCGTCATTTAAATAAAAAACCGCCTTAGCTATTTATATATAGTTAAAGGCGGTTTTTTTGTGGGTAAGCTTTGTAGGCTTATTTAAATTAAGTACATTTTAGAGAAACTAAGCACGCTTTAAGCGTAGCGCATTTAATACCACAAACAATGAGCTTAGTGACATACCAATAGCAGCTAGCCAAGGTGGCACATAACCTAACGCTGCTGGTATTAGCACACAGCCATTATAAATGAGTGCCCAGCGAAAGTTTTGTTTGATAATACGTTCCGTTTTATCAGAGATACGTTTGGCATCAGTGATAGCGTCGATTTGACCATTTAAGATAATACTGTCACTCGATACTTGTGCCAAATCTGCCGCACCTGCAATAGAAGTCGAGACATCTGCTGCTGCTAGCACCGGCGCATCATTGATACCGTCTCCTACCATCAGCACTACGCCACCTTCCCCCTGTAGTTTTTGAATGTGAGTGACCTTGTCTGTTGGCGACAGACCGTTGTAAGCAGAATGCATCCCTAAATTTTCAGCCAACACCAGCGCTTGCGGGCTTGGGTCACCAGTCAACATAACTGTCTCAATACCTAACTCTTTAAGCGTATCGAGCATGGCTTTGGCGCTATCACGCACTTTGTCATTGAAATAGAAGCATGCCAGCGCTTGCCAAGTGACCAAGTCATTTTGTTGACAAGATAAAACCACCGCTGAGCTGGCGCGCTGTGATACTAAATCAATGACCATATCATTATTGGCATCATTCAACGCAAAATCCACATGACCAATTCGATATAATACGCCATCAATCATTGCCTCGACGCCCCCTGCTGGATAATGCTGTAAGGCCTGCGTTGATGGCAAATGCAACTGATAGGCAGCGGTAAGCAGCGCGTGTGCGATAGGATGGCGGCTGCCCACTTCTAAGGCGGCAGCGATTGCTAGTAGTGTATCTTTTTGCTCAGCTGGCACTAAACTGTCGAAATTATCTGAATGGTCTCCCTCATTTAGACTTATAGGTTTTACGAGCTCAATATTTAATAAATTCGGCTTACCATAAGTGAGAGTGCCCGTTTTATCAAAGGCCACATGGGTTATCTCAGCGAGCGTCTGTAGCGTATGTCCACGGGTGGTCAAAAAGCCATAGCTTGCCAGTCGATTGGTCGCTACCGTCAGTGCAATCGGTGTCGCTAAAGACAGCGCACAAGGGCAAGTAGCGACCAATACCGCGACCGTTGCCCAAATAGCTTGGCTTGGGTCAACGATATACCAGCCAATGAACACCAAGACGGACAATACTAAAATGCGGGCGACAAACCAACGAGCCAGCTTATCTGCTTGCTGTGCCAGTTTTGGCTTTTCACTCATGGCACGGTTCATCAGCCGATCAATCAAACCAATTTGGCTGTCTGCCGGCAATGCTGTTACCAGCATCTCAAACGGTTGGCTATCGTTTTGTGCACCACCAACGATATAGTCACCTTGGGTCTTGATAATCAAGTCGCCCTCACCCGTCAATAGGCTTTGTGAGACAGTAGCCGTTGAGCTGAGCAAAATACCATCACTGATAATTTCAGAGCCAGCCTCAACTAAAATGATGTCACCCACTTGTAAGCTATGAGCCGTGACCATTTGTTTTTCTTTTGCTTTATCCTCTGTTGTCGATAAGATTGACTTTTGAGTAAGCACGCTTTGCCAATCTTGTGCAATTTTTGATGTGAGCTGATGGATGTTAGCGTCCATGCTTTGCATAAAATTAGGCGTCGGATTGGCTGATGTGCTCGCCTCATTTGTATCCAAATTACTGACTTGATTGCTCATGTCTTCATTTTCAGCTATTTCTTTCAGCTCATTTTTCTCTAGCTGCTGTAATATAAGCTCAGCTGCTTGCTTATCTTCCGCAACTTTCTGTACCAGTACAGGCTCAACCACGACCAAATCATTGGCCATGGTGGCGGCTTTTAGGCGAGCATTATGTTCAATGTAACGCCCTGCCAGCAAAAAGAAAATAAACATGCTGACCGAATCGTAATAGGTTTCCCCTTGGCCAGTAATGGTGGCATATAGGCTGGCGAAAAAGGTCACAATCAGCGCAATACTGACGGGCACATCCATATTCACCTGCCGCGCACGAATTGCCGACCACGCTGAGGTGAAAAACGGGACACCCGCATAAAAGAAAACGGGCGTACTGACGAATAAAGACACCCAGCGCAAAAAATCGCGCTGAAATATTAGCATGTCGCTGTATTCACCAAAATAGATGGCAACGGCATACATCATCGCTTGCATTGAACCTAAAGCGGCGATGCCCAATCTTATGAGCATTTGATTGTTATGACGCGCCAGCATAGCCTCATGCGTATCTTGACGATAGGGCTTGGCTTCATAGCCTATTTCATTAATCACCGCTAGAATGCGGCTAATTGGCAGCTTATCCTCGTTCCATATGACTCGCATACGCTGATTGGTCAAATTCACCTGACATTTACTGATGCCCTCTAACTCATCGAGACGCGACTCAATTAGCCAAGTACACGCCGCACAGCGTAGGTTATTGACGGACAGCTCTGCAACCGACAGTCCGTCTTGTGCATAGACAAACTGTGATTTGATCTCGTCATGGTCATAGGCCTCAAGGCGAGTCAACTGCGTCGGTAGACTTGCCGTGCGATTGATCTCTGAGCGATCCAGATAATACTGTTCAAGTCCTGCCTCTACGATGCTTTGAGAGGCTAACTGACAGCCCATACAGCACATCTCCCGCGACTTACCCAATATCTCAGCATGGAACGGCGGCTGCGGTACAGGATCACCGCAGTGGAAACAGTGACCTGCGAGTGGTAGTACTAAACCTTCGATGATAGAGTTATCTTCATAGTGATGGCTGGTGGTCGAGGCCATGGCTGAGGGGACATTGGACATAATCGCGCTTACTTCCTTTAGACAGGTTTGCTCGAACCTTATTCGCTTTGAATAAACTTACTATCATTAACGAGACTCAATGCCTATGCAGAACACCTATCTAAAACAGCTATTTTAAATAACTCTCAGCACGGCTCGCAAAAAACAAAACAATAACGGCAGCGGTTAATTCATAAAAAACACATCGTTGGCGCATTGCTAAACTGCTATCGTGAATGACTATATGACATGAAACTGATATGACACTTATACTGCCAATCGAAAGCTTTTAATGCTTTAGTACCACTGGCTGTGTTTTAACAGAGATTATACTATAAGCAAGTGCTGTGAAGAGCATAACTACTCACCGCTTACAATCAATGAATGCCTGCGTTGACGATGATAGATTGAAAAATTTGTCAATTTGCGTCATTATGAGGCAGTTTTTTATCCCAAAATGGTGCGACATCAGTGCAAACATCCAATTCCAAGTTACCAAATACCAAGTTAACACAGCCCTCTAAATCTGTTAACCACACGCTACCTTCACAGCAGCGTGGGTTGGTATTTAGTAGTCTTATCTTAATTGTCATTATTGCTGGCATGGTGCTCTTGGCACTATATTTAATCAAACTTGATCGCACCATTACCCATAAGTTCGAGGGTAAGCGCTGGGACATTCCTGCCAAAGTGTATTCGCAGCCGCTTGAATTGTATCAAGGCGCGAGTGTCGATAAAGATACGATGAAGACATGGCTGGAGTTGCTTAACTATCAAAGCAACAAAGCTTATGATCGCACAGGAACCTATCATAGATCAGGTAATACCTACTTTATTCATACTCGCGGTTTTACTTATAGCGCCAACGATGTGGATAAAGAGCAAGTCATAAAAATGACCATTGCTGGTAATAAGATTGAGTCCGTACAAAGTACTTTACCTGCCAAAAGCGGCATCATTCGCTTAGAGCCGGTGAATATCGGTGGCATTTATCCTGACAGTAATGAAGATCGTTTGGTCGTCTCGTTAGATGAAGTGCCACAACCACTCATTGATGCGTTAATAGCCACAGAAGACCGCGCGTTTTATGAGCACAAAGGCGTCTCTATACGAGGCATTGCACGCGCCGTACTGAACAATTTCTCTGGCGGCTCTAGACAAGGTGGCTCAACCATCACTCAGCAGCTGATTAAAAACTTCTATCTCAACTCAGACCGTACGCTGAAGCGCAAAGCCAACGAAGCGTTAATGGCGGTATTGCTCGAGCTACATTATAGCAAAGATGAAATTCTACAAACGTACCTCAACGAGATTTATTTGGGTCAAAACGGCAACCGCTCTATTAATGGTTTTGGCTTGGCATCACAGTTTTACTTTGATAAGCCACTGAATGAGCTGCGCTTGGATCAGCAAGCCCTACTAGTCGGTATGGCAAAAGGCCCGAGTATCTATAACCCACGTCGCCATCCAAACGATTCAAAAGCGCGCCGTGACGTCGTGCTGGGCAACATGCTAGCCGTTGGCTCACTCAGTCAAGAAGACTATGAGAAAGCGCTAAAGCAGCCACTTGGTGTCGTGGACAAACCTGTCGAAGGCAAAAGTCAATTCCCTGACTTTTTGGATATCGTCAAGCGTGAACTTAATACCGTGTACTATTCTGATGACCTCAAAAATGAAGGTCTTATCATTATCAGTACTTTAGACCCTATTGCACAATTAGCCGCAGACAAAGCGGTTGATAGAAAATTGGGTGAGCTGCGTCGTAATAGTAGCAAAACTAAAGACTTGCAAGGTGCTCTAGTGAGTGCCAATCCTGAGACTGGTGAGCTGGTCTCTGTGGTGGGTAGTGGCAGTGAATTTACTGGCTTTAACCGCGCGGTCGATGCCAAGCGCCAAGTAGGTTCGTTATTGAAGCCTATCATTTATATGACAGCGCTTGAAAGTGGACGCTATAACCTCGCAAGCTCAGTCGATGACTCACCGATTACCGTGAATCTAAGCGATGGCACCAAATGGAACCCTAAAAACTATGACAAACGTGATCATGGTTATGTGCCATTTACCACCGCTTTGTCAAAATCTTATAACCAAGCAGCGGTACGCTTAGGTATGGAGTTTGGAGTCGATACCTTTGCCAAGCAGTTACAGCGCATGGGTATTAAAGAAAAAATACCACCCTATCCATCAGCATTGTTAGGCTCTGTCAATCTTAGCCCGATGGATATGCTTGGTGTCTATCAAGTCTTTGCAACTGGTGGCTTCCGTACTCCTATCCATAGTATTCGCACCGTCATTGATGATCGTGGCCGTATTTTACAACGTACTGGACTTAATACTCAGCGTAGCATTCCGCCTGAGACCAACTTCTTAATTAACTATGCTTTACAAGATGTGGTCAAAAACGGTACTGCCAAACGCGTGCAATCACTTGGTAGCAATCTAAATCTTGCTGGCAAAACAGGTACCACAAATGATTACCGCGATGCTTGGTTTGCAGGCTACAGTGGCAACTATGTCAGTGTGGTTTGGGTTGGACGTGATGATAACAAGCCAATTGGTTTGAGCGGCGGTACTGGTGCATTGCCAGTTTGGGTTGACTATATGAATCGCTTGAAGCTGACGCCTGTAGCACTACCAGAGCCTGAAGGTATCGAATGGTTGTGGCTCGAAAACAACTCAGGCAAGCTATCTAATGAGCGCTGTGCGGATGCACGCTATCTGCCTGTCTTGTCGGCGCATTTACCAGAAGAAGCCAGCAGTTGCGCCATCGGCTTATATCAACAAGATCGTGCTCGCGAACAGATACAATGGCAAAACCAGCAAGGCACTATCAATCAGCAGCGCCGCCGTGAAGGTTTAGAGATTCCAAATGGCGAAGCTGTTGATAGTGACAGCCAAGAAAACAGTGGTGGGTCAAATGGTAATGATGCAGAAAGTCGTGCCGATACTTGGTATGATCGCGCTGTTGAATGGTTCTAAAATTATTTGTGAAACTTAAAAAAGGTCTCAATATAATGTTATCTCTCAAGCAAACTGTACCAGCTAGGTCAGCCGTCATAACGCGGTCTATAAACGTCAAGCCAGCCAATACAGCTAACACGATGCTGGCAGTCAGTGCTCTAGCTGGCATGTTGAGTTTGAGCGCTTGTCAGACTGCGCCTACTGCATCTACCGCGATGAAAACCATACCGACTCAAACGCTCCCATCATCGCAAAAATCCAATGCCCCCATAGCGACTGTGACGCAAGCGCCTATTGTCAGAACAGAGGAAGAAGGCGACTATCCCATTGAACCTTATGATTCCTCTGAACCAACCGAATTAACAAATCCGTTGACTCGAGAGACGCCTGTATTCACACCATCTAACCCTGTGTTGACCCAACCTGATGCCGTTATTATCATTCCTTCGCCTGATGACTATATCATCTCTGAGCCATCAGCACCGTCACATAATGAATTGCTAGAACAGGCAAGAAAAAACTCGCAGCAACGGACACAGAAAGCTGCCACTAGCAATAGCGACCTGCCAGCGTTTCGCAATTTGATGCAAGCGGGTATCAGTCAACTAAAAGCTGGTAAACTGACCAATGCTGAAAACAGCTTTACCCGTGCACAGCGCCTAGCACCTAAATCTTCTGCGGTGTACTTTTATTTGGCGCAAGTAGCATTAAAAAAGAACCAGCCGCGCAAGGCAGAAGCCATGGCACGCCGTGGTCTGAGTGTTTCTCAAGATACCAGTCGTCGCCGCGCGCTGTGGCAGATTATTTTGCAATCAGGACAAACCCAAGGCAACGCTCGCGTCATCAGTGAAGCGAAGCAAGCCTTACGCTAATATCAAGACATATCAAAGTGAATAGATACCAAGTTCATAACTTTGTAGCCTATTCACTTTTTATATTTTACAGACACATCACTTATCCAAAATATACATTTATTCTTAATTAAGGTTATCGTTATGGCATGGCAACAACTGCATTTACAATGTGAAAAAGCAAACGTCGATTTGGCTGAGGCACTGCTCCTAGAAGCAGGTGCATTATCAATCGCCTTAGACGACGCAGGTGACCAGCCTTTATTTGAGCCATTACCTGGTGAATCACCGCTATGGGATGAGGTTATCTTAACAGGGCTATTTGATGCGACCACCGATGCTGGCAGTCGTCAGGCGGTCGAGCAGCTCAGTCATGAAATCGCAGCACAAGTGCAAGCCACCCGTATCTGGCTCACGGCTGTCGATGATAAAGATTGGGAGCGCGAATGGATGAGCAATTACCATCCTATCGAATGTGCCAATAATTTATGGATTGTACCTAACTGGCTGACGCCGCCCAATCCTGAGGCGACCAATATCATTATGGACCCTGGCCTAGCGTTTGGCACAGGCTATCATGCCACTACCCGTTTATGTCTTGACTGGTTAACAGAACAAGATCTAAAAGACAAAGTGGTGATTGATTATGGTTGCGGTTCAGGTATTTTGGGCATTGCCGCTTTGTTATTGGGTGCACGCCACGTTTATGCCGTCGATATCGATCCGCAAGCGGTGCTGGCAACCAATCAAAATGCAGCACGCAATCACGTTGGAGATCGTCTACAAGCCTTCTTACCAGAAGAATTTACTGACTACTGCTCACAAAACGATGTGTTACCTGTAGATGTAATCGTTGCAAACATTTTAGCCAAGCCGCTCATTGGTTTAGCGCCTTATTTCTCTACCTTAATCGCACCAAAAGGTCGCATTGTATTGGCGGGTCTAATAGAGTCGCAAACCGAACAAGTAACGGCGGCTTATCAACCTTATTTTGCACTTGATGCAAAGCATGCTTTTACAGCGCAAGAAGACCAACATTGGCAGCGTTTATCTGGTACATTTACAGGCTAGCAACATTTAATTACATCTGTTACGATAGAGGGCAGTCAAATGTTATGTGTTTGACGCCACTCTGTCCTTGCTCATGATTCATGGACATTTAAAGCTGCCATAAACGGCAGTATTAACACTATAGGCAACTATTAGCGAGTGGCTAAGCGGTATTGATAACCATACTTTTTTGGATTCGACCCTATGACCACGCCAATAAAAACTCAGTGCCCTCATTGCCAAGCTTGCTTTAAAGTACAACAAACACAGTTGAATAAAGTAAATGCCACCGTTAGCTGTGATCAATGCCAACAGAGTTTTTTGGTTAATAAGCATCTTATCGTGACTGCCGATGCTATCAATACTTCTGCTATTCAAGAAAATACAACGACTGATACCAATGCGACAGCCGATCCAAGTGGGCATTCTGCGCAGACCGCTGACAATCGTAATAAAAATCAAGGTGCAGCAGGCGCTTCTAAGTCATCCTTCACCCATCCACATTCAAAAAACGTTTCATCTGATACTTTAATTGATGATGATTTGATTCATGATGGACTAATCTATGATGATATGGATACCGATGAGCCAGAGGAAAGCATTTTAGAGTACGATTCTCTAGATAGTATGGATGCTTGGCTGACTCAAGCCAGCAATATAAATAACAGCAGTTATAATTCTACAGCAGACAATCAATCATCAAATAACCTCTCTAAGAAAATAGATAAAAATAATCCTTCATCAGCAATGAAGTCATCTGGTGCTACAATAGAAAACTCCGCATCAGCACAGATGGCACTCAGTTCAGCAGCAGCTAATGATATTCATGCCAATGTGGATGATACTGCGGACAATTCTTGGCTCGAAAAACTTCTCAAAGAACAAAATAAAAGCGAAGAACCACAACAAGATGAGACCGATTTGTCACAACTGTTGCTCGATATGGGTGTACCACTTAAAGATGAAGCGTCAACCTCTGAAGAACGTGTCAGAAAAGCACAAGCAAAGTTTACACCTACGCCGCAGAGACGTTCTATCGCATCCTTATTATGGACACTCGGATGCTTAGTATTAGCACTGCTACTTTTTGCTCAATACGTCATTTTTAACTTAGAAACTTTGGTAAAAAACCCAATTCATGCAGAGCGTCTACAAGCAGTATGTACGGTCGCTGCCTGTAGTTTACCTAGTGCCGATCTAACAGCATTCACGATTACCAACCTCAATCATAAACCCAGTAAGATTAAGATGGATGGGAAGTCTAGCGACGTGAGTGCCACATTAAGCAATCAAAGTGCCAAAGCGCAGCTGTATCCGAATGTTAAAGTCAGCGTATACGGCGCAAATGATTTGATTGGAGAATTCATTGCCACGCCAGCTGACTACCTATTAAGCAAACAAAGCCAATTAGCGGCTGACAGTAGTCGAAACATACTGTTTACAGTACCTGTTGCCAATAGACAAATTCGAGAAGTGACTATAAGTCCTCTGTATTGAATGGGCAATTATTAACGAAACCGCTATCTATAAATAACGTCATCTCCAAAACTTCAGTCGCAAGAAAAACGCGAGGACGTAAAAAATTCAGTAGATTTAGGCGTTTTTAGCCCATTTAGATATTCATCGACTGGATTGAAAACACGCCCTAGTCATACTGCCGCTAATATAGCGTTAATCTGTCAGCGCTAAACGATATTAATTTGATATAATACGCTGATATCTTATGGTTTGATTATCCCCAATCCCAAGGACATTATCTTATGGCTCCTCATGCACAGCATAATGCCAATCATTTTGCTACAAGCTCTGAGCATCCTGCCGATTATAGTACAGCCGACCATCAGCCGACTCACCATGTTGACTCCTCATTAGACAGCTATGCGAGCCACCGGCATGAACCACTTCACGTACATGTGGAGCGTGTGGTCCGACAGTATTTTGCGATGCTAGGCGATGAGATGCCGACCGACTTATATGAGCTTATTTTAAAACAAGTCGAAGAGCCGCTATTATCGGTTGTCCTTGAAAAAACTCGAGGCAATCAAACCAAGTGTGCGCAAATCTTGGGTCTGAATCGCGGCACTTTACGCAAAAAACTCAAAACTTATGACTTAATGTAGCATCTGCTATATGCAATTCTCTGTCTTTATTACCAATCATTACGTATGGCAATTTAATGTTATTGACGCTATCCACCATGATATTGTCTGCAACAATTGTCATTGTCACCTTGCCAGACGTTTACGTCAGGCTTTTTTTATGGAAATTTTCTTATGAGTACAACCCCACTTGCTCTATTGTCAGTCTCTGATAAATCTAATATCGTTGAGTTTGCCCAAGGCCTTATTAAATCAGGCTTTGGCTTACTGTCTACTGGCGGTACTTATCGTTTACTCACAGAAAACAATGTCGCTGTGACCGAAGTATCAGATTATACGGGTTTCCCTGAGATGATGGATGGCCGTGTCAAAACGCTACATCCTAAAATACATGGTGGCATCTTAGGACGCCGTGGTACTGATGATGCCGTAATGAGTGAGCATGCAATTGACCGTATTGATTTGGTTGTCGTGAATTTATATCCGTTCGCTGAAACTATTGCTCGTGCGGATGTCACCATGCACGATGCTATCGAAAACATCGACATCGGTGGTCCTACGATGGTGCGTTCTGCAGCGAAAAACCATGCCCATGTGGGTATCGTGACCGATCCAACAGATTATGAGCGCATACTTGCCGCTTTAGGTGATGGCACCGAGCTGACACCCGCTTTGCGCTATGACTTAGCAGTTAAGGCTTTTGAGCATACGGCACAGTACGACGGGATGATTGCCAACTTCTTAGGTAGCCGTGTAAATGAAAGCCAGCAGCCTGAGAATTTCTCACGTACCTTTAATGTGCAACTCGAAAAAGCACAGGATCTACGCTACGGCGAAAACCCACATCAAAACGCCGCTTTTTATACCGAAAACCATCCGCTAAAAAGCCAACAGGCCTCTATATCAACTGCTAAGCAACTACAAGGTAAAGCACTGTCTTATAACAATATCGCCGATACTGATGCTGCCCTTGAGTGCGTGAAAGCCTTCAGTGCACCTGCTTGCGTTATCGTTAAGCATGCCAACCCTTGCGGTGTCGCTGTCGATAACGATCAAGTAACCGCTTATAACACCGCCTTTAGTACTGACCCTGAATCTTCTTTTGGCGGCATCATTGCCTTTAACCGCCCATTGACCTTAGCGGCAGCTAAAGCCATTATCGACAATCAGTTTGTAGAAGTTATTATTGCACCAAGCATCGAAGATGGTGTACTTGAAGCGACAGCTGCTAAGAAAAATGTACGTGTATTGGTGTGCGGCGAACTGCCAGCGCCAGATCAACGCGATAGCCAGCTTGACTACAAGCGCGTCAACGGTGGCCTTTTAGTACAAGAGCAAGATCTTGGTTTGATTACGGCCAATGACTTAAAGATTGTCACTGATGTACAACCAACAGAAGCACAAATCGCGGATCTATTGTTCAGCTGGAATGTAGCAAAATACGTCAAATCTAATGCAATTGTTTATGCCAAAGGTCAGCGTACTATTGGTGTTGGTGCTGGTCAAATGAGCCGTGTCAACTCAGCTCGTATCGCCGCTATCAAGGCTGAGCATGCTGGATTGGCTACTGAAGGTGCTGTTATGGCATCAGACGCCTTCTTCCCGTTCCGTGATGGCATCGATAACGCTGCCCAAGTTGGTATTGCTGCTATTATCCAGCCAGGTGGTTCTATGCGTGATGATGAAACCATCGCTGCGGCAAATGAGCATGGTATCGCGATGGTATTCACTGGTATGCGTCATTTCCGCCATTAAATTGTCCCGTATTACTTAAAATATTGGCATTAATAGCAGCAATAAATATCGTATCGCTATTAATGCTAAATTTTGATGATAAAAATAATACTCATTAAAAAAAGCCACTGTAAACAGTGGCTTTTTTATGCTTAAGATTTGATAGGATTATTTAGAAAGAATGACTAAACAAGTGCCTCATACTTCCTTTGACACCTTTATGTCTAACGCCCTTGCGCGTTCGCGATATTGGCGTCATTAATTTCAACTTTATACACTAAGCGTAGATAATCCAAGTAATCTTGTAGCTGATCTTGCCCCAAGTTATCACGAATGATGGCAGCCGTTTGTACTCTTTGCATATCAGACAATGGTGACTGTTGTTCTGTTTTAATACGATCACCGACCAACAAGGTCGCACCCATCTCAGTCTCACTCGCAATAGCAACGACACCATTATTAGCCGCTTGCTGACTAAAGGCCAATCCACGTTCTTTCTCTGTCAGTAGCGTGGTTTGGCGATTTACTTCACCTAATGATTGGAAACGTACTGGCTGTTTATTGATATCAGCGGGCGTCTTAATACCAGCGGCTAATTTCTTAGCCTCTTTTAGCGCCAATTCCGTGGCTTTTTCTTGGCGTAATATCTGAGTGATTCTTGGCGTAGCAGCAGATAAGCTAAGCGTTTTAGTAGGGCGATAGTTACTTGGCTGCACCCATACCGTCCCGTTACCAACTTCAATACCTGCGGTCACTGCCTGATCTTGAATCGTAAACTCATCAAAAGCCTGCTTAATCACTGCTGGTTGTGATAGCTCCGACTTGTTGTTTTCTTTACGGTAATCTTTGATACGTTTTAACGTTACGTTCTCTTGCTGAGCAATATCTTCAATGCTAAAGCCATCTGCTGCCAAGTCATTAATCGCCGTCACTTTATCTGCATAGATTTCTTGACGCTTATATTCCTTGGCTTTTGCCGTCAACTCTGCACGCATACTTTCTAGACTTGGTACTTTGCTACCATTGTCTTCGGTTACGGTAAATATCTGATAGCCAAAGCTGGTCTTGATAGGTGCTGTTACATCACCAACACTCAAGCCTTCTAAAGCCTTCTCAACCGCTGCGGCATCATTACCAAACACAGAGGGGTTAAAGGTACCAATATCGCCGCCTGTTGCTCCTGATGGATCATCTGACTCGGCTTTAGCCAATGCCGCAAAAGACTCACCTTTATCCAAGCGAGCTTTGATTTTAGCCGCTCTTGCCTTTGCGTCTTTACCCGTCAAGAGAATTTGACTGATTTTACGCTCATCGACGACAGCTAGCCCTTGCTTGTAGGCTTCATATTGCTGCTGCAAATCCTCGTCCGTAACCTCATTCACCTGAATGGTTTTAGGACTTAATTGCAAATATGCCAAATCTACCATCGCCGCACTTTTTAGTGTGTCTTTATTGGCATCATAATAGGCTTGTATATCGCTTTTGCTTAACTTGACCTGATCTGCATAGTCTTGCCAATTAAATCGATGCAGCCAGATATTGCGCGACTCAAGTTGTAAGTCAATCAATTGACTGACCGCTTGCATTGGATATACTGCCGTGCCAACGATACTGGCATTGAGCTGATCAAGGCTTAACTGATTACGGAACTCAGAAAATAGCTGATCTTTCGTCATACCACGCTGGCGCAAAAAGTTTGAGAATTGCTCGTTAGAGAAATTACCTTCTGCGTCCTTAAAAATTTCTTCTTGACGCAATAAACGATTAATCGTGTCGTCAGAAACTGTCATACCAAGCTTGCCTGCTTGCTGCTCCAATAGCGTACGATCAATGAGACCTTTGAGCACTTGCTCGTGCAACACATCTTCATTCAATAGACTGGCATCATCAACTTGTTCTAGTATTTCAGTACGACGGTTATTTACGGCAGTCTGATACTCGGACAACCCTACGCTTGCTTCACCCACCTGAGCGATTTGGTTGGGATCGACCCCGCCTCCAAAATAGCTTTCGACACCCAATAGAGCGAGCGGCGATAGGCATAAAATCAATAAAATGCGACCTGGCCAGCTTTTTAAGAAATCGCGCAATTTATCCATAGTTATCTCTGCTTTATAAACCTATATTGATGAAAAACCATTGTAATATTACTATTAATATCAACGCTATCTAAGCAGGCAATGGTAAGAATAAGAACGTGTGAATTTGATATAGAACAACAAGACTGAGTAAAACAGCCTTATTTGAACAACGCATCTATCGCGCGCCCTATGATACGTGATTTTTGATGCAGACTCAAAATATTCACGTGGTATGATACAAACTATAGCGATAAAAAAAGCACCTAATATCTAGGTGCTTTTTTATGATTCATACCATGACTTATTAGCCATGCTATAAACCATATTATGCTTTACTATTAGTAAATGCCGTATTCATTCGTATATTACGTCGTTATACAGCGTCTACTTTTAAAAGAACGGCTTAGTTTAAGCGCTCTTTTAAGTTTTTACCTGCTTTAAAGCTTGGTACTTTGCTTGCTGGAATGCTAAGCTCTTCACCCGTCTTAGGGTTACGGCCAGTACGTGCTTTACGGTCTTTTACGCTGAAAGTACCAAAACCAACCAATGAGATGCTATCGCCAGCTTCTAGCGCTTCACCAACACTTTCCATAACAGCATTCAATGCATCGCCAGCTTGGGTTTTGTTTAGGCCACTTTTGTCTGCGATGCTATCAATTAATTCTGACTTATTCATAAAATTTCCTTCAAGTTTAAGGGGGATAATAAACGCTCACGCCAAGCATTGTAACGCTCTCATAGCATTTAAGCAATAAAAACTGCCTGACTGGCGTATTAACAGGTTTCGCTTTGTTATCGTCTTTATATCAAGGCAGCATAAGGAGCGCAAGCGATTTTACATATTTTTGCCTACTGTACTACGTATTTGACACTCAATGTTACGCAAAGCCTCTGCAACGGTTATAACGGCTAGCAACCTTGCATTTTTCTAACGTTGACTTAGCTAGTCAACCTCTATACTGCCTGATCGTTCAAAGACATGTCATCTCTTACTGATGCATTACCAGTCATAAATATTAGTGTCCTTGTTGACTATCAAATTGTAAAGTAATAATTTTCCAACTGACAGAAACTAGCGTTACTTTTTACTATAAAGGCGTTACTATAAGCAAAATATCATTGTACCTTTTGGGTCAAGTTTGACTCTTGTTTGTCTTTTGCCTCTAATTTGCCAAATATAAAACGGATTATTTACATGAAGCGTTCTACGTTGTCCCACTCTTTTCTTAATATCATTCTGGTGTTCATCGAGTCGGCGCTGACACTATTGCTACGTTTAGATCCCGAACTACGTAAAGCCGCTTATCCACTTGCCAAGCAAGGTACTGTCGTGGCGCTACGCTTATATTTACCACATGTTGAGGTATTTGCCACTTTTAGTACCAAAGGCGTATTATTAGACGCACAATTACCTATTGACCGCAGTGAACCTGACGTCATCATCAATGCTTATAGCATCCAAGTTATCAATGCGATCACTACTCATGACAGCGAAACCACCGAAAAACTACAAATGCGCGGCGAGTCTGTCCAAGTACAGTTGGTCAAGCAGTTTATTATGCAACTCGGTCTTGGTAGCTTAATTCAAGGTCTGATTAAAAAAATAAAAGGTGGCAAAGGTAAAACTAAGCCGTCTGATGCTGAAATGGCCGAAAAAAAGGATCACTATAAGCTGCGTATTAAAGAGCAACAAACCCAGATAAATACATTAACCATTAAAAACCGTGAGCTTGAAACCACTGTTAAAGAGTTACAAAGCAAACAGAAGACCTTGATGATTGTGACTGTTGTAGCGCTTGTCATTATGATCGCAGCCATTATCGCGCTATTGATGAATTAATTTCACCAATGAAAGGTTGCTTACCTTACCGAATGCGTTTGATGCCGATTACGCGATATTAAACGCTTATATGATTAGGGCGTGTTGAATATTCAACACGCCCTAATATAATTCATAGACGTTAAAGAAAAAACTTAGAACTCAAACCTCAAGACTGTATTTTAGTATTTTAAAAATACTAGGAATCAATGTTTTCAATCTTATCTCCCCTCCTTTTAATACCATTGTTTTTATCAATCATAGTAATAAGCTCGATTAACCATTCAACCACACTTTAATCTTGACTAAATTACTCAGGATTAAGTATAATTGGCTTAATCGTTGCACACATCGGGTTAATTATCTGCTGTTTAATAACGATAAGACACAACTTAGCTATTATATGATTCCATCAGTAGCTTCCATATTACTTACAAGCTGCCACCACTATCATTTTGCTGAGGTCGTTGTTAAATAAAAATGACTTAAAAGTTTGGAGATAACACATGCGTTTGACTACTCGAGGCAGATATGCCGTTACTGCGTTACTAGATTTGGCATTACAGACCAGCCAACAAGACACTGCAGTCTCCTTATCTGATATCGCCAAGCGGCAATCGATTTCTATCTCTTACCTTGAACAACTGTTTTCCAAACTTCGTAAACGTGGTCTTGTCACTAGCATCCGAGGTGCAGCAGGCGGCTATCATCTAGCCAAACCATTGCATGAGATAGACGTGATGAGCATCATATCTGCCGTCGATGAATCGGTTAATGCGATGCAGTGCGAAGGACGTGGCGACTGTCAAGGTGGTACAATGTGCTTAACCCATGATTTATGGTGTGCACTGTCCAATCATATCGAACAGTACTTGAAAAATATAACATTAGCGCAATTATTAGACATGGAAAATGTGCAGTCAGTGTCAGAGCGTCAGCACAACTCTACCAAAGAGATTTCCATAAAAGATATCAACACTATTACCCTATCGAACAGCGAGGCAAACCCAGCATGAGCCAACATAACAACCTTATATACTTAGATTATGCCGCCACCACACCAGTTGCAAAATCAGTAGCTGCTAAGATGAGCGAGTATCTGACAGTAGATGGCATCTTTGGTAACCCAGCCTCGCGCTCGCATGGCTATGGTTGGCAAGCAGAAGAAGCTGTAGAAACAGCGCGTCAACAAGTGGCTGAAGTCATTAACGCTGATCCACGCGAAATCGTCTTTACTTCTGGTGCAACAGAATCAGATAACTTAGCCATTAAAGGTGCAGCGCATTTTTATCAATCTCGTGGTAAGCACATTATTACCAGTAAGATCGAACATAAAGCGGTATTAGATACGTGCCGTGAGCTTGAGCAAGAAGGTTTTGAGATTACTTATCTTGAGCCACAACCAAGCACGGGTCTTATTTTGCCACAGCAAGTGAAAGAAGCCCTACGTGACGATACTATCTTAGTATCACTCATGATGGTAAATAATGAGCTTGGCACGATTACTGATGTCGCTGCAGTTGGTGAAATCACTCGTGAAGCGGGTGTGGTGTTCCACGTCGATGGCGCACAATCTGTTGGTAAAGTATTGATTGACCTTGAAACCACGAAGATCGACTTGATGAGCTTTTCAGGTCACAAAGCCTACGGTCCTAAAGGTATTGGTGCATTATTTGTTCGCCGTAAGCCACGTATCCGTTTGAAAGCAGAGCAGCATGGCGGTGGTCATGAGCGCGGTATGCGTTCAGGTACATTACCGACACATCAAATCGTTGGTCTTGGGGCAGCATTTGCTTTAGCCAATGAGCGTTATGAAGAAGACCATGCACATGCAGCAAAACTACGCCAAAAACTGTGGGATGGTCTACAAGATATCGAAGAGATTTACCTAAACGGTGATCTTGAAAACAGTGTACCTAACATTGTAAACATCAGCTTTAACTTTGTTGAAGGTGAATCGCTAATGATGTCACTTAAAGACTTGGCTGTATCATCAGGCTCAGCCTGTACGTCAGCGACGCTTGAGCCATCATATGTATTGCGTGCTATCGGTCGCCCAGACGAATTGGCGCACAGCTCAATCCGCTTCAGCTTCGGCCGTTATACCACTGAAGAAGACATCGATACCGTTATCAAGCAAATGCATGAAGCTGTTGATAAATTACGTGCTCTATCACCACTTTGGGATATGTACCAAGAAGGTGTTGATTTGAATTCAGTCGAATGGGCTGAGCACTAAAATAAAGTATAGATAGTAATATCGTATTCAATGTATTTAATAAACGATTGATCAGACAATTAAAATTAAGTGTTTGACCCCAATTATCGATGAGTTGGTAGTGTTTCAAAGATTAATAACCTACCACTCATCATCTAACCAGGAGAAAACCCCATGGCCTATAGTGACCAAGTTATTGATCATTACGAAAACCCACGCAACGTTGGCAATCTTGATAAGAATGCTAAAAATGTTGGTACCGGTATGGTTGGTGCCCCAGCATGTGGCGATGTGATGCGTCTACAAATTCAAGTTGATGATAACGGCATCATTGAAGATGCACGCTTTAAAACTTATGGCTGTGGTTCAGCAATCGCTTCAAGCTCGCTCGTTACTGAGTGGCTAAAAGGCAAAAGCTTGGATCAAGCGGGCGAAATCAAAAACAACGATATCGCGAAAGAACTGGCCTTACCACCAGTAAAAGTGCATTGCTCTGTACTTGCTGAAGACGCCATTAAAGCTGCTATTAGCGACTATAAAGGTAAGCATAGCGCAGCAGTAGAGACAGAAGAAACGGCTAGCTAAACCTGTTAGCGGAAGTATTGTAGTTCTAAGTACACGGTCTTAATGGCAGTACTTTAGTAGTCGATGTATTGAACAGCTACTAACGCTAAAGAGGTGACAATAACGCTAATGTAATTGTCACCTTTTATTTTCTAGCGATTATTAACTGGTCGTTATTAAGATTATTTTGGCAAGTGCGCTATTTTCATTGCCAGTTTATACAGATTTTTTGATTGATATTTATTATTGATAGTCAATGGGAGTTGGCATGATTGAAATGACAGAACGCGCCGCTCAGCATGTTCGAGACTTTTTGGACAATCGCGGCAAAGGTGAAGGTATTCGAGTGGGTATCCGTACCGCGGGTTGCTCAGGCTTAGCTTACGTTTTAGAGTTTGTAGATACCCCTGATGAAAATGACACGCGTTACGAAAGCCGCGGCGTTAACATCTTTATTGATCCTAAAAGTTTGGTGTATTTAGATGGTTTGTTGATGGACTACGAAAAAGAAGGTCTTAACGAAGGCTTTAAGTTCACCAATCCTAATCAAAAAGGCGAATGTGGTTGCGGTGAATCTTTTACCGTCTAATGAACGAAAGGTTGAAAACCCTTTAGTTTAGAGTTTACCGACTCTATATTTAAGTCATCGTAAATATGTTCTCAACTAAAGAAAACTTTCAAAACAAATAAAAAGCAAGGCGTATGATATGAGAGACATTACTGCAGAAGCCCAGTTTGATAACTTCTTTGCCCTATTTGAGCAACCTGTACAGTTTGAAGTCAATCAAGAGAGTCTCGATCAGCATCTACGCCTGCTACAAAAACGTTATCACCCTGATAATGTCGACAAGAATCTGGCAAACACCTCACAAGCGCAACAGCAATCTGTGCAAGCTTCAGCATTAATCAACCAAGCCTACCAAGCGTTAAGTGCGCCTGATAGTCGTGCTAGCTATCTACTAGATATGGCCGATCAAGCACAGAATCTAGAACACTCAATCGCAGACTTAGACTTCTTAGAGGATGCGATGCAGATGCGAATGGATTTAGATGACGCTATCGAGGGTAAAGATCGTGCGACATTGCAACAACTACACCCTCAAATCACCGAGCGACTGGCAAAACAGTCTAAGCGTTTTAACGATGCTTACCAAAACCAAGATTGGCAAACGGCGATTGATGCGACACAAAAACTGAAATTCTTAGTCAAATTAAATGCTGACGTAACTACTGGTATCGATGAGTTAGCAACTGCTGAGCATTCAGATGATGATGATCTGTACGTTTAAATAGCTGTAGGTTATGAGTTTTATGCAAAAACCAGATTCTAAATATTTGGTTAAAATAGTACCAACTATACCGTATAATCTATCATCTCCAAAATTGTTAGCTGCTACGCTTTAATATTCTTATAATAGGAGCGCATTCGTCAGATTGTCGTAATGCCTGTACTATATTTCACTTATTTATTTTATCTCTGAGTTATCCTTATGTCTTTAATGCAAATTGCCGAACCCAATCAAAGCGCCCAACCTCACCAGCATCGTTTTGGTTTGGGCATCGACCTTGGTACCACGCGCTCACTGGTCGCTGTGGTACGTTCGGGCAAGGCGCAAGTCTTAGAAGCAGGCGCAGCGTCAGATACGTTGTTGCCTTCTGTCGTTTATTATCCAGCTACTGGCAATCCATTGGTCGGCTATGATGCACTAGCGCATTTGGCGGATGATCCAAAAAATACGATCGTCTCGGCTAAGCGTTTTATGGGTCGTAGTCAAGCTGATATTAAATTCTCTCACCCTTATGAGTTAAGCGGCAGTACAGATGACATGCCAGCATTCGTGACTGCTCAAGGTGAGGTGTCACCTGTCGAAGTATCAGCCCGCATATTAGCCGCACTCGAGCAACGTGCAGCGAGCGCATTACCTGCAAACAGCATCGAAGGGGCAGTTATTACCGTGCCAGCTTATTTTGATGAGGCACAGCGTCAAGCAACTAAAGATGCTGCCCAAGCCGCTGGTATCAATGTGCTACGCTTACTAAATGAGCCTACAGCTGCTGCAGTCGCTTACGGTCTTGATCAAAATAGTGAAAATAGCAATAAAGAAAGCTATTATTTAATCTATGATTTGGGTGGCGGCACTTTTGACGTGTCTATATTAAAACTCACTGATGGCGTCTTTGAAGTATTGGCAACTGGTGGTAACAGTGCGCTAGGTGGGGATGATATTGATCGTCTCATTACCAATTGGATTATCAAACAACTGAGTATTGATCCAAAAGATGTGAGTTTGCATGACAAATCAATACTGGCACAAGAGGCTAAAGCTTACAAACAAGCATTGACTGATGCTGAACAGGTCGATATCAACGTCACTGTCAACGGACAAGCCTATCAAGGTGTATTACGCCGTGAAGATGTACTGGCTATCGTAGAACCTGTTAGTCGTCGCACGTTGAGCGTATGTGAACAAGTGCTGCGCGATGCTAAGCTGACTGCCACAGATCTAGATGAAGTTATCTTAGTCGGTGGCTCAACGCGTATGCCTGCCATACAACAAGTCGTGACTGAATTTTTTGCCAAGCAGCCACTTTGCCGTCTGAATCCAGATGAGGTCGTTGCTTTAGGCGCTGCCCAAACTGCCCATCAATTGGTCAATGGCGATAGTGACAACAATCTATTATTGTTAGATGTGACACCATTATCGCTAGGTCTTGAGACCATGGGTGGTCTGGTTGAAGTGCTTATCCCACGTAATACGCCTATCCCTGTCAAAAAACGCCAAGTGTTTACCACCTATCAAGATGGTCAAACAGGCATGGTGATTCATGTGGTACAGGGCGAGCGCGAGACAGTAGATAACTGCCGTTCATTGGGTCGTTTTGAGCTATATGGTATCCCGCCAATGAAAGCTGGGTTTGCTCGTATTGAAGTGACCTTTAGTATTGATGCTAATGGTCAGCTAACCGTCAGCGCCCAAGAAACCACAACCAAGACAGAAAGTAAAATCGAGATTGTGCCTTCTTATGGACTATCCGATGAGCAAAAAGAGCAGTTGCTCGTCGCAGGGTTCAAGCATGCAGAAGAAGATAAAAAGGCGCGCTCTTTAATCGAGACTAAGGTAGAAGCGGAGCGTGAAGTATTAGCGCTACAATCTGCCCTTAAAGAATTTGCAGCCTTATTGTCTTCTGAGGAGCAGCACTCATTGGCTGAGCAAATACAAGCACTACAAACAACGCTCCGTACTGATGATTTGGCACTTATCGAGGCACAGCAAGCAAAGCTCAAGCCTCATAGTGATGCCTTTGCTGCCCGTATTATGAATCAAAGCGTCAAAGCCAGCATGGCAGGCACGAATGCCCAAGATTGGTAGCAGATACATTTAAGAATGTGGCTTAGCAACCATACTAAGCTCATCTCTTATATTTTTATTCTTTTAATTGATTAGCACTGGAAAGACGATTTATGCCAAAAATTACCGTACTACCGCATCATGAAATTTGCCCTGAAGGCACCGAAGTCGAGCTAGAAGCTGGCAGCAACTTATGTAAAGCGCTATTGGAAAAAGGCATTAAAATTGAACATGCATGTGAGATGTCAAAAGCCTGTACCACATGCCATGTGGTGGTTCGTAAAGGGTTTAATAGTTTAGATGAAATGGATGATATTGAAGCCGATTTATTAGATCGTGCTTGGGGTTTGGAGCCTGATTCACGTCTATCTTGTCAAGTCATGCTCGATGATGAAGACTTAACCATTGAGATTCCTAAATATACGCTTAACCATGCAAAAGAAAATCATTAAACACTAACCGTAAAATTCACCTGACTGTTATTTTGCAAAAGCCAGCTATCATAGCTGGCTTTTTTGCGCTTAATTTTATAGACATTACTTTTAGATGATTATTTATGACGATTGTCAGTGATGGTCATTACGTTTGCTAGCTGCCGCTATGTCGGCTGCTACTTTTTCTTGCTCCTGCTCGACACGCTCAAGCGCAAAATTTAAGCGCGCTCTGATATCTTGATAATCATTATCCTTCATATCTTTAAAATTCAGATGCAAATTGAAACCCGGTAATGTGTAATCAACCCACTTTGACAAGAAGCCTTTATGCGCATCAGGATCCAGCACTTGCCACGCATTCACCTTACTATCAAAGCCCTTAAGCTTAAATGCACCAGCATGATGACATTCGTAATTATGACAGATATAGTCGTAGGTACTCTCACTGACCAATATCTCATCTTTACCAGCGCTCGACTCAAGTCTTGCCGCTAGATTGGCCTCTTTACCAATCAAAGTATAGCTTAGACGATTGTTGCTGCCAAAGTTGCCAACATGGCAATAACCTGTGGTAATGCCAATACGTATGTACAATCCCTCAAAGCCCATCAATCGCCATTTTTGCCTTAAAGTTCGCATCTCGCGACGCATATCTATTGCCATTGCGATACAGTCTAAAGCATCTTGGCGCGCACCGCGACTATTTGGCTCACCAAAAAAACATACCATGCCATCACCAATGAATTTGTCAAGCACAGCGCCATGCTTATTTGCTATCAATGTCATACAGTGCATATAAGTATTTAAGATGTCAGCCAAATTATCGGCGCTCAAACTATCTGACAATTCAGTAAAGCCAACGATGTCTGAGAACATAATCGTCAGCTTAGCACGCTTATTAGAAACGGTAACTGGGCTGTCAGATTTTACGATAGGCTCCCAAACTTGCGTTGGTATGAAGCGCGTTAACTTATTAATGACAGAAACCATCGTACTTAATCGCCCAACAGCCTGATGAGCACGAGTTTCGTAACTAATATATTCTTGGTACACATGCCAAAACTGATATAGTATGACGATCATACTGGCTAATAATATTATTGGTGTTATCCAGCCTTCATGGCAATCTATATCAGCGCTATTCAAAGTGACGCTAACATAATAGAAAACTATCATCGTTATTACGGAAACAGCGATCAGCTTTAAATGATTTTCAGGACTACTAATAATAATTCTAAGCACTATGAGCGCGGCTAAGCTAAGCGAAATGAACGTGCAAAATTGTATCGACCCAATAACCGCCGATAATAAAATAATGACAATATTAGACGTCCAAAAACTTTTTGGGTGGCGATAGTTATAAATCAAAATCATTAAACTTGGCAGACAAACAATAACGAGCAGTGCCATTGAGGTAGGTCTAAAATCAAAATATAAAGCGAGGAGTATGACCGTAAGTATTAAAACGAAGACTTCTGGATAGTCAAATCGATAAATTCCTTCATTTGTTGAAGAGTGATTTGGTCTCAGCGTGTCTAAAAAAGGCATATGAAGTATTCGCTTACGTAAAACAGGCTATCTAAAAAACTAAAAGGCTTGAGGATGGCTCACGCGTACTACCTACCTTTATGCCAGGTTGTGTATAAGATTAATCAATGATTATATTATACTTTTTAAATGCAATAAAACCCATGTCACTGATAGCCAAAAGCATACCACTTATCACTCATCTTGTCTTAATGCGCTACTAAATCAGGATTATGAGACGTATCGCTTGAGCCAAAAACAGAAAAGCCAGATAAATATTATCTGGCTTTCAAACATTTAAAACCTACCAACATATACACATCACGTCATACAATAACCGAGAATAGCGTTGATACAAAACGGTAAAACGCATAAAAACACCAAAATAAGGCTTAACTTTAGATGTCCAACCATTTTTCCAGCTACTTTGATGGGTCAATCACTACGTGCCCACTAGGGCATTATTACTGATTCGCCAATCAACTCACCGATATACCGCTATTTAGGTGTTTATTACATCTGCCAATCAAAAGGCATTTGATGATGACCACGTAGCGCCATCATTAACGTCTGCTGCATCTGTGCCAACACTTCTTTGGTATAAGGAATAGCAGGTACCCCCCATACTGGATTTGGCCATTGCATGTCGTTTTGATAGCGAACGATATGATGAAAATGTAGCTGTGGTACTTGATTACCCAATGCTGCTACATTCATTTTATCGGCTTGAAAGGTCTTGGCCAGTTGGCTTGATAACCAACTTGACTCACGCAAAAACTGTGTTTGATCGGCTTCAGATAACTCATATAACTCTTTGATACCTGATACGCGCGGCACTAATATTAACCAAGGAAACTGACAATCATTGATTAAACGACAAGTCGATAATGGGAAATCCCCCACTAAGAAACTATCGGCAGCGAGTTTATGATGAAGTTGGAACATAATGACGGTTCTCTTGTTATGACACTCAGATAAAAGGAATGTGAATCTAGAAAAGCAGAATTTAATTTACTAAAAAATAATAGGCTAAATATAGGATATCGCTATTTTATCAGTTATCCGACCGATAAAATAGCGCTATGACTCATTGTCTTGACGTCCTACTTGAGCACTGGCTAGCTAACTTATTTAGCTGATTTAATCTACCGAAAATCATTGCTGAGCTCTCAAAATGCCGAAATGCCAAAACAACTATGCTGACGCTGCCACCATATGCTCGCTAAAATAGTGTAATAACTCTTGAATCGCGGTGACGCGCTGTTGCGGTGTTGCCAGTTTATCAGCATCTTGATAACGAATACCAGAGGCACCGTTCATACGATAGCGCTGTCCATTTGATTGAATCAACTTAATAATTGCTAAGGCATCGACTGGCGTATCAGGTGCAAACTCTAATGTCATGCTACTACTATTGGCATCGATTTTATTAATCTTCAGCGGTTCGGCTTGTATACGTAGTCCATGAATGGCAAATAACTGCTTGGTTTGATCTGGCAGCGTTCCAAAACGGTCAATCATTTCAGTACGGATATCGGTGAGCGCCTCTTTATCATCGGCATTACTAATACGCTTATAAAATAACAAACGCTGATGCACATCATGCAAATACTCTTCTGGTATCAATGCCGAGCTATGCAGATTGATCTCACTAGTCAGCGACAATGGCGTACTTAAATCCGGCTCTTTACCTGCTTTAATCGCCTTTGTTGCCCGCTCCAGCATGTCCATATATAAACTAAAACCAATCGCCTGCATGTTACCACTTTGCTGCTTACCGAGTATCTCACCGGCACCGCGAATCTCTAAATCTTCACTTGCCAGCATGAAGCCTGCGCCTAGCGTATTGGCGCGTTCAATCGCATGTAATCGGCGCTTAGCATCGCCTTTGAGACCTTTAATAGACGGTACAAGTAGATAACAATACGCTTGGTGATGACTGCGACCAACACGACCACGTAACTGATGTAATTGTGCCAAACCAAACTTATCGGCGCGCTCAATGATAATGGTATTGGCATTGGGTACATCAATACCAGTCTCGATAATGGTTGAGCATATCAGTACATTGAATTTTTTATGATAAAACTGCTGCATCACTTGTTCAAGTTGGCGCTCTTGCATTTGCCCATGAGCGACCCCTACTCGCGCCTCAGGAACCAATTCACGTATGGTCTCTGCCATACGCTCGATACTAGCCACATCATTATGCAATAAATAAACCTGCCCCCCGCGCAATAGTTCACGCAAGATGGCCTCTTTCATTAAGGCATCAGTTTTTTGCATGACAAAGGTTTTAATCGCTAAACGTCGTGCTGGAGGTGTGGCAATAATTGACATATCACGCATACCAGAGAGTGCCATATTAAGCGTTCTAGGGATTGGGGTCGCTGTCATCGACATACTGTCCACATCGGTCTGAATCGCCTTGATACGCTCTTTATGGCGCACACCAAAGCGGTGTTCTTCATCGACGATCATTAAACCTAAATTAGAAAACTTCACATCAGGTTGCAGTAGCTTATGCGTACCGATAACAATATCAACTTTGCCAGCCGCCAAATCCGCCAATACCGTATCTTGATGCTTTTTGCCACCAAAGCGCGATAAGGTTTCGATACGTACTGGCCAATCAGCGAAGCGATCACGGAAATTGTCTTCATGCTGACCTGCCAGCAAGGTTGTCGGCACCAATACAGCCACCTGATAACCTGCGCTGACTGCAATAAACGCTGCGCGCATGGCGACCTCTGTTTTACCAAAACCCACATCACCGCAGATAAGACGATCCATTGGCTGGTTTTGCCTCATGTCTTCCATAACTGCATGGATGGCGTTGGCTTGATCGGGCGTCTCTTCAAAGGCAAACTGGCTGGCAAATAGCTCATACTGTGATGGGTCTATTTTAAAATGAATACCGACTTTGGCTTCACGACGCGCCTGCATATTGAGTAGCTCAGCTGCTACGTCATGGATTTGCTCAAGCGCTTTTTGCTTGGCCTTATCCCATTTGCCGCTGCCGATTTTGTGCAATGGCGCAAGTGCAGGATCACCGCCACTATAGCGATTAATCATTTGCAAATTAGCGACTGGCACATAAATACTGGCATCATCAGCGTATTTCAGATGAATAAACTCTTGCTCGCCATCACCCACATCTAAGGTAATCAGTCCATTGTAACGCCCAATACCATGCTCAATATGCACCACTGGGCTACCTTCGGTTATTTCGGTAACGCTTTTAACCAAAAACTCTTCTGACACACCGCTTTGACGACGACGGCGCGTTTGCAGCACTTGTCGACCAAATAATTGCGTTTCACTAATCAGCACCAAACGCTCAGGAACATACACCCCACGTTCAATAGGTGCAACCGTTAACCCAACCTGCGGCAGCTTTTTAGCATTAAGACCAGTAGTTTTATCGGCGGCTAAAAACGCCTCAAAGCTATCATAAGCTTTGATATCGATCTTGCCTTTAAACAGCTCAATGAGAATCTCGCGGCGACCCGCTGTTTCAGCCACGATCAATACTGGCGTCGCTGTTTGCGCTTGTAACGCTAAAAATTCTAATAGCTCGGTAAGAGGCTCGGCCTTTTGATGATTTACTGATAATTGTGGTGGCTCTTGCGCACTGAGCGTCACCAAGCCTTGCTGTTTATTTGCCATCAGTGGCAGTTTTGGCTGTAAATCTGATTGGTGTGCAACTTCTAACAATGAGTCGTCGCTGTCAATCGCAGCGACATCCGTCATGGTAGCCAGCTCATTACGTGCACTAAGAATCACGCGTGGATAACGATTAAGATGCTCGTTTAAGGTATTTGATAGCAAATATAACAGTTCAGGCGCGACAATAGGTTTATCAATATCATGACGACGCTCTTCATAACGGCGCTGAATTTGTGACCAGTAATCTACCTGTTTTTCATTAATTAGTTCATCAGTGATAAACAGCGCATCGCTTGGTAAGTAAGCAAATAAGCTACTCTCTGCTTGCCACTCTTTTAAATCAAAAAATAGCGGCTGGTAATATTCAAGTCCGCTACTAGCGATACCTGCCATCACGTCTTTATGTAGCTCAAACTTACGGCTGCTCGCATTAGGGAACATCGTAGCGAAGTTGGTACGAAACGTCTCACGCCCTTCATCAAGCGGAAACTCTTTTGCCGGTAGTATTTGAAATTGTTCAATAGGTTTTGAGATATCTGGTAATTTATGCAGTAGCGACAGCGATTCTTTGCCCATACTGCTATCGTTGCCACTCATCATTGTTTTGAGATCATCAACGGTCAACGTCCGCTGGGTTTGCGGATTAAAAAAACGAATGGTCTCGATCTCATCGTCAAATAAATCTAAACGTAGCGGAAACGGCTGACCCATCGCAAAGATATCAATGATACTGCCACGTACCGCGAATTCACCCGGCTCAAAGACGTTTTCAACCGCTCGGTAACCTGCTTTTGCTAGTAGTCCACGCTGGGTATTGATATCAAATCGATCTCCCACGCTCAAATCAAAATGCTGCCCTATCAGCCAGCTCGGCGGTGCCACACGGTGCATTAGCGCCTGTACCGAGATAAGCAGCACCCCTGAACTTGGCATATCCGTCAAGAGATTGATACGCTCACTAACGATGTCTTGATGCGGTGACAGCTCATCATAGGTCAACGTCTCCCAATCGGGAAACACATAAGCATCGACGCCGCAAAATGCCAGTTCCGTCTCTATCTGATTAAGCTGGTTTTGGTCACGTGTTACCACAACTTTTAATCGGTCGGCAACATTCCATAGCGGTGTTTGCACCAGACTCGCTAGCCACAAACTGCTGACTGCCCCATGCACAGGTGCCAGCCAACGCCGCTCGGCATTCTGGATAGGAAACAACTGCTGGTTAATTGGTTCAAAAGCGTCAGTCAAAGCAGTGATAGGCATAAAGGGTAGGATCAATGTTAAGAGTCAGAGAGCTATTATACGAATATTTCAGCAATTACCAAAATTTATGCCGTAACGGTTTGTCACTTAGGATTTTACTTCTCATCAAACACTGCTGAAAAACCTTGAAGAACACTTATTGCAGCCTGAAAACTATTTTTAAAGCCTCAAAGTTATCACTCAATAAAAAGACCTCAACGATGACGCTGAGGTCTTTAATTGATACTTATTAAACTATTGTTAAATGATAAGCCATTTTTAAATTAAGGGCTTGTCGCTAGCGATAATGCCATTATTATCTGCATAGATAAACATACCCGAATTTAACGTTAAATCGCCAAAGCTAATTTCAATATCCGTTTGACCTTCATCGCGGCGATTCGATTTACGCGGGATGCAACCGAGTGCTATGACACCGATATCCATTGCTGCCATATCATCAACATCGCGAACACAGCCATACACAATAACCCCCGCCCAGTGGTTGTCAATCGCTGACTGCGCAATCATGTCGCCTAGCAGCGCACAACGCATTGAACCACCACCGTCAACCACCAATACTTTACCGTTACCATCTTTATCTTTACCATTGCTATTCAATAATGATTTCACGCGGCTATTGTCTTCAAAGCATTTCACCGTCACAATTTCACCGCAGAATTTGTTTTTGCCACCAAAGCTATGAAAAGACTTACCTTCGATATTGGGCAAACATACCTGCGACTCAGGATTGGCATCCAATAAATCACAGGTCACAAAGTTCTCTTTATTCATTGTTGTTGATTCTGGCATATCTGACATAATGACGCTCCTTGTTATGTATGATTAGTTATTCACGACTGATTATTTATGACTAGGGCTTAATTTCAATTGTTTCCTTAATTTAATACTTGAGCTATTTTTTAACTTTAGTCATCGCTAGCATTTGCTTGTTTTCGATGATATTAGTGGTTTTGACTACAGGTTCAGTACGGTATTTATTACGCTCATAAATATCATGCGCGCTCATCGCCATGGCACTGGCAACGCGTTTCGCGGAAATGGGATGTAGTGACAAGGACTCTGAGACCAATGGCGATATAAGCTGAAAGGCTTTTTGGCCAATACTTTCAAGCGGACGACCTTTATGCTTACCAAGTAACAAGGATGGACGGAAAATGAATAACTGTGTAAAACCTAGCGCCATAATAGACTGCTCAGTTTCAGCTTTTACTCGATTGTATAGAAACCGACTATAAATATCAGCATTCATGGACGATAACAAAAAGAAATTTTCAACGCCTTTGTCTTGGCACAGTTTGGCAAAATTGACATTATAATCATGATCAACCTTTCGAAAGGCTTCATCGCTACCAGCCTGCTTCTTTGTAGTACCAAGACAGCTAAAAGCATCCGTCTTTCGATCAACGCCAACGCTGGCAAATATTTCAGCTAAATTATCAAAATCATTCACCTGATAAAAGCGCATGCTGGCATTGATATAGCGTGGCGGACGCCTTGCAATCACAATTAACGTGTCATAAAGCTCACTAAGCTGTTTGACAAGATGCTGTCCAACCAATCCTGTCGCACCAATTACAATTGCTTTTCGCTGCATAGCCTATCCATTTATATAGTGTTGGAAAATAGATGATAATGAGAAATCTGATTTTAAAGCCTATCACCAAGGCTTTTCACCTTAGGGCGTGTCCTAGTATCATACCTAAATTAACGCATAACTGAGGGTATTCTATAGAATTTATTGTAAGAGATTTTATCGAATGAACGATTTATTGAGTCATAAGCGTTTTTTAGCTCAACAATATTGACAAACATTTCAAAAAACAGTTGAGCAAAGACATAAAAAAACTGTTGTCTATACGATCACACAACTTCTTTCAGCATTAATCATCAAATATATTGTCCTAAGCGCGATAATTTGCTAAGATAACCGGCTTTACACGTCAACGCTGTTTAATTATTCCAAACAGTTCTGGCGCTTGCGATGATCTATTAATATTAGATACTTTAATATTAGACATCGACATCATGTTTGACGAGACGGCTGCTCGTCACCGATGATTGTTAAACCCATTATTGCAATCAACATTCATATTTTATCTGTCTTTATCAAGGAGATACGCGTGGCTAATACTGCACAAGCTCGTAAACGCGCCCGTCAAAACACCAAACGTCGTCAGAACTCTGCGTCACAACGCTCTATGGTTCGTACTTACTTAAAACGTGTTGATGCGGCTATCGCAGCTAAAGATTATGACGCGGCTACCGAAGCTTACAAAAAAGCGGTACCAGTTCTTGATCGTATGGCTGACAAAGGTATTATTCATAAGAATAAAGCTGCTCGTCGTAAGAGCCGCCTGAACAAAACCATCAAAGGCCTACAAGCTTAAGATTGGTAACGTTTAGACCGCATCTCGCCTTTATTGCGTGATGACTAAAACCTTGTCACTGGTTCTAATACTGAGGCAAGGTTTTTTTATGTCTGATCAAAAATCAATGAATCACTTCCATGTTACTTCTGGCGGTAAGAGCAATGTATTAGGATGAAAGCCGGCAGCACGGTAGCCATCTAATAAAGTATGAATCGGGCGCACATACACTTCACCGCGCCAAACGAAGTGTGCACTGGCTTGTTCAAACGGCTTATCATCAAACCACAAAAACACCCCTTCCATCATTTTTGGCCAATCATTCCAATCAATCTCGACCACATCAAACATCACCGCTAAAAAAGCAGACAACAAAGTATCATGACTGACGGCAAGCATTAAATGCCCATGCTGTGGTTGATGTTGATAAAACAGCGACAAAATATCAAGACCACCCTGATAAGCATTTTTAGTGCCTTCAAGATTGCCTTGCAAGAATCTATTGATAAAGTTTAGGACACCAATTTCTTTGAATACTGGATTTGCTATCTCAGGCTCAGTCACTAGGCTGCCAGGTTCGACCAATAATGACTGATGCGTAATATCACGTTGTAGTCCCGCCCCTGCTTGCATCAACTGCGCCGTGTCAATACAGCGCCCAATCGGACTTGAGATACTATCGACATCGAGCGAGTACGGTAAATGCCCTGCCAACCAGCGCCCCCAAGACTTCGCTAGCACGCGACCTTTAGGTGTTAGGGGTAACTGATAACTGGCAAAGCCATTGCCATCAGAGCGTTCACGTAAAGAGTGTCTGGTAAATAAAATCAGCCGTTTATCTTCAGGCAATAAGCTGACTGAGGAGATCATACTATCAGGTAGGTGAGAAGGCGCCGGTGCACTTGGCGTGTGACTCGCAAGCGTTTCAGCAGACAGTTTTGAGGGATTGTTATTTGGGTATTTACTCATGGTAGCAAGCGTAGCAGATTTTTTGACATGAATGAACAAAATATCAGTTCGATTGTAATATTGCTTACAAGTCTAGGCGGTTAAACCTTAAAATAGCCGTTATTTCATATCCGCTGTTTTAAAAAAGACGAATCAAGATGAATAAAAACACACAAATATTTATTTTCAAGAGACTATAGTTGAATTTAAATAATTCCGATACAAGCAAACCGAGTGCAAGCTATACATTAGTATGGTTAGCGAGGATAATAATATAACGAATTTATATGGATTTTACTATAAAACCGCTTAGCCGATATCAATGACTTTGTCCCACGCAAATGCTAATTCAGTGCTGCTCACCTCATTTGGATACGCACGCGGATTAACAATCACTCGCGTATTGCCAATACGATAGTCAAATGCTTCGTGCGTATGTCCATGTACCCATAGCATTGGCGCCCAATCTTCATACATCCAACCAGATAAATCACTGACAAAAGCTGCATTACTTGGTAGATTGGCATACTTTTCAGATACCGATAATGGACTGATACTATGATGACTCATCACAACCGTTTTTTTGCCAAGCGTTTTGGCGGTGATCAATGCTTGCTTCAACCATTGACGCTGTTCCGCATGAATTTTCATCGATACTTCAGGTGAAAAAAGCTCGCTACCTGCGTAAATCTGCTTATAGTCACGCATAAAACGCATAGCAGCGGCCATAGTGTCTTCATTGGCTTGATATTGATAATCCGTCCATAATGTACAGCCTAAGATGCGTATGTCACCAATATCAACATGTTGACACTGTAGAAAACGGACGCCTTGCTGTGACTGGGCACTATAATTATCCCATCTGGCAAGCTTTTTATCAAAATGTAGTACATCTTCGTTAAAGTATTCATGATTACCAGCGATCGTAATCACAGGCACTTGCAAACGTGCTGCCTGCTCTTGTAGCCATGGCATACCACTATCGCTGTTAGCCGTATCGCCCGCGACTAGTACCACGTCTGCGTCAGTTTTAGGAATATGCCCTAGCGGATGTGACTGACGCGCATAACTGTCAATATGTAAGTCACTTAAAATCTGTAATTTCATAAGTTCTAATATCATTAAATAAACGTAAATAGTTTAGCATTTTTTGACATACCCGCAAAAATTAAAAAAAGACAGCGGATTAGGCTGTCTTTTTTATTATTCTGGCGCTATAAAAATCTAAACACTTTGTAAATATCTAAATATTTTATAAGTATCTAAATACCTTGGAGTATCTTTTGTAATTTAGCCGCAGGATCTGCTGCCTGAGTAATTGAACGACCAATCACTAAATAATCAGAACCATCATCTAACGCCTGTTTCGGCGTGCAAATGCGTTTTTGATCATCTGCATTGTCGTCTAGCAAGCGAATACCAGGGGTAATCAATTTAAAATCTTGACCACACAACGTTTTAAGCGTTTTAGCTTCTTGTGCTGAGCAAACCACACCATCGAGACCTGCTTGCTTGGTCAATTGTGCCAATCGACTCACTTGCGCATCTAGACCATCGGTAATACCCGTTTGCATCAATGCTTGATTATCCATAGAGGTCAAAACGGTGACGGCTATCAGCAAGGTATCATAGTTACCGTCTAACAAGCGCTGTTTGGCCAATGACATAGCCTCCATGCCCGCGCTTGCATGCACATTCACCATCCATACGCCAAGCTCAGCTGCCGCTAGTACCGCTTGTGCCGTGGTATTAGGAATATCATGGAATTTCAAGTCTAAAAATACGTCAAAATTACGCTGATGTAGCACCTTAACTATTTCAGGACCACAGCGAGTAAACAGCTCTTTACCCACTTTTAGTCGGCATGATGCTGGATCTAACTGCTCAGCTAATGCTATCGATGCCTCCATCGTCATATTATCTAAGGCAACGATGACTGGGGAGTTCATTGTATTATTCATGGTTTTACCATATTTATATCAGAATTATTAAAGCACTATATATGGACTGGTCATAGATCAGTCCATATATAGTTTAGTCTCGTTTTTTCTTGGTAAGTGTAGCGCCTTCATCTACATTAAATACTTCTGCCTCTTGCACTTGCACATTGGTTGCTGTCGAACCATAAATAGCTTCTTCCACCGTTGGCGCGCTTGCTTGGCGATCAATGACAGCATTTGCCTGTGTCAGCTGCTCTTGAAGATTAGCATTCGCCTTTTGCAAACGCGAGATTTCCCATTTATTTTGTAAGACACGGAAGATAAGCAGCGCCAACAATATGCCAATAACAATACCAAGCATAAGGCATAAAATCAGCAGCAGTCCTAAATTCATCGTCGGTGCTTGCGAGAATAATAAATTTACGCCGACTTCAGTATTATTTGCCAACACCAAACCAAGTGAATAAGCAAAGCTCAAAAACAGCAATACAAATAGTAAAAAGCGCATGAGACGTCTACCTCGATTTGGAATGTCGTTAATGTTTTAAAAATAGCACTCTAGAACCTTCATCAACTCACATATTTAGATGCTTATGAACTAATTAGTGATAAATTCTAGTAGAAGTGGCTAGCAATCATCTTGTTGGAAATTCTACCCAATAGATGGTCTATCACACTCTTAGCTATTTGCTACTTTATCATTGACTGCTTCACGTAGTGCTTTACCTGGTTTAAAGTGCGGTATCGCTTTGGCAGGTACAGGTACGCTTTCTCCTGTCTTAGGGTTTCGACCCATACGGGCACGACGATGGTGCAGACAAAAACTGCCAAAACCACGAACCTCTACGCGCCCATCATTGGCTAACGTATGGGTCATCAAGTTTAATATTTCACGTACTGCATCATCGACTACAGTATCAGTCATATTGTCACAGTTCGCACTTAAATTACTAATAAATTCGGACTTGTTAATCGCTTGCTGCATTATTACGCTTGCCTTGTTAATTAATGGATAAGATGACTGTGAATCAGACCATCATTTTCAATAGTAGTTACTTTTAAGACGACCTATACATTAAAATTATAAAAATGAATATCCATTCATTAAAATAATCTTAGCGTCTTAAATAAGCAATAATTCACATCTCGTTACTCAATGTTGCAAATGATAGCGGATATTACGGTAAATGGAAATAAGAGTTTACCTGTTTGGGTAAAAACCTCATTGATTGATAGTAAACTTAAAATTTAAGCAAAAAAAAAGCGACCGGAGTCGCTTCTTTTATAAATTCATATCAATAGCTTACTGCATTTGCTCTTTGATCAAATCACCAATTGTTTTTGGCTGTGCATCAGAACCTGGAGTAGCAGTCGTGCTTGTGCTACCAAGATCTTTAATCGCTTGACGCTCTTCAGCTTCGTCTTTCGCTTTGATAGACAAGTTGATGTTGCGTGTTTTACGATCAACACTGATGATTTTCGCTTCAACGTCATCACCAACAGTTAGATGCTTAGTTGCATCTTCAACGCGGTCACGTTGGATCTCAGAAGCACGTAAATAAGCTTCAACTTCGTCAGCAAGCTCAATAGTAGCGCCTTTAGCGTCTACTTCTTTTACTTTACCATTAACGATAGCACCACGGTCATTGTTGACTAGGTATTCGTTGAATGGATCAGAGCTTAACTGTTTCACACCTAGGCTGATACGGTTTGCTTCTGCATCTACTGACAATACCATAGCTTCTACGGTGTCGCCTTTATTGTAGTTACGGATTGCGTCTTCGCCAGTTTCGTTCCAAGAGATATCAGATAGATGAACAAGACCATCAATACCACCGTCTAGACCGATAAAGATACCGAAGTCAGTGATTGATTTGATCGTACCAGTGATTTTATCACCGCGCTCATGTTTCTTATCAAACTCATCCCATGGATTGGCTAGAGTTTGTTTGATACCTAGGCTGATACGACGACGTTCTTCGTCGATATCAAGAATCATTACTTCAACTTCATCGCCCACTTGAACAACTTTTGATGGGTGGATGTTTTTGTTGGTATGATCCATTTCTGATACGTGTACTAGACCTTCAATACCTTCAGAAATCTCAGCAAAACAACCATAATCAGTTAAGTTGGTTACGCGTGCTTTAACCACACTACCGACTGGGTAAGTGCCGCCAACGTTATCCCAAGGATCAGTACCAAGTTGTTTTAGACCTAGGCTAACGCGATTGCGCTCACGGTCAAACTTCAATACTTTAACTTTTAGGTCTTGACCAACTTCAACCACCTCAGATGGGTGCTTGATGCGGCGCCATGCCATGTCAGTGATGTGCAATAGACCATCAATACCGCCAAGGTCTACGAATGCGCCGTAATCAGTAAGGTTCTTAACGATACCTTCGATCTCGATGCCTTCTTCAAGCTTGTTCAATAGCTCTTCGCGCTCAGCTGAATTTTCAGCTTCCATAACTGCACGACGGCTAACAACCACGTTGTTACGTTTCTGGTCAAGCTTGATAACTTTGAATTCTAGCTCTTTGCCTTCAAGATGCGTGGTATCACGGATAGGACGAACATCTACCAAAGAACCTGGTAAGAACGCACGTACTGAACCGATATCTACAGTGAAACCGCCTTTCACTTTGCTTGAGATAATACCTTTTACGATTTCATCATTATCAGCGATTTTTTCAAGGAAGTTCCAAGTTTCAACACGCTTGGCTTTTTCACGTGACAGCAAGGTTTGACCCATGCCGTTATCAACCGCTTCAACTACGACATCAACGCTATCGCCAACTTCAACTTCAAGTTCGCCTTCTTCGCTTAAAAACTCTTCACGAGCGACGATACCTTCAGATTTAAGACCAGTATCTACGGTGATCCAATCACTATCGATGGCCACAACAGTACCTGTGATAACCGAGCCACGCTCGATATCCAGACCCTGCTCTTCAATGCTCGCTTCAAATAGTTCAGCAAATGATTCCATTATGTCTACCTTTGTATAGCCGTATCCTGTCCAGCACAGTACGGATCAAATTTATGACTGCATAAAACGAGAATACTGGTTTTATATCTCATACAATCATATAAAAAAACGTTTGTTGATAATAAGCAAATGAAATAGCCAACTCATTAGCAACAACTGTCTCATATAGAAGTTTTTGTATTTATTCTATCAAATCACATTTCTTACAACTACTTTTAAGACCTGCTAAGTCCTATAAACTCCACTCCTACAATTTTATACTAAAACCGAACCTCATAGCAAAGCTTTTAATACTTAATATGTTGTTTTTATTAACTATTAAAAAAAATACCTTTGTCTTGGCAATGTTTCTTAACTTGTGCGTAAACAGTATCAGCGTCTAATGTTGAGCTATCTAGTAACAATGCATCTGCCGCAGGTTTTGATGGTGCTGTTGTGCGGTTTTCATCACGGTCATCACGGGCTTTAATTGTAGCTAAAATTGCGTCAAAATCTGCCGTCTGACCAGCATTTATTAACTGTGTTACGCGGCGCTCGGCACGCGCTTCCGCACTCGCAGTCAAAAATACTTTCACATCAGCATCTGGGAATACCACCGTACCCATATCACGACCATCAGCAACCAATCCAGAACGAGTGGCCATATCTTGTTGCAATTTTAGCAATGCTTGACGAACTTTTGGAAATACTGCTATCTGTGATGCATAGCCACCGACGGTTTCATTACGGACCTGCTCACCAACCACCTCATCATTCACTAAAATATCAACACGTCCTGACTCATTGTTAGGTACAAAAGCAATCTCTAGGCGCTGCGTTAACGCTAATACAGCCATTTCGTCAATGGCTTGGCTTCCATCCGCCGCAACTAATCCAGCTTCAAATGCTTTGAGTCCAACGATACGATACAAAGCACCTGAGTCAAGCAGTTGATAATTCAATGCTTGGGCTAAACGCCACGTAACCGTACCTTTACCTGCCCCACTTGGTCCATCAATACAGATAACTGGATAGCGCAATAATGGCGCTTGGTTATCATTACTGCCAGAACTAAAGTTATCAAGTATAGCGTTATCAGCTGTAGAAACGGTCATAATACTCACTTAATAGTAGACGATACTGATACGGCTTTGTGCGTGCTAGTTGCAGAACAATATTTACTTATTTATCAAACGCTTGACAATCAATTCATCATTTCGTTATCAAATAGGGCCATATTATAGCAAAGAAACCTACCTATCACTAGCAGCAAGACTGATATCTTGTTACTTGCTTGTTTTGTATTTCTTTTTTGCTGCTTTACGTCGTTCACGGAAAAATGTCTTAAGCATCTGGCTGCTATGCTCACGGCATAAGCCATTATATACTTGGATAGCATGATTATAAAAAGGCTGCATTGGTAAATTTATTTGACTACCAACCATACCCGCTCGTGGCTCGCTTGCCGCATAAACCAATCTATCCACCCGTGCATGAATGAGCGCTCCGATACACATCGTACAAGGCTCTAAGGTAACGTATAACGTTGTATGTAATGGTAATCGATAGTTTTTCAAGCGCGCACAAGCCTCTCTTAACGCAACAATCTCGGCATGAGCGGTCGCATCGTGACGCCCAATGGGCTCATTGAATCCTTGACCAATAATCTGCTGATTATGTACCAGTAGCGCCCCTACTGGCACTTCTCCACGCTCAGCCCCTTGTTTGGCAAGTTTTAGGGCTGCTTGCATCCAACTAATATCTTGAAGTGACCAAAATTTTCTGGCTTGAACATCCTCAATAACTAACTGACTATTCGCGGCCACATATGGCTTTACGCTTATATTTTTTATATATTTCATTTACTGTGACAACTATTGCGGTAATTGCCAGTCGATAGGCGTTTGCCCATACTGTACTAGATAGTCATTGGTCTTAGAAAACGGCTTGGAGCCAAAGAATCCGCCACGATTGGCAGCAAGTGGTGATGGATGTACAGCGGTCAGAATAAGATGCTTATCAGTATTGATATATTTGCCTTTTTTCTGTGCTTTACTGCCCCACAATATAAATACGGTATGCTCTGTTTGTTCATTTATCACATCAATCACCGCATCGGTAAACTGCTCCCAGCCTTTATTTTGATGACTGTTTGGCTCACTTTCTCGCACGGTCAGGGAGCTATTTAATAGCAGAACCCCTTGCTGCGCCCAGTAAGTCAGGTCACCATGTTTTGAGGGCGCGATACCAATATCACTCGCCATCTCTTTTAGCAAATTATTGAGTGACGGTGGCTTTGGAATAGCTTTAGGCACTGAAAAAGATAAACCCATTGCTTGCCCTGGTCCATGATAAGGATCTTGACCTAGTATCACGACTTTAACCTGTGATAAAGGGGTTAGGTTTAATGCGTTAAATATTAAGGGTGCAGGCGGATAGATACTGTCTTCTGACTGGTAGGCTTCTTTTAAGAACGCTCGCAGATCGTCCATATTGTTAGAGGTTAACTCATCTGCTAACGCCGTTTTCCAATCTTCTGGCAAGCGCACATTGTCTAAAATCGCCTGCTTTTGTGCTGGTGTTTTTGGCGTTTGTTCATCGAACAATTCCATAGTATGTCCTGTTATATTTGTTATCAATTAGATAAATATCGGGTAATGATACATGAACCAACCTCACACATGAAAGCTAGTGATTTCATACTTTAGTTTTGTTATGAATTATAGCAATAAAAAAACGGCTACCACAGTAACATGGTAACCGTTATGATTATATTAGTAGCAAAAACTTAGCTGGCAAGTGACTCAGAGTCGGGATGCGGCGCATGAGTCTCAACGACTGTCAAGATAATACGACTATCCGCTGATCCTTTATCTGTAGACTTATAATCCGTCTTGCCACTGTACTTATCAAGCTTGACAGAATCATCATCTTGCTCATCATCAGCTTTAGGCTCTAAAGTAAGATGTACTACCCCGCCATTGACCAAATCACCAAACAAAATCATACTTGCCAATGGCTTTTTGATCTCATCTTGAATCAGACGCTGCATTGGACGTGCACCCATTAGGCGATCATAGCCTTTGTTGGCCAAGTAATCGCGTACTTCGTCATCAATCTCTAAGGTGACTTGTTTATCATCAAGCTGGACTTGTAGCTCAACCAAGAACTTATCAACTACAGACACCACCACTGAGGTATCTAGTGGGTTAAATTGGATGATGGCATCTAGACGGTTACGGAACTCTGGCGTAAAGACACGTTTTAGCGATTCCGTATTATCACGACTATGGTCTTGCTGAGTAAAGCCCATCGAAGAGCGGCTAATACTATCAGCACCGACGTTGGTCGTCATAATAACAATGACTTGCTTAAAGATAGCCACACGACCATTGTTATCAGTCAACGTACCATGATCCATGACTTGCAGTAACAAGTTGAAGACATCAGGATGCGCTTTTTCAATTTCATCAAGTAATAAGACACAATGTGGATGTTGGTTGATTTTTTCAGTCAGCAAACCACCTTGATCATAACCGACATAGCCAGGAGGCGCACCAATTAGACGCGATGCGGTATGGGCTTCCATATATTCTGACATATCAAAACGAACCAGTTCTACGCCTAACAAATTTGCCAATTGACGTGAAACTTCGGTTTTACCCACCCCAGTAGGGCCAGCAAACATGAAGGAACCAATTGGCTTATCTGGTGCTTTGAGACCGGCACGCGATAGCTTAATTGCATCGGCTAATGTTTCAATTGCCTCATCTTGACCAAACACTAAGTGCTTAAGATCACGATCTAAGTGCTGAAGAATACTCTTATCATCACTCGATACTGACTTAGGGGGAATACGTGCAAGCTTAGCAACAATCGCTTCAATATCTGCCACATCGATTTTCATCGGTGGTTTTTTCTTAGCTTTGGCACTTTTTGCATCACTGAAAGATTGGGCACGGTCATTGGCTTTTGCAGTTTCTGCTTCATCCTGCATTTCGCTATCACTATACGTGTCACCATCGAGACCCTCGGTATCAGCATCGATCTGTGCATCAAAATCTTGCTCTATATCTGCAATGAAGCTTTCTTCTGCATCGATATCGTCAGCATCAGGAATCACACCTAAACGCTTATAGGCACCTGCTTCGTCAATCACATCAATCGCTTTATCTGGTAAAAAACGCTCGTGAATATGCTTAGCAGATAATTGAACGGCGGTGACCAATGCTTCATCGGTATATTCGACGTTATGAAATTCTTCATAACGTGGTTTAAGACCGCGTAAAATATCAATCGTATCGTCAACACTTGGCTCTTTAACGTCAATTTTCTGGAAACGACGTGACAATGCATGATCTTTTTCAAACACTTGACGGTATTCGGTAAAGGTGGTTGAGCCGATACAGCGCAGTTCACCATTAGCAAGTGCTGGCTTAATCAAATTTGATACGTCCATATTGCTGCTCATTGACGACCCTGCGCCAATAATCATATGAATCTCATCAATAAACAAGATCGCATTGGGCTTTTTCTTTAGCGCATCGAGCAGCGACTTCATGCGTTTTTCGAAATCACCGCGATATTTAGTACCGGCGATTAATGAGCCAATATCAAGGCTATAAATCACACAGCCATTTAACGGCTTTGGTGCTTTATCATTGATAATCAACCACGCCAAGCCTTCAGCAATCGAGGTTTTACCGACGCCTGGCTCACCAACCAATAACGGGTTATTTTTACGGCGACGGCATAACACTTGAGCGGCGCGCTCAATTTCGGGGCCACGTCCAATTAATGGGTCAGTCTTACCTTCAGCAGCACGCTGGTTTAGGTTAGTCGCAAACTCAACCAAAGGATCTTTACTGGTTTTTTCTGAAGCACTGCGGCGCTCGCCAGTCATAGAAGCACGTGGCTCTGATGGCTCGTCTTTATCTTGACCATGCGATAAGTACTGGGTCAGCTCAAGACGGCTAATACCTTGCTTTTTGAGCAAATAAACCGCATAAGTATCATGCTCTGAGAACATCGACACTAAGATATCTGAGCCTTCGACCAAACGACCACCGCCAATAGACTGCACATGGAAAATAGCGCGCTGCAGAATACGATCGAAGCTTTGGGTTGGCTGCGGTGACTGCTCCGTGTCTGCGTCTACCGTTGGCGTATGCTTATTGATGTAAGCTTCCAACTCAGTACGCAGCGTTGAAACATTGGCATTACAGGCAGTTAACGTATTGGCAGCGTGAGTATTCTCTAATAACGCCAATAATAGATGTTCAACAGTGAGGTACTCATGCGATTTTTGGCGCGCAAGTGTCATTGCTAAACGCAAAGAAACTTCAAGATGACGACTTAACATAACGACTTCCTACGGTTATACCTATCTTTATAATTGATAGCTTTATGAATGAGTTAGTAAGTAAATCAGGGCGACAGATGGATTGTTCAAGGGCTAAATCTGTATTATCAAAAGACAGCGCTAAATGATATTGACCATGTATTACTCAAGTAGCAGTGCTATCTACTTATCACCAATTAAGAGTTTTTATCACTCATACTTGCTTTTCTTTATCTCAACACGATACTTAAGAAGAGTCAATCTATTAACACAGACTAAAATGTATCAAGGCGATACTATGCATCGCTATTTATACTAATGAAATAGTATGCAAGCTTGGAAAGCTGAGCAAATAAAAGAGAAATTGGAATTAGAATAATAAGTGAGAGAATGAAAGAGACACATGACTTTATTTTAAGCCGTTAACTGGCTAAATCATAGACAATTCAAACATATAGGACGACTAGAAAATGATACAAATGCAGCAGCAATCTCTATAAATTTTAGACTGCTATTTGATGCGCCTATCTAATATATAAGGATATATTAAATAGAAATCAAGGTTGTTGTAGGAATAACAATGAATGATAGGGCATTTTTATAGCAAGGAATGTAAGGATGACTGTTTGGATACAGAGTGCCTATCAAGCTCACGATGCGTGATTTTTAGAGCTTATCAGCACTTCTAAACGATAAGACTATTGGAAATAATAAGATAGAAACACGGAAAGAAAATAAAAACTCTAAATTAACGTTTAAATTATCTCCTTATTCGCCTTGATGTGGCTCAATCTGGGTCAATAATGGATACCCTTCACGGTGTGCCAGACTGTTTACCTTTTTGGCTTTAGTCTCAGCGATATCTTTAGGATAAATACCAGCAATGCCTTTGCTGCTGTTATGAATCGTTAGCATAACTTCGACTGCCGAATCCATACTATGACGGAATTCCGACTGCAAAATGTAAACGACGAACTCCATCGGCGTATAATTATCATTATACATAACGACTGCATACATAGGCGGCTTTGCCACTTCTGGCTCTGCTACCAGTACATCTGCTTGTGGTGAGGTTTCGCCGTCCGTATCGCCATCTTGCGCACGGTGAGCAGGTATAGTTGGAAAGTGCCAATCAGCAACAGTTGGCAACGCTTGCAATATGGTTTGTTTTATCATAATTAGAATACAAATTAATGGTTATATTTATAACAGAATAAAGAGTGCTAACAAAGGTTAGTAAACGCAATGCTTATTATAGCGCTCTTAAATATGAATAGACTAAGGCTCAATCGGGCTTTCGTCGACTTCGGGTAAATCTAAAAGTGATAGCGGCATATTATCAACTCGGTCGCCAAGCTTCCAATCATAGAGCTGCTCCACTTGTTGTCCGTCAGCTTGTAAGCTGAGTTTAACTTGTAACGGTCTAAACCCTGATGGCATCATGAAACGACCACGAATACGAACGATACCTTCAATAGTATAAACTGGAGGATCTAGAGGCACCTCTACAAAATCATCGTCATTGAGCAACGTCAACGTTGGCTTTAAGCGTTTGGCTTTGCCATCACTAGCAAGCATACCTATATCGAAACCATATTCAAAAGCATTTTCAGGTAATGGCTCAATCTTTGCTGCTATTACTTGTAGAGGCATGCCGCCTTTGTCACGAATGACATCAGCATATAACTCATTTAGCTGAGAGACTTGTCTATTCTCAACCGTTAATTCTTGCTGGTTTTCACGCAACTCTTTAATGTTAGCCAAGCTAATCGCCAGCTCCTGCTTAGCAGTAGCAGCTTGATTGGTCGCTATTTTATGACTAAGACGTAAATCCTCAAGGGCTTCAGTCGCCTCAGTGCTATTGATCATCGCTTGCTTGCTTTCAGTTTGCATAGAATGAAAGCCACGCTGATATCCTAATTTATGACCAAATATCAACCCAACAATGGCGGTCACCAATATGACAACGACAAATAAAGCCAACACCAGTGTAGATGCCCCTCGTTGGGTACTACCTACCGCTACCGTAGTTACTGAGCTAGCATTGGTTTTAAGAGAATGCGGTCTACACTCTAAATGATAGAAATCAGAGTCTTTGCACGATGAAAGTGCGGGCTGTGAGAAAAAGCGTCGTACAAGCTTGACACGCATTTAGACAATATCTCTTAACAGTAAGGGCAAGTTATTATAGCGGAATTTATAATCAATACCTAGCACCATAAATGTGAATGATTTAACCATAGCTAAACATCTGCTACGGGACAATAGGTGCAAAGTTTAGACCCATTGTTTCATCGAATCCGAACATGACATTCATGTTTTGTACAGCTTGTCCTGCGGCGCCTTTTACCAAATTGTCTTGTACAACAATCACTGTCAACTCCGCACGCTCATTGTCTTGATGCACAGCAATGCGTAAACGGTTGCTGGCGCGGACACTACGGGTATCTGGATAAATGCCTTTTGGCATGACATCAATAAACGCTTCTGATTCATAACATGTTTCAAATATCTGCTGCCAATCTATGGCAGCGCCAGCATCCGTCAGCTCAAGATGAATAGAGCTCAGCATGCCACGTATCATCGGCACAAGATGCGGTAAAAAACGAATGCGATGGGTAAACTGACTGTCTAATAACTGCGCCACGCCCTGCTCTATCTCAGGTAGATGTCGATGACCTTCAACGCTATAAGCTTTAAAGTTATCAGTAGTTTCAGCATAATTAAGCGCAAGTTTGGCTTGACGCCCAGCGCCAGAAACACCAGACTTTGCATCAATAACGATACGTGATTCTACCAGTCTCTCTACTTGCTCATTTTGCATGTCGATTATTGGTTTCAAACCCAAAATAGCCGTGGTCGGGTAACAGCCAGGATTACCGACGACTAAAGCATTGGCAAGCTTATCGCGATTGACTTCAGGTAAGCCATAAACAGCTGTCTTTAGCAGCTCAGGACAAGCATGCGACTGCTGATACCAGTGCTCAAAATCGGACAGTGACTGCAAACGAAAATCTGCGGCCAAATCAATGACTTTCACACCAGCTTGCGTCAGCGCTTCTGCTTGCTTCATCGCTACGCCATGTGGGGTCGCAAAAAAGACCACATCACACTTTTGCAGCGTTGCAAGCGTATCATCACCCAAGTCGCTAAAGACAATATCGGATATACCGCGTAAGCTTGGAAATATCTCATCAGCTCGTGTACCAGCTTCGCTACGCGAGGTTAGCAAATCAATAGATACTTCAGGATGCGCAGATAACAAGCGAATCAGCTCAATACCCGTATAACCTGTACCACCAACAATCGCTGCTGAAATCATAAGATATCCCTTTTTCTTTTACTTGGTAAATATCAGTATTTGTTAAACAAATCCTAGATAGAAAGCACGCCTATAGGCTTAAACCTTGTCATTTTTAGACTCTAATGCTTTTAGATTTTATAATCGTGCACCGCATCGATGAATACTTTGGCATTGTCAGGATTGACCCACTGCGTAATACCATGACCTAAGTTTGCTATATAACCTGTTTTTTCGCCGCTCGCGTAAGCACTGTCAAGCATTGCATTTACTTCAGCACGAATCGTCGCAGGTGAACCATACAATGTTGCTGGATCCAAGTTGCCTTGAATGGCTTTACTACTCTGTAGTTTTTTATGCTGCTTGGTCAATTGACGCTGACTTTCAGCCAATACTTGTCGCGCACGATCAATGGGCATCGTCCAATCTAACCCTAAAACATCGGCTTGACTATCTGCTTGCACGTCCAACCATAACCCACCGCCTTTAGTAAATAATACCACTGGTATTTGCGGATGGCGTATTTTTAATTCAGCGACGATACGCTTATTATAAGCATGAGAAAAATCGATAAACTGACGATGGCCAAGCGCCCCACCCCAACTATCAAAGATCTGTAAAATTTGAGCGCCAGCGACTACCTGTGCATCTAGATAATCAATGACAGAAGTGGCTAATTTATCTAATAATTGATGCAAAAACTCAGGATTGCTATACAAAAACCCTTTAGTATAACGATAGTCTTTTGAGCTGCCGCCTTCGATCATGTAGGTAGCCAATGTCCATGGACTACCAGAGAAACCAAATAAAGGCACTTGACCATTCAATGCTTTGCGTATGCTCGTCACTGCACGCATGACATAATCAAGAGAGTCATTGGGTTCCAGTACTGGCAATCTATCTAAATCTGCTTGCGTGCGAATAGGATGTTTAAATTTAGGACCTTCACCCGCCTCAAAGTATAAGCCTAGACCCATAGCATCAGGTATGGTCAAAATATCACTAAATAAGATAGCGGCATCTAAATCATAACGGCGTAGTGGCTGTAAAGTAACTTCAGTGGCGCGGTCCGTATCTTTGCACAGGCTCATAAAGTCGCCCGCTTCCGCACGAGTGGCTTTATATTCTGGTAAATAACGACCTGCTTGACGCATCATCCAGACTGGTGTGGTGTCTATTGATTCAAAGCGTAATGCCCGTAATAATCTATCGTTCTTTAAAGGCGCAAATGCTTGCTGGATCGAGTTACTATTGTCTGAAGCACTCATGTACAAATCTCCAAAACAACACCGCATTCATAATCATCAATGAATACGGTGCTGGATAAAATAAGTTGAATAAAAGAATATTAAAACGTTCAGATAGCGACACTCTATTACAAAAAGCCACACATGTTTAATGACGATTTATTGGTTAATATCGATCGTGTTAACAATCAGCAGGTTAATAACCATTAAAAGCATTTAGAGTTTTAGAGCGTCATTTGCCGTTAATCTTTAATTGATAGTATCGTGCTTATAACTAAAATCGGATAAATACCATGAGTGGTCTACATGGTCAGCGCTAAATTATCACGGTGTACCATGACCACACGCTCTTCATTGTTACCAAGGATTCTATCAAACTGCTCAGTACGCTCACGAGCCACTCGGCAAGCATCACGAGATGAGAAGTTCACTTGTCCAACGGCTAAACGCTCGCCCGTATCTTGATGCACCACCTCAACCACATCACCTTCATCGAAGTCACCGCGTACTTCTACAACGCCGACCGGTAGCAAGCTCTTGTGATGTTCGACTACTGCTTTTGCTGCGCCTGCATCGACTATTAGAGAGCCTGACATACGTAAATGCGCTGCCAGCCATTGTTTACGTGCAATGATTTTGTCTTCATCATTGGTGGTCAACAAAGTACCCACCGCTTCGCCTGATACCACACGAGTGATAACATCATCGATAGCACCGCTCACGATAACCGTTGGACAACCACCCATCGCAGCAAGACGACCAGCACGAATTTTGGTCAGCATACCGCCGCGCCCAAGCTTGCCGCCATCCCCTGCAATATCAAATAAGTAATCCGCCATTGCACGCTCTTGGCGAATCATTTTGGCATTAGGGTTGTCACGTGGGTTGTCCGTAAACACCCCATCTTGATCGGTTAAAATAATATATAAATCGGCATTAACCATTGCTGCTGCCATGGCGCCTAAGGTATCGTTATCACCAAATTTAATTTCATCAATGGTAATGGTATCATTTTCATTAATGACTGGTAGCACACGCCAATCTAGTAGTTGCGTTAGCGCGCCCGTCGTATTCAAATAACGGCTACGATTGGACAAATCATCATGGGTTAGTAATAGTTGAGAACTTTGGATACCATGTTGAATTAATGCTGACCACCAAGTTTCAATCAAACCCATTTGACCAATAGAAGCACAGGCCTGTAGTGCGGCTAGTTTCTTGGGGCGCTCCTCAAGGTTCATTCGTACCACACCTTCAGCAACGGCACCGGACGATACTAGCAGTACTTCGACACCTTGTTTGTGCAATTTAGCGATCTGCTTTGCCCACTCGTATATGGCAGTTCGATCCAGCCCTCGACCGTTATTGGTTAACAACGATGAGCCAATCTTGACAATAACGCGCTGAATATTAAAGTTGCGAGTTTGCTTAACAAACCTTGCTTCTTCGGTCGTGTTTTCTATGTCACCTGCCATATAAACTCCTGTCTCTTATGTGAATTAGTTACGGGGATTGATCTAAAAAATTCAAGTATATCAGCTCAAGCGTGTTAGCTTAAGGGACATAAACGACCTCAACACCATCTTCGTCGTCATCGTCAAAATCGGTATCGTCGTCGCTTAAGTCTAAACCTTCTCGTGCCGCTTTGCGAGCCGCACGATATGCTTCACGCTGCGCCTCAGTGTTTAGACGTACTTCTACTTCTAAGCGCTCAAAACGTGTTCTTTGTGCTTCAGCGAAGATAGGATCTTCTAGTTCACGCTCACGCTCTAGTTCAATCTCATTCATTAAATGATATTTAACTGCATCAGTCCCTTCACCCATTAAGGTTGACGTGCGAAATACATCGCCTGTCCAATCAAGCTCGGCGACAATATGAGTACAAAGCTCATCTAGCTCTTCGTCAGGCACCTGATCAATTTTGTTTAATATCAAAATCTGGGGCAAGTTGGATAACTCAGGCGAAAAACGCTCAAGTTCATTCAAGATAACACGAGCGTTGGCTACCGGATCGCTGCCATCAATTGGCTTTACATCAACCACATGTAACAGACGACGAGTACGAGCCACATGTTTTAAGAAACGAATGCCAAGTCCAGCACCTTCTGAAGCACCTTCGATCAAACCTGGAATATCTGCCATCACAAATGAGCGATGACGACCGATATCAACCACACCTAGATTCGGAACGAGGGTGGTAAACGGATAGTCAGCAACTTTTGGTCTAGCAGCAGAGACTTGACGAATAAAGGTAGATTTACCAGCATTAGGCAAACCAATCAAGCCAACATCAGCCACAACTTTTAGCTCAAATTTAAGAACTTTTAACTCACCTTCAAAACCAGACGTCGATTTACGCGGTGCTTGGTTGGTAGAGCTCTTAAAATGGGTATTACCCAAACCACCATCACCACCTTTGGCAATCAGTAACGTCTGACCAAGTTCAATCAAGTCACCCAACACTTCGTCAGTTTCAGTATCGACCACAGTCGTACCAATAGGCACTGGTAAAAAAAGATCATCAGAGCCTTTACCTGAACAGTTTCTACTATGACCATTCTCAGCGCGCATGGCGTCGTGACGACGTGTATAACGATAGTCCACTAGGGTGTTGGTGTTATCCTCTGCAATGACATAAATATCTCCGCCCTTGCCACCATCTCCACCATCAGGTCCACCACGTGGGACATACTTTTCTCGGCGAAAACTGGCGATTCCGTTACCACCGTCACCTGCTTTTACCGTTACGACGGCTTCATCAATAAATCGCATCTTACGTTCCTTAATTTACAATCCAGTTTATAAACTGGTTACAACCAACGGCTGTATTTTAGGTTTTTACTATGTTTTGCCAACACAAGGGTTGCAGAAAGCGTACTTGTCGCTGCAATCCTTGTGACGATAACACCCGATAACCAATCAGACTATCGGGTGTTTGAATACGGCATTTAATCTTATGACCAACGATCGAGCAGTTACTTCAAATAAACTCTGCCTTGATATACTCTTGACAAAATTATTTTGTGGGCATGTCACTGCAATAGCGTTGGCGTTTTATGCTGGAATTTTAGTGTAACTAATGCCTGCCATTTGCGTCGCCAAACGTAATACTTGGGTACTGTAGCCTACTTCATTGTCATACCAAATATAAACGATAGCATGGTTATCAGTCAAAATAGTAGCTTGTGCATCGACGATACCGACATGCGTATCACCAACAAAGTCAGTCGATACTGCTTCAGTCGAATCCGTATAAGCAATCTGTGTTTGCCACTGACTGCTATTAGATACTTTACGCATAAAATCGTTCAAGGCATCAGCATTTTCTGGTGCTGTTTTAAGATTCAAGTTTAAAATCGCTAAGCTGACGTTTGGCGTTGGTACACGGATGGCATTACCCGTTAGTTTACCACTAAGCTCTGGTAGCGCTTTACCGACGGCTTTAGCAGCACCCGTACTGGTAATAACCATATTTAATACGGCACTACGACCACGGCGATCCGCTTTATGATAGTTATCAATGAGATTCTGATCGTTAGTGAATGAGTGAATCGTTTCAACGTGACCATTTTCGATACCGTATTCATCGTTCAACACTTTTAACGTCGGCGTAATTGCGTTAGTGGTACAGCTCGCCGCACTAACGATTGTATCTTCACCGACTGTATCGTTATTCACACCATAAACAACGTTTTTAATCTCACCACCAGCTGGGGCTGTTAATAGTACTTTTTTCACGCCAGTCGATTGCAAATGCTTGCCAAGGCCCGCTTCGTCTTTCCAGATACCCGTATTGTCAATCACTAATGCATCATTAATACCGTAGGCAGTATAGTCAATCTCGCTTGGATCTTTGGCATAGATAACCTGAACAAAGCGCCCATTAATAATCAAGCCATTGTTTTCATCATCAACCACGACGCCACCAGCAAAGCTACCATGAATCGAATCACGCTCTAGCAATGATGCGCGTTTGGCCAAATCGCCCGCTGCCGCAGGACGTACGACGATGGCTTTTAGCTGCAAGCCTTTCGCACTTGATGCTTGTGACAGTAGTAGGCGCGTTAAAATACGACCAATACGACCAAAACCGTATAGCACAACATCAGTCGCTGGATTAACCGTACTGTCATCAATATTAGCCGCTTGAAGTGCTGCTTCTAAATCACTGTCATTGGCGATTAATTGGCCAACATCAACCTGTGCTGACTGAAGCTTATCGTTAGCCGCTAGCGCTTTAACCATGGCTAAAGTGTCAGCGATATCAATAGATTTGGCGTCTTGGTTACGCAGTGCTACTTTTTGATGCAATGCCAATATTTGACCAACTGACGTCGTATTTAACGTGTCACCGAACAAGGTCACTTGTACGTCTTGCTCATTATAGAGCTTATTCAATAACCCCATCAACTCAATCGCTTGTTGCTCTTGATTATTATAGTTGCTTAAGTGGTCTTGATGTAATTGGCGTAAGGTATCAGCGTTGCTCACGAGAAACATCCTTATGGTCAGTAATATGTGATCAGTAAATTATAGAGAATACAGATTAGATAGGTTATGTGTGGTCTAAGCAATCACTCTAGTATGGCAACCGCACGATATCGGTGTCAGTTATTGAGGTAGAGTATTGAGATCGCCTAGATTTTAGCCTAAAACGGCCTATTTTGCCAGTGATAACCGATCTGCTAACGCTTATAAAGCGTTTTATTGAGTTATACAGGTTATTATGAAAATAAAGGCAGCCAATTATGCTGCCTTGTTGTTCATTGTTGCAAATATCAAATAGTGGACGATAAAGCGACACTACCATTTAGCCCAATATCTAGTAAATGACACTAGTTATGGGATGAGGCTAACCGTTTGATTGGTCTGCGGGGTTAACTTGAACTCTGTTAAGTCATAGCCTTGCTGTTGAGCGATTTGACGATATTTGGCATAGGTTTCTTGAGTAACGTTTGGAGAACGCGCTAATAACCATAAATATTTTTTATCAGGCGTCCCTACTAAAGCAGTCTTGTAATCAGCATCACGTGCTAGTACCCAATAGTCGGCACGACCAACTGGCAACCAACGAATCCATGATGGTAAAAACGTGACCTTTAGCTTACTACCTGACTCATCAACAGGCTTAGCGATACCTTCAGAAGTAATACCAGAACCGTCTTTCTGTACGCATTTATTAGTGACTACGATACCTGAGCCGTCGGTTTTTTCAGTATAATTGGCGGTGACATCACTGGCACAATTGCGCTGAAAATACATGGGCAAACGGCCTATCTCATACCATGTTCCTGCATACTTTTTTAGATCAACGCTATCCACTGTGGTCGGTGTACTTGCAGACTTATGAATGATGGCATTTGGCTTAATTGACAACGTCTCTGTGGTGGTTCTATCCGTAGTTGCATTAGCAGTTATATCAGCTTTAGCATTGACCGGTGGCGTCGCAGCATACGCTGAAAATGCAGCTAGTGGTATAATAATGGCTAAGGCTATACCCGTATGCTTGATAAGTCCATTCATAAATATACGCTCCGGTATTTCTTTATATGATGAGTAAGTGGATGTTGATGAATCAGTATTTTGCTTTGAACCATTCACCTTGTCCCCTAAAAAATCTGACATTAGCGGTTCTTTTTCGCTCAACTCTTGTGACCATTTATAATCATTGGTACGATAATTACTAACGATATTACTGCTTTCAGTATCGCTATTTTTTGAATCGCCGTCTTCTTTATTATTGCTGTTAATCATAGCAGACTCTTTTGCCTGTACAAGGCTCTTATCGGCGCTTTTATATCCAAAATAGCGGTCTTGCGAAGACGTTTTTTTTGCCAAATGGTTCGAATATTGGTCATTTAAATCGTCATGGTTGTAGCTAGCATCGTTGCTGGCGTTACCCGTCTGCCGCGTACTGTCATCATTTAGATAATAATGACTCGGCTGAGTAGTCTGCTTAGATTGAGAACCAGCTTCCTTTGCATCAGACCATGCTGACTGAGGTAACTTATTGGTTTTCATAGAGGTACCATTATTAATAGTGACTGTTAACAATTCTTTTTATATACCATCAATATGCTCTCATCTTCTGTGCGTCTTCAACTTTTACAAGTCTATTGAATGTCAAAGCTGGCGCTGCAAAAATCAACTATTATGAGAGGAATTAAGAGGTATGGTGATAAGCTATCCGCTTATAAGAATACAGAGTAAATACTCTTTGTTTAGGTGATATATATTAATGACAGCTCGACTATAAAAACAGTGTCGCAATGTAGGAAAAAGCAACGGTTTGTAAGTAACTATGCATTTATGCAGTAGAATAAATACCGAATAAACACATAGTTACTTACTGGATAAATATATTAAAAATCAGTTATTTGCCAAGATAGATCCTAATAAACGGCAATTGTGGTTCAGGACAAGTTAGCATTCGTGCCAGCAATCCCCTTTTTAGTTTTTTACTATTGAAAGAATTGTCGAATACCAGCAACACTGATACCACCATACTCTAATGCTTGGTGAATCATCGTAGGTGATAAACCACCCAAACCGATAATCGGCATATCAGCCAATTGTGCCAATGCTGACCATGACTCCCAACCAAGTGGCACAGTATCAGGATGTGTTTGGGTCATCAGTACAGGAGACAAAAAAGCGCCCATGACGGGCGGTAATTGCTGCTGTAACCTAGCATGAGCCAGTTTATTGGCAGCCTCAATACTGGCGACATCATGACAGCTGACTATTAATGGATAATTTTTAGATAGCACTCTACCTTGTGTATCATCCGACCATTGCAGCAATGCCGTATGAGACAGATGATTGGCAACGATTGGATTCGCTATGATTGTATCTTTAATTTCTAGTGGCGCTTCAGTTAGTAGAGACTGTGTGCGGATATCATAAGAGACAATCACCTTAATATCTGGACGTACGTGCATCAACTGCGCTGCTAGACTTTCTAAACCAGTTTCCTTTATTCGAATATATACCCAAGCATTGGCTGTTAAGTTGTTTTGATGAAAAGTTAACCATTCGGCCACTGGATCAGAAGAGGCATCAAAATGCGTCAATGGATAGGTAATTGCTATCGCTGTTGGCACACTCAACCATTCAAGAATCGTCTTATTAGCAGCGGGTAAATGATACTTTCCTGCTAATAAATCTGCCTTATTTACCCACGTTAGCGCCTGACCTTCTAGCCCATATTGGCAATGCTTATGCTGCTCATACTGCTGCTCAGTCAGCTCAACCTTGTAAATCTGTAAACTGACATGCTTATCACCATAATCATGATGCAGACGTCCAAGCTTGACCATCGTATTACTACAAATCGTAATGCCTGTCTCTTCAGCGACTTCCCGAATTAGTGCCTGCTCTGCATTTTCATTGGACTCTATTTTGCCACCTACAAACTCGTAACGGTTGCCTTGATGCTGGGCAGCATTTCTAAATCCAAGTAAATATTGCGCTTGGTGATGAATGACTGCCACTGCCACGTTTACGGTAGGTACTTTTTCACTATGAAATGAGCTATCAACTTGATTGTCCGATTCACTTGGCATCGCCGTCTCCTTTGTTGCTGTTTTTTTAAAGTGTTATTTGATTGTTTTATACCGTTAAAAAATCCATCTAAATCAAACCTAATATATTGATTTATAAAATAATTATCTGAAATGTCATTTTTTTAGGCCTCATTCACGACGATTACTTTAGATAAGTTTACACAATGACTGCATTTTATTTTATCAATTACCTTGCAAAATCACTCAATGTAAATGATAATTATTATCGTTAAAGACAATTACTAGATTGCTACTCCTATTCAGCCATTTTTTATCAAAAGGAATTTACTATGAGCATGGTTATCTCTCGTTATTTGAATTGCCGTGAAAACCGTTTGCCTACTCTACAATCACAGCACTTATTTGCGCTCACTAAAGAAGTGCGTATCGAGCATGAGGGTGAAGAGTATCGACTACGTTTGACACGCAATAATCGCTTAATCCTGACTAAATAGATTAAGATCATTAATCATCAACATTAGCCTACCTATAAAAAAACGCCTTCATTAAAAGGCGTTTTTTATTGGATAAAACGATACGATTTAGAACTGCCAACTGTAAACCACATCCACTGCGCTTTCTGCCGCTGAGGTTGCCTCCACATAAATACGTCGAGTTAACTGATAACGAATAGACAAGCTATTTTGAGCATTAAACACCCCTACTCCGTAGCGTATATATAAGTCAGGTGTTACATAACCAGTCACATTGACGTTAGTGTCTTCACTACTGCCTGAAGCATCGACCGTTAAACTCTGAAAACCAAAAATCTGACCAATTTGATTGGTTAAGTTACGCGTGCCACTCAGTCCAAAATTTAATCCAGCAGCGGCTAGGTTGTTGGTGACCTGCGATTTAAATCCTTGCTCACTAATTTGGGTCGCGCCCTTATTGTCAATTCGACCTGTCACCAAAGCATTCATCGCTTGCTGTTGGGTCAAGCCTGCATTATTGAAGACAATGATGTTGGGGCTTTCTGTATCACCTTTGACGCGCACGCCTACAGTTTTGCCATTGATCGTTTTAACAGCCTCAATACTGAGGTTAGGTTTCATCACATCACCATTGAAGCGCACTTGTCCGTAGTTAAGCTCTAAGTTCTGTCCAAAAGCGTTGATGTTGGTACGACGTGATACTTGTACTACACCTTTCGCACGCATGATACCCGTGCCAGTTTGACTGATATTAATCGCACCTGCTAAAGGAATCACTGCACCAAAACCCCGGAAGTTGATATCGTCACCCAAGTCGACACCGATATCCGCATTGATTGACCAAGGTTTCGATATTGCCAATACTTCATCGATATTGCCAATGAGACGACGATCAAGAACCACCGCATCCTCGGTTTGGGTAATAATATCTTCGCTGGCTTCTGGTGGACGAATGGTCGCTGACGGTACGCTGACCGCCCCCTTAATATCGACATAACGGTCGCCTGGACGCACGATGATATCAATATCAGGATTAATTTCTGCCACTAACAATGGTGGCTGAGTAATCACCAAACGCTCACCGATGACGCTAAGCTTGGCTTGGAGTTTTTGCTGCCAATTAACCGTACCAGTCACAGTCCCTTTGCCAGTACCACTGCTAAATGTTCCGTCAATAGTCGCTTGAGTGCCGCGAATTTTGGCCTCAGTGTTTACCTTGGTTAAATTAACGGGCAAATCAAGCATCGCAATACGACCATTAACAAGTTTTACGTCGCCATAGAATTGCGGTTTATCTAACGTACCGCCCAAGCCTCCTGCCATCGTGACATTACCTTCTAGCACTCGCATGCCTGGGAAGAAAGGCTTAAATATCGCAAGATTGAGCTCATTCAATACCAAAGCGCCCGAAATTGGCTTAGGCGTCTTATAAGGATCAACGACCACTTCAGCATAGCCACGAGCACCGCCACCAGTATTGATATCGGTACGTAGTTTGATACCCTCAGGGACAGACAAAGCAATCAGTGAGACCCGTTTATAAGGCAGAGTGACAGGTAAACTATCACCATCTTGAATCAAACCGATTTTGCCGTTGTCCGAATACAGTGTTGTATTAATCGTCGGTGGACGACCACGTTGCCAGCCAACAATAGCCTTACCATTAATTTTGCCGTGCCAGTCGATATCTTTGGGTAAAAAGACGGAGAATAATGACGTATCTAGGTTTTGCAAGGCGATATTCACCTCACCCTTATCAGGTGACGCGATTAAGTTTTCGCGTAAGCACAGCTTGCCAGTTTGATCCGTGGCTTGCCAGCAGTGCGCTGCCAACTGTACTTTTAAATCATTATTATTGCCATTTTGATTGTTAGGTAAATTAACAATCAACTGCGCGGGCTGTAACTGATTTAAAGTCGCATACTTGGATTGAACACGACCCTTACCGATGACGCCAGACCAGCTCAGTTTATCCCGATTGAAGCCACCTTTAAGCCTTGCGCCAATCGTCAGCTGCTCATTGGCAACGTCAAGGTTGACCACATGCGCCTGCTCAGTACCATTAAAGGTTGCTTTAACGCTTTTAAAACTCTGTCCAGCTGCATCTAAGCCTTCAGCGGTGATAATAAGTTGACTTGGGCTGTTTGCCAAATTGACTAGCTTACCGCGCACGCGACCTTGGCGTAAAATAAAGCCTGGCAGCGCAATGCGTTCACCAACCAAATCGATATAAATAGTTGGCAGCGCTTGTCCTGCTGGCTGCGATAAGGTCGCACCGCCAGTGACTTTGCCAGCCAATTTATCTGACAGCTGATCCAAACTAGTGATATTAATTTTGGTTTGTAATTGCTTAGCATTGCCATCAGCAGTGACGTAATTATCACCCCAACGTAGCACTAAATTGTCCGCATTTAAGCTGTCTATCAAGGCGTTTACTTGCTTATATTGCGCCTGTGCATCTTGCGTTTGAAGGCGCTTAAAATAGCTTGTCAAATCCTTTGGTAGACGCATCTTCGCCGCTAAGCTGCCTTTGGCACTAAGCAGTTGACCTTTTAGCATTCCTCTTAAGTTAACTTTTTTGATATTAATGATTTGCTGCGAGTCACTCCAGCGTCCATCCGTATCGATAATGCCGGTGATGAGGCTTGGGGTATCTTTGAGAAAATAACCCATATTAAAACGATCCATCACTGCATCAATATCCCAAGCAATGCCCTGACGCACATCAACCGTCCCTTTGGCATCAATACTGCCTGCCGCGCCCACATGACGGAAACGCTTGATACGAATCAGCTGGTCATCGCCACTGGCATCAATGGTTAGCTTGCCCGCTGGCAGTTGCTCAGCATCTAGCACCCCATCGAAATTCACCGCAAAACGTTGCAGTTTGCCTGCGGTATTGGCATTGTTTTTGGGCGCCGCTTGCCACTCACCGCTGGTTTTCAAATCACCAGTAATAATCGCTGGATTATTGGGTAAAAAATAACCCAAATTAAACTTGTCGAAGCGACCATCTATGGTCCAACCGATATTTTTACGCAAATCGATGACACCCTTGGCATTCACTGCGCCAGCCTCACCGTTGTAATTGAGCTTACGAATACTGATAAGCTTTGGCGTACCAGCCGCATCGATAGACAAGCTCCCCTTTGGTACATCCGCAGTATCGACTTGCCCATTGAAGCGCGCATCGAACATAGATAGCTCGCCACCAACGATATCGACTTTGGCATCACCAGCGCCTGTTATGCCAATATTACGGCCATCTTGAGTGGCATCAAGTTGTGCCTGCAAATCAGTATTGTTTAAATTAATAATATGACGCTGACCACTAACGCCACCTTTGGTAATAGTCAATAAACGACCGCGAGCACTGACACTACCGGTTAAACGCTCAAGCGGCAAATCACTGCGATACTGTTTGGGTAATAATCCATTGGTACGCGCATCTATCTGCCATGTCAACGGACGCTTTTTATTTGCCAATTGAATCTGCCCAGTACCTGATAAGTCGCCCACTACTCCTTTATAGTTCAAGCGATTGATGTCGATGACATCCCCAGCTTTGCGCACGCGCACGTCATAGTTGCCTTTAGGAGCGGCATTCAATTCATTAATAACCGCATTGGCATCCACTGATAACCGTGAACCACGAATGATGACATCCGCCTGTCCGCGCGGGCTATCAATATTACCGATATTAGGCACATCGCGGCGGATTAAGTTTTGCCATCTAGCATCGATATACCAAGGCGCTACCTGTGTCGACTTCACTGACGTTTTGCCCTGAGCAATATTGGCGTTCACATGCTCGCCATCACGTTGACGCAAGTCCGCATCAATCTCTATATTACCAGCGCTATTTTTCTGCTGATAATGTAGCGACAATCGCCCATTCAACTTTTGCGGTGCGTATGCTTTAAAATCAGCATAGTCATCAGGAATAGCACGGCGAATATCAAAATTGCTACCTGTCGCTCGCACTTTTGCATCAAAACTGTCTTTCCAATCTAAAATACCTTGCAGAATCAAGTTTCCAGCTGGCACCTGAGCATCTAAGCGATCAATGCGCAACTGGCTGTTCGCAATGACTGCGCGACCTTGATAGTGACCAGATGGAATGTCTTTAGCCGTCAGCTCAGTATTGATACGCAGACGTATCTCAGAGATAACTCCTGTGGCGGTAGCAGTACCACTTTTTAAACGAATATTTTGGCTTTCAGCATAAGGAATCAAAATATCATCCCACTGCAATTTTGCCTGAAAAGGCGAATCCTGATCCAATCCTTGCACAATGAAATCACCGCTTACATCGCTGTCATTGTAGCGACTACGAACTGTACCGACCGTACGTTTTAGCGTACCTGTTGCTGTGATATTCAATGGGTCAACGTAGGCTTTTTCTAGCGCACTGACTTCTGCAATCGCGCTTAAATCTAGCGGATAGTCGCCTTGTAGGTCAATTTCACCTTGTAAGGCACTAATTTTGACGATATCAGCATACTGTAAATCGCCGCGACCGACCGTCACCATGCTACCAACCCATGTCAAATCACGGGCAACAATATCATGAACAACGATGGGCTCTTTGGTCACTTGTTTATAAGTAATCTTTTTTATTTTGGCATGGTCAAAGCGTAAGTTCACTGGTAGCTGTAACGTTTTATAATCGAACGGCTCACCCGTTGGTGGCTTGTTATTGATAATCTCAATGGTTTGTATGTCTGCATCACGCAGATGCACTTCTTTGGCAAATATGGCACGCCAGCCTATCTTGACGTAGGCTTTATCAACCAATACTTCAAGGTCTTCAGTCGCCTTGATATCGATATCAGTGACCCAGATACCATCACGTAAATTACCGCGACCATATTTAAAATCAATGCCCGTCTCAGCACTGACTTTCTCTAATATAAACTTCGTACCCGACTCTGTGCCCATTGCGTAAAAAAACACAGCAAACATGATGGCCAGCACAATTAAAATAAGCACCAGTAATTTGAGTAAAAATGACAGCGGATACCAACGTCTGACGGCACGAGCGTCGCGCTGTGCTGGATCTTCATCTGGTGCGTTATTAGGCGGGGTATTTTTTGTCAGCATGACACTCAACTACGTTAAAGAATGGTCACCGGCAATCGGCACGATAAATAATGATACCAAACCCAAAACAGACAATGAATTTTATCAAACTTGCTAAGTTTATTAGAGATCGCACTTACACAAGTTTTGCATGTTCATCTGCTGGTTGGAAATGGTATAAATACGACGGATGATGCTAATAGAGCATGTCAAGCATTCATTTATTTTACTAACTGAAACTATTTATGAATGGTCAATACGCCCTAAATGATATCACTACTGGATGACACGGCTATAAAGGCGAGCCAATAAAGAAATGCAGTCTAACTGGTATACTTTCTTCTGTCACACCAGCCGCTACATCAACTCGTACCACACCGACTGGCGATGCCCAGCGGATACCAACACCGACACCGACCTTTGTCTCAGTCTCGAAGTTTTTGTCGTAAGCATTACCCACGTCAGTGAAGAATGCCCCGCGGAATCCTGGTTTAAATTCATAGTTATACTCTGCACTACCAACCGCGAGCACTTGCCCACCAGTCAAATAGCCCTTGTCGAGCGGTGACAAGCTCTCATAGTCATAACCACGAATACTTTGATCACCACCCGCAAAGAAACGCAATTTATAAGGCACATCATAAAAATCATCTGCCCAGATGTAGCCCGTATTCAAACTGCCCAGTACTTGATGCTTTTGGTCATCACCAAAGCTATAAATACCGCTGACACCCGCGCGAATGATTGCCAAATTAGTGTCACTAAGGGCTTTATCAGCCCCTGCTTCAAGCGAGTAATATTGACGCATACCGCGAGTCGGATTGGTCGCACTGTCTACGTCAGTTTTGTTCATACCATAACCAAATAACAGCGCTTGCTGCTTAGGCTTAGAAGAAGTAAAGCGGATAGGCAGATCGTCCAACTCTGTCTCATCGACCCCAGTCTCCAGTTCATCCAAACGGTAGTTCACAGAATAGCTGCGATTCCAGCCGCTGTCACGGCGGATATTACGCGCCAATGCCGCTTTTAATGTGGTAGTAGATAGGTCGAAGTTACCTTCACCTTGGTCGATGACCTCTTCTTCATAGGTAAGGCGCGCATCTAACTTATCGTTAAGTGGGTGTTTCCAAGGTCTACTGGCATAAACAGCGACGTTCTTACTAATTCTGGAAACTTCGGTCTCCGCACCCGCTTGATAACCTTTACGATTCAGCAAGTTATAGTCTATTTTTGCTGTCGCTCGCACGCCCGTATCTGTACCATAACCAAGACCTACTTGGGCATCGCGTGGCTTATTTGAAGAGACAAAAACATATAATGGCACTCTTTTACTCTCTGCCACTTGTTGCGGTGTCTTACGACCAGCCAGCGTTGGCGGTACAAAGTTTTCATCAGCGATTAAGCTTTTTTCATCAGGGAATATTTTTTGAGCAATATTACTGATGCCATCGCTTATTTTACCCAAAATATTGTCCGCTTCTTGGTCTTTTTCATCCAATACACGATCATTTGGTAAGAGGGTCAAACGCTCTGCTTTTTGTTTGATGGCTTGTAGTTTATCAAGTGTTGCTTCATCAGCTTCAAACTCAATCGCGGCAATGTCGGCGGGATTGACTGTTTCACCACTGTTAGCAGTCGTATTGTTCTCACTCTTTGCGTTATTTTCATCACTGTCATCAACGCTATCATCTTTATTAACACGGCTGCTATTAGAAGCGACTGAACTTTCAGCGCCATTATTACCCATCAAGTCTGAAGCGCCATCACTATTAATATCACCGTCTAGCGTGCCACTACTATTGGTAGGTGTGTTATCAAAAGCCAAAGTACTGGCTTCACTGCGTTCATCTGGCGGCAATATTGACTCAACGTTGACCGTGTTAAAGTAACGAGTCGCTGATAAATCGTTGCTAAACTTGGTCACCGCTGGACGATAAAAAGGGTCACCGGGCTTAAAATCGAATAGCTGTTGTAATAGTGACAACTCAACAGGTAGTTTGTCAGGATCTTGGGTTAAGGTATTGGTTTCTTCATCGTATGTAAAAAATACAACATCATCAAACTTATAACGATCACCAGTGTTATAGACCAGCGACACATCTGCTGTATTATCTGGCAAGATAATATCAACGGATTTGTTTAACCAATACTGATCAAAATAGCCATAAGTATTACTCAGCGACTCAAGGGCCGCCTTGCTATCTTTATAAACACGGTGATTGAAGATATCACCTACTTGTGGTGGTAAGTCTTTTTCAAGTGCTATGAATTCTGGCTGCTCACCGCCCTCGCCGCGAACCTCAACAATACGGCTGTCTACACGTACCGGCTCGCCCAGCTCTTCGATAATAACGTCGACCTTATCAGCATTGGGCTGGCGTAGGCGCAACGTAATATCATAGTAACCCACTGCTTGGGCGGCCTCTAATGCCGTTTGGCGTAGGCGCGGCAAGGCAGCTGTAAAATCGGCGACTGACTGAATCGTCGTATCATCAAGGGCGGCCTTGATGTTTTTCATGGGCTGAACATCATTATCCGCCTTGATGAGCTTAGGCTTACCACTGACGGCACCATCAGCGGCTGCTTGCCGCACATAAATCGTGGTATCTATACGCGGTAATGCGATCACGCCTGTATTGAATAAGCGATTATAAAGGCGTTTCACGATACTGCCTTTATTACGAGCCATTGGCTTTGGCTTACTAGCTTCCTCAATACTCTGATTTACGCCCTGAGAGTCCACTTGATAATCTGGCAAGTAGTCATCAGGGTTGAGAATATCTGATGTCGTACCGTCTTCATTGGTATCATCACTGGCATTGGCGACAATCTCATTATTGGAGGTGCTGGTTCCATCCATGCGTCCACTACTGACAGAGTCGCTAACATTGATCGGACGCGACATAACTTCAGCCGTTTCTGCGCGTTCAGCAGCGCTCTCATTCCTACCTAATGTCTCAAGGTTGTTAGGCGTTGGTAGATTGGTCGCATCCAAATCCACATCTAAACCAATAGGCGTGGTTGTATCATCTAATGTAGCAATTGGCGCGTCAAAATCGCTATCGTTATTGCTGATATCATTAACGTTACTGCTATTAACGTCAGTACTATTATTGATGTCATCAATATCTTGGGCATTCTGCATGTCCATCGCAGCCAGCTCGCGATCAATCTCCTCGGGCGTCATCATCTGATAACCCTGCTGCTGTATCGCTGCGGCTTGTTGCAACAAGTCATCGTTGGCACTATTGGAAAGATCGAGCTGAGCATTATTTGCGTCAGCCATATCATCCATGGCATTTGCCTGAGAATTAGCCAAGCCTTGAGACTGAGCAGCTGATTTTTTAGCGCTTTTACCTTGAGCATCAGGCTTCTTAATACCTAGGCTTTGTTCACTGTAGTCATCCAATACTGACTGATCGATAACACCCTGATCTACTGCCTTTTTTAGGCGCAATGCATCCAAAGCGATATCGAGCTGAGTATCATCATCTGACAGTGTGGTCGATTGCGTGTTCGTTGATTGAGTGTTTGATTGATCAACAGCTACTTGATTGCTAGTAGGTTGGTTAGGAGAATTGACACTATTTGTGCTATCAGCCAACGCAGCAGGTGCCATGCCAAAACCCACTAAGCTGGTCGCCAACGCAGTGAAAAGTGCTGAGCGCGTAAAATGAATACGCGGCGCATTGCCGTTAGTTGTTGCACGAAATATTTTTTGACTAAGGTGACTTTGCATGTGGGAACTCTGAAGATCACGAGTTTTAATATCTTTTCGAACATTGACCATATTATGCTGCATCATTGATACATTCCGCGTGCGCGTTGAAGGCTGCTGTTTCATGTGTATTTCCTATCACCTCACGCGGCACAATATTATGAACGATAACAATCGTCTAGTCTTACCGGTGAATAAAATTATAGCAGTTGGCTGAATTATGATTTACTGTCTTGCTTTGAATAATGACCGTTTATAACGCAAACGTTGGTGTCAGGTTAGCACCACATTTTTATCAAAATATGGACAGACTTTAATAGTAGCAAGCCCTTGCCCTCATTCACACTTTACAACATAACCATGCAAAATTTACAAATCATAACTTAGATAATTATGAAATCATAGCGTCGACCGCATGTATTTTTATCAAAGCCTTGCTATTATACGGCTTAATATTGATAAAACCTATGCTATATTTCGATAAGTTTTTGATACTGTTAGTAATTAAATCGACAATTAATAATTATATCGACAATCACTTTCACTTTAAAAGCGGTATTCAGCGCTTTTCTTTGATCTAGCAACCGCGACCCATCTGTAGGAATTTTCATGGCCAATCAGTTTCAATTATTTAAGCACCGCCGTTTTAGCGCCATGTTTCTTACCCAGTTTTTGGGTGCGTTTAATGACAATATTTTTAAGCAAGCGCTCATACTGGTTTTGACTTACACCGCTGCGAGTCAATTGGGCATGGAAGTCAGTATTTTGAACAACTTGGCCGCGATGCTGTTTATTTTGCCTTATTTTTTGTTTTCAGCACTGGCGGGGCAAATCGCGGATAAATTCGAAAAATCAAAACTCACGCGATTGATTAAGTTGCTTGAATTCGTGATTATGGTGATTGCGGCAGTAGGATTTGTATTTGAGTGGTATGCGTTATTATTTGTCGCGTTGTTTCTCATGGGCACCCAATCTACTTTTTTCGGGCCTATTAAATATGCTTACTTACCACAAGCGATGAAAGAAGATGAGTTGGTTGGTGCTAATGGTCTGTTTCAAATGGGGACGTCGTTAGCTATCTTACTCGGTATGATTATCGCGGGTGTCTTAACCCAGATAGCGCAGCCGCTATATTGGATAAGTGTGACAGTATTAGTCATAGCTGTATTGGGTTATTTTGTCGCACGATTTATACCCCACATGCCAGCGATGCAGCCAAACCTAAAAATCAACTGGAACATTGTGACCACTAGTGTGGCGACGGTGCGCTACTTATATTCATTGCCTTTTTTATTCTTTGTCATCCTTGGTAATAGCTGGTTTTGGTTTTATGGCGCGACGTTCTTGACTCAAACGCCAGAATTCAGCAAGGTCATCTTACATGGTGATGAATCAGTGGTTATTTTCCTATTAACCTTGTTTTCTGTTGGTGTGTCGATTGGCTCGTTGTTATGCAAATCACTAACCAAGAACCAAGTCAGCTTACGTCTTTTGCCCTTTGGTATTGCTGGCTTAAGTATTTTTGCGATTGATTTGTATTTTTCACTGTCAGGTCTCAATATCAACATCAATAATGCGACGCTGTTCGGCATCAGTGAATTATTTGCGGTGAGTGGCAGCTGGCGAGTGTTTGCTGATTTATTCTTTTTGGGCTTCAGCGGCGGTTTATATATCGTACCCTTGTATGCCTCTATGCAAGCCTATGCGCCCAAGAGCCACCGTGCACGCATCGTTGGTGCCAACAATATCTTTAATGCGATATTCATGGTCACCTCAGCGATTTTCTCTATCGTTATCTTGAACGCTTTGGGATTCACTTTACCGCAGCTATTTTTGGTGACAGGACTGATAAATATTGTTTTTGGTGCCTTTTTATACAGTAAACTCAATAAACATATCAAAAATGCGGTCATCCAAACGCATGATGAAGTGGTTCCATAAGTAAGATTGGATAGAATATAGAGCTATTCTTAAAGCTGCTTTTAAAGCTATTATTAGTGCTGTCATAGCAATCAGTGTGTTATCAAACTAATAATATTGGTGCTGATAATTTGGATTGTTTGCTATAGTAATGTCTATGAATTAATCACTACCATTATTTTAGAAGAACAGATAATTTTAATTTTTTGATTGTATTTAAGCCATCAGGAGTGAATTATGGCCCTGCGTCCCTTATCCAAAGTCGACCAATTGTTACTTGGGGTTGATAAGGCATTACGAGCTGTCGTACCACATTCAAACCCTAGCACTCGTCCACTACCAGTCAGCAGTGACGAGATTCCTGAACTTACTATCACTGAGGCGCGACATGTCGCAGGGTTGATGCGTATCAATCATACTGGTGAGGTATGCGCGCAAGGTCTGTATCATGGTCAAGCATTTGCGGCCAAAGACAATGGCGTCAAGCAAGCCATGCAGCAATCAGCCGAAGAAGAGGTCGATCATCTCGTCTGGTGTGAGACGCGATTAGACGAGCTTGGCAGTCATGCCAGTGTCTTTACGCCATTATGGTATGGCATGTCATTTGGTCTTGGTGCAGTCGCGGGTGCCATCTCTAATGAATTTAGCTTGGGGTTCGTCGCAGAGACGGAAGCCCAAGTCAGCGAGCATTTGCAAGATCATATCAAGCAGTTGCCAGAGCACGATAATCGCTCAAAAGAAATACTGGCGCAAATGGATATTGAAGAGTTGCATCATCGTGAGCTGGCATTAGCAAGTGGCGGCGCAGCGTTATCATCGCCTGTACGTCATACTATGCGCTGGATGGCCAATCGCATGAAAGCCACAGCCTATCACTTGTAATTGGCATTTTTAATGACAGGTTTTGTAATGGTGGGTGGTGAAGGTAATTACAGTGCGCTTTATTATTGATATTGCTCTTATTTACACCGCTATCGCGGGCATGGCACATACGTTATCGCGTTACTATTAACAATCCTACTACTGATAGCGTTCAGTTTAATTTGCTAGGGTATTAAAAATTTGTATGATTTTGCCGCAAAGACATGAGCTAATAACCATTCAATTGCTAAATAACAACTAAATAAATTAAGGTAACGATTTTTATGAAAGCCACCAACCAATCGACTCTCTCTACCAGTTCGTCTACCAAGTCGCCTAAGCTGGCAACTCTGACAGCACTGGCCACAGCATGCGCCATGCTATTATCAGCCCCTGTCAATGCCGCAGAAACCAATGCGACAGAAAGTAATGCTGCGACTGCCACATCAGTGCCTAGCGCTATGGATTCTAGCAAACGTGTCATTCGCCTTGCTCAACCGAATGCGGCTAGTACGGCACAAGCAGGTACTCCATCAACTTCACCGACTGCGGCGCTAACAGCCAATCCTCAACAAAGTAGCGCTCAATCAAGTGCGCCTCTACAAAATAACGCTCAACAGAATCGTGCGCCGATGAGTACGTTGCAACCACAAGATGTTATACCAGCACCAAAAATACCCGAATTCACTGGCACCACTCGAGTCTATGAGCCTGGTCCATTGACCACTACTGGCATCGACCTGCGTAGCGGCCAGCTTACCAATATCCCAACGCCACAAGTGCAATTGTCTGATGTGAGCTTTGTACCAACCGTGTTGATTCCTCAGCAAAACGGTAATAACAACGATCAGCTAGACGTGAGCTTGCTTGATGACTTCATCGAAGATGTCTCACCTAATGCCCGTCATTACCCACCAAACTTCCCTAACCGCTCACAGCGTCATTACACACGTGAAAAGATCAAAGTATTGACTGAATGGATACAGCCTTATGCTGAGTCACCAAATGCTTCTTATGACGTATTAATTCGTGCTGCTAAACTTAATGGCATGGGACGTAACTTAGATTTGGGTTCAGACTACACTATCCGTGGTGGAAAATATGTTGACCGTGCCATTAAGCTTAAACCTGATAGCGGCGAAGCCAACTTCTTATATGGCATGATGTTATCAGAGGGTGGCGGCTTCAAAGAAGGTCAAAAATACCTAGACCGCGCAGTATCTCTCGGCTACACCGAAGCAGAGCAAAGCTTGGCACAGTCAGACTTGTTAAGTGATCGCCGCGATAATGCGCTAGAGCGCTTACGTCGTCTTGAAGGAAAAAATCCGAACAATGACATCATTCGCCAGCAAATTAAACTTATCGAAGAGGGTAAATTCTACATTTGGGATATACCTGCACCTGACATCAATGTTAAACCTGGTGCTTAGACCTCATTAAGTGAATTCATCAAATACCATGATTCCTCTATAATTTACATGTATTCGACTAAGCCTCTTTGTTTTATATCGAAATTATTTCAATATAAAACAAAGAGGCTTTTTTGTGTCTACCGAAAGTCTATTTAACTATGCTTATTAAACATACTTACTTTTTGCTTTGCTTAAATGAGCACCATATACGATTATCGGAATTTAAATAACATGCTTGAAATCTAAATAGCATAGTGTAATACAAAAAGTTACGCTACACTTCTTCTTGTCAATTACTGACTAAACCATGCTTTTATGACTAACTGGAATGACCTATGACTTTCGCTAGCCCTATCAAAAATATGGTGACGCATGCTAAGAAAACCCCACTGTCGATTACTTCAGTTGTCTTGATAGCCACAGTAGCATTATTACCTGCGTGTAGTACGGTATCCGTGAATAAGCAAGCGTCAGCGAAGACCATTACTGCGCAGCGCGGTAATATCGTCACCAGCAAAAAATTAAGCAGTGATACGGCATCAGCGCTCCTATCGGCAGGGCTCAATGAGCAAGCCTGTATGCAGCAGTTTGATTTATGCCTAACCCAGCTTACTGACAGCATTTTGAATGAGCACTATCGTCCTGCGCTGGCTATTTTTGCAGAGCTACATTACGCAAAAGCGCGCCTGCTTTCTGACTCTCAAGACTGCCGCAATGCGCTGTCTCGCCCACCACTTGATCCTTATTATGCCAATGCGCCTTTAGAAGATGCAGAAGCTAAAGCCCAGCAGGAAAACATCAATCGTTGTCTAACGGGTTATCAAGAGCGGTTGTTCGATGCTATCAAAACCAGTTATACCTATTTATTTTATGACAGTTTGGTACATGACTTTGACGGTGCTGATCAAGAGAAAAACCGCTCTCCTACACAGAGCCGTATCCCAAATGATACCGACATTCAGACCCAAGACATCTATAACGCTGCCAGTAATGATGTCATTACTCAGCTTTATAGATCTACCAACGATTCAGATAAATTGATGGGTGGCACCAAAGTCGATTATCTACCCACATCCGTTAGCAATCTTACTAATAGTAGCCAAGCAGCGATTGCCAATTATTCACCACTAAAAGGCAAACCGACTGACCAAGTCAAAGTCATGAAAATACAAGTCGATGATTATGATCTTGGTATTTATTTGCCCAATGAAAACAATTATCTACAAAATGCACATAAGCAAACCTCTGCACTAGCAGACTTAGTGTCCACTTACGAATTACGCCTCTCTGGGCTTAACTCAATCAGTAAACGTCCAGGCTTAGGCATTAGCTTGGTGGCTTCACTGGATGACCGTTATACCACCACGATTCGCCAATTGTTGGTGTCCTCATTATCAGGTCGATTGGCCAACGAACAAGACGAAGATAGCAGCAAGCCAAGTTCGCGTATCTATCCTACTGGCCACCTGCTATTAACGGGACTGATTCAACCAAGTGGCGATAGCGTGCTGGATGTACTAAGCAGTCGTAAGCTCGATATTCATTTATACAACCCATACCAAAATGAAAGCGTTAACATTCTTAATAATGACTATCCACTGGCAGCTAACTTTTCTGCTGGTTATGGCTTATGGCTGTCAGAGAATCAGCTAGATGGCGTTGGTTATCTAAATTTAATCACTCGCCAGCCAGAGGCAAGACTACCCAAATTATTCATGCTTGAGCCTTATGATCCCAATAAGCGCGTCCTGATTATGCTGCATGGTTTGGCCTCAAGCCCTGCCACTTGGGTCAATCTGACCAACGATATTCTCAATGATGACAAGCTACGTGATAACTATCAAGTTTGGCAAATATTTTATCCAACCAATTTGCCCATTTTAGAAAACCGTTATCAAATACAACAGTTAATCAATAGCACCTACGAGCAGACTGACCCTAAAGGACAAAATCGTGCCAGCAAAAACAGCGTGATTATCAGCCATAGCATGGGTGCCATTATCGCCCGCATGATGCTATCTGATGAAAACTTGGTCGATGATTTAGATAGACTAGATGAGCAAAATGTGCTGTCTGGGAGTGAAAAACGTAAAATTCGTGACGCGCTTAAAGCATCCTTTGGTGAAGATCAGCTAAAAGAACGTTTTGAGCTAAAATCCTTGCCACAAGTAGATACGGCTGTCTTTTTATCAGCACCTTTTCGTGGAACTGACTATGCAGATCGTTGGTTCACTCGGGCACTGCGCCGTATTGTCTATTTGCCAGTCGGTTTGGTAAAGACTGTCACGGACAACTTAGCAACCATTGCCACGCAAGGTGATTTGGCACAAAACCCTTTGGGTGCTTTATATTTACAAAATGGCGCAAGTCAGCTAAGCGACAAATCCTCTTTTATACAGTTGACTAAAGACATCGCTATCAATGATCGCATTACCTATCACTCTATCATTGCCAATAATGATGCCGATATCACTAAAGGACTGGCGCAAATGCAGCCAGCTGGTGCAAAGATTGACTTGTCGCAAGCAGTAGAAGATACCGAAGATGAAATAGTCAGTACAAGTAGTTCTTCTGATAATTCGACGTTACCTGCCCAACCGCTGGTTGCTGCCGTCACTGTCGATGAAGATATCAGCCAAGCGCTGACTGAGCGCCTATCAGATGGCATCGTGCCTTATACCAGTGCTCATCTTGATGGCGCTGCCTCTGAGACGATTATCAACGGTGGTCATAGCATTCAAACCAACCCGCAAACTATTTTGACCTTACGACGAATCTTACATAAGCAATTGCAGGAATGATGACCACTTTTGTCATATAGCACTGCGCTCGCCTTTGCGCTGCAAAGTTAAAATTCAAATAGGTAACTTTATAACTTTGTACTGTGTTGGATATTTGTACCTATCTCAGCATCTAAATAAGACCCTACTGTTATTAAGGAAAACTGGATAACACCTTGTTTTTTCGGGCGATTGATTCGATCTTTCAAGGTTTATCTAAGCGGATTTTAATGACTATTAGGTATGCGCCAGACTTGTTGCTCAGCTTGCGTGTATATCGAGGGAAGCGCATAATATATTGACAGCACATAACAGTAATGTATTAATTTATAGGGATATAAATTACTTAATTCAGCTAAACAGTCGTTAGCTTAGCCGCACTTTATCCCTAAGGTTGCTCGCTAATCGACACTGAGCCATTGCCCGTAATACTTTTACCTTGATCTATAGACAGTTATGGGCAGTCACTTAAGCGTTTTATGGAAGCCAGCGCTATTCAGCTAACAAATAAGGGTGACCGTTTATGTTCGCTACGTTTATGATCGACCAGCTCGATGCGCTGACACTCGCGCGCATCCAATTCGCTTTTGTTGTCTCGTTCCATATCGTGTTTCCTGCCTTTTCTATTGGGCTGGCCAGCTGGCTGACGGTACTTGAGTTCCGTTGGCTCAAAACTGGCGAGCCTATCTATGCGGAAGTTTATAAGCACTGGGTTAAAATATTTGCCGTGGTGTTTGGTATGGGTGTGGTGTCCGGTGTGGTAATGTCCTACCAATTCGGTACCAATTGGGCAGTTTTTTCTGACAAAGCCGGTAACGTCTTGGGACCACTACTCGCCTACGAAGTATTGACCGCGTTTTTCTTAGAAGCGTCCTTTTTAGGTATCATGCTATTTGGTTGGGGCCGCGTGAGCAAACGTATGCACTTTGCCTCAACCGCCATTGTCGCCATTGGCACGCTGATTTCAGGATTTTGGATTTTGTCAGCTAACAGTTTTATGCATACCCCGCAAGGCTTTATGATGGGCGCTGATGGACTGTTATATCCTACCAATTGGCTTGAGATTATTTTTAATCCTTCATTCCCTTACCGCTATGCTCATATGATCACAGCGGCATTCCTGACGACTGCCTTTGTCATCGGTGGGGTTGGTGCTTATTATATTCAGTCTAAAAAACACATCGAGCACCGTCAACATGGCCGCGTCATGCTAGGTATGGCCATGATTATGGCGATATTTATAGCACCAGCTCAGGTGTTGATTGGCGATGAGCATGGCCTAAATACATTGGAGCATCAGCCAGCGAAAGTCGCAGCGATGGAAGGTATTTGGGAGGACGAGCGCGGCGCAGCATTACGCTTATTCGCTATTCCTGACCAAAAAAACCAGACCAATAAATATGAAGTTAGCATCCCTTATGTATCTGGGTTGATCCTAACCCATTCGCTAGATGGAGAAGTGAAAGGTCTGAAAAACTGGGCTCCTGAAGACCAACCGCCTGTCATTATCGTATTTTGGGCATTTCGTATTATGGTTGGTATTGGCATGTTAATGGTACTAGTCGGCTTATTTAGTCTCTATAAATACTTTAAAAAACAACAGTACAATCCTGAGAGCGTCTGGTTTCACCGTGCTTGGATGATGATGACGCCGCTTGGCTTTATCGCATTACTATCGGGCTGGTTTGTGACCGAGACAGGACGTCAACCATGGACCGTATATGGTGTGATACGCACCGCTGAAAGCATGTCACCGCTCGCAGCACAGCAAGTGGCAACCACGTTGATTGGTTTTATTGTCCTCTATATATTTGTCTTCGGTGCAGGCAGTTTTTATATTCTACGCTTGATTGCTCAAGGGCCAAAACCGTACGAAGATCCTGCTGAAGATAACTTCTATGAGCACTCAGTGACCGAAAGCCAAGGTCGTGCGCTCAGTGGCGATAGCAATCCTGCTGAGAGTACTGAAGAAGATATAGATGCTCCTGCAAACGATGCCGATGATGGAGGGTTACGCTAATGTTTAACTACGGTGATGTATTAGATTTACCTTTAATTTGGGGCGGACTTATCGCTCTATCCGTCTTTATCTATGTACTGCTTGATGGCTTTGATTTGGGCTGCGGGATTTTGTTTCCCTTTGCTGGCTCAGATAAAAACCGTAGCCGCATTATGAACTCTATTGCCCCGTTTTGGGATGGTAACGAGACTTGGCTAGTACTGGGCGGCGGTGGATTGTTCGCTGCTTTTCCAGTGGCTTATGGCATTATCATGACGGGTCTTTATTTACCAGTAACAGCGATGTTGTTTGGTCTTATCATGCGCGGTGTGGCATTTGAGTTCCGTTTCAAAGCATCGTCACGTCGTCATGTCTGGGATACGTTCTTTTTTGTAGGTTCAGTCGTTGCCACATTCTCACAAGGCATTATGCTTGGGGCGCTCGTACAAGGTCTTGAGGCAAGCAACCGTTTATATACTGGTGGGCCATTTGATTGGTTAACACCTTTCTCTATCGTCTGCGGCTTTGCCATGATTATTGGTTATGCCTTGCTTGGTTCCACATGGCTCATTATCAAAACTGAACATACCCTACAAGTCTGGGCACGCAAAGTTTCTGGCTGGATGCTTTCTGCTTTGATAGTGGCAATGATCGTTGTCACAGCGTTTATGTATTTTTCAGACATCAATGCCCTCGAAGGCTGGTTTGGCTTCCCAGGTCTACTATATCTAGCGCCTATGCCAATCATTGTTGTACTATTATTTTTCTTGATGCGTAAAGACTTAAGTGGTGAGCGCGAATATCGTCCTTTCTTGTTAACTGTGGCGCTGTTTTTGATGGGTTATATCGGGGTTTGCTTTGCCATATTCCCATACATCGTACCCTATCAGATGACGATTTATGAAGCAGCCGCAGCTGACACCTCACTATCCTTTATGTTAGTTGGTGCCGTCATAATGCTACCGATTATCCTGAGTTATACCGCTTTTGCCTATTATACCTTTAAGGGTAAAACGGGTCATGAGCATATGTACTAAGGGTAAATAAAGGATATAAAAGTGTGGTACTGCAAATATTAGCAGTGGCCATACTTTTTAGCTAAGCGCATTAACACGTAGGAGGCGAGCATGAAAAAGCTCAGTAAGAAACAGTCACAATGGGCATGGTTCATTGGGCTATATATAGCAGGGTTTGCTATTATTTTTACGATTGCTCAATTAATTAAGCTGGCTATGGGTGTTTAGCCGCTATTTATTGCCCACTTACCCATTGCTATACAACGTAAAAAAGCAGCGCCGATTAATCGACGCTGCTTTTTTTATAAGAATGCTTATAGAAGGTTAATGAGAACTAAGCATCTTAATCTAAGCGCCTTGATGGTTATCGACACCATTGCTTTCGATAAACTCGTTTACCTGTGCTAAGCGTTCAGGCGTGCCCACATCTATCCAATTATCAGAAATGACTTCAGCCGTAATTTGAAACTTTATCATCGCTTGCTTGAGCAATGGCGCCAACGCTGCTGGCTGACCTGAAACCAACCCATCGACCAATCGTGGTGACATCACACTAATGCCAGCAAAGGTATACTTGTCTGCACCATCAATCGGCTGTTCACTGGCTAAACTATTATTGATGGCAAAATCACCGCCGTTATTATGCTGTGGATTATCAATCAATAACAGATGTGCGCGCTGATCAGCACTCAGCTCATAATCTTGCAACTGCGCAAAATCATAGGTCGTCCATACATCTGAGTTCACTAAAATAAATGGCTCATCGCGTAGCTTGCCAGTTTGTAACGCTTGAAAAATACCGCCTGCGGTCTCTAGAGGCTCATCACCCTCTACTGACCAATGCAATTTGACGCCATATTGCCTGCCATCACCCAGTATATCCATCAGCTTATCAGCCAGCCATGACGCATTAATCGTGATATCAGTGATACCAGCCGCTTGTAGCGCTTTAATGTGCCAGACGATAAGCGGTTGCCCACCCACCTCCACCAGAGGCTTGGGCGTATCAAGTGTTAACGGACGCAGACGCGTGCCCTTACCAGCAGCCAAAATCATTGCTTGGGTAATCATTGCTCGGTTAATCTCAGCCATGTGCGCTCCTTTTTTTATTTTATTGGATTCTACATTCAGATTAAAAATTGCTGATATTTTAACGCAATTTATCAGATGAGAATTCGCGTCAAATGAAACTTGCAAGTGGTTCGTTCTAAATATATTGCTGTACGAACTTACTTTGATAAGCTGGCAGTATATTATCTCTGAGACTCTCATTAAACGGTGCTACTGCTTGTTGCATATGCTGACTGCCATGCGCCTCTAACCATTCTAATTCAAACATTAAATCACGCATCACCTTAGGAATATCCGCCAAATAGCGGTCTTTGCCATCTCGCTCAGACAAGCGAATAAAAATCCCCAACACTTTTAGATGTCGCTGAACGCCCATGACATTCATATCGTTTTCGAGCTGCTCTATGCTATCTGCAGTGGTCAAGCCCGCCTGCTTTTGCAACTGCCAAAAATCATTAATCCATGCAGAGACTTGGCTCTCTGGCCATTCTACATAAGCATCTCGCAGCAATGACACCAAGTCATAGGTATAAGAGCCGATGACGGCATCTTGAAAGTCAATCACACCTAAGCGCGAGCGATCCGCTTGGTCTTGCATTAGGTTGCGACTGTGATAATCACGATGGACGATGACTTGTGGCTGCTGCAAAACCTCTTTTATTAAGGCTTCTTTTAAAGTATCCCATATCGCTTTATCAAGCTCGACACCGATATAAGGTATGAACCAATCGCTAAATAAATCCATCTCACGATCTAATAACGCGGTATCATAATCTGGCAATTGATGTTGCGACTTTGCTGTTTTAACTGGGACAGTCTGTAGCGCGACCAACGTCTGCATTGCCAACTGATAATGCTCATCTATCTGAGCAGGCGTCGCATCAAGGAGCAGATGGGCGAACTCTACCGCACCAAAGTCCTGCAATACCAAAAAGCCTTTCGTCACATCTTGCGCGATGAGCGTCGGCACATTGATCGCCGGTGCCATCAGTTTAGTCACATTGATAAACTGGCGCATGGCGTCTTGTTCGTCCGCTGAGTCCATGACAATATAATGTGCAACATGCGTGTCATTACTGTTTGATAGCTGGATTCTATGGTATTGGCGAGCACTCGCGTCACCGGGTAGACTATCGAGTTTAAACGCTTGACCAGCAAATACTTGCTGCAACCAGCTCTCTAATTGTTGTAGACGGCTATTGAGTTTGTTATCGATCATATTAGGCTCTAAAATTATTTTATCAGTCATAATGGGCATCACAGGTTAAATATAAGTCGTAAACAATTAAAGTAGTGATAAGTCAGGCAAAACCTTGTTAAAATAGCGATGTCTTGAGCCAAAAAAACTGCGGTAGCAGGCGTATTGGGATATCATTCGACATCTAGCGCTGAGCATAACCGCAAGCAACCATTCAAAAAACAGCTTGGCTATATTATGAATTTTGGTAAATAGTGTAGCTGATTTGGTTTTTTTTGACTATGATTAGTCGTCATTATATGTAAAACAGCCAAATTCTTAAGATAGCATTATCAATCAGTGATTTTTTAGTCGTTTATTAATCGACATACATGATTAATAATATGGTTAATAAATTCAGTATCGCAATCCAATAGGCTCTGCAATCATAGGTGTGCCCTTGTTATATTCTCCGCTTTACCAAAGCATCCGTTTGATCTTATTTGGTGCCTTAGGCTTGTCCAGCCTAAGTGTTAGTGCTGCGCCCAGCAATGCTGACACACAGCAAACTGAGTCGCTAATCACTGACAGTAGCACCCGTTATATCTCTGACGTTACACCTGATGCCAATCGCAGTAGTGTCCAAAAAGATAGTGACTATAATGATATCCGCTATCAAAATAGCAATAGTCAAAAGACTGACTTTCAGCGTAATACGTATCAACAGACTGCTACTGATAACAATACTTCAGACAGTAGTTTTGACAATACTTTTAATGAAAGCGCCTTTAATGAAAGCACCTTCAACGACAGCATCTCTAATGAGAGTGCTATTAATGAAATCTCCTTAGACAACCGTCCTCTAGAAATTACCGCCATTAACGAGAGTGATGATAAAGGTTTTGTACCAGCAGCAGATACGATTGCTACCACTCAGAACAATAGCACTGCCCTGCTTGCTGAAACCACTGTACCTAAAGCCGCACAGAAAACTAGTAAAGTTGATGTGAGTGATGAAAGTATCCAAGATAGTCTGCTGCGTTTAGCAGAGTTTTATGAGCTGACCCCCGATACAGACGCCTCAACGTTAAACAATAGTGATAACGCTAACCAAGATGTCATTCAAAACGGGCTAACACCTACCCCGCAAACCATTCCCAAAGTGGGTAGAAACCTACAGTTATTACCGAATGCCGTAGATAGCGCCCAACGCTGCGAAGGTCAATGGGTTTATCCAAAGAGCAACCCCAACTATCAACGTGCTGTCAATGAGGCAAGAGCAACCAATGGTCAGCCTGCGCCAAACTTAAATGGTCTCCCGAATAATCAAGCGCCGCTGTTTTCAGAATCAGATTATGGTTATTACGACAATGTCGACTATGCAGAGCTGTCGGGCAATGTCATCATCAATCAGGGTACCCAGCAGATAGAAGCAGAAAAAGTCTTGTTAGATTTGAGCAATGGCATTGCCGCCGCTCAAGGCAAAGTCATGTTTACTGACCAAGCGACAGGCCAACAAGTGCCACGTAGCAACGCACTAAACCGCTCATCGAATAACGCCCAAGCCAATTTCACTGAAAAAGCATCAAAAGGTGGTCTTATTGGGGTCGCTGATAGCTTAAATTATAATACTGAAACTGGACAGTCAACAGCCAATGATGTGGCTTTTGCCAGTGTAGAACTGCAAGCTCATGGTTATGCCAAGCGCTTGAACAGACCGAATGACAATCAATATGAGCTAGATGATGTCATGTTCAGTACCTGTCCACCAACCAATCGCAAATGGCAGTTTGATGCCAAAAGCATTGATTTAGATACGGATACGGGTCGCGGCGAAGCCTATAATACCACTTTCCGTATCGCTGACGTGCCTGTGTTCTATTTGCCTTATTTCAACTTCCCGATTGATAATCGTCGCAGTAGTGGTTTTTTATTGCCGAATGCCAGTATCAGTAGTGAAAGCGGTCTTGAGATTGATGTGCCCTACTATTTCAATTTGGCACCCAATTATGATGCTACGCTGAATACCCACATTTATACCGATCGCAATCCTATGGTGTCAGGCGAGTTTCGCTATCTGACCGAAAGTTATGGCGAAGGTATTTTTAATGGTTCATATTTGCCTAATGACAAAGAATATAATGACGAAAACCGCTCTAGCTTCTTTTATGATCATTATTGGTCATCTAAGAGTATTCCACGCTTAAGCGGTGATGCAAAATACAGTTATGTGTCAGATTCAGACTACCTCAATGATTTTGATACGCTGGGTCTATCAGGCAGCACCATAAACTTACCACGCCGTGCGCGTGTCAATTACTATAATGACTATGTTGATGGTGAATTGAAGGTAGAAACCTTTCAAACTTTAGACGCTTTTACCAGTAATGGTAAACCCTTAGAAGACAAAGATAAGCCTTATTCAAGATTGCCGCAGCTCAAACTCGATTATCGACTGCCGTGGGCAAAAAACTTCGATATCACTGGTGTGAGCGATTCTGCTTACTTCAAAAAATCCATCGACGATGGCTCTGAGAATGAAAAAAGTGGCGGGCGAATTTATAATAAACTCAGTGCCGTTTATCCAATGGAAAAATCTTGGGGGTATATCAAGCCCAAACTAAGCTTGCAACATCTCTATACCTCTTATGATGAGGATAGCTTAGCTGACAATCAGCTGAGTGAGAAAGACGGTAGCCAGTCGGTATTTGTACCGCAAGCCAGTATTGATGCAGGTCTGCATTTCTACCAAGCAGGCTCGCCTTTTGGCGCATTCGACGATACCATGGGTGGATATCGCTTGCTAAGCCCGCGATTGAAATACACCTACTCACCGTACAAAAACCAAAATGATATTCCCAACTTCAATACTCGTATCGCCTCTATTAACTATGAGCAGCTATTTTCAGATAGCTGGTTTTTAGGACATGATCGCTTGCAAGATTTGCACTCTATCACTCCTGGCATTAATTATCGTTACATCGATGCAACGGGTGTGACACGTTTTGATGGTAGCATTGCAGAGCAGTTCTATTTAGATGATGGACGTGTAACGCTTGATGATCAGCAGCCGGTATTTACTTCATCATCATCAGGCATGGTATGGGATACTAGCACTCAACCTTATAACAATTTTTGGGTTGATGTCAGCGGAGCACTGACCAACGACTACGATTTAAATTATATTACGACTGAATTACGTTATCAGCCGTCTGACAACAGCTTGTTCAATGTGGGCTATGTCAAACGCCAACGTGATGAAAACACCGATCAGCTGCCGCTCTCTGCTTTTACTGCATCGGCGGTCTTTCCTATCAATAACAGCTGGCGAATCTTGGCTCAAGGTCAATACGATTACAATCGTGATAAAGTCCTGGATTCGTTGGTCGGCGTTGATTACGAAGATTGCTGCTTTGGTTTTGCAGTTTATGGTCGTCGTTACTATAATGACTTAAATGTCAAAGACAAACCAACGCAAGCCATAATGGCAGAGATTAGATTGAATGGTCTTGGTAGTGGTAGCAGCCGCCTGACCCGCTTACTCTCTGATAAAATCTTGGGCTTTGAACCTGTCCAAACTGCTTGGAAAGACTAAGACCGTTCTTGTATAAATATTTGTACTATATATTTCATAACCCCGTTTGTAACCCTATTATAGGCAACGCTGTTTAATATTTGACTGTTAAAAGCATTAGATAGCGTTGACCAACTACCATCCGATGCGATGACATTGATGAGGAGCATCATGAGATTTTTTTCTTTACGTCAAACCAGCCGTGCTGTACTGCTATCTATGAGTACCAGCCTAGCGCTTACATTGAGTGCACAAGCTGCCACCGTTAAACCTGCACAAGCGCCTCAAGCAAATACCGCGGCTGCGCAGAATAACGTCAATCGTTTGACGCCAGCCAATAGCACAGACGGTATCATTGCTTTAGTCAATGAAAATGCTATCTTAAAGAGCGAGTTGGTCGATGCTATCACGCAAGCTCAAGCACGCGCACAAGCGGCTGGAGAACCTATTGCAAACTCAGCACAGCTACAGTCTGAAGTATTAAATGCACTCATCTTACGTGAGCTACAGCTATCCATGGTCAAGCGCGTCGGCCTTAACCCTGATGAAGCCACTATCAATCAACGCCTTGGGCAAATCGCGCAAGCAGAAGGACTGACTAGCATCTCAGCATTGCAGCAGCGTTTAGACGCAGCAAAACCTGGTAGCTATGCGGCGCTACGTGCGCAATTGATCGAAGACGCAGCCATTCAAGCCTTACAACAGCGCCAAATCGGTAGCCGTGTACGCATTAGCGAACAAGATATTGATGCATTTTTAGCCTCACCTGAAGCCAAGCGCTTAAACCAGAGTGAATATCAAACGATTCATGTACGAGTGCCTTACATAGATGATTACAGCCGACTATCAGAAGACCAACGCAATGAGGCGCTAAAGGTAGCAGAAGCCTTGCGTACGCGCTTGCTGGCACCAAACGTTGATGTCGCTGAAGCGGTCGCTGCCAGCCAAGGCAACTATCCTATTCCGCTACAAGGTGGTGATATGGGCTTTCATAAAGCCGCTTCTCTACCTACAGAGCTTTCAAGTGAGATTACCAAACTTGAGGTTGGCGCGGTCAGTGCACCATTAATAACACCTGAAGGCATCGACATCATTAAACTTGCTGACAAAAAAGCCAGCGATACCATGCTGATACCGCAGTGGCATACGCGTCACATATTGGTAAAAGTTGATGAATTACAGACAGACGCACTTGCTGAGCAAAAAATTAATGATTTGTATGAGCAGCTACGCAACGGCGCTGATTTTTCTGGTTTAGCATCGACCTATTCAGATGATCCCGGTTCAGCTGGCCGCGGTGGCGACCTTGATTGGGTGAGCGAAGAAGACATGATTGGTCCATTCGAAGCCATGATGAAAAACACGGCAGTTGGTGACTACTCTGCTCCTTTCAAAACCCAGTTTGGCTGGCATATATTGAAAGTCGAAGGCAAACGCCAACAAGATGTTAGCGATCAATATCGCCGCAACATGGCACGTCAAGCGCTTTACCAGCGCTTAGCACCGCAAGCCAAAGAAGACTGGCTACAAGAGCTACGCGCAGGTGCGTACATTCAAGTACTTGGCTAATTGCTGTAGGCATCGATAAGTCAAATATAATAATGCTTTGTCAAAAAAGGGTATATGCTAATGCATGTACCTTTTTTTATTGACGTTTATTTAGGCTTTAAAAATAATCGGAATGTAATCTCAAATATGTAGCAGCACTCATAAGAATACCGAATAAAATCAATATAAATATTATCTATTTTATAAGCCAAGTAAATTTGACATCACTATTCGCTTTTTGGACTGATATAAGATGGTATAGATTAAGAAAATTACACACAAAGAAAAGCCCCGAACCTAGGGCGATTGGTTCGGGGCTATGGCGCTTCATATTGTTGTTATTATTTCTTCCATGCTGACTCATCCTAAGTCATGAACAGTATCCTATAAGACAGCGGGCTGACCTGTGCTTTTATTGATACTGTCTCAACACTGCATCCATGCGTATCCTTGTGTTGATGGTGGTATTGTAGGGTAATCAGTTTAATGCGACTAGAGGCTAAAGACCTTATTTAACGTAAGCATATGCTTACAGCCTTTTTTAAATTGCATCATACGATGATTACGACATTGGCAAGCTATTAACCCAGACTTCTCTGCTCCTCTGCATGTTCCTGTGAGACTTTTTTGCCTTCTTTCTTGCCTTCTACTATTGTATTATCTGTCTCTTTGATATCTTCCGATTCTGCAGTAGGGGCATTTTTCTCTTGATTACTCTCCGCTTCTGGTTCGTATTGTAAAGTCGTCATAACAGGAAAGTGATCCGAGCCTATAGAAGGCATACGTCGAATATCTACTACTGTAAAGCAAGCACTATGGAAAATATGATCCAGCGCCCAGCGTAAAAATGGATAGCTGACATGGAACGTATTAATAAAATGTCGACCAATACGCGGGTCTAATAATCCTGATATACGTTGAAAACGTCGAGTCGTCTTTGACCATGCCACATCGTTGAGATCGCCTGCCAATATCGCGGTTTGCTCGTTTTCTTTGATGTGCTTGCCAACCATCAATAGCTCAGCATCGCGGGTGGTAGATTTATCCGCTTCCGTCGGACTCGGCGGCATGGGATGCAAGCAATACAACCAAATCACGCGACCACTTTGCAGACGCAGCTGGGCATGAATAGAAGGTATGTCATCGATCATCAAGTACTTGACTTCAGGATCAATCAACTCAAGCTTAGAATAAAGATGCATCCCATACAGATTGTCTAGTGGCACTTTTACGGTGTAAGGATAATCAGGTTCGATTTGATGGAGCGCTTTTTCCCATTTTTCATCGCTTTCTAGCGTAATTAAAATATCAGGCTGTCTTTGCTTCACCAAATCCACCAATTTTTGGGTGTCATCATTTGGCGTTAGTACGTTTGATACCATTATTTTTAGTTGATACGCCTGTCCTTCTGGCTTATCTTTTGCCTTTTGGACTTCTTTTTTCCATAGCTTGGTATACGGCAATATCATTCTCAGCTGAAAGGCCAACGTAATGCTTAAGACAATAAATAATAGCCACTGCCCTAGCTGCCACTCTGACCAAAACATCAGCATACCAATCCAAGCAATGACACCCAGTACCATGATCTGAATACGCGGAAATTCCACACCGCGCACCCACCAATTATCCAGTGGTATCCAGCCCCAAATCGTCACAAATGCAATGAATCCTGCTAGCCACTGTATGCTGTAATATAATAGTGAGAGATCCATAGTATGTATTAGCCGTCTATTAAGAGGATGATTAAACCAATCACTCTGCTTATTGTTAATTGGATGATAAAGGTTTGCATGGTTTGAACTGATGTCATGACATTGACAAAAATTAAAGGCGCAAGAAAAAAGTGTAAGTACCACACCGCATAAGCTAAACGAGTTTGACACAGCTCATTGTACTTTGTAGTTTTGGTATTAGCTGATTACTTTAGCATTTCAGGAGCATATCGCCTACTAATGACTATGGATTATTCGTTAACCGCCATAAAATATTACACTTTTAATCCGCCCATCATAAACAGGACTACGGACGAATTTTATTTTTTAGGGATATCTACTTGTGGCGAGTGAGGCATCGCCACTATCGCCGTTAGGTTAATAACTTAAAGTTATACTGAACATCATTAATAGTGTATGAAAAACCACTAAAAACAGCCAAAACGCCTTGCTTTTTATGGCTATTCACGGCATTGTTATCGGCTGGCAATGCAACAATTTATGGTAAAAAGGATTGAGTTTCATGAGTAATTTAACAGTAGGCTTGGTAGGCTGGCGCGGCATGGTCGGTTCAGTATTAATACAGCGCATGACTGAGGAAAAAGACTTTGACGGTATTACACCCGTGTTTTTCTCAACTAGCAACGCAGGTGGTGATGCACCAAGCCTTGATGGTATTCAGACCGGCCAATTAAAAGATGCTCATGATATTGACGCACTAGCAGCTTGTGAGGTCATCATTACCTGCCAAGGCGGCGACTACACGTCACAAGTCCATCAACCGCTACGTGATAGTGGGTGGAACGGCTACTGGATTGATGCAGCAAGCACCTTGCGAATGGAAGATGACAGCATCATCATTCTTGATCCAGTCAATCGCACTGTCATTGATAGCGCCCTAGCCAATGGCAAAAAAGACTTTATCGGTGGTAACTGTACCGTGTCACTGATGTTGATGGCGATTGGTGAGCTGTTTAATAAAGGCTGGGTAGAATGGGTCAGCGCCATGACTTATCAGGCAGCTAGTGGTTCTGGTGCTAACAACATGCGCGAATTAATCGCTGGCATGGGCGTGCTACACGATGCGGTCAAAGATGAATTGGCTGATCCTGCAAGTGCCATCCTTGAGATTGATAAAAAAATCGCCCAAACTCAACGCTCAGACGATTTTCCTAAACAGTACTTTGGTGTGCCATTGGCTGGTAGCTTAATCCCATATATTGATGTTCAACTAGAGAACAAACAGTCAAAAGAAGAATGGAAAGGTGGTGTTGAAACCAATAAAATCCTTGGTAATTCTGAAGCCGATAAGATTGCTATCGACGGTATGTGTGTCCGCGTGGGCGCGATGCGCTGTCATGCTCAAGGCTTAACCATCAAGCTCAAAAAAGACATTCCTTTAGAGGAAATCGAAGCAGCTCTGAAAAATAGCGACAACGAATGGCTGGACTTGGTCGAAGACGACAAAGAAGCCACCATGAATCGCTTAACGCCCGTAGCCGTCACTGGTACGTTGACAGTCGCACTAGGTCGCTTGCGTAAGCTCAATATGGGCCCTGAGTATCTAGGCGCATTTACCGTTGGCGATCAACTGTTATGGGGCGCAGCTGAACCATTACGTCGTATGCTGAATATTATTCGTGAGCAAAAAAACTAAGTTTATTTTCTTAAAAAATCAGTACAAAAAAGACAGCAAATGCTGTCTTTTTTATGGGTACACCACTTCCAAAAATTTGAATAGTACGGAAAACGAGTGCAAGTACTATCTATAGTAAGCTTAGCAAATTTGACAACGCTAATCATACGCTTTGAGGCTAGTATTATTTTGGCTGATAAGCAATCATCACTTCATTACGGCGCAAAAACGGCAGCGTCCAAGGCGGATTATAACGTGCCAGTTCAGGCGTGCCCGTTATAGTCAAATTTTGTGTTTGCATCCAAGATTGTAGCTCTTTCGTTTTAGTCGCTACTTTTTTACTGCCTGCTAACCCTGAGAACTTAATCACACCGTACGTTTGTGCTGGCACCTCGGTAATCGTGATGTTTGGATTGTTGGGTTTGGGCAGTGTTTGCATCGTGTATTTACTGGGCATAGTAAATTGTACACGCCACTTCCCATCGTCTTGCTGCATACTTACTGGAGCTGTCATCGCGATTTTTTGTGACTCATCAACACCTTTTTTATTTTCAGGCTGCATTGTCACAGGTGCTGTCATGCTAATTTTACTACTGCCGCCCGTTGGCGCTGTATTATTGCCAAATATATAGTCGGCTAACACTTTAAACCCTTCGCGACTCGCTGAGTCTTGGTCACCACTCACCCATGTTTGTGCCACTAGCTGCTTGTCATAACGACGCAGCTCAAAGTCATCCATTTGTGACAATACTGTATAATTCGGCTCTTCGGTAGCCATAGCTGCTCCTGATGTTAGTAGTAAACCACTCAGTAATAAGTAGGTTGCCTTTTTCATATCGTGTCTCCAGCATCTAAAAGCAAGGTCTGGCGATTTTTGCTACCTCACCAGCTAATACTTTACCAATGACTCGATAACGCTGTCTGTATCTTTTGGTTATAGCCAAGCAACATTGGCCAGATATATCAGCGTCTCATAAACATCCATGTCCAAAAAAACTGCCAACAATGCTATAATTAGCACCATTTTCATAGCTTACATAGCGGTTATCATATGCAATTTGTCTTACATAAAACGGCCAGCGGCGAAACGCGCGCGCGCCGTGGTACGGTTCATCTCAATCATGGCGACGTACAAACGCCAGCATTTATGCCTGTTGGTACTTATGGTACGGTCAAGGGTATGCTGCCACGTGATATTGAAGCCATTGGGGCTGATATCGTGTTAGGCAATACTTTTCATTTATGGTTGCGTCCAGGTACTGAGGTCATCGATAAATTCGGCGGTTTGCATAAATTTATGCATTGGGATAAGCCTATCCTGACCGATTCAGGTGGCTTTCAAGTATTCAGTCTGGGTGCAATGCGTAAAATCACCGAAGAAGGGGTTGACTTTAAATCTCCTATCGATGGCGCTAAGGTGTTTTTATCACCAGAAAAATCTATGCAGATTCAGTATAGCTTGAACTCAGACATCGTCATGCAATTTGATGAGTGTACGCCCTATCCTGCCACTCATGACGAAGCCAAAAAGTCATTAGAGTTGTCACTACGTTGGGGGCAGCGCTGTGTTGATGAGCATAAAAGACTGGGTAGCACCAATGCATTATTTGGCATTATTCAAGGCAGTATGTATGCGGATTTGCGCCAGCAATCGCTTGAAGGGTTGCTCAATATCGGCTTCGATGGTTATGCTATCGGCGGTCTATCAGTTGGTGAGCCAAAAGATGAGATGATGGATGTCTTAGACTACATCCCAGATGCGATGCCAGCAGACAAGCCGCGCTATCTGATGGGTGTGGGTAAGCCTGAGGACATTGTTGAAGCGGTGCGTCGTGGCGTCGATATGTTTGATTGCGTCATGCCAACGCGTAACGCCCGTAATGGTCACTACTTCGTCACAGGCGATACGGACAATGCTGGTGTGGTACGTATCCGTAATAGCCAGTATCGCAATGACGAAGGCCCATTAGACCCTGAATGTGACTGCTATACTTGCCAAAACTTTAGCCGTGCTTATCTCTACCATCTTAATAAGTGTAAAGAGATGCTAGGTGCTCAATTAGCGACTATTCATAACTTGCGCTATTATCAGCGTCTGATGCAAGGTATTCGTGACGCCATTGAGCAAGACAAATTTGATGAGTTTGTGAGCGAATTTTATAACAAACGTGGACAAACGGTTCCTGAGTTAAATCTACGCTAATCATATTTTTGAAATTGTTACACGTACAAAAAGGGCTTAAGAATTATCTTAAGCCCTTTTTAGTGTATTGCTTTTATTGTCTAATGATTTAAATTATCTACGTCACTATCAATATTATGCTCTCAACACTATTTAATCAAAACTAGCCCATTAACGAGGTTACAAATACCACGATAACGGCAACTGGTGCTACAAACTTAGCAACGATTTGCCATAATTGCCATTCACCATTAGACAGATTAAGCTCTTGCTGGATACTGCGTTGGTCCATTTTCCAACCAACGAATACAATTGCAGCAAGACCTGTTAAAGGTAAAAGGAACTTACTCGTAATTTTATCCAATGCATCAAAGATACCATTACCCATAATAGTAAAGTCAGACCATAGGTTAAATGATAGTAGTGCTGCGATGCCTAATAGCCAAATCACCGTACTTGCAACGATGGTTGATACCGTACGACTCATTGGCGTACGCTCTTCTAAAAACTCAACCGTTGGCTCAAGCAATGAGATTGATGAAGTAATAGCAGCAAAAGTAATAAGTAAGAAGAACAACGTACCAATAATAGTCCCAGCACCCATGCTACCAAAAGCAATCGGTAAGCTGACAAAGATAAGACCAGGGCCTGAAGCAGGGTCTAGACCATTGCTAAAGATGATGGGGAAAATTGCTAGACCAGCAGCCAAAGCAATAACCGTATCTAAAATCACAACGGTACGGGCGGTTTTTAGTAAGTTCACTTCACGACCCAAATATGAGCCATAAGCAATCATGATACCCATACCAATAGATAGGGTGAAGAAGGCATGACCCAATGCTGCAAGCATCACATCCGCAGTCAACTTGCTAAGATCGGGTGTGAATAGATAGGCTACTGCTTCGCCAAAACCACCATTTATCACGTTATAACCAACGATGACGAACAAAATCACGCCTAGTAATGGCATTAAAACTTTGGCCGTGGTCTCGATACCTTTGGTCACACCAATACCGACAATCAAAGCAGTAATAGCCATAAACACGGTATGCCAAATCGTCAACGTACCTGCTGAAGCTAACATAGCATCAAAGGTCGCAGCAATAGAATCACTGTCTTGACCAATAAAACTGCCTGTACCTGCTTTAGTAATATAGTTGAGTGCCCAACCGCCAATCACACTATAAAACGATAGGATTAAGAAACCACCTAAAATACCTGACGCGCCAACAATGCCCCAATTGCGCGACTTACCTTCACTTGCTGCAACATCCGCAAACGTGTTGACTGGGTTCTTTTGTCCACGGCGACCAATCAGCCATTCAGCGACTAGAATCGGAAAACCTACCAGCGCGATACAGAATAAATAAGCGATAACGAAAGCTGAACCACCACTTTCACCGACCATATAGGGAAACTTCCATATGTTTCCCAAACCAACTGCTGAACCAACCGCTGCCAATACGAAGCCAAAACTTGAGCTCCACTGTGCATGTTCTTGTTTATTAATAGCCATTTTTTCCGTCCTCGTGCTTCAATTAATATCACTGATAATCTTCCTTGATTATCATAAATAGCCATTCAAAATATCGGGCTATTCAATAAACGCCTCAATGTGAGGCATCCAGCAACATTAAGAAAGAATTGTTTACAATATCGTAAAGGCTCAGTTTCTGCTAAGCCACCAAAAAAGTCAAGCGCTCATAAACATAAAAAGCCATAACAATTAGTTATGACTTTTAGTCATTTTATGTATAACTAACAAGAGTTTGGTCGATTAAAATAGTTTTACCCAATATATTTTTCAGCAAACACTAACCACAGTTTTAGCGCACCACACCACGGCGACTTTTTTGTAGTGAGTCAATGAGCAATTGGATTTTTGGCTCTTTTGGTAGCAGCTCATTATTCAAAATTTCAAGCGCTTGCACGGTCGTCAAACCGGATCTAAAAATCGTACGATAAGCTTGGCGCAACACATCAATAGTCTCTTTTGACCAGTCTTTGCGGCGCATTCCCTCCACATTGAGACCATGAGTCGTTGCTGGATTACCAGATACCATCGTAAAAGCAGCTACATCTTTTAGGATCAGACTCGCGCCACCAATCAAGCTATAATCATCGACAGTACAAAACTGATGGATACCTGAATTACCACCAATGATCGTGTGGTTACCGATAGTCACATGACCTGCAACGCCAACATTATTAGCCAATACATTATGATCGCCAATCACACAGTCATGAGCCACATGAGTGTTAACCATCAGAAGATTATGGCTGCCTATTTTAGTTATCTCACTATCTTGTGCGGTGCCTCGGTGTAAGCTACAGGCTTCTCGAATGGTATTATGATCGCCAATCTCAAGCCACGTACGCTCACCAGCATACTTTAAATCCTGAGGATCCTCGCCAATGCTCGCAAACTGATAAAACTCATTGTGTTGACCAATACGCGTCAATTTGGTGACAACTACATGGCGATGCAAAACCGTGTGAGCGCCAATCGTTACCTCATCACCGACGATACAATACGGACCAATGATAGCAGTCTCATCAATCTGGGCGGACGGTGAGATGAGTGCTGTTGGATGGATCTGACTCATAATGTGGGCCTTTGTATGATCTGATGCGAGTAAATGGTAAAACAAATACAGCCAATTTAGTTTTATGAAAAAACCTAAGCATGGCTCTGCTGTTAAATACGAGGGTCAATTATAATGCTTATGACCCATTTTGACCTAATTCTTTAGATACTTTCTTTAAAGATTTAGGTCAACTACGGAGATAATGGCGATTAATAAACGTTATTGCTCTTGGCGGGCAATCATTATTTGTGCACTGGCGGCTAACTCATCATCAACATGTACAGTGCAGTCAAATTTATAAATACCACGCTTCTGCATCACTGTTTTGGCACGAATAGTCAGCTGATCACCAGGAATCACTCGACGCTTAAAACGAACTTTATCAACACCTGCAAACAGATATAAATAACCATCTTCTGCGGTTAGACCGGCACTAATAAATCCGAGCACACCTGAAACCTGAGCCATGCACTCAACCATGAGTACCCCTGGCATAATCGGCTCATCAGGAAAATGACCATTGAAGAATTCTTCATTGATCGTCACATTCTTAATACCCGTAATGCACTCACCAGGTGTGCAATCAATAATCCTGTCGACCAATAAGAAAGGATAACGGTGTGGCAAATAATGCTTTAAAGTATGGTAAGTTAATGGCAGCGTAAGACCTTGTTCAGCTAAGCTTTTCATTTCTTTGTCATTTAAAATATCGATATCGGTGCCGCTCATAATGGTGCTTCCTTGCTATGTTTTAAATCGCTATGATTTTACTGTGTTTGTATATGGATTGATATTTGCGCTAATCACGCCCAAGCTGGCGAAAGCGTACAGCTGCCCGTCGCCAGTTAGCTGTCGGCATCGCAGCCGTTCCAGATGAGTATGAACCGGCGTTTTTGATAGATTTGGTTACCATGGTCATCCCAGATAAAGTGACATCATCGGTAATCTCGATATGACCCGTGATACCGACCGCACCGCCAATAATACAGCGCTTGCCTATACTAGTACTGCCTGCGATACCCGTTTGGGCAGCGATGGCCGTGCCATCACCGATACGCACGTTATGAGCAATTTGTACCAAATTATCAATAATAACGTGATTGCCAATGACCGTATCATCGATGGCTCCTCGGTCAATGCAAGTTTGACTACCAATTCGTACATGGTTGCCTATCACTACCCGTCCTAACTGAGCAATACGCTCCCAGCCAGTGGCGCTAGGATCTTTGGTTGGTGCAAAACCAAAACCTTCTGCACCCACACTCACACCTGCGTGTAACCTCACATGGTCACCGATGACACAATCATGCCCGATCACCACTTGTGATTTAATGACGCCATCAGTACCAATAGTCGTATTTGCGTCGATCACTACATGTGCAGCAAGTGAGCTACGCGCACCAATTTGTACATAATCAGCGATCACACAAAAAGCTCCGATATTCACCTGCTCACCGATGACTGCACTCTCAGCAATTACAGCACTAGGGTGAATGCCACCAGACAGTGACTCACGAGCAAACAACTGGCTGGCACCAGCATAAGCTAAGTATGGGCTTGCAACAACTAATGCTATCGCTGTGGCGGGCACTTGGTCGCGATATTCTGCAGTGACCAATACAGCCCCTGCGTTACTTATTGCCAGACTAGAAATATAATGGGGATCAGCCAAAAAACTTAGCTGATTATGATCAGCCGTGGCCAAGCTACCAATACTGCTGAATTTTTGACGTAACTGTTCAGCGTTAATTTCAGCCTTATTGGTAATAGGCTGACGCTGCTCAATCCGAGTGATAAGTTGCTCAATCGTTATCATAGTGACTATTATTATGACTATTATTATGAATAAGACAATCGCCAAGCTGAACAATCACCTTGGCGATCTACTGATATTTAACAGATGCTACGTTCATCTAAGTAACTGCTATCGGGAATGAGATGAACGCAAACAATCATGCTAAGTTAGAACGTATTACCAATCTGGAACTGAACTTTTTCAGTTTCATCGCCTTCTTTATCACCAATAGGTATAGCATAACTTAGTGAAATTGGACCAATTGGTGTATACCATGTTATACCTGCACCCGCACTAAAGCGCATACTATTATCTTGTGTCAGCAGGGGCACACCCGTATCAGTACCGTCATTAGGATTGATAAAAGTACGATCTTCTTTATCGGTAGTATCAAATACTTGACCACCTTCAGCGAACAATACTGGACGCACTTGATCCGCCCAATCACCCTTAAACGGCATTGGCAATATTAGCTCACTACCGAAGCTGACTAGCGCATTACCACCGATATCTTCGTCTTTGTAACGCACGTCATCATTTATGGCATCATAATACGTTTGTGATTTTGGCCCAAGTGTTGAGGCTTCATAACCACGTACAGAGCCATAGCCCCCAGCGTAGAAGTTTTCATAAAATGGCAAATCGTTACCATAACCAAGCTTGGTATAACCACGTGCGACCCAGTCTTTGTAGAAAGGATAATAGATATTGCCGCGATAAACGAGTTTTTGATAACTGGCATCACCTAAACCAATGGTCCCATCGACCGTATGGCTCATGCCTTTGGTCGGGAACACTGGGCGATCTAAAGTACTATAGTCCCAGCCAAATAGCAGGTTATAAGTATTGTAATCATTTTTGAAGCCTGTACGTCCAGAAGCCTCATTTTCATCATTGACAAAGTTTTCAAACGTGCCGCCATCGTCAATAATTTGCTGTACGTTTGATACACCTAAGAAGCGACCGCCTCGGACTGAGGTATTATCGACGTTCAAACCCGCACTCACGCGCTTGGTTTCATCAACAGGATAGCTATAGTTGAGCGTGGCACCATAAGAATCGGTGACATAGTTACTGACGTTTCTATCATCGTATTTCGTTTCACGATAATAGGCACTAAGACCTTGTGAGACGCCATTCTCGGTAAAGTACGGATCGGTATAACCCAAGCTATAAGAATCACGGGTTTCTGAGCGCGATAATGCCGCTTTCACACGGTTACCCGTACCCATAAAGTTATTTTGTGTTAGATCTAACTGGAAAGTCACACCGCCGCTTTGCGAGTAACCCGCCGCAATCGTTGAACTACCAGAAGGCTGTTCTTCAACCGTATAGTTAATATCTACTTGGTCTGGCTGGTTCGGTACTGGTTTCACATCAACGTTGACGGCTTTAAAAAAGCCAGTACGCATCAGACGTGTGCGTGACAACTGGATTTTGTCACTAGTCGCCAATGCGCCTTCTAATTGACGCATCTCACGGCGCAGTACTTCATCTTGAGTTTTGATGTTACCAGTAAAGTTGATACGACGGACGTAAATAGGACGTGCAGGGTCGATGAAATAGTCGACATCCACTACTTTGGTATCATCATTGATACGTGGCACTGGTCTAACCTGTGCCAAATAATAGCCTTCATTACCATAACGACTCTTAAGTGCCGCGGTGGTTTCATCTAGCTTGGCTTGCGAGTATTTTTCATTGGGTGCAAAAGTCACCAACTCTTTTAGCTCATTATTCTCAAAAGTCGGCTTGCCTAAGAAATTCACTTCGCCAAACTGGTATTGTTCGCCTTCGCTCAAGCTTACCTCGATAAACACACTGCTCTTATCTTCACTGATATTGAGCACCGCATTATCTACTGCAAAACGCACATAACCATCGTTTTGATAAAGTGCTTTTAGATTTTCTAGACTGGCGGCCAGCTTTTCTTTGGCATAACGATCAGACTTTGACAGCAGACGTGTCCAAGAGGACTCTTTTACCGCGAAAACGTCTTTGATTTCTTCATCACTGAAGTGTTTATTGCCAATGATATTAATATCGACCACTTTGGCAGGTTTGCCTTCAACAAAACGCACATCGAGCTTGACGCGATTGCCATCAAGTAACGTTTGATCAACCTCGATATTGCTGTTGTAATAGCCTTGGCTGATATATTGCTGCTGTAGTTCATTGGCGACGCCTTGTAGCGTGGCTTGTTTCAGCACATTACCGACAGACAGACCAGCATTGTCTAGCCCTTGCTCTAGCCCTTCTTTTGGAATGAGCTTATTGCCCTCAAAATTGACTTCAGCAATCGTTGGGCGCTCAACGACATCAAACCGTAGCTGTCCACCTTCGACACGGCTTTGAATATCAGCAAAATTTTCGGTCGCATAGAGCGCCTTAATACTGGCTGCCAAACTACTGTCATTCACCGTATCCCCTACCGAAATAGGCAGAACCGGATAGAGGCTATCGGGGGTTAGACGTTGCAAACCATTGAAACCGATGTCAGTGACTACAAATTCTGCAGCCTGCACTGGCATACTCATCATCGCTACAACTAACGGCAACCCTGCCGCGCTCATAAATAAAGGCGTACGCATAAACACTATCCGTCAATAAAAAACTTGCTTAAGTTAAGTTAAAAAGCCCATATTGTCTAGCCCATTTCGCATGAAATTTAAGCTCACACGCGGGAGACTCAGAACACTTTATATAAAATGCATCACAAAATAAACTAAAAATTACGATTAGTACAGAGGCCAAGATACAAAGCATGCTACCTATTATGGCAATAATCAGTCCATGATAGGCGTAAAACCATTAGTATCTCGTGCCTTATCGATCATATTAGCGATTCAATAGTCAAAACAGCCGACTGATATCATTACCAATTGCTAACACCATGAAACCTGCCAGCAAGAGTAAACCGATATTTAGTCCAATCATTTGCACCCCTTCTGAGAGTGGCTTACCACGAATCAATTCAATAAGATAATATACAATATGACCGCCATCCAATACAGGAATGGGCAAAAGATTTAGTACAGCAAGACTCAAACTAATCAAAGCTGCCGTCGATAATACCATCTGCCAACTAATATCAAAACTCTGTTTGGCCACTTTGGCGATTGTAATCGGCCCTGACAAATTGTCCAAACCAATCATGCCAGACAGCATCTTGCCCATCGAGCTTACCGTCATGACGGCTAACTGTTCTGTCTTTTCAAATGACTTTACCAGTGACTCACCAGGGCCATAAACCACGGTAGTCTTATAAGCGTCAGGAATAACTATTTCGGACTGTGCCACCATAGCACCAATTTGCCCATAATCGTTACCCAAATTGTCTTTTTTGCCTTGCGGCATAATCTGAAGCTGAACGGGATTACCATCACGCAATACCGTGAAATTAAGCAGGGTTTCAGGACTATCGCGGATGATACGAGTGGCACTGATCCAATCTTTAATTTGTTGATCATTGATAGCAATAATACGATCGCCTACTTTTAGACCTTGGCGACTGGCGGCACCATCAGGGGTCAAATCACCTACTATCGGTGCAATATCTGGTTGCCATGGCAGCATACCAAAGCTGGTTAACGCATCTTTACCTTGCGCGCTGCCTTGCATAAACTGAGTTACGGGCGCTTGATAAGTTTTGATCGCATTATCAGCTTGTGTCTCTGATTGCAAAGTAATACTAACATTATCTGTCTCACCCATCCGTCCAGCAAGGCGATAGTTGATGCCTTCCCACGTTTGTACCTCATGACCGTCAATCGCAACGATTTTGTCGCCAACTGGCAGCTGTGCCATGGCAGCAGGCGTATCAGGTAATACCTGCCCAATCTTGGTCGCCAGCTGCTCCGATGGCGTCATAAACAACACCCAAAACAGCGCAATAGCAATGACAAAATTCATGATAGGGCCAGCCGCAACAATCGCAATCTTTTTGAGCGGATGCTGACGATTAAATGCCAGATGTTGCTCAGCTTTTGCTACCTCGCCTTCACGCTCATCGAGCATTTTGACATAACCACCAAGTGGCAGGGCCGAAATACGATAATCAATACCGCTTTTTTTGCTCGTCCAGCCAAAGAGTTTGGGACCAAAACCAATAGAATAGGTCAATACTTTAACGCCGCAAAGACGAGCGACGATATAGTGTCCCCACTCATGTAAGGCAATGAGCGGACCTAAGACAAATATTGCCGCAAGGAGCGTTAATAAAAACGTCATGATCTTTTCTCAGTATGGTTTCTTAGCATCTTTTATTAACATCATTTTTTAACGACGCAGCTGTTGATACATTTACATCAACTTTGCCACAAGTTTGTCCGTAAGGTGACGCGCTATTTTATCAATTGCTAGAATATCTTCTATGTCAGCCATTTCGTTTAACGGTGGCAGCTGTATGTCATTCAAAGCCTGTTCGTTGATATCAGCAATGTCAGTCAGGCGAATTTTCCCAGCCAAAAACGCCGCCACGGCAATTTCGTTGGCCGCATTTAAAACAATCGTCGCTTGCGTGCCTGCTTGCATCGCCTGTCTTGCCAAACGCAAACACGCAAATTTTTGCAAATCAGGCTCAATAAACTCCAAGCCGCTGAGCGCATATAAATCCAGTGGCTGCGAGCCGCTATCGATACGGTCAGGGTAACTGAGCGCATGGGCAATGGGCGTTTTCATATCTGGACTGCCAAGCTGCGCTAAAAAGCTACCATCGCTATATTCTACCATTGAGTGAATGATACTTTGTGGATGAATGACCACATTTATTTTATCTTCAGACAAATCAAATAAATGGCAAGCCTCGATTAACTCTAAACCCTTATTCATCATCGTTGCTGAATCGACGGATATCTTTTGACCCATTGACCAATTTGGATGTTTGACCGCTTCAGCGACGCTCGCTTGCTGCATCTGCTCAAACGATTTTTGCAAAAATGGTCCACCAGAGGCCGTTAACCATAGCTTGCGCACGCCGTGATTTGGCTGATGAATTTGGGTATTATCCTGCTGAATAGCCAGTGGTAAACACTGAAAAATAGCGTTGTGCTCAGAGTCAAGCGGTAGCAAAGTAGCATTGTTTGTTTTGACCGCATTGATCATTACCTGCCCTGCCATCACCAGCGCTTCTTTATTGGCGAGCAAAATACGCTTACCTGCGCGTGCTGCTGCTAAGGTAGAAGGCAGTCCTGCCGCGCCTACGATGGCAGCAACGACAGTATCAGTTTGTGAATCAGTGGCTATGTCGACCAGCCCTGCTTCGCCGCCTACCACATCGATATCAAGACCTGCTGCACGGAGTCGCTGGGCAAAATCATCGACTGCAGCGGTCGGTACGCTAACGCGTTTGGGCAAAAACTGCTGGCAGAGTGCAAATAGTTTGTCTAAACGGTGATAGCCTGACAGAGCGTAGACGGTGTAAAGCTGTGGTTGCGCCGCTAATATTGCTAACGTGCTATCGCCAATCGAACCTGTCGCGCCTAGTACGGCGATGCGTTGCGTCATAACCATCGGTGCCTGTAAATGATACTCTAAAAAATTAAATAAGAAATCGATAAAACGTCTGATAAATAAGAGGTGAACGATATCAAGTGTATTGACTATAAGCAGCGATCAATCAGAGTAAAATACTTACTCAAATTAGTCATTCATCTTAACTACTGCAATTAGGGTCTGTTGACATTCAAATATGGTACTGGCAGAGGCTATTTTTTAGACAATACGCAGTGAAATTTTTGATGCCTAGTCATTCTAGGTTAGACAATTTCGCCATGTATTAGCAAAAAATAGTCCTGCCCTGAAAGGCTGATGCTAAAACCCCTCCAAACGTTGTTGCAAACCTAGCTAATGTCTCGACATTATCGTCGATTTACACCTAGTTTGGTGCGATTTTAGCGATCAGCAGCCCTAATATTTGAATGTTCAACAGACCTTAATATATGAATCATTTTTTCAGTCCTAAACCACTATCAAACCTAACTGCTGTATCGCCCAAAACCCAAGCGCAAATATCGGTGTGGCAGATAGCAGCGAGTCGATACGGTCAAGCACTCCGCCATGCCCTGGCAAAATAGTACCTGAGTCTTTGACATCAGCACGGCGCTTAAGCATAGACTCAAATAAATCACCAAGTACCGATGCTAAAATGGTCAACGCTGATAGTCCTACAAATGCGACTAACGGCACACCAGTCAGTTGTAGCTTAAACACACTGATGGCAATGACCACGAGCAAACCCGTGACAAGGCCACCGGCCAGCCCCTCCATGCTTTTATTGGGTGAGACATTTGGTGCCATTTTGCGACGACCAAACTTACGCCCCACAAAATAAGCGCCACTATCTGCGCACCAGACCAATAGGAACACATAGAGCAACCACCATGCCGACAGTTGCCACAAATAAAACATAGCCGTAATCGATGCGGTCAATATCACCGCACCCATCAATGCCAATTTTTTACCATACCAGTTGGTATGAGTCGGGAAAACTCGCACCCAAGACAGCGCCATTAGCCATATAGCCAGTGAAGCCACCCACCAAAACAGCCATGTCACTTTAAACATGAGTGATACTAGGGTCAATACCAAAACCAATAGCACAAACAGCGCAGGCTGACGCCACTTAGGCATCAGCTTAGTCCATTCATGAGCGGCGATAATGACACCAATCGCTAACAGCGGTGCAAATAAAATAGGGGTTTGGCTCGCAAACATTGCAATACCAACGATAATAACGAGAACAACTGCCGTCTTAATTCGTTGCCACATAATTATTGAGCCTTATAATAATGAAAAACGCATGGTCAAAAAGTGCATTATAGCAGCTAATCTACAATAGCCTATTAATAGCAATTGACACTCATTAATGCGGTTTATTATTTCACAAACAAGCAATATTAACTACTTATACGATAGCGGCTTTGTAAGAGCTCTTCCCTTTACAAAATAATCGGCAAACACTTAACACAATGAACGTATTAACGACAGGCTTGCTCTATCACTATCTGCTCACTGGTTTTACCAAAACGGCGCTGCCGCTGAGCGAACTCTGTTACCATTGCTGCCAGCTCATCGGCTGCAAAATTCGGCCATAATGTCTGGGTAAAAAATAGCTCGGCATAGGCTGACTGCCACAATAAAAAGTTAGAGATTCGGTACTCACCGCCCGTGCGTATCAGCATATCTACTGCTGGTGCATCTGCTAATTGCACATAGTTACCGAGCAATTCTTTATTAATATCATCAGCACGTAACTGACCAGCCTCTACTTGCTGCGCCAGCTGTTTTGCTGCATGGGCAATATCCCATTGCCCACCATAACTGATAGCGATGACCAGAGTCATGGCTTCAAAGTCTGCTGTTTTTGCTTCAGCGTCCGCCATTAATGCTTGCAAATCATCACTCAGCTGACTGCGGTCACCAATAAAACGCAGACGAATACGATACTCATTCATGCGTGGTATTTGCTCATGAATGGTTGAGGTTAACAGTTGCATGAGTAGCGCCACCTCACTGGGCGGGCGTTGCCAATTCTCACTAGAAAATGCAAATACCGTTAATACTTCGATACCCGTATTAACGCAATACTCGACGATAGGATCGAGTGCATCTTTGCCAGCCACATGCCCTTGGCCTTTGCCCAAATCATTGGCTTTACCATAACGATTATTGCCATCCATGATGATAGCGATATGGCGTGGAAGAAGATCAGGAGCCAAAACGGCTGAAGTGGACATAGGCGAAAGTGCTTATTGTTAAGGTAAAATAATAATAACGGGTGCGATAGCGATTAGAAAGCATCATAACCACAATTCACAAACTTATCATAAACCCGTCTATAGGCGTTATTTAGTTTGCAAGATAGCGCTTATAAAATACAGACCGTATCCGATTAATATAACATTGACACTATTATCGGTACCATCTACACAATAATAAGCAGCCAATAGTACTGACAGATTGGCTGCTTATTATAAGGATATGACGTAACGGTTTTTTGTCTTACACGATCAAAAAACCAGTGTTTTAAACGTCCATCAAATCGGTTTCTTTTTTGCTCAAACGACTATCAATCGTCTCGATATACTTGTCAGTGATTTTTTGAATCTCGTCACTGGCACGGCGTTCGTCGTCTTCTGAGATCTCTTTTTCTTTTGCCAATTCTTTGATGTCATTCATCATATCACGGCGAATATTACGGATAGAAACACGGCTACTTTCTGCTTCTCCACGCGCAAGTTTTTGCATGTCACGACGTGTTTCTTCTGTCAATGCAGGCATCGGCACACGAATCACATCAGCAGTCACTGGGTTGAGACCCAAATCTGCTTCGCGAATGGCTTTGTCAATCGCTTGTACCATGGTACGGTCAAACGGCTGAACCATCAGCGTACGTGAGTCTTCAACGTTGACACTAGCCACTTGGTTAAGCGGGGTATCAGAGCCATAATAGCTGACCATCACACCTGATAGCATACCTGGATGCGCACGACCTGTACGGACTTTACTAAAGGTGCTTTCAAGCGCTTCCAAGGTTTTTTGCATACGCGCTTCGCCGTCTTGCTTAATCTCTTTGATCATTAGATATCCTTATTTATCGCTGTCGATAAATCATTCATTTGTTAGTAAATATACGGGTGTTCACTACTAATTATTAACGACTGGCAGTTGTTAGCAACTGGCCTAATTTTAATGACTGGCATTCTCATATTAATATTCAGGGTATTCAGGCAAATCAGTGATAAACGCGTGTGCCTTCATTTTCGCCCATGATGACGTTTAATAACGCATTAGGCTTGGTCATATCAAACACTTGTAGCGGCACGTTGTGCTCACGGCATAAGGCAATGGCGGTTAAATCCATAACGCCAAGCTTTTGCTCTAACACTTCATCAAAGGTCAAACCGTCGTACTTGACCGCGTCGTCATGTAAGCTTGGGTCTTTGTCATAAACGCCATCAACTTTGGTGGCTTTTAGAATTAAGCCCGCTTCGATTTCGATACCACGTAAGCAAGCAGCCGTATCGGTGGTAAAGAAAGGATTGCCCGTACCAGCAACAAAGATACATACTTCGCCATTTTTGAGATAGCGAATGGCATTGCGACTGCTATAGCTTTCGGTCACCTCGCCTATCGGCAAGGCTGACATCAAGCGGGTTTTGATATTACGGCGCTCAAGCGCATCACGCATGGCAAGACCGTTCATGACCGTTGCCAGCATACCCATCTGATCGCCTGTGACGCGGCCGACTAGGCCTTCTTGTTGCAACTGCGCGCCGCGATATAAGTTACCGCCGCCGACCACGATACCCACTTGAACGCCAAGACCGCGTAAATGGGCGATAGACAAGCTCATCTTATCGAGCACTTCGGTATCAATCCCCATCTCTTTGCCACCAGCTAAGGCTTCACCAGAGAGTTTCAACAAGATACGAGAGTAACGCGGGTTTTTGTCAGACATGAGGTCACCTTGTTAGCATTAAATTATAATTAAAATGATCGGTAAAACACAAATAGAGTTTGCCTTCGAATTTACCCGAAGTGTCATCACCGAGGTGCTATAAGAAACACCGCAACTAATGACAAACGTGTAAAAAGGCTAAATTGCGCTAATTGTAGCAAAAACTGCCCGCGATTGGGCAATTTTCATGCGCCTATTACAGTGACTGCTTAGCCTTTGTAACTGGCAAACAAATCATACTCGCTAGCGTCGTCAATAGTGACCGTTAAGAATTGCCCGACTTTAACTTGAGTGGTAATCTCATCAACGTAGACGTGACCGTCAATCTCTGGTGCGTCAGCGTAGCTACGGCAAATCGCAATGCCCTCTTCACTATCGATTTCATCGACCAATACCATCAAAGTTTTACCAACTTTCTCTTGTAGCTTTTGCGCTGAGATGTCTTGTTGTAGCGTCATCAAACGCTCATAGCGCTCTTGCTTAATCTCTTCTGGCACATGATTTGGCAGATCATTAGCCACTGCACCTTCGACTTCTGAATAGGTAAACGCACCAACACGATCAAGGCGAGCTTCTACTAACCAATCAAGCAAGCATTGGAAATCTTCTTCGGTCTCACCAGGGAAGCCCACAACGAAGGTTGAACGAATAACGATATCAGGGCAAATCTCACGCCACGCTTTAATACGCGCTAAGGTGTTTTCGCTATGCGCTGGGCGTTTCATCGCTTTTAGGATGCGATGGCTGGCATGTTGAAACGGAATGTCGAGATAAGGCAATAGCTTCTTCTCGCCCATTAGCTCAACCACTTTATCGACATGCGGATACGGATAGACATAATGCAAGCGCACCCAAATGCCTAAGTCATTTAAGGCTTGGCACAAGTCATAAAACTTCGACTTCAGCGGCATACCGTTCCAAAAACTGGTCTTATACTTTAAGTCCAGTCCATAAGCAGAAGTATCTTGCGAGATAATAAGCAGTTCTTTCACGCCAGCATTTTTCAGTGCCAGCGCTTCATTCATCACACTGTCAATCGGACGTGAAACCAAGTCTCCACGTAAGCTTGGAATGATGCAAAAAGTACAACGATGGTTGCAACCTTCTGATATTTTTAGATAAGCATAATGGCTTGGGGTCAATTTGATACCCGCCTCATTAATCAAATCTATTTTTGGATCATAGTTGGCGTCCAGACTGCGGTTGGGTCTAGGTACATGCTGCGCCACCGCCGTGATCACTTCGTCATACGCATGCGCGCCAGTCACGGCTAACACGGCTGGATGCATTTCACGGATTTTGTCCGCTTCTTTGCCCAAGCAACCTGTGACGATCACTTTACCGTTTTTGCTAATCGCTTCGCCGATGGCATCAAGCGACTCTTGTACCGCGGATTCAATAAAACCGCAGGTATTGACCACGACTAGGTCTGCGCCCTCATAATCACTGGCGACCTGATAACCATCACGGCTGAGTTCCGTGATAATGCGCTCACTATCTACCAGCGCTTTTGGGCAACCTAGTGACACAAACCCAATCTTTGGTGCTGAGTTCACTGGCGCATTAATAGTCGCTAACGTTGCATCGCTGCTTTGCTCAATGCTGCGGTTTTGATTGTGATTGGCTTTATGATGGTAAGGTTGGGCAGTGTTTACTTGACTGACATCTGCCTGATTATCTTGCGCTATATTTGGATTGGCAGGATTAAAAACGGTGGCAGTGTCTTTTAACATAGAATCTGTTGGCGTAGAAGTTGACGGTGAGGTAGTAACAGTCGTATTAACCGACTCGGTAGAAGTGTTGGGCATGGCTGACCTTGCTAGAGATAAATTGGCTATGCGCATTGTACGTTTTTTTTGCAAAAATCGCCAGTTTTGCCTCTCTATAGTGTTGATTTATGGTTAAATATTATATCGCATATTCTTTTATTCTAGGCAATAGCCATGACAACCCATTTGATACCTACAAAACCAACACCTGACTTAGCATTTATGTCACAGCATTTGTTCACAGCTATTTTATGGATCAATGATGACTTATCTATCACTTGGCTAAATGCCCAAGCCGAACAACTCCTCGCTATTAGCAGTGGCCGCTTACTGGGTCAGTCTATATTGACACTGCTTGCATCCGAAGAATTGAAATCAGCCGATAGCAAGCATTACAGTGATAACAATATAACTGTCGATAAAAGTAGTGGTGCAGACATCCATGAACAAACTTGCTCTTTGAAGGAAAGATTTCAGCAAGCAAAGCAATATCAACAACCCTTTATCGATCATGATCACCTTATCAACACACCACTGAATGGTAATTTATTATTCTCAGTCGATTATAGCGTGACCCCTGTCATTTATGAGCAGCAACCTTATTTTATTATTGAGATGTGGGGCAAGGATCGCCAAAGTCGCATCTCAGAAGAGCAACGCCAGCAGCAACAATATAATGTTGCCCGTCATATGCTACGCTCGGTTGCTCACGAAATTAAAAATCCGCTTGCTGGTATCCGCGGTGCTGCACAATTATTACAGCGAAAATTTATCAAATTCAGTGACACGGCTACTTCTAACTATCAACCTTCTGCTGTTACCGCCTATCCAAACTCTATATTAAATAATGATCAAAACCTACAAAAAACCGCTGTAAAACTGCGTAATTATACCGATATCATCATCTCAGAGACGGACCGTCTAACCCATCTTATCGGGAAATTCCTTGGCTCCAATCAATTACCAAATTGGCAAACGCTAAATATCCATGAGCCACTGGAGCATGTTTTATCTTTGGTCGTTAATCAATATCCACAAGTGACCCTACAGCGCGATTATGATTTGTCATTGCCCGAGTTATGCGCGGATAAAGATCAGCTGATACAGGTATTTTTAAATTTGATTAATAATGCCTGTGAATCGATGACGGAGTTTGAGCAAACGCTGCAGCAAAGAGAGTTGTCCGAGCCTAAAGCGCGACAACCTGTCACCTCACAAACGAGCAATAATGACAGCACCAGTTATAAGCCTACGCTGCATATTCAAACCCGAATTGCTTTTCAACATACCATTGCTGGGCAACAGCACAAGCAAGTCCTCCAAATCAACATTACCGATAACGGCTCAGGCATCGATCCTGCACTAATCGGGCAAATATTTTTCCCGATGGTGACCAGCCGTGCCGCAGGGACGGGGCTAGGATTGTCTATCGTGCAAGATATCATCAGTCATCACCGTGGTATGATTGATGTGAGTTCTCAGCAATCAAAAAGCCTGAACGACAGCCTTAAAAATGACCATAACCATCAACACACCAGTTTTACGCTGTACTTGCCTTTCAATCAGCCAGCGCCCAATACTTAAAAACCTTGAACCAACCTATGAAACAATAACCCTGAATCACTTGCTTATTAGGCCTGATAAATGACTGCATATAATGACAAAGCCACACCTAACAGCGACAATCAAGGCTCTGCCCAAACATCAGATAATCCAGCTATACGAGAATCTGATAACCACGCTATAAAAGTCACGGTCAATAATGCGCCTGAGGATAACCCTGCAACTTTATGGCTCATCGATGACGATGCAGCATTGCGCTTGGTGTTGGCAGATACTTTTGAGGATGCAGGTCTCAACGTTATCAGCTTTACCCAAGCGCAAGCAGCGTGGACACGTCTCAACGATATTTTACAACAGCAGGAATCAGCCGCTCAGTTGCCCGATGTGATATTGACCGATATTCGTATGCCCATGATGGATGGTTTGTCTTTTAGCGATTGGGTACATGAGCACTTCCCTAAGCTGCCCATTGTCATTATGACGGCGCATTCCGACCTCACTTCTGCTATTAATAGCTATCAAACAGGTGCTTTTGAATACCTGCCAAAACCTTTTGACTTGGATGATGCAGTCGTAACGATTTATAAAGCCATTAATTATCAGCCCAATATGGCGGTAGCAAACTCTACTCCTGAACCTGCTCCGAAGACCATCACTACAAATCCATCAAATATTTTACCCAATATGCAGGTAAAACCCGATACCGATACCAGACCCAAGCTTGCTAGCAAGGCTACTCTGGTCAGCAAAACCAATAAAACATCCAACCATAAAACCAACGTTAAACCTGCCATCAGCGCCAATGACAATCCCAGCGGCATCATTGGGCAATCACAAGCGATGCAGACGGTGTTTCGTGCCATTGGCAGATTGGCACACTCACCCATTACCGTCTTGATTACTGGTGAATCAGGAACTGGTAAAGAATTGGTCGCCAGTGCTTTGCACCAGCATTCACCGCGTCACCAGCAACCTTTTATTGCCCTCAATATGGCCGCCATTCCACATGATTTGATTGAATCTGAATTATTTGGTCATGAAAAAGGAGCATTTACTGGTGCGACGACGACGCGACAAGGGCGTTTTGAGCAAGCGGATGGTGGGACATTGTTTTTAGATGAAATTGGCGATATGCCTTATAGCACCCAAACTCGGCTGCTACGAGTACTGGCCAATGGTGAGTTTTTTCGCGTAGGTGGACAGCAGCCGGTCAAAGTGAATGTACGCATCATTGCCGCTACCCATCAAAACTTAGAAGAACTGGTCAAACAAGGCAAATTTCGTGAAGATCTGTTTTATCGCCTTAACGTTATTCGTTTGCCGTTACCACCATTACGGACACGACCTGAAGACATTCCAGCATTAGCCAACTACTTTATGCAGCGCGCGGCTGAGCAGATGAATAGTGCAGAGAAACAGCTACATCCGACGGCGCTACATATCATGCAGGCTTTTGAGTGGCGTGGTAATGTCCGTCAACTAGAGAATGTCTGCCTTTGGTTGACCGTGATGGCCACAGGCGACACAGTGATGGTTGATGACTTGCCACCAGAGCTACTTGCTAATCTCTCATCTGATTTAGAAGCGTATCAAGAGCAAAGTCTACCCTCACAAGCTATGATTCAAAATGACCAAATACGCTCTCATTCCCATAGTTTAAGTTGGCAACAAGCATTGGCTGCTTGGGCTGAGCAATCTCTACAAACAGGAGAAACCGATATTTTGCAGACGGCAACCCCTGAGTTTGAACGCGTTTTATTGACAGCAGCGCTCAACCATAGTGGTGGCAAAAAGATAGCAGCCGCCAATTTACTCGGTTGGGGACGCAACACCCTAACACGCAAATTACAGCAATTAGATATTTCTTCAGAAGAAGGACAAAAGAATCATTATTAAAACTGCAAACCCATAAAATTAAATACCATTAATATCAATATCTTATAAAAATAAGTGAAAATAAATGATAAATATTTAAAAATAAATGCAAATAGGGGTTGCCAAACTTTTCAAACTCTATATAATAGCCAACCACTGAGACGCACTACCGAATCAGTTAACTATCTAGATAGCGTTTGAATTTAATCGCTTTTGATGATAGAGTAACGAAAATGGGGCTGTGGCGGAATTGGTAGACGCACCAGATTTAGGTTCTGGCGCCGCAAGGTGTGAGAGTTCGAGTCTCTCCAGCCCCACCATTTTCGGATAGTACATCTTAGACCAAATATTAAAGCCTGCTTTTTAGCAGGTTTTTTTTGTGTCTGTTCTTTTTGTATTTAGAGTTTGACGAATCTATATTTTCTGATTCATTTGTTTAGATTCATTACCTATCAATACTTTCTAAATCTAAAAGTATCTGCTCCATATTTTGATACCTTCTCTCCACCTGCTTTGCCAATGCTTTATCAATGATACCTTGATAGTGACTATATTCTAACGGTAATTTTGGAATAGGCTGCTGGCAGTGCTGAATGGCCCAATCTGTCATGGACTGATTACTTTGAGGGTCTATATTAAATGGTCGGTCAGCTACTAATATCTCAGTCATCATGATGCCAAACGCATAAATATCGCTTTGTACTGTTGCACTCTGTCCCTGCCAGCGCTCAGGGGCAAGATACGCTGGTGTACCAGCAGGACTTGCCAAACTAGGGGTGTTAAGACATTCTGCTAAGGCAAAATCGGTTAACCATAAATCAGCCTTGATACTGCTATCATCCGCATGATTTGGCAAAAAATCATCTAGCAAAATATTACTGGGTTTAATATCATTATGTAACCAACCAGCGCTATGTAGAGTGGCTATGCGGTGCGCAGACTGCACAAGAAAATGATGCTTTCGTGGAGCGGTCAATGACGAGTAATTTCGAGCGTTAAGCTGAGTTGCCAAACTACCATTCAGATAATATGGCATAGCAAATATTGTTAGCTGCGAAAACTGATCTAATACCTGTACCCTTAGAGTTTCATAAGCGAGCATTGGCGGAGCAATAGCAAAAAGACTGTCTTGAAATCTCTTTTGATTGGCTGATAAAGTATTGATAAATTTTAGAACATTAGCTTCATGATTTAAGCCAGCCAAATTTTGATTGGTAGCAGCCGTTAACTGCCATTTAATCATCACTCGACCAAACTGTGTATGCTGGGCACGCGTCAAGCCTTGGTAGTCATTCTCGTTATTGTTACTTTGCTGGCTGATGCGCTGATGTGATACCTCGCTATAATTCAAGCTTGAGAATAACGTAGTCAATGTTGGCAAAATTTTCTGAGCTTGCGTTTGTAATACTTGTTTCAAAAACGCTCGTTCTGTACCTGTGTGTTTTGCACTCGCTTTTGCATTAGAGGAATTACTGGCACTATGTTTCATGATAAAGTGATACCTCTATATAGCTAGGGCGTGTCCTCATTTTAAAAATGGTGATAAAAATGAGATAAATTGCCGTCAAACAAGGAAAGTAGCGCAAATTATATCGAGATATTGATAAGCTATTTGACGATGTTTGGCAAAATTTAGCCATTTTTAGCCCATTTAAAAGATATTCGATTGAATTGAGAACACGTCCTAGTATGCCGAACGTCATTTTAATTTTTATGAGCGACTGAGTATTATGCCCCAATCCACTAAGCCTGTTACGAATTACGCCCTGCCTGACCATTTATTGGATTTACTCGGACAGTATTTACAAGAGCAAGTCACGCCCACTATCGAGATTGATCCTGCTCAACTAGCCTATCGCTGGGTCGGTGGTCATAATGGACATTTAGAGCCATTGGCAGTTAACTTATTTTTAAGTTTAGACGACCTACATGGTATCGATATCCAAAAGGCAAAACTGGTACAAAACACGCGCCAGTTTCTAAAGGGCTATCCTGCCAATCATGTCTTAATGACAGGAACACGTGGTGCAGGCAAATCATCGCTGATTCGGGCATTGCTACAAGCCTATCATAGCGAAGGACTGCGCATTATTGAAATTGCCCGTGATGACCTGCGGGTGCTTGATAAGATACGCGCCGCCATTAATGCGCTACCAGCTGATTGTGGTTGTCACTATGTGGTGTACTGTGATGACTTAGCATTTAACGGTCAAGACGAGAGTTATCGGACGTTAAAAAGCGTATTGGACGGCTCGCTAGACTCGGAGCAAGACAAGTTATTGGTCTATGCAACCAGTAACCGCCGTCATCTGTTGCCTCAGCTAATGAAAGACAATGTCAATATTTATAACGGTCAAACCGATGAAGTCAATCCTTACGAAACCATTGATGAGACAGTATCGCTGTCTGATCGCTTTGGTTTATGGCTGTCATTTCATCCAATGGATCAAAACACCTATTTACACATCGTGCACCATTATTTATCACTTTCGCCAAACCCTAGTATAGATAATACAAATGACGTTAAAGCAAATGACGCTAAAGTAAATGATAGTACAGCAAGTGACCCTCAAAAAGTTGATGTCGAAACAACCAACAATACACTACCTGATAATATCAGAGCAGCAGCATTGCGCTGGGCATCAGAGCGCGGTGGACGTTCAGGACGAGTGGCGTATCAATTTAGCCGCTACTGGATAGGACAGACACGATTAGCAGCTGAAGACAGTCAGTCGTAAAACTTAATTAAAAGTTATTTTTATGACGGCGCTCAGCGCTTAACGACCGCGTGCAGACCCTAAATATTGTACGCGGCTACTCTTCGTACCGTCTTCCAAATCAACTGCACCATTTACCATATATTGGTCAAAATCGGCTGCCAGCCATAGATTGCCTTGATAGACACTTTGCGCATCTAAGCGAATATATGCCATATTTGGCGTTTCGCTATCTGGATTATCAAAGCCCTGATAACGAGCGCTAAAGTGGGTCAAAATGATGTTTTTCAGGTTCATTTTTTGCGCGAATGTACCCACCACATGAGCGCTGCTATGCATGGGGTCAAAGTCAGGGTTTCTGGCTTGAATAGCCATCATGACCTCGTGCGTATAAGTGGCCTCATGCACCAACAAATCCGCATCCATAACCGCTGTGCTCAAACAGTCTGGCGTATCATTGTCCCCTGCTACCACCACTTTTGTCCGCTGCGTCTTATTATTGACATAGTCTGCTGACTGCAAGTGCTGACCATCTTTAGTGATGACGTCTTCGCCTTGTTGTAGCTTGCCCCATAGTGCACTTGCTGGGATACCATCGACTGTCAATTTATCGGTGTTGAGCGTGCGACGGCTGATGGTTTGCGTGATACCGAATCCATGAGATGGCACACGATGTGATAAAGGATAGACGTCTATCATAAGCTGATGTTGATTATCCAAGTCGATTTTTACTTTACCCTTATTATCTTCTTGCGACAACAAATCCTCTATCGACGCAAAATTGAGAGTAAAAGGCAAATATAATTCAGTATGTAGGATAAAGGCATCAAGCAGCGCCGAGATGGCTTTTGGTGCAATGAGCGTCAGTGGCTCACGGCGACCTGACATCGCGGCACTCGCCAGCAGTCCTGGCAGGCCATAACAATGGTCGCCATGGACGTGCGTAATACAAATAGCCGTTAATTGACGTAAGGAGAGCTTGGTATGTAATAGTTGCTGCTGCGTGCCTTCACCGCAATCAATCAATAGCCATGGGCGCGATTTTTTATTTTGACTGCCTTGCTGTGACCCAGAAGTATGAGGATTCAAGCATTCGATCGCCAAGGCGGTCACATTACGTTGTTTGGTTGGCACACCTGCGGAGGTACCCAAAAAGGTTAGCTTTAACATAGACAAACTCTTTTAGCTAATTCCTTATTTTCTATGACGACTGACATAGCATGGTTCTTTGACCTTCAATCATTTTCCCGCCATTGGCCGTACATTCACTGACCATATTAGACTCATAAGATTTCCAGCCGCCATAAAAGCTGGCAATGCATAGAATCACTACGAGCAATTTTTGTGACCATGCTTTAATGGATACTTGCTGGCTATGCACATTACCGTCAGCAGCAATACCAGTATCGGTATTTTTGTTATTTGATTTATTCAGCTCTGTCATTTTTTATCCTAAAAAAGGTTTTGTCTATAAATAAACAAAACCTTTCGTTTTAATATCAAATTAGTCATTTATTAACGATTAAATGCGCCTCGTTTAGAACTGCAAACGACCGCCCTTTTCTTCTGCACGCTTAAAAGCATCGCGCTCTTCACAGCGTTTTAGCCAGATTAAGATATTGGCATATTTACTGCTATCTAATCCTGTACCAGCATTGGCACCCACAACTGCAAGATGCATTTGGATATCAGCGGCACTGAATGCTTCACCAGCGAACCAGTGACTATCTTGTAGCTGCTTCTCCATCAGATTTAAGTTATTCACTATATTATTGTTGATCATTCCATCTTCAACTTGTTTGCGAATCCCTTTACTTATCGGCTTGATCAGCATGGGTGATCGTTCAACCACTTTGTTAAATACCAGACGCATGACCAATGGTGGCATCGCCGAAGCTTCAGCAAAATGCAGCCAAAAAGTATAGGCTTCCCACGCCGACTCGTTATCATCAGAAGGCTTAAACTGATGTTCCTTATCGTAGTGTCTCAGCAAGTATTCAATAATAAAACCTGACTCAGCCAACGCGCGATCACCGACTTCAAGCACCGGCGTGTGTCCTAACGGATGCACTTTCTTTAAGCTCTCAGGTGCAAGATGCGCCTTAGTACGCTCATAGGTGATCAGCTCATAATCGAGCCCCAACTCTTCTAGTAACCATAAAATACGAAACGAGCGCGAATTGTTTAAATGATGCAGAGTTAACATAAACCGTCCTAGTTTTATATTGTTTTAAATCAGCCATAATCTCTTTGATACAGTGCCACGCTTCCAATTAAGCGTGACAGCACTGCCCTCGATGATAGCGTAATTTGCGCCCCTTTAACACTACAAGTTTGTAGAACGATGACGAAAAACACTGCCTGCCAAGTCCAACTCATCTGACTTAACTAGCAAGTGTTATTTAGCATGTAACTCTTCAATTTTGCGCGTCATCTTATTTATCTTTTGCTGATACTTTTTAATTTGGCGGAATCGGTGCGCCATTAGCACACCTTTGATACGGCGATTTTTCAGGCGACGTCGTGGCGGAAAACTGCCTACTTGTGGCTCATTGTAGCCATGCAAACGGTCGTCACGTTTGCGTGCCATATAACCCAGTGCACTATCAGCAATCATAATAAGCAATGCGACAAAAATCATGCTGTACATCAGCATGGATCCACCATCATGTAAGTTACGATCCAAAATCGCAATCGAAAACACGAATAAGAATATTGGTTCAAGGTAGCACAAAGTCCCAAATAATGAGACAGGCAGCTTTTGGCTCGCTACCATCGTCAGTGACATCGCAGCGGTACTGATAATGCCCAATAACGGCAACAGATACCAAAGCTTATGGTTGGTTATTGCCACCTCAAAGCCCCCATTCATATACAGCGCAACCAATACCACGGGCAATAACAACACAAGATCAGAGATCAAGCCTGTGATAGGCGGTACGGCCAATTTACGACGTAACAGATAATAAGGAGGATAACCCAAGCACACAAACAAAGTCGCCCAAGAGATCGCACCATATTCAAAGATATCGTAAGCAATACCGAGACCTGCACATATGATCGCAGCCCACTGTAGCAAACTCATGTCTTCACTATAAAAGAAGCGACCGACCACGATCATGATCATTGGGTATAAGAAGTAGCCCAACGTCACCTCAAGCCCCAAGCCATTGACTGGCGCCCACATAAATATCCAGATTTGCGCGCCCAAAATCGGTGTGGGTAATATAAATAAAAACCACTCTTTTGCATTTTTTAATGTTTTTAAATAGTCAAAAATATGCTGCCATTGCTTTAGCAAACTGACTAGCAGCACCAAACTAAAAAACATCGTCAGCACACGCCACGAAGCGACTTGCGTACCTGATAATGGTTGCAGCAGCAAACCAAATAGGAACAGCAATGAGTATAAAAAATTTGCAGCCACAGCAGTGATTGTACCCTGCGAGGTTTGGTTAGTAGTCAGCATTACAACAGCCTTTATAGATTGGGGCACATCCTTGGCAATTTTAAAAAAAAACAAAAGCCTCAGACGAGAACGTCTGAGGCTTTTGCATATAAGGTCGTCGCGCAATCTAAGATAAACGCTTTTAATGTATCGTGCTTACATCATGGCAGCATTATGTCAAAGTCAGAATAGATAAGCAATGCTACTGTTCATCTAGTCTGCCAACTTCTGCATTGAGTAAGTTTAATGCATGTAAGTACTTACTTTAAATCAAGTTGTTCGATTTTTTGCTGTATCTTATCCATCTTTTTTTGGTAACGACGAATTTTGCGAAAGCGATGCGCTTTTAGCACACCACCGATACGCTGATTGATAAAATGACGACGCGGCGGAAAGCCGCCAATTTGAGGCTCTCTATATCCATGCAAGCGGTCACTACGCTGACGAACGAGATAGCCTATCGCACTATCGATTATCATGACCGCTAGGGCAAGTGTAATCATGCCGTACATAAAGAGCGAGCCACCTTCATCAAGGCTCTGACTCAGAACCGTGATAGACAGCACAAATAACAACATCGGCTCTATGTAGCTTAGCGCGCCAAACAGAGACACTGGCAGCTTGCTACTGGCAATCATCGTCAGAGACATCGCAAGCGCACTAAAGGCACCAAGCAGCGGCAATAAATACCAAAATTTCATGTCCTCTGCTGCCACACTAAAACCACCTGTCACATAAAGCATGATAAGCACTACTGGCGTTAGCAATGTCAAATCAAACAGCAAACCTGTAATCGGCGGGACGGAAAGCGTGCGACGAAGCAGATAATACGGCGGATAGCCCAAGCACACAAACAACGTCACCCAAGACACTGAGCCATACTGAATGACATCGTAACCAATGCCTAGCGCCGCAAATATCGCGGCTACCCACTGTAATACACTCATATGCTCATGGTAAAAAAATCGACCAAGTACAATCATCACCAGCGGTAATAAAAAATAGCCCAAGGTGACATCCAGACCAAAGCCATTGACTGGTGCCCACATAAATAGCCAAATCTGTCCGCCCAAGATCGGTGCAGGTAGTATAAATATCAGCCATTCTTTTAAGGTCTTAAGTGTCTTAATATAATCAAAGACATGCTGCCATTGCTTGGTCAAACTGAGCAAGATGATCAAACTTAACAGCATCATCAACACTCGCCACGAGGCCACCTGCGTCCCCGTTAAGGGCAGCATAAATAGCCCAAACAAAAACATCATCGAGAATAAAAAGCTCGACGATACCGCTGCGACAGTTCCCTGAAAAGTTTGATTGGTCGTAAGCATAACAACAGCCTTAAAAATAGAACCTTATGGACATTATTTATAAAAAATTAGAGCAGCAGAAACTTATAGGCAGACCCTAACAATAGAGAAGATACAGAAAAAATAAAAGCCTCCGACGATAACGTCAGAGGCTTTTTTGTAGAACAATCATATCAGACTAGATCAAAAAGCTAACTACTGAAACATTTATTCGTCGTCTGTGTTTTCACCGTCTGTACTGTCAACATCTAATTCATTGTCAGTAGAAATATCCATAACGTCATTAATTGCTGTGTTGCCAGTCGCCGCATCAATCTCTCTCTGCTCTTGACCTTCCACATCAAATGTACCGTCTTCTCTCATGGCATCGACTAACTCATCGTCACCTTCTTCGTGCTCAACACGTGCCATAGCAACTAGCTTCTCGTCTTTTGATAGACGAATCAGCGTAACACCTTGCGTATTACGACCAGAGCTAGCGACATGCTCAACGGGCGTACGAACCAACGTACCTTTATCAGAAATTAAGATAATATCATCTGTAGAGTCAACCTTGGTGGCACGTACCAGTGCACCATTACGCTCACTGGTCTTGATCGCAATCACACCGCCACCACCACGATTTTGGGTATTGAACTCATCGATCAAGGTACGCTTACCAAAGCCGTTTTCACAAGCAATGAGAATTTCGCGTACATCATCTTCGATCACAACCAATGATTTGATAGATTCATTAGTCGCCAAACGCATACCACGGACACCTTTAGCAGTACGGCCCATCACGCGAGCATCATTCTCATCAAAACGAATGGCTTTACCACTTGAAGCAAACAACATCACTTCTTGGTTACCATTGGTAATACGAGCGCTTACTAGCTTATCGCCTTCTTCTAATCCAACTGCAATTAAACCGTTCGAGCGAATATTAGCAAACTGTTTAAGCTCTACCCGCTTCACCGTACCATTGGCAGTTGCAAAGAACACAAAAGGTGGCTCTGCTTGCGTGCTGTCGTCTAATAAATCATCATCCCCATCTATTAGAGCATCTGTTGACGCTTCACCTTTTATTGATAGATCTTCCACTATTTTTGGAATTGGCAGTATCGTGGTGACGGTTTCATCAGGATTTAAGCCAATTAAATTTACTAATGGACGACCGCGAGCACCGCGACTGGCAATCGGCACTTCAAAACCACGTAAGCTGAAGACACGCCCACTATCTGTGAAGCACAATACAGTAGCATGCGTTGAAGTGACCACCAAGTGATCAATCACATCATCTTCTTTCATAGCCGTTGCAGACTTACCCTTACCGCCACGTTTTTGCGCGACATAATCATCAATCGGCTGAGTTTTTGCATAACCAGTACGCGAAACCGTCATGACTACCGTTTGTTCAGGAATCAAATCTTCACGGTTAAAGTCAGTACGTGAGTCAATAATATCGGTACGGCGCTCATCACCAAAGTTATCACGAATCTCAATCATCTCATTAGAGATAATGGTCATTAGCTTATCAAAGTCACCTAAGATAGACTCTAAATGAGCGATTTCACGCAGTAAGTCCTGATATTCTTCGGTCAATTTGTCTTGCTCAAGACCCGTTAAACGATGCAACTGCATATCTAAAATCGCGTTGACCTGCTCAAGTGATAAGCGATAACGTTCTTCACCTTCGATAAGACCAAACGGCGCTTTAGGATCTTCGCCTTCGATAAACTCAGGACGCACAGATTGGCTACCAGCAGCGGTAAGCATCGCCACCACGCTACCTGAACCCCAGGTGTTGTTTAATAAGCTTTCACGTGCCAAGCCGCGGTTTGCAGACGCTTTAATCGTCGCAATAATCTCGTCGATATTGGCGAGAGCAACCGTTAGACCTTCGAGCAAATGACCACGTACGCGCGCTTTGTTCAGCTCATAAATCGTACGGCGGGTCACCACTTCTTGACGATGACGCACAAACGCAGCGATGAGCTGACGCAGGGTCAATAGTTTTGGCTGACCATTATCTAGCGCCACCATATTGATACTAAAGCTAGATTCTAGCGGCGTTTGCAAGAACAAGTTATTGACAATTACTTCAGCAGTCTCGCCGCGACGCAAGTCAATGGCGATACGCATACCGTCTTTATCAGACTCATCACGAATCTCGCTAATGCCTTCGATTTTTTTATCACGTACAAGCTCTGCAATACGCTCAATCAGTTTGGCTTTATTGGCTTGATAAGGCACTTCGGTAAATACAATACGCTCGCGATCACGGTTGACACCCGTATCACTCATGGCTTCGATATGGTAGCGACCACGTATGTGCAGGCGACCTTTACCCGTACGATAAGCATCTAAAATACCCGCGCGGCCGTAGATAATACCGCCCGTTGGGAAATCGGGACCTGAGATGTGTGACATCAACTCTTCAGCTGAGACTTGTGGGTTTTCTACATAAGCCAAACAAGCATTAATCACTTCTGTCAGGTTATGCGGCGCCATATTGGTCGCCATACCGACTGCAATACCCGTCGCACCATTGACCAGCAAGTTAGGAATACGCGCTGGCATCACGCTTGGCATGCGCTCAGAGCCATCGTAGTTGTCTTCCCAATCAACCGTGTCTTTGTCTAAATCAGCGAGCATCTGATGGGTCAGTTTGGTCATACGTACTTCCGTATAACGCATGGCAGCCGGTGGATCATCATCGATCGAACCAAAGTTACCTTGACCATCGACCATCGGATAACGCAAACTAAAATCCTGCGCCATCCGCACAATCGCATCATAGACCGCACTATCGCCATGTGGGTGATATTTACCAATGACATCGCCGACCACACGTGCAGACTTCTTATACGGCTTATTGTAGTCGTTAGATAGCACGTGCATGGCGTACATCACACGGCGGTGTACAGGTTTGAACCCATCACGCACATCAGGCAGCGCACGCGAGACAATCACGCTCATCGCATAATCCAGATAGGATTGCTTTAGTTCATCTACGATGCCAATAGGACTGACCGATTCGCTCATATACACTCCTTCACTCACATTGTTTTTCTAATGTTGACACGTTTGTTCAAGATACTCATGGGTTATACAAAAATATAGCTGCATCAATGCGCAGCTACTATCAAAATAGTGACCCTAAAAAAGCACCGTCAAACGTGCAAAACAATAGGAAAATAGTGATACGGTTTTTGTTAAAAATAATGTTCAATTAAAGAAGCTATTTTAGCACAAATTTGCTGATTTAGGGGCGTCTGGCTGTTATTAAAATTAAGCAAAACAGCTGATTAGCGGTTTTTTTACTCTAATAACAAGAGTAAAAACAACTTTAACGGCATACTTTTTTTGATTGACTGATTTTGCCATTTTTACAGACAAACTTGCCATCTTTTGAGCAGTGAGATACGCCGCCCATTTTACCCGAACAAGGTGTATTCTTAGCTTGTGCTTGACTGATCGAAGCTATCATAAAGACACAGGTAACCAGTGATAATATCATTGACTTCATACTTTTCTCCTATTAATTATTAAATGGTATTCATGAAAAAACTGCATCCAGTGGACACAGTTTTTTCGATAGCAAAGCTATTTTTTACGGTTAAGCTGACCTCTATCAAGCGGGTTTAAATTCCTGATTAAAGAACTCACGTGTGGCTTGTGTACAAGCAGTACTGACCAGACCACCGTGATAGTTACCCAATACAGCAGCACTTGCAGGTATGCCTTGCTGTGCTCCTGCCTCTATTACTCGTTGAAGATTTTGCACAAAGTTACTTTGAACACTTGCTACAACAGAATTAATATTCCATTGGTTCATGGACGCCTGTCCAATAAGTTGAACGTTAGGAGTATTAGGACGAGCAGCGGCTGTTGTCGCATCAACATCTAATACTGTCACGTTGACGGTAAGGGCTGGGTTTTGTGCGACATTACCTTGAATAATAGCAGCCATTGAACTGGTGTTTAGATCATAAAAGACCGTTGGATCCTGATTGCCACCACATAGCAGTGTTGGCATTTTTGGCACATAACCACGTAGATCATTGAGTTTTAATGCTTTGCGTAAGTTATTTTTTGGATTGGCTGCTGGCAATGCACCCGTCATCTCGATTAGGCTATCAGGGTTCTGTAACGCATCCGCCACATAAGCGGTACGGAAGTCCGTTCTGATCAGATAATTGTCATCCGCGAAGCCAATAGAGGCAAAGGGAACGGTAGGTGGTGGTAGAAGATCGAGAGTGGGATTGTTTTCAGGGTCTTTTTCAAACAGCGCATTATCAGGCAGTTTATTGGCGGCGACCAACTCACCAAAGCTCAATAAACTTGGTAATTCTGTGTTTGCATAATTGGCAGTAAATATATCAGCAGTACTGTTATAGACATTGCCATACGCGTTTTGGAGGCCAGATGCCAGTAGCGGTGCAAAACGAGTCGCGCCAATATTGACGTTTCCTCTAAATATGGCATCACCGAACGCTGCCAGTGCATAAGGCCCTGATAAAGGTGCAATTGCAGTGACTGGCTCATCGTTTTTCTCGAACATTCTAGCGGTGGCCATCGCCACGTGCCCACCTTGTGAGTAACCACTAATGAATAACTCACCAGAGTCATCAAGGTTGGTATAATCAGGATCATTAGCGCGCTGTTGTCTTGCAATGATTGTACGGGCACTATCTAGCGCATCGGCCATATCAGTGGCTTGTTGATCAGCCACAAGGTATGGATGGTAATCAAGATCAGACTCATCATAACCAGCATAGTTTGGTGCAACCACAATATAACCTTGAGCTGCAAAGTTTGCGGCGATTAATGTTGCCTCACTAGCTGCTGGGTTTTGAGGATTGGCTACTTGGCTAAAATCGTAGTCTTTGTCAGTGGTTGTGCCATGGGCATATAGCAAGATAGGTCGATCGCCTTGACAGTCAGCACTGTCTCCGCTTGGTAGCATCAAGGCTGCTGTCGCGTTGGTACGCTCACCCGCTGCCCCTACTGTCGGATAGCTGACTTTTTCGATTTTGATATCGCATTTGGCATCAGGGGTTGCCGTACCCTCAAGACCGAACTGGGTATTTATTTGCGCGGTGTTAAATGACTTGATTGATTTAACTGACGTCGCAGAGCCAGGGCCTACGACATCATCATTGTCATCGCCACAACCGACGAGCAGCAAGCTACTGGCAATGGCGACCGATAATAGGCAGCGCAGCATCACCGGCTTGCCTGTATTAGTGGATATTGATTGATGGGTATTGATAGATGACTTGTCACTTATAGCGGTAGTAGATTTAGATACGATCATGGTTGCTGTCCTTAGCAGTGGTAAATCAGACGTTTGCTGAGAGTCCTTTGCAATAGAAAACTTCAGAGTGGCAGACTCTTGTTATCAAATGGTTTTTATTGAGTACTTTGCAATATCAAACATTTCTAATAAAACCGTCTCAATAATTGCTTCTTAAACCTTACTACTTATACCGTAAAATGTTATGAAAAGCTACTGGAAAACATGCATTTAACAGCATCTTTAACCTGATAGTAAAATTAGTATTATTGTCAAACCTAGCTTAGATTTTGTCTTTGTTGTACGATGTTCCGAAATACAACCCTAATACAGATAGCGCTTTATGCAAACCAATAGTGAAAGTACAAAAGAACATGACAACCAATCGCTTAATCTGACACAACAAAGCGACGCATCAGGCGATATACGTGCCGATCGTAGCTTCGATGCGATTGCGGATCATTTTGAAAAAAAGGTTTACGGTGGCTTAAAAGGCGATATTCGATTGGCGGTGCTACGCCGTGATATCTTTGAATATAGCGCGCAAATGAGCAAAAGCCTTGGGCGACCTTTACGTATTTTGGATGTGGGTGCAGGGCTTGCACAGATTGCCATAGAGCTTGCGGCCCAAGGTCATACACTGGTCATCAATGATATCTCAGGCAACATGCTAGAAAAGGCGAAAGCGAGTGCCGCGCAGATAGACGAAAACCTCGATATCACATGGTATGTTTGCCCCTATCAGGAGCTGCCAGAAAAATTAGGCAAAGAAAAGCATGAAAAGTTTGATTTAATCATGTGTCATGCGCTGCTTGAATGGTTGGCCGAGCCCGCTGCCGTGATGGACTTTTTTGATCAGCAATTAACGGATAAGGGTGCACTATCTTTATGCTTTTATAACCCAGCAAGCTTTGATTATCGCAACCTGATCATGGGGAATTTTAACTTACTCGATAATACAGAATATAAGGCTGATAACAAAAAAAGCCTCACACCCAACCATCCTGTCGCCAAAGAAGAAGTCGAACGTTGGTTAGCAGCGCATCACTATCAGACCATACGTACCAGCGGTCTGCGCGTATTTCATGATTATGCCCCGCTTAAGCGTGGTGGTCACAATGACCCAGATGCTGTGATACGTATGGAGCTGCGCTACTCGCAATTAGAGCCGTATAAACGGTTGGGACGTTATTTGCACATATTGGCGACACGATAAGCTTAAGTGCAAGCGCCTGTTTTCTGGAGAGACTTTTAGTTGATATAATCGCAGCAGTGTAAAGTAAGCACAAGGCAGCCTATCGTAAATAGTACACTTTGTGCATTTCGCGAGGTTAATACCTTAATAATTTATAAATGCTTCGACTATAAAGACTACTCTGCGTCTTCAACTCTCTCTGACCTATCATACTCTGACCAAGTCGTCGCATTGATGTCTTTTTCATCAAATACCACGACGTGCTCTAAGATAGGTAAAATACCAATCTGTGACCCAATCTCGTGATTATGGTGACTGGCAACTAATGACAATACCGTTTGCCCGTCGTCGAGTTGCAAGCGATATAAATAGTTGGCACCGCGAAATACGCGTCCAACCACTAAAGCAGTTTGTGTGCTCTCATCGTCATGAATGATATCATCAGGGCGCACCAACACCTTAATCGGTGTGCCGTTAGGATAATCGTACTCGCAATACTGTGGATACCCTGATTCATCGTAAATTTCCATACGTCGATAGATATCGCCTAATGCCGTCTCAACATGACCTTCTTTGATGATGCCATCTATCATCGCGCCTTCACCGACAAACTCGGCAACAAAGGGACTGATTGGTTCATGATATAACTGGCTTGGGGTTGCCCACTGTACCAGCTTACCTTTATGCATCACTCCCACTTTATCAGCCAGTGCAAACGCTTCGTTTTGATCATGAGTGACCAATATTGCCGTGGTATTGGTGCGTTTAAGAATATCACGGACATTCATTGCCAATGACTCACGTAGCACCACATCTAAGTTAGAAAATGGCTCATCGAGTAGCAATAATTTCGGCTTTGGTGCTAACGCACGGGCCAATGCCACCCGCTGCTGCTGGCCACCTGACAGCTCATTTGGACGTTTGTCAGCATGCTCAGACAATTCAACCAGCTCTAGCATCTCAGCAACACGGGCTTTTTTATCAGCGGCAGACCATTTATTCAGACCAAAAGCGATGTTTTTTGCCACGCTCAAATGCCCAAATAACGCATAGTCCTGAAACACCATACCCATACCGCGTTTAGCAGGTGCTACTGCATACGAGTTGCGGTCAGTTTTATTAGTAAGACACTGATTGTTTAAGAAAACAATACCATCACGGCTTTGTTCCAACCCTGCAATTGCTCTTAGTGCCGTGGTCTTACCACAGCCGCTATAACCTAAAAAGCAACCAATCTCGCCTTGCTTCAATTCCAGTGACAAACCATTCACGATAATCGTATCGTCATAACCGACGATCAAATCTTGCACACTAAAATAAGGGCTGGTAGCCATAGCTGCCTCAGTATCTGTCTCAACATCTTGGCTAAGAGCACTGCCTCTTTCAAGGGATTTTCTAGGCTGAACGGGCTGTGTCTTAACTTGAGCAACTGGCGATTTTTTTATATGCTCCAGCCTTGCCTTAGCTTTTATTGACTTGGCATTGATTGATTTAGAGTCTGCTGAGCCTTTCATTGAATCAGTGTACATAGACGGTACCAGTTAGCTATTAGTAAATAAAAAACCATAGATAAAACAGTGAAAACAATCATAAAATGGAAGTGGAGCGCTAGCGGATAATGCAGATTCACTCTAACAATCCCTTAACCTTGCTTATCGCTTTGACGCAATAATATCCAAACAGGCAGCAGCCCAACCAGCACAATCAATAAACTTGGCAACGCTGCTCGTCCCCACATGCCTTCGCTGGTCATCTCAAATACCCGCACCGCCAGCGTATCCCAGCCTTGGCGCCGTGTCATTAACGTAATCGGCATCTCTTTCATGACTTCAACAAACCCCATTAGTAATCCAGTCAATATTCCTGGACTAATCACGGGTAACATCACTTGTCGCCAGCGCTGATAAGGACTGTCACTTAATAATTTGGCGGCTGCTTCTTGATTGACCGTTAGGCGCTGGAGCTGCCGATCGACTGGCTGAAAACTTACCGTCATAAAGCGCGTCGATAATGCTAATAGCATCACAATAACACTGCCTGATAGCACTTGCTGCGAGGTAACACCAAAGGCAATCATTTGATTATCTAGCCAAGCAATTGGGATGAATATACCCACTGCCAGTACCGTGCCTGGCACCACATAACCCAAATTTGCCAAAGTGGTCATGAGCTTGGTCAATTTATCAGGATATTGCCGCTTAATCCACGCAATAATAACCGCCAAAAAGGCAATAAAAATCGTGGTCATACTCGCAATCGTAAGACTATTGACCACAAAATCAATATAGCGCGCATCAAAATCTTGGCGAAAATTCAATGCTGTCCAATAGATTAGCTGCAGAAATGGGATTAAAAAAGCGATGGCAAACACCAAGGTACACAGTAATGTCATACCCAATTTCGCAGACGTACTGGCATCGAAACGCTGACTACTGCCTTGAGTCACGTTATTGCCACGCTTGGTTTGCCAATACTGCTCAAACAATACCACAATAAAGATCACACCGATTAGCAAAGCAGCCAATTGTGCCGCAGTGGTCAAACTAAAGAAGCCAAACCATGCTTTGTAAATAGCCGTGGTAAAGGTATCAACATTAAAGACCGACACGGCACCAAAATCTGCCAAGGTTTCCATGCTGGCCAGCAATAGTCCGCCAATAATCCACGGCAATGCTTGTGGTAATGCCAACCGAAAAAACACGCGGCTTCGGCTTAAACCCAGCATCTGTCCCGCTTCAATCGCTCGCCTACCTTGCGATAAAAACGCTTGACGCGCCAGCAAATAGACATAAGGATAAAACGCTAGGGACAGTACCAGACCTGCTCCCCAGACATTACGTACCGAAGGAATCACCGTGTCAAAGCCTAGGTCGCGCAAACCTGTCTGTAATGGCCCGCTAAAATCAACAATACCAATGGTGACAAACGCCAATACATAAGCAGGTATCGCCAGCGGTAACATCAGCGCCCAAGAAAAAAACCGCTGCCCAGGGAAGCGGTACATGCTGGTTACCCAAGCAAGGGCTGTACCGATAGTGCCAGACACGACCGTTACCATCAGCAATAAAATTGCGGTATTTTTGAGCACTTGCGGCAGCACATAGTCTGCCATGTGCGTCCAAATATCGGCAATTGGCTGTGTCCATGATAGCAACACAATCAAAATCGGTAAAAGCATAAACGACGAAATCAGTCCTAAGACTGATTTTGAGATAATACGTTTACGGACGGCGTGGTCTTGGCTGATAGTCTGATTGTCAGCAATACTATTATTATCAATATTATTGTCATCAACACTATCATTGACTGTATCATTTTGACGTACAGACGCGTCTGGCGTTTTGATCATATCATTATTACCGTGTCATACGCATAAAGACCTTATAACGTTATACCAAACTCAAAAATACTGTCCGCTTTGAACATAAACATTATCATTCAGCCTATCAAGAGTGATACTTGTACTTGATAGGCATTGTCATTTTTGAGAGTGGTATGACTGTCAATACCTTATTTATAACCTGCTTTGTCCATCAACTGAATCGCTTGGGTTTGTAGCTCACCAAACTTTTGCACATTGATATCGTCTTTTTTGAATTCACCCCATGATCTGAGCATTTCTGACTCATCAACCCCTACTTTTACTGGAAATTCTTTATCGGAGCTGGCATAAACACCTTGTGCCTCATCAGAGGACAACCATTCCATCAGTTTAAGCGTACCATCTGGATTGTCTGAGCCTGTAACCACACCAGCACCTGAAATATTTACGTGTGTACCAGTCGTACCTTGGTTTGCCCAAAATATTTTCACAGGGAAGTTAGGTTTTTCATCGAGCAGACGACCATAGTAGTAACTATTGGCAATACCTACTTCACACTGGCCAGCAGCGATGGCTTCTAGCATACTGGTGTCATCGCTGAATACGTCAGTGGCTAAGTTAGCGACCCAACCACGGACGATCTCTTCGGTTTTTTCTTCGCCCAAGTGCTCCATCATGCTAGCCACAAGTGACTGGTTATAGACCTTTTTAGAGGTACGTAGGCATAACTTACCTTTCCACTTCGGATCAGCTAAATCTGCATAAGTAGATAACTGGTCGGCACTGACTTTACTTGGGTCATAAAAGATCGTACGAGCGCGCAATGATAGACCCGTCCACTGACCTTTTGGATCACGATATTTGGCAGGAACGTTAGTCTCTAACACAGTAGAGGATACTGGTTGTAACAAACCCTGCTGAGCCGCTTGCCATAAGTTGCCCGCATCAACGGTTAGCAGCATATCGGCTGGCGTGTTCTGACCTTCGGCTTGCAAGCGCGCCATGAGCGGACCTGTACTGTCCGTGACTAGCTCAATCTTTACACCTGTCTGTTCGGTATAACGGTCTAACAATGGCTTAATCAGCTGCTCATTTCGCGAAGAATAAATAGTAATCGTTTGACCACCTTCACTCGTAGCACCATCATTAGCAGCTGGTTGCTTTGTAGCCGCCGCTGATGTCTCCGCCTCTGCGCTCTCTTCTGTTGTAGATGAATTGCTACAACCAGCCAGTCCTAACATCATGCCAAATACGGCAACAGGCAAGATAAGCTTAGTAGAAGTTAGGTTAGCGCTAATGGCATTCAATGACATGGTTTTCCCCATAATGATGCTACGAAAAGGTGAGATAAATAGACGAGATGACAATAAGATAAGGCGGCGCTAAAGACCTCTAATAATAAGGCTCAATCACGCGATAATCTCTGAAACAACATACTAATAGAAATGATATTAATTATCAATACATTTGTTTAACTCTGAAATGTACTGTTTACTTGGCTCAACTGTCACTTTCTAAGGATAAATTTATAGATCTTCACGGGTCAATCTATACCTTTTTTGAGTGATGGCACGTCCTAATCATCTTTCAATTATCTGCTGATTCACGACAGCAACCATTGACCTAAAATAACATTGACAGCGGCTTCGGTACGTAGAATACGCGAGCCTATAGTGACTGCCGCGCAACCTTGAGCGGCGAGCAGTGCTATTTCATAATCAATCCAGCCCCCTTCAGCACCGATACAAACCAGACTTGGCAATCCTAACGATGGCTGCTGTTGTAGATATTGCGTAAAGGATAGCTCACTATACGGGTGCGCCACGATGGCTCGATTGGTTATCAAACCTGCCAGCTCATCTTCCACGAATGGCTTGAAGCGTTTTTGTAACGTGATACGAGGCGCTATCGTATCCACCCCTTGTTGCAGCCCTTCTAATACAAATTCATCAAGGCGCTCAAGCATCGGACTTTGCCAATAGCTTTTTTGCGTGCGATAACTGTTGATTAGGATAATATCGCGTACACCAAGCGCAGTCATATCCATGATTAAGCGGCGCAGCACTTTAGGACGCGGTAGTGCCAACACGACGGTCAAATCTAACTTAGGTGGCGGCACAATGGTAAGCTCGATATCACGCAGCTGAATAGCATCAGAGCGGATGCTTTCTATAGCAGCAGTGCCCAAATGACCACCCATTTGACCGATTTTCAGCGTATCACCAACTTTTGCCATCAGCACTTTATTGACATGATCTATTTGCGATAACTCATCAATATGTGCCGCTTCCGACGAGAAGTTTTCAATGGGTAATAATAGACAATTCATAGCAGCTCTTGGCTTGGTTGTTGAGTAACATGCTGCTCAACAACCTCTTTAATCATGGTAAATTGGCGGGTCAATACTGCTTGCTGTTGTATCGTCATTCGCGCGCCAGCTTGCCCTGCTTGTTTCGCTACCTCAAGATCGCTGAGCCAAGACACTAGCTGCTGATAAATGAGTGCCGCATCCTCTTTAGCGGCAGGCTTCTTACGAGAGGATTGTTGACTCGTATTAGTAGTAGCCGCATTAACAGTAACCGGACGATAAAAAACATTGTTTGGCTGATATAACGCGCCGACCTCAGCCAATTTATCCACCACGCTTTGACAAGACTGAGTATAGCGCCCCATGAGCACAGGCGTTGCCACACTCGCTGGCTCAACGGGATTATGTCCACCGACATTCACTAACGAGCCGCCGACCAATGCCACATCTGCCAACTTATACCACGCCATCAGCTCGCCCATGCTATCGGCCAGATAGACTTGTGTGTCAACATGAATGGTATCTTCTGCACTACGCCGCGCCATTGTTAATTCGGACGCTTGAATGAGCGCTGCTACTTCATCAAAACGTTCAGGATGTCTAGGCACAATGATAAGCAGCGCATCAGCGAGCGCTGGATGAGACAATAGCTGTTGATGCAGTGACAGTGCCGTCTCTTCTTCACCACTATGGGTGCTTGCGGCTACCCAAATCGGTCGACCAGCTACAGTCATCTCTTCTACTAATGTAGGTTCTTTGAGCGATTCAGACTGTCCATTTAGTACGCTAGGATTTTCTGTATAGCTATCTTCTATATCAGTCGCTTTATCTTCAATTTTAGGCGTATTAATCACCCATTTGAGTGAACCTGCGACACGAATTTGCGCGCTATTTGCACCCAATTGCCGAAAGCGTTTAGCAGACTCACTGTCTTGAGCGATAATCAAAGTCAAGTTTTTCATCATGCTGGCACTGACCGCAGCAATTTTTTGATAACTTTGGAAAGAAGACGCTGATAGTCGACCGTTGACCAAGATACTGGGAATATGGTGTTCGGATAATTTGGTTAAGATATTTGCCCACAATTCTGTTTCTACAAACAGAGCAACAATGGGCTTTACATGCGCTAAAAAAGCCTCAATCACAGCTGGACTGTCAACAGGTACATAACTGTGGCTCATTCGACCTTGGGCAATTTCATCGGCGAATCGGCTAGCACCGCGAGCAAATCCTGTCTGCGTGGTATTGGTTAGCCATATTTGATAGCCATCAGCCAATAATGTATCTAATAGTGGCGCAACGGTATTGGTCTCACCTAGTGACACCGCATGACACCAAATAACGCCTTTATTGGTTTGCGTATTAGTCGCTTCAGCCACTGGCCGTGGCGGATATTGTTTACCAAAACGCTGTGCCACTTCTTGCTGATAGTTGTCACGATTGTGTGAGCGTCGCCAGACTTGCAATCTATATAGCGGCTTAAGTAAACCGATGGCACACTGATAATAAAAAGGCGCGTTATAAATAGTGCGGCTGGGCAACGATTCTGGGTCAGTCGCTTCTAAAGCACAATCAGAGGATATAGGAGAAGATGGCATAAAGTCGCCCAGATTAGTAATGGCTCAAATAATATAGTCAATCCACCATGAAAGAGTGATGGCGTTAATCTCGCTTGCAGTATGACCTATACATCTGCACTCGGTTGCCTTTTACCTCTTTAAATTAAATCGACTATAACAAAGTGACGGTAAAAATTGCGCCAATTCTACCTGAATTTAGCGCTTAACAATATGCTTTACAGCGTGTTGCCATAAAATATTTTAGACAATAATCAGGATCAGTATTGCCACCACGAGTATGGCTGCGAATAGCAGCTGGTAGCGCTTCATACTATGTTGCTCTTGTTTTTGTGTCGTTATCAACGCTTGCGCTTGTTGCCATTGCCCTACTACGCTCGCCGCTTCCGTGTGTCCATTTTCCGCTGCTTGCTCTAGCCAATATTTGCCAGTGTCTATATCTTGCGCCACGCCGACGCCTTGGTAATACATCTTGCTTAGTAGGCGCTGCGCACGGCTGTCGTTTTTGCTGGCGGCCTGCTTAACCCATTCAGCACCTGACTCTGTAGCAGCACGCTTATCAACGGCTAACCCTTCACCAAGTAACTCATACATTGCCAAATGTAGCATGGCAGCGCTATTACCCGCATGCGCTGCTTCCTGTAATTTTAATAACGCTTGCTGTTTTGCCGCCAAATGACTCTCTGAAAAGTTTATTTGTGCGCGTGGCTTACTTTGCTTGGAAATGTGTTGCTCAAACTGCTCCAGCACTTTATGGGCTTGCTGATACTCAATATTTCCAGCCGTTTGAATGACCTCTATGTTTTCCAGCTCTACGAGCAGTTGCGTAAAAATCGCGGGCGTTGGCGGTTCTTGAGAAGCAGACACTAACGATGGTAGTGGCTGCTCCAATACTGTATTTTCTGAGGCCGTATGAGGTCGCACTGTTTCTGTTTTAGATAGCACAGGCTTAGTTTGGCTCTCTGGCTGAGCGAGTACTTTAGGTTCTGATATAGCAGCTGGCGTATCATTTGGCGTATGATATAACGCTTCTTTTTCCAATGGTTTCTGACTATCAACCGTTTTAATACGCTCTACATGAGCACTTGTATTTGTATTTTGTGTGCTGCTTTGAGTAACTGAAACTGACGTGCCTGACTTAACCACTTGGTCATCATTCAGCTTTGGCAGCCTTGCACTAACCGCTTGATATAAACCGCTAGCCACTTGACCGCCTTGTACGGCTGCAAATGGCCGATCAATATGACCAAATAACCGTAATCCTATCGGCTCTAGGGCAAAAAACAATGACGTAACGCTATTAATATCAGCCGACTGACAATAGATAACCGCCATATGTTGATAAAAATCATCGGTTTTGAGAGCCAATTCAGGATAGCGCTTATGTAGCTCAAATTGTCCATACCAATGCGGCGTATTTTGCCATTGCTGTGCCAATACTCGCCCTGCATAAAATGCCAAAAACACCATAAAATTACGATAGCGTTCATCGATCAATAATGTTTCTTCATGCCATCGACCAGTTTTAACCATCTCACGGCGTATGTGCGACAGTAGCGTATCGATTCGCTGTAGACTGACCAATGACTCATCTAATATACAATCACGAAGCTCGCTTTCGTAAGCAATACCACCAGCGATAGGACGATCAGCTAGAAAATCTTGCCAATAGCCTGCTGCAATATAATCAAAGGGCGTTAGAGGTGATGCAGACATAGACAAGCGCATCCTTTATCGGGATAAATTAATAGTAATAAAAATAAGGTCATCATAGCACTAAGCCAACATCGGTCGTTTACCTTACCCTAAAATTGAAAACGCTACAATAAAGGACTAAATAAGCGCACCACATTATCAAATAAACGCTCTGCACCATGGCGCTGTTGCCACTGCTCTAAACTCAGAAAACGGCAGCTTTGTAAGTAGACTTCTTGACAATCAGCCACTTGAGCGACCATCTCTGGTGTATAAATGGCCAAGCTCACTTCCATGTTTAGATAAAAACTACGCATATCGATGTTCACAGTGCCAAATAAACAATAATCATCATCGATAACCACTGTTTTGGTATGCAACAGACCACCCTTAAACAAAGCAATCGTCACACCTGCCTCGAGTAACTCTTGATAATAGGCTTGTGACGCATGCTGTACAAGAAACGAATCCACCTTTTCAGGAACAATAAGTGTCACCTCAACCCCACGTTTGGCCGCTATCGTTAGCGCTCCCGAGAGCGCTTCGTCAGGTACAAAATACGGCGTAGTAATGCGAATACGTTTATTGGCGCGATGAATAACCGTCACCAATGTATTGTAAATCACATGGGCAGTCACTTGTGGTGCGGAAGGTATTAGCTGCGCCAGCACCCCTTCTACCATCGGCATTTTCGGTATCACAATCGATGTCGAGCCAATATTTGGCTGCTCATAATAGTCGATCTCACCAGCCAATACCTTTACCCGACTGTTTAAATCATTAATGGTTGGATTCATCACATATAGTTTACGAGTATAGCCATTTACTCGTTGATTGAGCGCGTCTAGATTGTCATTGTTTTCCGCACCAATGTCTGTGGCCACCACGATCGCCATGGCTGTCGTAATACTAATAGAGTGTTGACTGGTCGTGCGTATGGCCACATCGATCCACTGTCCAACGTTTTTATTTTGTTTAAAAAACCTCGGATCGACCAAGTTAAAGCTACCGATATAACCAATGTGCTCATCAATAACCACAATCTTACGATGATTGCGCAAGTCAGAGCGCTTAAATAACGTTTTAAACAAACCCACTGGTAGTGACTGATGGACAAAAACACCTGCTTTTTCCAATGTACGGTGCGCGCTACTATTAAAAAAACTAAAGCTACCCACGCTATCGGCCAATATATGACACTCAACGCCACGCTGCGCTGCCGCTGACAACGCCTCTATCACCTCTAGTACTTGTCCTTTAGGATAAACAATATAAAACTCCATCAGGATAATACTCTGAGCGGCATTGATATCTTCGATTAAATTCTGAAAGATAGTATGAGGATCGGTCAATAACTGCATCTTATGATTAGGGAATACGCCTAGCCCTGTCCAGCGCGTGCCTATTTGACTGACACCGCGATAGTTGACTGGTAGCAGCTCTTGTCCCTGATCAAAAACCAAATGCTCACGCCGTGCCATATCATCCATCAATAGGCTTGCTTGATCCACCCGTTGACGATAGCGCCGTCCTATCATCGGCTCACCCAATAATATATAAGCGATCAAACCAAAAATAGGTAAGGTATAGAGCACAGCAATCCAAGCAATGGACACACCGATATTGCGCTGCACCGATACAACACGTAGCGTCATTACTATCATGAGAACAATATGCAATACCAGACCCAAGCCTGCAAAGTCTCCCCAAGACCAGGTCGTAAAAGTTTGTTCAATAGTGGAATTTTCTATGCCCGCCTCCAACAATCAATATAAAATAAAGCATGAGTCGTAAAACATCCTCAATAGTATAGTAGTTTTTGACCATCAAACAATGACTAACCATAATAAGTTTTTAGGCAGCAACGTTAGTAAACACGTGCCTCAGACTACTATCAATAATAACTTTCAGACGGTATTTTAAATTATTTTTCAAAATAGTTAAAAAACTGTTTGACAGCCATGTGTAAATCTATATAATACACACCCACAGCAGCAGAGCTTAGTGACAAACTTAGAGCTCAGTTGATGTTGAATAAATTGCATAGCAATTGTTCGAAGGGTGATTAGCTCAGTTGGTAGAGCGTCTGCCTTACACGCAGAATGTCGGCGGTTCGAATCCGTCATCACCCACCACTA
>NZ_JABASR010000010.1 GCF_016107525.1 Psychrobacter aquimaris | reverse complement strand
ATTTAGGGTTCAGTTATAGTCTTTGAGTCTTGAAACTACTTTTGCAAGAGGTCTACTATACTCCATTTAGTATATATGGGGTTTGATCTAATATCACTCTGTATACCGATGACCTGTACTATAATAGGCTTTTAAAAGTAAATCATGGATCAAAAACGGATAGTTATATCATGAAACAAATTGCATTTATAGATATTGGGGCAGGGTTTAAAGGCGCTCATAATACAGGTTTTCTAGACTTATTATGCAAGTATAGTAAAACTCAAGAAGCCAATATAACAATAATAACTCATCAAGCACTGTCAAAAGAATGGGAAAACAAGCTTAACAATAAAAAAATTTCTTTCGTAAGAGTTTTTGATACTGATATATTTGGGCTGAGTATTGACTCATCAACATCTACTCAAGTAAATGACTATATATTGCAACTATCTCAAGAATATAAGCTTGCTTTCAAGGCTTTAGTGGATCTCTACCCAGAGGGAAAAGTACAGTTAATTTTTCATACAATGTCTTGGGAGCATTTAATGGCTTTGGGGCTAGCTATCAAAGGCTCCCTTAATGAACGCTTTATATGTAATGTATTTTTGATGTACTGGTGCGGTATCAATGAAGCTTTAGAGTATGAAAACCCGAAGCTTGCATTGAATTATAAAGTTGCATTGAAAAGACTAAAGAGTTGCGAAAATGTAAAGCTATACACTAGCAACCAAGAATATCTTTTAGCATTTCAGGAGCTTATGTCAGATAGGACTCATATAGATCTTCATCCTTTCTTCTTAGGAGATTGGCAGGCTGACGGAATTAGACAAAGACAAGACAATGATGGTTCAAAAAACAATATACTACTTTACTCTGGAGAGATTAAAAAAGAGAAAGGTTTTTATGAATTACCTGACATACTATCAAAATTAAAAAATAAATGGTATCAAGATAATATTATAACTATCCATTTAAGTAAAAAAGACCTCAATAAAAAACAAAAAGATATTGTCTCAGAAATAAATGAAATAAACCCTACTACTAAAACTATTGCTAAGTTTTTAAGTACAGAGGATATGCTTACACTTTATGATCAATGCAATTTGGTTGTATTAAACTACGATAGCACCTCTTATAAGAACAAAACATCAGGGGTGATGTGGTTAGCCATACAAGCAGGCGCTACTTGTATAGTAAGTGAGAATACATGGATGCATCGTGAGTTATTGGCCTTAAATATAGATCACTTTATTATTACGGAATCTCAAACACTAGCTTTTTCTGCAATACCCAACTTAATAGAAGATAATAAATATGCACGAAAAATCTATCAACCTTTTTGGGGTTGGATTGTTAAATTAAGATGATAACCAGACAACTAATTTACCTGAAGTTCGACTCTTCATGTCAATATTAGGGACTATCCTATATAACTATAATCTAATCCAAATAAAACCGATACAATATTTATAACAGTCTTAATTAATGAAATACACAATGACTTAATATGATTCATCTATAGTCAATTCTTTATAAATAAGATACAATCGTTTTAAAACAGATGAAATGCCAGAAGAACACATGACCTATTCAGCAGATTTTCGAGCACAAGTGATTAAAAGTGTCAAAAACAAAGATATGAGTATCCGTGAGGCTTGTACTTTCTATAATGTTAGCAAAACTGCATTACAGCGCTGGCTGAAAAACCCAAGTATCAAACAAACTCGAGATAAATCATCAACTAAAATACCTAATGAAGCACTCTTAAAAGACGTTGAACAATATCCAGACGACTATCTGTACGAGCGAGCTAGGCGCTTTGACTGTAGTAAGACCGGCATGCACACTGCTTTAAAACGTATAGGTATTAGCCAAAAAAAAGACCTTAGAGCATCCAAAAGCCTGTCCGATAAAAAGATCGATATATCAGAGTAAGCTTGATAGCTTTACACAGCAAGGTTATCCCATAGTGTATATGGATGAAAGTGGTTTCGAGGCTGAAACCATTCGTCCTTATGGCTATGCACCGATAGGCAAACCCTGTATTGACAGCTACAACTGGCAAGCAAAAAAGCGTACTAATGTCATTGGTGCTCTGTATGAAAAGATGCTGTTTGCACTTGATTACTTTGAGCAGAATATCAACAGCAGCATATTCTATGAGTGGTGCAAATACACGCTAATTCCAAGTCTCAAGACTAAATGCATGATTGTCATGGATAATGCACGCTTTCATAAAAATAAACGCATTCAAAAACTACTAAACAGAAATGGCTATCGTATTCTATGGCTGCCACCCTACAGCCCTGATCTAAATCCCATTGAAAAGAAGTGGGCACAAGCAAAGTTTCTACGCCAAGGCTGGATGGAGAATAATCTGCCTAAACTGTTTCATGATATGGGCTGTATTTCTTTTATAGTGAACTGACTATACTTTGATTTCGCCTTCGAATAAACCAGGGTCTTGGCTATTTTCGTAAATCAGCATTCGTAGCTTATGAAAGTAATAACTGGCTGTGGGTTTATTAACACTGGCTATTCTTGCTGCTATTCTTGCTGTAGAATCTGCAACAAATAACTCGATTAGTCTGTTTTGTTTATACCAACTTAGTTTACTCTTTCTCATAGTGCTATCCTAAATAGTTTTACTTATCTAGGATAGCCCCTAACTTTAGTATCAAACTGACTCCTTTATTTCAAAATCTTTATAATGTGGTTGAAAAGCAAGGCCTTTTGATTCAATCAAGTTTTTAAAATCCCTATAAAGATTAATGTATTTAGAAACAGCAAGATCTACATCATAACTTTCTAAAGATTTTAAAAGTAATGTTCTAGCAGAGTAGGATCCAATTTCTTTCATATCAAAATTGGGTAACATAAAGAAATCGGCTATCTCTTTAACTCTCACATCATTATATAACAGAACAGAAGGGACTCCAGCCTGTAGGCTAACTAAGCCACCATGAAGTCTGTCACCAATGTAAACATCATAAGAAGATGCAGCAAATCTCCACATATTTGCGTCTGTAAAAAATAGGAATTTATCGAAATTAGCAGTAATACCATAATAATCGAAAAAATAGTTACGAATAGCTATGTCATCAACTTCGTTACTAACTGGATCGTAGATGACCGTATTCTTTAGATGATAATACCCTCTAAACTCACTCTGAAAAACATAATCTGCTTTTTCGCCTTTAAACAGATTACATAAACCTTCAGCTCTCCACTTAAGCTCGGGCTTAGCTAATATAGGTCTTTCAAAATGCCCTGCAGATAAAAACTTTAAAGGGGCATTTCTAGAAATCTTTTCTGGAATATCACGGAAGGACCGGATAGCACTCAAAATTTTATGCGGATAAACATACATACTTGGACATCCAGTTACATGAAAGTTATGTATGCCTGCCTTACTTAGCCAATCAGCGGTTCTTTGTCCTCTTACGGCGAACAGTTTAGCTTTAGTATTAGCTATTTCTAAAAATTTTTTAGTTCCTGGTAGAACACTATCTAAACTAGCATTAAAATCTTCTTGTAGACCCAACCCAAACAAATAAACATCGACATCAACTTTTTCAATAAAGTTTGCTAGTCCACCATGATCTGCATCAGGGCGTAACGAGTTAGCCTGGCTAATAAGAACTACATCAAAATTATTATTTACAATTTCTATGAAAGTTTCCCAATCATCTTTACTCATTTTAGATGGTTGGAAGTAGCATGAGGTTTCCCCATCGTGATCAAATATTTTGTTTGTGGCATCCCAATGTATAAGGTTACCACTATTAGTTTTTAATCTATCAACAAAATCTTCAAAATAAAAATACTGATTCCCAAATGCATTAGAAGAACCTTTAAAGTTAATACTAGGTGCTTCAATACGTGGCCATGACCAAAATAAAATTCTCACTATAAACTTTCCTTATTTAGAATATTAATTAATGCACAAACGATTTTCCCACTCGAATCCGCTTCAAAGAGTGCATGATCATTTAAAAAATTTGAGACAGCATTTGAGTCTACCTTTGTTTCAGCTATTTTTCTAACTTCTCTATTCAAACAATCATAGCTTTTAGCATAGAAGTATGCACCATTGGGTTCTTGAAACTTATAAACACTTTCAAACCCATTATTATAATATATGACTGGTACACCAACTACAAGCGACTCAATAATACATGATGAAAACCGACTAATTAATAGGGTAGATTGCTTAAGTTCATCATAAAAAGAACTTTCAGAAACATTAAATTTTGAGTAATCTCCTTGATCTGCATTATGCAGCGAGATAATATAATCTAATCCATTGTTTACACAAGCGTTTACACAATCTTCTATCCAACTATACCTATACTCCTCTAAGACACCATAAGTAAAGTTAGCATTTATGAGAACTCTCGAATTTGATTTTACACCAATCTTATCTGGTATTATTTTACTTAGCCTAGGTATCCCAACTACATACGCCCTATCTTCGAGGTCAGAAAAATAATGTCGCCTATCAAAATCCCCAGGAATTAAAACATAAGATACTGTACGATATGCATAGCGATTACGACCCGTATCGATATCATTATAGTCATTTATACCTTCTATTAGGCCTATAGTTTTCTTACCTAGTGCATTGAATCTTTTTACTAATGGATTAGAAACTTTTGAATCCCAATCATTGAATACTATAAGGGCTAAACTATTAATTTCCAATTCTAGAAACTGTACAACCCTCATAAAAGGAATACTATTATCTAAGCAGAATTTTTCCACACCTTCATCTTGATAATCTGGTAATGGTGATAACAATATAGTCCTAAGTCCTTTCTTTTTTAATTCAGGTAACAATATTTGATACGTCCAAGCATGATAGGAATTATGTGCTAGAAAAACAACATCATATGTGTCTGTGACCATTTTATCTGAGATAGTTAAGCCTTTATTGTAGTTGCTTTTGTAAAGCAAAGGAAACTCACCCCATTTCTTTTGTATTTTAAAGTTGGAATTTAAAAGCCTATCTTCTAATAAACTCTTATTTACATCTCGATTGTCATCTCCTGTTCTAGTATTATGTGAGAAATGTATAACAAACATACCTGGACGCTGACTTATTGAATCAATAATTTTTAACCCATAAAGACTAGTCATTTTATATTGAAAATCACGATCCTCAAATCCATGACCTATATATTCTTCTGAAAATCCTCCTGCTTGCTTTGTCAGCTTAGAGTCTACCATCCACATATATCCATATGGACTACCTTTAGTATAAACCTGTGCTCCCTTAAAATGATTAGATGATTCAATACAGTTAACTACAAGTATATTTTTCTCAAATTCAAAGTTAAGAATACACTCTTCAGCTTCAAAAAAGAATTGGTCATGGAATAAAAAATCAACATCGCAAAAAGCAACTATATCTCCACTAGATCTTTTAATGCCATAATTCAATGTTCCAGACCTTGTCCAACTAAGACCTGTATTTATTACATAATGATAGATTTCACCCGAAAACTCAGATACATTAAAGTCATTTATTAAATCAATACCAAAGTCTTCAACAATAACAATTTCAATTTCAATATTCAAATTAACCTTAGAATACTGATTATAAGAATTAATCAGTGATTGTATTGATAGCATTGCTCTTCGAGACCTATTCTTAATACAGTATACGAAAGATAACTTAATGCATTTTTTTATGCTAGATGAAGGAGGTTTGCTGGAAAAATCAGACAAGTATTTATAAGGAAAAAAATCTATAGGATCTTTATTAATGTATTTATATTCTGAATTGTATCTTTTTTTGTATAAATCTAAACACTTACTTATGAACTTATAGAGCTCTATGTTTTCGTTAAGAAATTTAATCTCAAGTTCATTTATATCTTCATCGGACAGTATAGCTTCTGAGTTTATCTTCTCAATAAATTTTTTTGTATTATTTGAGAAAAGAAATCCATAAGAAGCTAAATACTTCCAGTCAGAGAATTTTCTTTCTAACCGAATTGTCGTAGAATGCCTCTCTGCATTTTTAAGCAGCTTAGAAATTGATTCATTATCATTATGGCGTCTCATTACAATATAAAAGTTAAAAAGGTGCAGGTTAGTAAAATCTGAGTCTTTAAAGTTGAAGTCAGAGAATAACGATCTTACTAACTTATAATCTGTGGACAATAAAGTTTTAACACTTAGCGATTTCATAGAATAACTCTCAATCTGGATCATGCAAGCAACTACTAATACCACCACTGATATCAATACAACTGCCATGAATAAAATGTGACTGCTCACTAGCTAAAAATACTGCCAATCGTGCAACTTCGTTTGGCTCACCAATAGTTTTGGATGGATGATAATCCTTAAGCTGCTGATACTGTTCAGGCTTACCTGAAAACCCTGCTTTTAACATATCAGTCGCAATGGCTGCAGGTTCAATAGCATTCACTCGTACACGTTCGCCTAAATCAAGAGCCATGGCTTTAGTCATACCCGACAAGGCAGCCTTACTAGTTGCATAAGCAACGAAATTTGGTTTGCTAAGCTTGGCATGGATACTACTGATATTAACTACCGAGCCTTTAGTGTTTTCTAATTGTGGTAATAATGCTTGTGTTAAAAAGAACGGAGCTTGCAAGTTTACAGCCAGTGTTGTATTCCAGTCAGCTCTAGTGAGTGAGGTTACACCACCTAATACTTGTATAGCCGCATTATTTACCAAGCAATGCAGTTGATTCTGCGATAGCACTGCTGTTATTTCTAGATTCTTATCAGCTGCATACTTTTCATTCTGTATATAATCAAACAAGTTCAGAACTATATATTTTTTATAAACTAAGTCTGAGTGCGGTGTCTCTTGTCTATCAAGAGCGATAACCTGGTATCCCTCATCGTTGAAGGCCGAGCACAAAGCTCGACCAATTCCACCATTTGCACCCGTAATAACAGCGTAACGTTGCTTATCCATTTGCATCTAACTCTTTAAAAAACCCAGATAGCTCTTCTAGCGCTTTATAACTGGCTCTTCTGACACCTTCTACCGTATTAGACCCATTATGCGAGCCAAAGATACACTGTGGCATAGCTCGTAATGGCGATGTTTCTGGTAATGGCTCTACCTCAAACACATCCAGAGCTGCTGCAGCTATATGCCCACTTTGTAAGGCAGCAACTAAAGCAGACTCATCAATTAACGGGCCACGGGCTACGTTAACAATTCGACTACCAGGCTTCATTAACGCAAGAGTATCTTCATTCAGCATATGGTAGTTATGTTTATTTAAGGCGCAAGTAAAGATTAAAAAATCCAACTCACCCAAACCCTCAGGCCAAGGCTTACGTGTGACATAACTTAGGTCGCGGTTGCCTTCGATACCTGGATCATAAGCAGTGATAGATACATCAAAGCCCATAAGTCTTTTGGCCGTGTTATAACCAATATCACCAAAGCCAACAATACCTACTTTTTTCCCACTGACACTCATACCTGCTGGCTTAGGCCAGTTAAAGTTTTGACGGATTTCACGATCTATATAAAAGGTATGTCGTGCCAAACCTAGCATTAAGCCGACAGCTAGATCTGCCACTTCAGCGCCAAATACATTAGGAGTATTGATAATAGGAATACCTAATATATCACAAGCAGAAAAGTCAACATTATCCACCCCTATACCCCATTTGACAGCAGCAGTCAGCCTGCCAGCTTTACCCGCACTGAATACTTGGTAAGTTGCTGGGTCATCTCCAATAATCCAGCCATCGTAAGCTGGTAACGACTGCATTAATTCTTTTTCTGATAATACTTGTGTTGTTTTTGCTGCCACTAATTCCAACCCTAATTGCTTTGCTGGTTCGACAAACTCGTCAAACAAACCTAACATAGGAGGACATGTGACTAATACTTTTTTCATAAGATTTTCCTATTGAGCTTTGATTAGACCTTGTTGGATTAAATACTGTACTGTGATGACGGCCTTATCCCAGTCGTCGGGAGTATCGATATCAGAGGATTCAATAGCAGGTGTCACCATCATCATTGGCTTTTTACCAATCCTAGCTTGTGTCTCACTAAAGCTTTTTTTATCAAATAGATATAAGTTAGAGTTCTCTTCATACCACGGCTCTAGATTCTGAGTAGGTATAAGATTATCAGGATCATGATTAATAGGAGAGCAGTCTTCACGATAAAAACGAGTTTGAATTTTATTTACCGTAAACAATGAATCAGCCGTACCTTTATCTTGACTTTGAGAATACTTAGCAATTGCTTCTCTTATCGTTTCTGAGCTTAAAATAGGATTAGTAGTGTGCGTCATAAGATAGATATCCGCTTCAACATTAGCGACATCGTCAGCTAACACTAAATTCATAGATACATCATCACCACATATTTCTGGCTTACGCTCACGAATCATGACACGGTCAGTATCTGTCAATCCATTTTCCGCCAAAATATCTTTTGCATCAGTATTGATAACGATCAAGTCAATTTCGTCGACTGCAAGCAAACTATCTAATATCCATCGAAATAAAGGCTTACCACAAAAGTCTCGAAAATTTTTACCTTTCACTCTCGTACTATTTGCCTTCATGGGCAGTAGGGCAACTATCTTTTTGCTCATAGAACTTTCTCTCTATATCTTTAGGATAAAAATAGTGATACTTCATTTCGGTTGATAGCTTACGTGTTTCATGATTGCCTTTATAGGTTCCCCAATAGTGCATTAAACGAAACATTACTATCTCAGGAAACTTTCTTAGAAGCTTTTTTTCTCTAATTGCAACGGCAGAGTCAGAAAACACACTTGATGTAAAGAATCGAAAGAAGTCACTAGCAGTAAAATGAATTTCAGGCATAATATGATGCAAAGCATAAGCTTCCCTTTCATATCTAGTACGCACCTGTTGCCAACTCTCATCATGAATATGATAGACAGAAGCACGGGAAGCATAAGCAATATCATTGCCTATTTCTTTAAGTTGTTTTGCTAGGTACATGTCTTCAAGCCCAGTAAGCTGCTCATCAAACTTAAATAACTGCCAAGCTTTTCTGGTTATTGCAGAGTTAGCATTATTACAGAAATAGCCTTTCTGTGGGATTTTATCGTAAGTTGGAAAGTATTTTTCGAAATGCTGATATTCAGAAAACTTAGTCGTATCTCTCCCTTCTTGCCTACCATAACTATAGCTTGCTTTACTCTCGATAAGTGGTTTTACAAGCTCATCTAACCAGCTATTGTTAACCGGTAAACAGTGACCACTAATAAACACTAAAAAGTCCCCTTTAGCAAATTCGCAGCCTATATTCAAAGACTTGCCAAAAGTAAACTCAGATTTTTTGATATGAGTAATACGGCAGGGGTATTTGTTTGCTATGTCTAAAGTAGAATCAGTAGATCCAGAATCAACGATAACCACTTCCATATCTACGAGCTCACATTTTTGTGAGAACAATAATGTCAATAATTGATCAAGATATTTTTCTTCATTATAAGTACGAATTACTATACTCGCTAACATACTAACTCCAAGCTAAAATCATTCATAGGTTCTCCTCTCACTGACAGCTTAATACAGAAAACTTTACCAGAATGCGGATACTTCTGTATCTCTGCTGAAGTAAGCCCCTCTCTTGCAGTGGTAATAAATAATATATCGTTTTCTATCCCACCAAAACAACAGCTTGAAGGCTGAGGCACTGGTAGACTTATTTCCTGAATCTCTTTACCTTCTGGTGAGTAGCAAACAACTTTACCCAATCCCCATAAGGCAATCCAGATATTCCCTTTTTCATCTACAGCACCACCATCAGGAGTTCCTAAGGTATCAGACAAGTCCAAGAAAGCATCTCCCCTATCCAAACTAGAGTTACTCTTGTAAAAATAGCTTTTTTGAATGAGTGAGTCACTTAAAAGCAAGCGGCCATCATTCAGCCAGTTAAAAGTATTGGGAATGGCTATACCCTCAAGCTCTAGCTTTATAACTCTATCCTTATCAATACTAAAGATATTTCCCTTATTAGGCTGTGGTTGGTTCATCATTGTACCAAACCAGTACTTCCCATCAGGTCCTACACTACCATCATTAGTTCTATAACCTTTCGGTAATGCTATAGAAAGAACATCCCGACACTCACCTGAAGTAATGTCAAAATAAAGCAAAGCTTCCTCTGATATAAGCCATAATACATTCGGATTGGATGAATCACTTGCCATGGAGGTGGTAGTATACGGTAACTCCCAAGAGCTAATTTCATTTGTGACAAAGCTTCTTTCGAATAGTTTCTTATTAATTATATCTAACCAATAAAGGCTCTGGCTTGAATGCTTCCATAATGGCCCTTCTGCTAGTTCACTCACTTCATTAGAACAAACTTGCAACCTATCAGACGATGGTTGCAGTATGGAAGTTACTTGTATCTCTCTAACTAAAGTTCTTTTTGAAATATTCATCATAATCCACCTTTTCAAAAATGGTACATTTACCTCCGATAGTGGCGTCTAATATACTACGCCCATCTGCCTCATAAACCCTTCGTGCCAGAGCATATGATTTTTCAGACTTCTCTAAATCAGGATTATCCCATTTTTGTCCATAGCCAAAATAAGCACTGCTAAAGTGATTTGGATCTGCCTCTTTTATCGTATGAGTTTCATTAGGATTACCAGTAAAAGCGAAGTTATGATCCATTCCGACGATAATTACGGTCTTAAAGCCTAGATAATAAGCAATTTGTAGAGCAACGTAGGTAACTGTACCGCCTTCATTGACTCCATCTTGAATATCTTTACAGAACTTTGCTGGAGGAAAGCAAGTGTTAATATGGTATGTAAGAGCATCTTCAGGTATAACTTTTGAATTACGTTTACTAATAAACTTAACACAATTCAATCGCTTTATTTCAGCTTCAGACTGCTCTATCACAAGATCATTCACTGCAGCATAGTAACGAGGATAAAACCCAAGATCATTGAACCCTAAGAAAATCTTATTCAAACCAATGATTGGATAGCTTCGAATAAGATTTAAATCTGTTTTATTCAAAGAAGGACCATTAGCCACTATGATAGCGGCTTGATTCCTATGGTAATTATGAAAACTTGCAAAGCGATTATTTAACATAGTACTCAGTTTTTAGGAAAGGCTCTAAAAGTGACGACTGTTAAGTCTTTTTCTTATTCTTATAAAACCCAACTACTTCCTTACTAAGGTTTTTTGGCAGAGTTACCATCTTTTTAGGTGATTTCGTACTATCCACCAAAACTTTACCTACTTTGTAAGATAAGTGTTCCTTCACCTTATCTGCTTCATACGCATCTTTGTATAGCTCAATAGGTGGTAGCTTTTCAACACTTAATTCATTTTTTTGAAAATCACTATACTCTTTGGCTAAAACAAAAGGCAAACTAACTATGTGTTTTGGCTGTTTTGCCTTTAAAATTTTTTCACCTAATCTGTAAGGTAAGTCTTGCTTGATTCTTTCTGCTGCTCCATAGTGAGTTGGCTGTTGCTCTAAATCTGTTATCGTTTGCTCACTTTTGCTAACTTCACTACTTTTCAACTTTTTATTTTCAATATAATATCTTTCTAACTCTTCTTGGAGCTGATGTATCTGAACAATAAGGAGTTCATTTTCTTTTTCGATATCAGCAATATTAGCTGAAGAGTTGACTTGACTATTTATTGATGTCTTTTTCTTTAGTTCAGCTTCCAAAGACTGAATATTATTTTTTGCAGTTTGTAAGCGACTCTCTATCGAGACTACTTTATCTTGCGATTCTTTTAAACTATCTTCTGTAGAAGCTACTTTCATTTTTAGGTCTTTAATTTTTTCATCAGAAACCACTTTGAGGTTATCAGATAATAAAACTAAATCAGATTTTTCTTGTTCTAGTACGTTTAGTTTCAACTCATACTGATCTAAAATAGATTGAGTATCTGACTGTAAACAGCCTAACGACTCGACTAAATCCACAAGCTTTGGGCGTTGTGTTTTATAAATAGGGCTACTACTCTTTAAGTCTGCTTTACTTAATAAGTTATTGAAAATATTAATTGCTTCTGGATAGTTTTTTAGTATTTCGTCTATAATCAGTTCTGACACAAAATTTGAGTCTTGTGCTTTTTTAATATCTAAGTCTATCGGTTGAGTGTTAACAGTTTGCCAACCACTCTTTAATTTGATATTACTACCAATTCTTACTAACTGAGTATTTACGTTAGGTATACCCTGTAAGGCACTCTGACCCTCAACTAAAATAGATCTACTATTGTCTGCTTCTAATATTTCTAATACACCTTGGTGATAAGATACCCACTCGTCAACTATTTTATTGATACTTTCAGTAGTTAGCTTTTCAGTTTCAATATTATCAAACAACCTCTTAGGATGGTCAAATACAAGAATAAATCTAACATCAGGCTCAATCTGCCCCCAATATTCTAAACTAGCTAAATTCTTATCAGACTCCCAGCCCCAGTTTTCAGAGTCCAAATTAGCCAAAAGAAAATCAATCATGACATTATCAGCCATCTTTTCATTGGCAGATGACATATCTTCTCGTACAAGCACCTTATAAAGATTCTCTGAAACTTGCTCAGGCGTCATTTTATGAGTGTAGCTATCGTTAGGTCTACTCAAGCCTCTCTCATATAGTTTTTCCATCAACTGCTTGGATTTAGAAGTTTTATGCCCAGCTTGAACGATAATACTCATGTAGTTTTCCTTTATAAGTAACGAAATTGATAGAGGTAATAAGTTTATTTATTCATAACCATTCGGATTCATGCTCTGCCAACGCCAGGTATCTTGACACATCTCAGTGATAGACAGCTTGGCTTCCCAGCCTAATAAATCTTTGGCTTTGTCCGCACTGGCATAGCAACTGGCAATATCCCCTGCACGGCGGGCAGCGAATTGATAAGGAATAGGCTGTTTAGAAACTTTGGTAAACGCTGCCACCAGATCTAAGACCGAGGTGCCTTTACCCGTTCCTAGATTAATAGGTAGAAAGCCTACGGAGCTTTTTTGATCTGAAGTGATTTTCGAGCCAGCTTGTTGCTGTAAATAATTTAGCGCGGCCACATGACCTTGCGCCAGATCAGTGACATGGATAAAGTCACGGACACCCGTACCATCGACGGTAGGATAGTCATTACCAAAGATGCTGAGCTTTTCAAGCTTACCGACTGCCACTTGCGAGATATAAGGCATGAGATTATTTGGAATGTCATTCGGGTCTTCACCGATCTGCCCTGATGGATGCGCCCCTACTGGATTGAAATATCTAAGAGGGATTAGATTCCAGCTAGCATCTGATACCGCTAAGTCTTCTAAGATATGCTCGACGGTCAGTTTGCTTTGTCCATAAGGATTGGTACAAGAGCGCTTTGATGTTTCATCGATAGGCAGGGTTTCAGGATCGCCGTAAACCGTGGCAGACGAAGAAAAGACCAGATTTTTGACGTCATATTCTGCCATGACTTCCAGTAAAGTAATGCTGCCACTGACGTTATTATTATAATATAACAAGGGCTTGGCGACGGATTCACCAACGGCTTTTAGTCCAGCGAAGTGAATGACGCCGAAGAAATGATGAGATGAAAATACTTGTCTAAGTGACTCAGCATCGCGAATATCGCCTTCGATAAACTCAATAGGCTGACCAATGAGAGTAGAGACACGATTGATTGCTTCACGGCTACTATTAGATAAGTTATCGTATACGACCATGTCGTAGCCAGCTTCATGCAGTGCGATACAGGTGTGTGTACCAATATAGCCCGCACCACCCGTAACTAGTATCTTGTTTTTCATAAATTTATTTTCGAGACAAAAAAGACACCCCATTGTAGGGGTGTCTTTGTTTCTTTGCAATGCAATTTTGGTAGTTAAACTGTAGACTTATGCCTATCTTACCAACCAGTAACTTCTTTTAGCTTTTCGCCAAGCTTAGATGGGTCACGTGTATACGCGATACCAGCATCTTCAAACGCTTTGAATTTCTCTTCAGCAGTACCTTGACCACCAGAGATAATAGCGCCAGCATGACCCATACGCTTGCCTTCTGGAGCGGTAACACCAGCGATATAACCAACAACTGGCTTAGTCACATGGTCTTTGATATAAGCAGCAGCTTCTTCTTCAGCAGTACCACCAATCTCACCGATTAAGATGATCGCTTCAGTTTGTGGATCTTCTTGGAACAGTTTCAATGCGTCAATTTGGTTCATACCAGGGATAGGGTCACCACCGATACCGATACAAGTTGATTGACCAAAACCAAGCTTAGTGGTCTGAGCAACGGCTTCATAAGTCAATGTACCAGAGCGTGAGATGATACCCACTTTACCTGGCAAATGGATATGACCTGGCATGATACCAATTTTGCACTGACCTGGCGTGATAACACCTGGGCAGTTAGGACCAACCATGCGTACGCCTTCAGCTTCTTCGATATAACGTTTTGCTTTCAGCATGTCTAAAGTAGGCACGCCTTCAGTAATAACGATAATCAATTTAACACCAGCATCTACCGCTTCAACGATAGAATCTAGTACGAATGGTGCTGGTACATAGATAACAGAAGCATCAGCTTGGGTCGCTTCCATAGCTTCTGCCATCGTGTTGAATACTGGTAGGCCTAAATGCGTTTGACCGCCTTTACCTGGGGTTACGCCGCCGACGACTTTAGTACCGTATTCGATGGCTTGTTCAGAGTGAAACGTACCATTTTTACCAGTAAAACCTTGTACCAATACTTTGGTATCTTTATCGATTAATACACTCATTATTTATTCCTTGTATTCGGTGGTCTTGCAATAGCCACTTGATGATGTGTTACCCATTAAATGTTAATGATAAATTTATACCAACAAGCTGCTATTACGCGTTGACTACTATGCTTAAGCACATATATTTAGAGGACTATGCCTCAAATATATTAAGCTTTAACAGCATCGACAATTTTTTGTGCCGCATCTGATAAGCCTTGGGCAGAAATCAATTTCAGACCAGACTCTTCTAAGATTTGCGCGCCTTTTTCAGCGTTGTTACCCTCTAGACGGACAACAACAGGTACTTTTACGTCAACTTCTTTGATAGCAGCGATAATCGCTTCTGCAATCATGTCACAACGTACGATACCACCGAAGATGTTGATTAGAACACCTTCAACGCTGCTGTCTTCAAGAATGATCTTGAATGCTTCAACAACGCGATCTTTAGTTGCGCCGCCGCCAACGTCCAAGAAGTTAGCAGGCTTGCCGCCGTACAATTTGATGATATCCATGGTCGCCATAGCAAGACCAGCACCGTTAACCATACAACCGATATTGCCTTCTAGAGCAACATAGTTTAGGTCAAACTCAGCCGCTTTAAGCTCACGCTCATTTTCTTGTGACTTGTCTTGTAGTGCTGCAATTTTAGGCAGACGATACAATGCGTTTGAATCGATACCAATTTTGCCATCAACACAAACGATTTCGCCATTTTCACGAACGGCTAATGGGTTGATTTCTAACAAGGCAAAATCGTTATCGATGAATGCTTGATAAGCGCCCGTCATTAATTTAACGAATTGATTGATTTGCTTGCCTTCTAAACCTAGTTTGAATGCCACATCACGTGCTTGGAAAGGCATCAAACCAACTAAAGGATCAACGTTTACTTTAAAGATTTTTTCTGGTGTCTCATTTGCCACTTCTTCGATATCAACGCCGCCTTCGGTTGATGCCATGAACGTTACGCGACGCGTAGAACGATCAACGACTGCACCAAGATATAGCTCAGTTTGTACTGGATACATATCTTCTGCAACCAATACGAAGTTAACTGGTTGGCCATCAGCGTCAGTTTGGAAAGTAACCAAATTGGTACCGATTAGCTCTTCAGCAACTTGCTTGGCTTCTTCACGAGTTTTAACCAGCTTTACGCCACCCGCTTTACCGCGACCACCAGCATGTACTTGCGCTTTAATAACCGCAATGTCTGTTGGCGTTTTATCAAAAGCAGCAGCAGCTTCGTCGCCGTTATAGGCAATAATGCCTTCTTGAATCGGCAAACCATAGCTTTTTAATAGCTCTTTTGCTTGATACTCATGTAAATTCATTGATTGTATCCTTTATTTTTTACAATTAATAAAAAGTGAAAACAAGTGCGCGTATATACATATTAGACAGGCATATGGCGCACTCATGACCGTGGTGGAAGCCATAACGACCCCACCGCGATCAGGTTATAAGTTGGTACTGATCAAAATAACGACTTATTTCTTACGCTTTTTACGCTGAATGGCGTGAATAGCACGGCCATCAGCAGACAGAGCAGCTTCATGCACGGCTTCTGAAATGGTTGGATGAGCAAAGGTCATCAACTGCAAATCTTCGATACTAGAGACAAATTCCATCGCAATCATACCCTGATGGACGATATCACCAGCACCAGCAGAGATAGCATGCATACCTAATAGGCGATCTGTTTTAGCATCAGCCACGACTTTGATAGAGCCTTCTGCTTCGCTTTGAGCCAATGCACGGCCGTTCGCTGCTAGGTTGAATGAACCTGTTTTAACTTCGTAGCCAGCGGCTTCAGCTTCTTGCTCAGTCAAACCAACCCATGCGATTTCTGGATGGGTATAGATGACGTTAATGATCGTGTCATAATTGACTTGAGCTTTTTCACCATGAATGCGCTCAACGGCCATCATGCCTTCTTCCATCGCTTTATGCGCAAGCATTGGACCACGAACCAAATCACCGATGGCATAAACACCATCAAGATTGGTTTTACATTGATCATTCACGTCGATAAGACCACGTTCAGTCAATTGAATGCCACTGTCATCACCAAGTAATTTTTCAGAATAAGCACGGCGACCGACACAAACGATCAGTTTGTCGAAGCTTTCTTCAGATGACTCGCCTTTGGTTTCGCTCGTGACAACAACTTGATCGCCTTTGACTTCAGCATTGGTTACTTTGGTATCGACACGGATATCAAGACCTTGCTTCTTCAGCATTTTGCCCGCTTCTTTTGCGATATCTTTGTCAGCAGCTGCTAAGAAACTTGGCAACGCTTCATAAACAACCACTTCAGCGCCTAGACGACGCCATACTGAACCCAGCTCAAGACCGATAACACCAGCACCAATCACGCCTAAACGTTTAGGTACAGCAGTGAAATCAAGGGCGCCAGTAGAGTCAACGATACGATCGCCATCAGTTTTAGCAACTGGGATATCGATCGGCACAGAACCTGCCGCAAGAATCACGTTTTTAGCAGTGATGGTCGTTTCTGCTTCATCTGCAAGCGCGGTAAATTTAACTTTTTTATCAGCGCCCTTGCCGTCTTCTAACGTACCCCAGCCTTGCAGCCAGTCAACGCCATTGCCTTTCAATAGTGCAGCAACGCCGCCCGTCAATTGCTTAACGATACCTTCTTTGCGTGCAATCATTTGCTCAATATCAATAGCAACGTCACCAGTGCTAATACCATGTTCAGCAAGGTCATGCTTCGTCGCTTCGTAACGATGCGAGCTATCAAGTAGTGCTTTTGATGGGATGCAACCAACGTTCAAGCAAGTACCGCCAAGTGCTGGCTCACCTTTATAAACACGCTTTTCGATACAAGCAACGCTCATACCTAACTGACCTGCACGGATAGCGGCTTCATAACCACCAGGACCGCCGCCGATGACGACTAAATCATAATTGTCTTTCATAGTACGTTCCTATTTCTAATTATCGTTCTAATTGTAAATATCGTTTAAACTGAGGATTGTCTCGTTAATAAATAAGCCATATTTGGTTCAAATTTTTTCACTTTACGGTAAATACACCATAAAGTAGAAACATTCTTATTTATTAATAAACAACGAGCACCACTGTTTAGACTAAAGTTAAAAAGCTTGTATCAGCAGTTGCCAATACAAGCTTAAAAGCTTACAGGTCTAGGAGCAACATGGCTGGATCTTCAACCAATTCTTTGATAGTGACTAAGAACTGTACCGCTTCTTTACCATCAATCATACGATGGTCATAAGATAATGCAAGATACATCATCGGTAGAATTTCAACTTTACCATCAACAGCCATTGGGCGGTCGTTGATCGCATGCATACCTAGGATAGCTGTTTGTGGTGGGTTCAAAATCGGTGTTGACATCAATGAGCCAAATACACCGCCATTTGAGATAGTGAAAGTACCACCAGTCATGTCATCTAGACCAAGTTTACCTTTTTGAGCCAAGCCACCAAGCTCACGGATACGGCTTTCAACATCAGCCATGCTCATGCGATCGGTATCACGTAGTACTGGAACAACCAAACCACGATCAGATGATACAGCAACACCGATATCGTAGAAACCATGATAAACAATGTCATCACCGTCTAGTGAAGCGTTTACTGCTGGGAAGCGTTTAAGTGCTTCGGTTGCCGCTTTCACGAACAATGACATAAAGCCTAAACGTACGCCATGACGTTTTTCGAACTGTTCTTTATATTTAGCGCGCATGTCCATTAATGGCTTCATGTTCACTTCGTTAAACGTCGTTAGCATCGCCGTTTCTTGTGAAGCTGCTAGCAGACGATTGGCGACTGTCTTACGTAGACGTGTCATTGGAACACGTTTCTCAGTACGCTCACCCATTGATTCAGCTACTGGACGGCCGCTATCAGATTTGATGCTGCTGTCTGCTTTCAATGTTGGGTTAGCCATATCGGTTTTGGTCACACGACCGCCGCGACCACTACCTTCCACTTCTTTAGGATCTACGCCAGACTCTTTCGCTGCTTTACGAACTGCTGGGCTTTGATCTTTATGGTCCGCTTCGTCTTTTTTATCTGTTGCTTGGACAGGCTCGCCACCATCTGCTGCTTGCTTGGCTTGTACTGGCGCTGCTGGTTGATCTGGATCTACCGCAGGAGCATTATCTGCACTGGCGCTTGCACCAGCTTCGAATTGACCAATGATCTCGTCAGACAACACGGTATCATCAACCTGCTTAACGATTTTGGTCACAACGCCGTTATCAGGCGCTACAACTTCTAATACAACTTTATCAGTTTCGATCTCAGCCAATAGGTCATCACGATTGACTTGCTGACCTTCAGTGACATGCCACTCAACGATAGTACCGTCGGCAACTGATTCTGGAAAAACGGGGGCTTTGATATCAGCCATCGATATACTCCTTAGATTGGGATATTCATATTTGTTATTAAGTCGTGATAGGCAGTCAGTGCCATCTTGCATAGCGATCTTAGATAATACTATCTAGATTTTATTACAACATACTGACTGTTATCGCCTGATTCATTTATCTTCAATAATCTGTTACTTAGCCAACTCATCGACACTGATACCAAGACCACCAGCGATCAACGCTTGCTGCTGCTGAGCATGCAGTTTCGGTGACCCTGTGGCAGGTGCTGCACTCGCAGGACGCGCCACTGGCTCCATGACTTTCGCCTTGGTTGGGTGTGGTACGACGATACGGAACATATGCGGTGCTAAATAATACCAAGCGCCTTGGTTCAGCGGCTCTTCTTGCGTCCAAACGATCTCAGCCAAGTTGCTGTATTTTTCAATCTCAGCCATCAAACGCTGCTCTGGTAATGGGTAGAGCTGCTCAATACGAACAATAGCGACATGATCTAGACCTAAGGCGCGGCGCTGCTCAAGCAAATCGTAATAAACTTTACCACCACAAAGCACCATACGAGTGACTTGGTCTGCATTTTGGTTGTCCATCTCTGGCAGTACCGTTTCAAACTTACCATTCGCCAGCTCTTCAAGATTTGAAGTGGCTAGCTTATGACGTAGTAAGCTCTTCGGCGACATGACAATCAATGGCTTACGAATTGGGCGAACTGCTTGACGACGTAGCGCATGATAGATCTGTGCAGGTGTCGTTGGCGTTATTACTTGCATATTGTCTTCAGCGCATAGCTGTAAGAAACGTTCAAGACGTGCAGATGAATGCTCAGGGCCTTGACCTTCAAAACCATGGGGTAACAACATAGTTAGACCACAAACGCGCTGCCACTTGGTTTCACCACTTGAGATAAACTGGTCAATCACCACCTGTGCGCCGTTGACGAAGTCACCAAACTGCGCTTCCCAAACGATCAAGGCATTTGGTACTGTCGTTGCATAACCATATTCGAATGCAAGTACCGCTTCTTCTGATAACAATGAGTTATAAGTGGCAAAGCGGGCTTGAGTGTCACTCATATGAGCCAATGGCACATACATGCTGCCATCATCCATATTGTAAATTTCGCTATGACGATGTGAGAAAGTACCACGTCCAACATCTTCACCAGTGATACGTACCAATACTTTATCGTTATCGACTAGTGATGCGTATGCCAATGTTTCAGCTGCACCCCAGTTCAACGGCTCTTCGCCTGTTTGCATGGCTAAGCGCTGCTCAACCACTTTTTGTACTTGGCGTTGTAACTTATAGCCTTCTGGCATTTCCGCCATACGACGTCCATAACCTTTTAGAGTCTCGATGTCGACACTGGTATCCCAATCATCTACCAATTCGTGACCTAAATAAGGTTTCCAATCGACAAATAGCTGCTCGTTAGGTTCTTGAACCAGAGAGTTGGCAACGTAATCACCACGGTCTAAAGATTCACGATAGTCATCTTCATACTGTTTTTCTTCTTCAGCACTTAAGACGCCGTCAGCAATAAGCTTCTGTGCATAGATAGTACGAGTCGTTGGTAACTTCTTAATAACGGCATACATGAGTGGCTGAGTCGCTGATGGCTCATCGGCTTCATTGTGACCGTTACGGCGATAGCAGAACAGGTCAATAATGATGTCTTTATCAAACTCATGACGATAATCTAATGCTAACTGTGCGGCAAATACCACCGACTCAGGATCATCACCGTTCACATGTAGAATAGGTGCATGTACCATTTTTGCAACGTCAGTACAGTATTCAGTCGAACGCACATCTTCTTGACGGCTCGTCGTGAAACCGACTTGGTTATTGATCACGATATGTACTGTACCACCAGTGCTATAAGCACGGGTTTGTGACATTTGGAACGTTTCTTGAACCACACCTTGACCAGCAAACGCCGCATCACCATGAATGACGATTGGCAATACTGAGTTACCATCGGTATGCTCCATTAAAGGCTCATCATTACGGCGAACTTGACGTGCGCGTACAGAACCTTGCAATACTGGCGCGACAATCTCAAGATGTGACGGGTTAAATGCCAAAGCCAAATGCGCTTCACCGCCTGGCGTCATCACATTCGATGAAAAACCATTATGGTACTTAACGTCACCTGAGCCTTTTTCTGGCTGTACTTTGCCATCAAACTCGTCAAACAAATCCGCAGGGTTTTTGCCTAAGATATTGACCAATAGGTTTAGGCGTCCACGGTGAGCCATACCAATGACCATCTCTTTAGTGCCATAACCGCCTGCACGTTGGATGATTTCATTGATAGCAGGGATAAAGCTTTCGCCGCCCTCTAGTCCGAAACGCTTCACACCCGTATATTTACGTGCCAAGTATTTTTCTAACCCTTCAGCTGCTGTTAAGCGCTCAAGTATAGATAAACGTTTTTCTTTATCGAACTTGATGTAACCTAGGTTGGTTTCTAGATACTTTTCCATCCAGCGTTTTTCGGTACTGGTGGTAACGTGCATGTATTCAGTACCAATGTAGCGGCAGTAAACACGTTCCATAATTTCGATGATTTCACGCAATGGCGCTTCATCTTTACCGATATTTAAATCGTTAGTAGGAAATACCGTATCAAGATCAGCTTCTGAAAGGTTATGATAAGCAAGCGTCAAATCTTCCACTTCAGCACGTGGATGTAAATTTAACGGATCGAGCTTGGCGCGGCGGTGACCACGGCGGCGATAAGCTGAAATTAGCTGCTGCACAGCCATTTGCTTAGGATTAGCACAATCAGTTAAATTGCCTGTATTTGTATCAGGCGCTGAAGTGCTAGGTTTGTTAGCAGTTTGGTTGCGGGCAAGCAACAAAAACTGTTCCTTAATAGCGTTGTGCTGTGCATCGTTCGGCGATTTGTATTGTTCAAAATACGTTTGCCAATCGGTATCGACGCTATCAGGGTCATTTAGGTATTGCTCATAAAGAGCTTCTATATAGCTGGCGTTGTCAGCAGCCAGTTCTGTATGTCCTAGGCTTGCTGCTTCTTTAGTTATACTATTCATAATAATCGTCTATTTGATAGATAAATGAATGGAATCGTGCTTATTATTGTGTAATCTGTTGTATGTTAGATATATACATACTTAATGCTATAAAAACTCAATCGTCTTCTATTCAGTACTGCTTTATAAACTACAGTTATCACTATAAAAGAGTAATACGTGTGCCTGTCATTTTGCTTATACAGACAATCATCCTACATAGTGATAATAAATCTCATTGCAATACCTATTATTAAAAATAGAATTATTTGTGAACGTGCAGTTTTCTTATCTTACTCGTTTCACAACATTAATTTATATATACTGAAATCAATGATAACCAACTCATTAAAGATAAACATTTAATGAATCGTTCAGCTAGCCTATCATTTGGCTACTCTCACTGACTTATATTGTTATTTCCAAGCTATCATTGCTTTTGAAGCGAACATACACTGCTGTATAGAGTAGCACGACAGCGTTTTACGCCATAGTTTGTTTGTTCAATAATAACTATTTAGGTAATGAATATCTACTATCATTTCAGGTACATCATTCCAGTTTACTACGAATTTATTAGTAAGACAGAATAGTGGCAACTGATAGCTGCTCTTCAAAACAACTAATTATTAAAATAATACGCTATTCTAACATTTTACGTGGTGAATATCTCTTGGTGAATGCTTTTTTCTAACACCAATTATTTGACATACTCCCGCCACTTTCGACAAGCTCAAGTGTGGGATTCTAAAAGCAAAAGCTCTTAGGTGACTTTCTCACGAAGGTCACAAGCTTTCTGTTTCATCGGGCGACCTTTACCGCGTCCTCCCTCCACAGACAAAACGGCATGTCCTACCGTAAGAATATTACGAGCTGCATTAACATCAGCATTCGCAATATAACCACATTCAACGCACTCAAATTTTGCTTGGGTGCGTCTATTTTCTTTGGCAACATGCTTGCACTCAAAACAGGTTTGGCTAGTAAATCTTGGGTTTACTTGGATCAATAATCCACCTTGCCACTGCTGTTTATACTCAAGCATAGTCAACGCCATACCCCAACCCTGATCAAGAATTGATTTATTCAATCCTGATTTGGCTCTGACATTGCGACCTTTGTTTTCAAGCGTACCACTTGCTGATTTCGACATATTAGCTATCTTCAAATCCTCACAGACAATCATGGCGTGGTTTTTGCTGATGTCAGTGGTGATCTTATGCAAGTAGTCATGGCGAATATTGGCGATATGATGGTGAAGCTTTTGGATTTTACGGTTTTGCTTTTTCCAATTATTACTAAATAAGACCTTGCGGCTTAATTGGCGCTGTAGCCTTGCTATCTTGACTTGATTAGCTTTGAAGCTATTTTTGGGCTGAATAATATCAGCGTTTGAGGTAGTGATAAATTTAGTAATCCCTAAATCAATACCAATGGCGGTTTTGGACGGATGGGTCGGTGTTTCAACCTCACGCTCCGTACCGAAAGACACGTACCATTGGCCGGATTTCTTACTGATGGTGATATTCTTTATGACACCTATGATCTCTTGAGATTTTTTAAACTTCACCAAGCCAATACCATTCGGTAATTTGACGCGATTGCCATTAACGCGGCAATATTTATCAAACTGAACCAAGCGGATTGAATCTCGACCATCTGATTTACGTTTAAAACGCGGCATGAGTGGGCGTAGTTGGATTTCAGTGCCGTCGGCAAGCTTGAGGCATTTAGTTTTTCTAGGTTTTCTGTTATTTTCTTTCAGCCTTGCATGAACTTTAGGGTCAAAAAAGCGCGACCAAGCAGAAGCGAGATCACGAACTTTCTGTTGTAAAGATACCGCATTGGAGCTTGTTTTTAAGAATGCAAAATCAGGATTGGCTTTAATATCCATGATTTTATTAACCAAATTCGTTGCATTAATAAACTCATTCTTAGCAAACATCTCAAACGATATGGCCAGCATTTGATTCCAAACAAAGCGCGCAGAACCAACAAGGTTATTTAAGATAACCTCTTGCTCTGCGTTAGGCTCAAGCCTAAACTTATACGCTTTACTGATTTTCATAACACCAATTCATTTTCGTCTGACATGTTATCAATACTAAAGATTAACACGATTTATTTCAGTAACTAATCTGTATAAAAATATAAGGCGGTGTTCTAAAAAGTATGGTGACGAAAAAATTTAATACGAAGTCTATGCTAATTTCTCTGATTCCATAGAGCTTTCAAGGCTTCAAAAATTGTTCAAATTTTAGTCAACATATTTTTTGACACACCACCGAATATAATAAATACTAAGTGACATTCCCCTCCGCCCTAATGCCGGGTGGAGTCCTATTTCGCTTTTTTGATAGATTGCTGACGTATATATCATGCCTTCTTACATACAACCAACGTATTGATAGCCCAGCCTTACCTTTAACCATGTCGAATAATCGTCTCTATAAGCCCTATCTGGCACTGAAAGACAATCAAAGAATCTCAGATTATTGTTCATAAAAAACACCACCTAATGATTAGGTGGTGTTTTTCGTACGCTATCTGCAAAAAAATAGACAATTATAAACGATTAACCTGCTTGGTCAATGAGCATATTACGTAAATGACCGATTGCTTTGGTTGGGTTCAAGCCTTTTGGACAAACTGATACACAGTTCATGATACCGCGGCAACGGAATAGGCTAAATGGATCATCTAAGCGCGCCAAACGTGCTTGCGTATCACCATCACGGCTATCAGCCACGAAGCGATAAGCGTGCAGTAGTGCTGATGGACCTAAGAATTTATCAGGGTTCCACCAGAACGATGGGCAGCTGGTTGAACAGCATGCACATAGAATACATTCGTACAGACCGTTTAGCTTTTCGCGTTGCTCAGGTGACTGCAAACGCTCTGTCGGCGGTGCTGGCTGATCATTTATCAAGTACGGATGTACTTTCTCATATTGCTCATAGAATTGGTTCATATCAACAACCAAATCGCGAACAACAGGTAGACCTGGTAATGGACGAACCGTGACTTTTTCTGGCAGAGTGTTCATGTTAATGAGACACGCTAGACCATTCTTGCCATTGATGTTCATGCCATCAGAGCCACAAATACCTTCACGGCAAGAGCGACGGAAGGTCAGTGTTTCGTCTTCCTTTTTCAGGCGTAATAACACGTCAAGCAACATACGATCTGAGTCTAGCAACTCAATCGTATACGTTTGCATGCGCGGCGCTGCGTCCAGATCAGGATCGTAGCGATAGATTTCGATGGTGCGAGTACCTCGGCTCATAATGCTAAACTCCACACGTAGGTGATGGCGGGCATACAAAGGTTGCAGCATATCAGCGCTATTGATTAGCCCATATTGACAGTAATTATCAAATATCAACTAATCATATTGTCACGCTGGCATGAGCATGTAGCTGGCGGTCACCTTTTAATAAATGAATAAAAAATAAAACTTTTACGCTGTTCGTATCGCTAAATTGCGCAGTCTAAAATTAATAGACGCGAACTTTCGGTTCGATATAATCAACCGTTAGTGGTACTTTACGAACTGGCTTATAAATGATGCGATTGCCTTCAGAATACCATAAGGTATGCTTCATCCACTCGTGGTCATTACGGCCATTTGGTGCGTAATCATCATCTTCTGGACGGTCATAGTCAGACACGCTATGAGCACCGCGGCTTTCGTGACGCATTGCCGCTGATACCATCGTCGCTTTGGCCACTTCATACAAGTTAGCCACTTCGAATGCTTCAATGCGCGCTGTGTTAAATACTTGTGATTTATCAGCCAAATGGATTTTTTCAATCTTGTCACCAAGCGCTAAAATCTTGTCAACGCCTTCGTCCATCATCGCTTGCGTACGGAACACACTCGCATGCGCTTGCATGGTTGCACGAATCTCGTCAGCCACGTCTTGGGCATTGTAGCCTTCAGTCGACTGTTGTAGCTTGTCTAAACGACCGACCGTATAATCTAGCACGCGTGGATCTAGAGGCTTATAGTTATGATCGGCATGATGGAATTCATCAACGATATGCTTACCAGCAGCACGACCAAATACCAATAGATCAAGCAAAGAGTTGGTACCTAAACGGTTGGCACCGTGAACACTGACACAAGCACATTCACCGATAGCATAAAGACCTTTAACCACGTTGCCTTTTGCATATAGACCGTCTTCGTCCGTACCTGCTTCTAGATCAGGCTTAATGACTTGACCATGGATAGTGGTTGGAATACCGCCCATCATATAGTGAATGGTTGGAATAACGGGAATTGGCTCTTTGGTGATATCAACGTTAGCGAAGTTTTTACCAATCTCAAATACCGATGGCAAACGCTTCATGATGGTTTCTACACCCAAATGCGTCATATCCATTACGATATGGTCAGCGTTTGGACCACAGCCGCGACCTTCTTTGATCTCTTGATCCATAGAACGAGAAACCAAATCACGTGGTGCCAAGTCTTTCACGGTTGGCGCATAGCGCTCCATGAACGCTTCGCCATCTTTATTACGTAAGATAGCGCCTTCACCGCGGCAACCTTCAGTTAACAGTACGCCTGCACCGTGGACACCTGTTGGGTGGAATTGCCAAAACTCCATGTCTTGTAATGGAATACCAGCACGAACGGCCATGCCAATACCGTCACCAGTATTGATATAAGCGTTAGTAGAAGCGGCGAAGATACGACCTGCACCCCCTGTCGCTAGGACAGTAATTGGTGATTGGAATACGGCAACTGTACCTGTCTCTTGCTCAAGCGCGATAACACCGTTGATATTACCCGCTTCGTCTTTGATCAAATCAAGCGCAATCCACTCGATAAAGAACTCAGTGCCTTGCTGCAAATTCTTCTGATATAACGTATGTAATAGCGCGTGACCCGTACGGTCAGCTGCAGCACATGCACGTTGTACGGCTTTTTCACCATAGTTTGAGGTATGACCACCAAATGGGCGCTGATAAATTGTGCCGTCTTCGTTACGGTCAAACGGCATGCCCATGTGCTCAAGCTCATAAACGACCTTTGGCGCTTCACGGCACATGTATTCAATCGCGTCTTGGTCACCCAACCAATCTGACCCTTTAACGGTGTCATAAAAGTGGAAATGCCAGTTATCGTTGCTCATGTTGCCTAAACTTGCGCCGATACCGCCCTGAGCCGCAACCGTGTGCGAACGGGTTGGGAATACTTTGGTCAAAACGGCAACTTTCATGCCTGCTTCTGCCAAATGTAGTGAAGCGCGCATACCTGAGCCGCCGCCACCAACGATGACTGCATCGTAGTTTAGCGTCTTAATATTACTAATGGTATTATCTTGTCTAGTTGCCATTACGGTTTTCCTAATGCCTATTAATGCTTAGAAGTAAATAAAAAGGCTGTCTCAAAATCATCCTATTGCTGGACAAAACACTTTATTGTCTTGCCACTATTTGCAATTATCAAAGTGGATGACGCTCACAACCTTTAACCACCTAATTTGCATATCTATCGTTATATTGGGTTCGCTCACTGACTAAACCATAGCGCACCTATTATATAAGTGACTGACTAAGTCAATGATGTCCAACGCTATGATTGGCTATGACTATTTTTGGCTACTAACGGATGACTTTGACATTTGCTAGTCGCGTCCGTTATTGTTTATAGATAAATCAAGTTACAGATAAATAAATATTATCAATACATAGTCTGTTCAATATAATATGGATACAAGGAAGGCATGTCACCAGAACTACAAATAGTAGACTAAGCGAGCCTGACACCGTATCCAGATTATAGGGGATTGGCTATCGTTAAACAGCAACCACACCGAAACCAGTACCCCAAAAAATCATAATGCCCCAAAATAGAAACACTAAAATAGCGATAATCATCAATGACTGTAGCACTAAGCGTAGACCTGCTGCGCTTGAGCCCAATTTGCCCGTGGTAATATAGTCGGTAAACACGGTCCACATACCAACCCAAGCATGACCAGCTAGGGCAAGTACCGCCACCAAGCTAAATAGGCGCATAGGCAAACTGGTCATGAATGATGACCATTCAAGATAAGTAACATCGCCGTGCGTCAAAAAGAAGCCCAGCAGTACCACACTATAAACGGCTAAAACGACAGCGCTAATACGCTGGATAATCCAATCGCGTGAGCCTGAACCTGTCAGACCAGTCGCACTTTTGATTCCTGAATCATTTTTTATCATTAGAACATCACCCATACAAATGACGCGACAATTAGAATCGCTGCAATCACAAAACTAACCATAGACGCAGTGCGACCAGATTTTAGCTCTTCGTTCATGCCCATATCAGCGAATAAGTGCTTAATACCCATCACAAAGTGATAAGCAATCGCAGCAACAAATATCCATGCTAAAAAGCGCACAAGTACGTTGTCAAATACGGTCTCAAAACTCTCAGCCGAAGCCAATGAGTTCTGTAGTAACCACAGCATGACAGGAATCAATAAAAATAAAATAATGCCAGAGATACGATGCAAGATAGAGGCGATCGCAATCGGTGAGCGATTAACGCTAATCACTTGGCTTAAAGGCAGATCAATAGGTCGGTTGCTTTTCACAGCGGGCATCCTTTTTGCGGTTATACTCCTGTATCTGCTATCAACGCTTGATATCACTGATGTCGATTAAGCATTGAGCAACACACGAGACGAATAAAGTAAGGAAGAGCTAGCTGACTTCGTTTAGTTTGCGCTAAATATGAAGAAAGGATCATGGAGTTCAAAGTATTGATAAATTGTTTAATACCGCTCGTCAAATCGACAGGTCTGTCAAACAACCCATCTATTATACAACAAAGAAAATAAACATGAGTAAGATCGATTAACTAGTCTATTTTTACTGGTCATATCAATAAAAATAACGCTATTCCGTCATCGATATCAATACAGCCCTTTTACTAAAAACTTAAAAATAGAACAGTTAACAAGAACATTCAAACCATGGATCGAAGATATTGTTTATCAAAACGCTGGTGCGTCGTTGCTCTTGTGCTACTCAGCCGAGACCGAGTATGAATAGAAAAACGACACTATATCATGACCACTTATCAATTCGCACAAAGCGAGCGCCAGTTAAGTCCCTACAATTATAAAATGACTGGACGATAATTACAAATTTATCCCCTAAGCAGTAAAAGATAAACGCTGTGTTAACAAATAAACAGACAGAGGACATACGCATTTTTTAAAATTGCACAATTTTGGCGGAATTTTTACCCAACTCAATTCGTCTACTACTCATACTCTGTCTGTTTTTACCCCAAATATTAATAAAATCTGCTACATTATTATCGTAAATTTCTTTAGAAATTATGCGGATAATGTAGCTCTACTTACTGTCATAAAAACAAGCTTTCTAAGCAAAATAACCAATCAGACATATTTTGATACAAAAATTACAGTGAACAAACACGACTAAACCGTGCCAATTGGTGGCATTGATGGTAAAAGTCTTTTCAAATCATAAGGAATTACTGCTAATATACCCTGCGTATTAAATGAGTTAAATGCATTTTGATCATTTGACTACCGATAGCGCGAGGGTGTGCGTCTGTCGTAATTTTATTCTAACAAGCTAAAAACAATGGAGAGCAATTTATGGCTGACACTAATGCCAAACTAACCGTCAATGGTAAAGAATACGAGTTTCCTATTATCGAAGGTACTTTAGGGCGTCCAGTTCTAGATATTGCTGCTCTACAAGAATCAGGATTTTGGTCTTATGACCCTGGTTTTAAAGTAACCGCGCCTGTTGAATCAAAGATTACTTATATTGATGGCGGTAAAGGTGAGCTACTACACCGCGGCTACCCTATCGATCAATTAGCAAACAATGCTGAATACTTAGAAGTGGCTTATGCATTGATTCATGGCGACTTGCCTAATGCTGAGCAAAAAGCAGACTTCTTTGAAAAAATCCGTAAGCATACGGGTGTTCATGATCAATTGCGCAAGTTCTTTGAAGGCTTCCGCCGTGACGCACATCCAATGGCCATTATGGTTGGTGTCGTTGGTGCTTTATCCGCGTTTTATCATGAAGCATTAGATGTCAGTAACGAAGAGCATCGTGAAATCACGGCTATCCGTCTAATCGCTAAAATGCCAACGCTTGCTGCGATGAGTTATAAATACTCGCAAGGCGAACCGTTCATGTACCCACGCAATGACTTTAGCTATGCTGAAAACTTCTTATACATGATGTTTGCCACGCCTGCTGATGTTGATTATAAAACCAATGACGTCATCACTCGTGCCATGGACAAAATCTTTACTTTGCATGCTGACCATGAGCAAAACGCGTCAACGTCTACGGTACGTCTAGCTGGTTCTACTGGCGCCAACCCTTATGCGTGTATCGCTGCTGGTATCGCCGCCCTTTGGGGACCATCACATGGCGGCGCGAACGAAGCCGTGCTTGAGATGTTAGATGAGATCGGTTCAGTTGAAAATGTGCCTGAATTCATGGAAAAAGTGAAGAGCCGTGAAGTGAAACTGATGGGCTTTGGTCATCGCGTTTATAAAAACTTTGATCCACGCGCACAAGTAATGAAAGAAACTTGTGACGAAGTATTAGGCGCATTGGGCATCAATGATCCTAAGCTTGAGCTTGCCATGGCACTTGAGAAAATCGCTTTAGAAGACCCGTTCTTCGTTGAGCGTAACTTGTATCCAAACGTTGATTTTTACTCGGGCATTATCCTTAAAGCCATCGGTATCCCAACGTCAATGTTTACCGTTATTTTCTCATTGGCTCGTACCTCTGGTTGGATAAGCCATTGGTTAGAGATGCACAGCACACCGTTCAAAATCGGTCGTCCACGTCAGTTATACACGGGTGAAACGCATCGCGACTTCGTTAAAGTTGAAGACCGCAAATAGTCACTTATATTTTAGTTTTTAGAACCATAAAAAATCCCGCCATCGTGCGGGATTTTTTATGGTTCACTTTTTATCATCAAACGCCGTAAAACCACGTCCTTCTAGGGCGTGGATATCAGGCGTCAACCGTTGTCACCTAAGATTGAACATACCTTGATAACCAAATACATTGAGATCATAATTACCCCATGAAAACGCTCAAACTACGCATCAAAGACAAACATGCCACTCAGCTAAATATCTTAGCGGGGTCGGTTAACTTTGTCTGGAATTACGTCAATGAGCTAAGTTTTAAACACCTCAAGCGTACTGGTCAATTCTTTTCGGCTTATGATTTGGCTACTTACACCAAAGGTGCGGGTGAATATCTAAACCTACACAGCCAAACCTTACAAGCAGTGACCGAAACCCATGCCAAGGCTCGTAAACAGTTTAAAAAAGCCAAACTCAACTGGCGCACCAATAACCCTAAAGCCAAACGTAGTTCTCTTGGTTGGATTCCGTTTAAAAAGACCGCTATTAAGCATATTAGCACCCGCCAAAGTGGTAAAAAGTGTCTAAAAAGCACCCTACAATTCAGCTTAGCTAAAGGTAAAAAACTCACTATTGACCTATGGGACAGCTATAACTTAGCGCTCTACACCATCAATACTTGCGAATTGGTACAGGACCATCGCGGTCACTGGTACGTCTGTGTGACGGTTAAAGAATTTCCAAAAACAGCGTGTGGCACTGGTCAGGTCGGTATTGATTTAGGCTGCAAAGATTCAGCAGTCAATAGTGATGGCGACAAACTACAAACCAAAGTCACTCATCAATATGCTGAAAAACTGGCCATTGCTCAAAGAGCTAAGAATAAAAAGCGGGTCAAGGCCATTCACGCCAAGATTAAAAATACCCGTCAAGACCTTATTCATAAATTCACATCAAAGCTTGTCAAAGCCAACAGCCTAATTGTTGTTGGTAAAATAAAATCAACATCATTCACTAAGGGCAAACTTGCCAAATCCGTCTATGATGCAGGTTGGTTTGAAATTAAGCGGCAACTGGATTATAAATGCGCGAACGCAGGTTGCCACTATATCGAAGTGAATGAAGCGTACACCACCCAAACCTGCTCGTGTTGCGGCTCTCGCCAAGACAGTCCGAAAGGTAGATCAGCGCTTGGTATAAGAGTATGGTTTTGTCGTTCTTGTAAAACGACCCATAACAGAGACGTTAATGGAGCAAAAAACATTCTCGCGGTCGGGCTTGGCCGTCTTTAGTAGGAATCCCCGTCCTTTGAGGGCGGGGAGGAAGTCAAAGAAACCCTATCCGTTACTGAATGAATAACTGAGTGAGTGACAGAATTGCGGCTACTGGAATTCTTTTAGTGTCTGCTCATATTTGGCAATTTGCTCATCATAACCTTTAATGGTGTCATTAAACTTAGTCATAAGCGTCTCAAACTCTTTTTGTTGATTCAGTTTCATCTGCTGCATATCAATCACTTGCTGAGCTTCTATCTGCTCCCAAACCTGATGCTGAATAATCAAACGCGCTAATGCTGGGCTCTTGGCACTGAGCCTACCGGCAATTTCTGCATGCTCAAATAATTGCGGTACTAACGTTGCGATATTGATTAACGTATCCACATCTTCTGCGCTAAGAGGCGTCGTCACAGGCTGATAAAGCGCTTCCATCGCTTGCTGGTAGCTTTCGATGATTTGATCTTCTGTTAGCATGACAGGCTTACGCGGCTCAAGGCTAATTCGCTTTAACACCGTTAAATCACGCTCGCCAACTTCCGTACTGGTATTGATATCAGCCTCAGCGGGGATATCCACCTCATCATCTGTGGTGTCAGCAGATAGTGTGTTGCTATCAGCTGTATCGCTGTTATTCTTCATCACGTTATTAGTATTAGTATCGCTAGCAGTATCATCATTCAGCAGCAATGAATCCTCACTATCTGAGCTATCAGCGGCTTGCAGGGATTCATACTCTGCTTGTAAACGACGCTGTAGCCTTTGTGCTTGCGCGACATATATAGGCTGAAACTGCTTTATACGGGCAGCAGCAAAATCACTTGGGCGCATAGGCTGACTGTCTTCTGTGCTCGTTTTTTCAACGCTCTGACTGTCTTCTGGCGCAGGTCGAGTCTCTGCTTGCTGCTGACAGCCACTTAACAGCAATACGCCGCTGAGTGTTGCCGCAAGCAAGGTTGACGAGTGCTGTAAAAGGGTGTTTTTTTGATTGATAGACTCATCAACCACACCTTTATTCATTTTATAATTAGGCTTTTTTGGCAAAAATTTAAACATAAGGGTACGTGTCCTTGTTAAGGCAAAATAATAAAAACCAAAGTCGTCATGGCAATCCATTGCCAATGGATATCACTTCATATTGTCGTCAGACTTTACGATTAAAAATGGAATACAAGTTTCTAATGCTTGACAGTCTTGTCCACGCTGACGACGAATAAAATAATCCTGAACCATACGCGCCTGCTGTTCGATACCGTAGTTAAAGAAGGATTTGCCTGTCTTGATTACATAATCATAACGGCGATCAATAAGTGCACCGCGCACCACTTTTAAGCCTTGCTGTAATTGCCATACATGGGTCAATTCATGTATCAACCAACTTTTTTTACTCAATGAAGCATCGCTAAAATCTATTGTCCAATCTGCTCGGTTAAAATAAATATTGCCATTAGGACTAACGGCATAATGTTTCAACACCCACCAAGCAGTCTTGAGCTGAACCTCATCGAGATTGATACTGTCGCCAAATACTGACCGCGCCAGCGCTATCTCACCTGTAGTAAGCAAACGTGATTGCTGCTTGGCACTGCGATATAAATACCGAGCAAACAAACGCTGCAATATCGGTGGAGACATCATGACGGTAATACCTTATGCCTAATGAATGGATGATCACAAATGATAGGTCGTAAATCGGGCGTGATATCTGCGATCTATCAATGCTGTTGAACCGTTAATAGGGATAAAAGCATAAAAATCAAAGTATTTGGGACATAAGCTGTACACTTGATTGACTTTTATTAACGTAAATCTGCGTTAGCCTATTGTGTATGCCACATACCAAGACACATACCAAATAGCATCTTTATAAATTAGCCTACTTTTACTACTCATGTCTAATATTCATTAGTGCGAAAATCATGCCAAATAGACAGATATGGTCTTTTTCCATAGCAATGATGAATGTAATCTAGGATGTAGTCATTTAGATGCAGCAATAAAAACCCATTAATCACTGTCGTTATGAACTAATTGATAGCTGTTTAAATTGATAATAGAGATTTCTATGCCGCCTAATTTTCATGCCGATACACCCCTTGCCCAGCGTATGCGCCCAACGACACTTGATGCAATCATTGGTCAAGAACATCTACTGGCGGCAGGTGCGCCCTTGCGGCGTTTGGTCGAACAAGGACATCTGCCATCGATTATTTTGCATGGTGAAGCTGGCATCGGCAAAACGACTATTGCCATGCTGTTGGCTGATGCTGTTGGCAGGCCTTTTCATGCCTTGTCTGCCTTGAATACTGGGGTCAAACAGCTGCGAGAAGTGTTAGACAATAAGGACTCATTGGCATTTGAATCGCCAGTGGTTTTTATCGATGAGATACACCGCTTTAACAAGGCTCAGCAGGATGCCTTACTGGGCGCGGTCGAATCTGGTGATATTACCTTGATTGGTGCGACAACTGAAAACCCCTCCTTTAGTGTCAATAATGCGCTGCTATCACGTTGCCAAGTGTATCGTTTAGAGCCACTGACGCCTGAGCAAATCAGTGCGGTATTGCAAAGGGCAATTTCAGAAGATTCAGTGCTGAAAAATTTGACGGTTGATTTACAAGCACAGGACACTATCAGCCAACTGGCGCATGGCGATGCTAGGAAGGCGCTAAACTTATTAGAGCTGGCTATTCAAACGGCGGACACCAAGCAATCACCGCTCGTCATTAACGATGAATTGGTCGCTCGTGTCGCTCAGACCGCGCTGGTACGCTATGACAAAGATGGCGAGCAGCATTATGATATTATCTCGGCGATGATAAAGTCCGTACGTGGCTCAGACCCTGATGCCGCGCTTTATTGGATGGCGCGGATGTTAGTTGGCGGTGAGCCTGCTGATTTTATCGCGCGGCGTTTGGTCATCTTGGCCAGTGAAGATATTGGTAATGCCAACCCTAATGCTTTACTGCTTGCCGATGCAGCATTGCGTAGTGTGCAATCAATTGGTATGCCAGAAGCGCGTATTATCTTGGGGCAAGTAGTGGTTTATCTGGCGACCAGTGCCAAAAGTAACAGCACTTATAAAGCCATCAATGCTGCGATGGCGTTGGCAGAAAAAGATGCCTCTCCTGTGCCGCTACACCTACGTAATGGCGTGACCAAACTGATGCGTAATCAAGGCTATGGTCAAGGTTACGCCTACCCGCACGATTACCCCAATCACTATTATCCGCAGTCTTATTTACCAGATAATTTAGTTGATACCAGCTTTTATGAATTTGCTGACAACCAGCGCGAGCAACACAGTAAACAGTTTATGGATTGGCTAAAAAGCCAAGCAGCCAGTAATGACTGATGGCTCACATGGTCGATTAGCCCTTTGCTTAATATGTCATTGAATACATGAATCGTCGTGACCATTAGTAATACTTATCACTATATTTGACAGACTGGCCCATATAGTTTCGAGATGAAGCAGCACAGTGGGCTGAAAAGCGTTAAAATGTCCTCATATTGATATATAAGCAATGATTCCATAATGTCTACGGTGGATCAATTTGATCCGATGCACTTTGCCTAACCGCAACAGCGCTCTGTAGCATCTACTGTTACAATAGACAGATAATGCTTTATATTCCACATCACAACTATCTATAAATAATAAAATATTGAGACTTACTATGAGTTTAAATACGATTCCTGAGATTATCGAAGACATTCGTGCTGGCAAGATGGTCATCTTAATGGATGATGAAGACCGTGAAAATGAAGGTGATATCATCATGGCAGCGACCCATGTGCGCCCTGAAGATATTAACTTTATGATTACTCATGCACGTGGTTTGGTCTGCTTGACCTTATCACAAGCACGCTGCCAACAGTTGGCATTGCCGCTGATGTCTGATCGTAACGAAGCAAAATTTAGCACCAACTTTACGGTTTCTATCGAAGCCGCTGAAGGCGTTACAACGGGTATCTCTGCTGCTGACCGTGCACGTACGATTCAAGCCGCGGTTTCTTCTTCGGCAAAACCTGAAGACATCGTCCAGCCTGGACATATCTTCCCAATCATGGCTCAAAATGGTGGCGTCTTACACCGCGCTGGACATACCGAAGCTGGTTGTGATTTAGCACGCCTAGCAGGGCTTGAGCCCGCAGCAGTGATTGTCGAAATCATCAATGCCGATGGTACGATGGCTCGCCGTGATGATCTAGAGATATTTGCCGAAGAGCATGGCATCAAGATGGGTACAATTGCTGACCTCATCAACTACCGCATCGCGAACGAGCAAACGGTAGAAGAAATTGAGTCGCGTCCTTTTGAAACGGAATACGGCACCTTTACGCTACATCGCTTCCGCGAATTTGGCGCTGATGAAACGCATTTGGCTTTGGTAAAAGGCGATGTGAGCGAAGGCGTCAGCACTGTCCGTGTCCATGGTTTTCACCCACTACGCGACTTGTTTGCTGCCAAAAATGATATGACGGGTCGTAGTGGCTGGAGCGTACGCTCAGCGCTGGAGGAAATAAGCAACTCTGATCGCGGCGTATTAGTTTGGATTGGTAGCAACCAGCCAATAGATTTAGGAGAGGCGTTAGACAAAGCGGCAGACAATGAATCGCAATCGACCATTACCCAGCAGCCGTATCGCAGCATTGGTGTTGGCGCACAGATTTTGCGTCATTTAGGCGTTCGTGATATGCGTTTATTATCATCACCCATGAAGTTTTACGCATTATCAGGCTTTGACTTGAACGTCATCGATTTCGTACATGCGCCAAAGCAAGATTAATGTTTGACTGTTTGACTGTTTGACTGTTTGACTGTTTGACTGGCTGATTCGATATCAGCCACATAGCAAAAGGCACGCTAACATAACGTTAGCGTGCCTTTTTTTTCATTTATTTAATATTCAGTGCTAAAGCTTAGGTATATGACCAACTTTTGCTTCTAATGCCAATAGCCGAGCGCGCTCTTCCTCTGTCCAAGCTAATTTACGCTTTCCCTCACTATCGAGACGTACCACAACTGCCTCAGCCGTCGCGACGATGGCTGCTTGCGCGGTGCTATAGTAGCTATATTCCATCACGATACTCGTATTCCCTAAACGCTGACAGCGCACTCCTAATAGCAAAGTATCAGGATAAGTCACTGGGCGTAAATACTGGCAGCTAGATTGTGCCAATACCGTCACCATACTGCCATCAAACATACCTAGCGCCTGCAAATAGCCAATTCGCGCTGATTCAGCATAACGGTAATAAATCACATTATTTAAATGGTTAAACGCATCCATCTCGCCCCAGTGAATGGGCTGATGATGAATAATGGGATAATGAGACAATTCGTCAGGATGATTATCTGCAATATTGGAGGCTACATGTGCTGCTTGATTCAAACTGTCCATAAGGTCATTTCTCTTATTTTTATATTCATAAATCTATCAATCAACATCCACTGAACCACTAACGCTGAGATTTATCCAAAATCTGAGTGGTCAACAATGGCGTTGGTTTCGGTGCATTGGCAATCAATTTATCTAACCAATCTATAACTTCTGCGATATTTGTCGGAGAGGATCTGGTTTGTAGGTTCTTGTCGGTAGAGGTTTGCTTTTTGCCTGCGGACGCATCATTAGAGGCGTTTTCAGTATTAGTCATGGCTGCCTTTGGCGCTGACTCTTGAGGAATAGCAGACTTCGGCACCAAGGTTTGTAGTTGATTTCGTGCTTGACGCAGATAACCAACCAGCTGCTCTTGTTCGCGCATATTACTGGCTTGACTGGCCAGATTTAAGGTCATAATCACTTCGTGAATAGTCAGTTGTTTGCGCGAGAGGCTCATATTATTATCAGCGCTATTGTGCGGTGTCGCCTCACTACTCACACGCTCATAGCGGTGCAAAAACTCTTGAATATTTTGGATGGCGAGGTTTTGCAGCTGCCAAGGACTGGGCTGAGTGCTGCTCGCCTGCAAACGTTCGATGTCTTTCATCAAGCTTTGTTTGATCACAACCGTTAGCGCTGGAGCAATCTCATTGCTACTTTGCGAAAGCTGCCAATGCAGACCACGCAACAAATCAATCGCTGCACTGTCGTTATTGTCTGCCAACAATCTATCAGCGGCTTGTATTTGAATACGCAATAAATCTAACTGGTTTTGCGCTTGGCTACTGGCGGCAGATCGAGGCTCTGGCAGCGTCTGCTGACTCATCGCAAATAGACGGTCATCCATCTCATTCAGACGGCTGACGACTTGCTCGTTGCTTTGCAAACGCTCATTAACACTATGCTGGAAACGCTGCTGGCTGATGTAGAGCCACAATAGGGCCGCCATAAGCAACAAGATAACCAGCCACTGCAGGCGCAACAAAAACACATTTGCTTGTCGGCGCTGCTGAGTAGCAGAAGGTTCCTGAGATAACGATTCAGAATTGATTGACATAAGGCAGCACCGTTATTTTGGCTAAAACAGGTTTAAAGCGAATAAATAAAAAGTGAAACATAATAGATAAGGACAGATCATCGGTTGGTACATTTATACATTCAACAGGCTTTAGCATGGATAGCAGCAAGAATGGTTTCTGGTGCCAAATCTTCCACACGCCAATAGCTTAACTGCTGATCAGCGACCATATTGGCTAAACGCTCACCCAACACCACATAAGAAAAGTCTGACAATTCATAGGGCAAAATAGCGGGATTTTCTCTGGCTGTTTCTTGATTTAATGCCTTTTCTGCTACAGCCCGAACGATGCTTTCCCAATGCTCAAAGGCTGTACCGCTACTGACGACAACGATTGGCTTTAGCTGACTAGCTGATGTATCTTGCATACCATTGCGAGCTAAAAACCCTTGTAGCCACTGCTCGTATTGAGCCATTGCATCGACCGGCATTATGCGCTCATACCAAGCAATGCTATCGATATGCACACCGCGTGCCAGCAACGTATCGACCAATAATCGCCTACCACCCAATCCGCGCCACACGAGCAACTTGTCACCTGCTTGCAAACGCTCAATTTCAGGCATCGCTAGCATACCTTCGTTATTGGCAATGTGAGGCTGAAGCACTTGGTAATTCGATGCCTCGATTTTGGCATTGTTTAATACCGACGCAGTCGCTTCACCCACGGCAATCAAGTAGCTCGGCGCTTGCAGAGCATTAATTGCTATATTTTTTCGCTCATTGTCATGGTTTTGAGCTTGACGCTCATCTTCAAGCGCTTGCCAAACAGCCAGTCCTGAAGCGGCCGCCGTTGGGCTAACGATCACAAGCGCCTTATAATCGCCTGCTAGCCACTGGCGCATCAGCGTCATGTCTTGCTCAGTCGTTGGGCGCGATTGTAACGTCAACATCGGTATCTCTACCACCGTCAGCCCTGCTGCTTGTAGATTATCCGTCAATGCAGCGGCACGCTCTACTGGGCGAGTATTGATGACTACTTGCGTGAGTGATGACTCATTATTTGATTGATTGTTAGCAATAAGCTGGGCGTGATTTAATGTTGATGACATAGACGTACCATGACAAAAGACTGATAGAATTGGCTTAACGATAGCCCTAGCATCAATAATACTGGGGCTATGACTAAGATAATCAAAATACTGGCCTGTTATTCAGGATGATAAATCGCGGATAAGATATCACCCGCACCATCGGCAAGCAGTATATTGGCAACATCAATACCAAGCTGATTAGCCTGTACTTCTTGCTCTTCTTGTGTGCCAATCAACGTGACACGTTTTTCTGCTTTTAGCAGCTCACTGCCATCCGCTTGACCGACGCGGCCACGTAGCCATAACACATTGCCGTTGTCGTTATTGCCATTGTCACCGTTATCATCATTGTTGCTGCTTGTTTCATCCGCCATTTGTAACACAGCATAAGCAGCAATGGGTACTTGGCAGCCACCCTCTAAATGACGGTTTAGCGCGCGTTCAGCAATGAGGCGGATACGAGCTTTATCATCATTCAGTGGTGCCAGTAATTTTAGCACCTCATCATCACCTTCACGGCATTCAATCGCTAAGGCGCCCTGACCAACCGCAGGCAGGCAGGCATTGATATCAAGCTCGCCGCGTATGCGCTCATCCAGCTCGATACGCTGCAAACCACTGGTCGCTAAAATAATCGCATCATACTCGCCAGCATCCAGCTTGCCCAAACGTGTACCGACGTTACCGCGTAAGGTTTTAATTTGTAGGTCTGGACGATAGGCTTTAAGCTGACACTGACGACGCAAACTTGACGTGCCAACGACTGCCCCTTGCGGCAATTCATCAATACTATTATAGGTGTTAGACACAAAAGCATCAGTCGGTGAGGCGCGTTTGCAATAGACGCCCAGCATCAAGCCTTCAGGAAGCTGCATCGGTACGTCCTTTAATGAATGTACCGCGATGTCCGCTTGTTTGTCATATAGCGCTTGCTCAAGCTCTTTGACAAACAAACCTTTACCGCCAATTTTAGCCAAAGGTGTGTCCAAAATCTTGTCACCCTTAGTGACAATTTTTAGCAAGTTAATCGTCATCTCAGGATACAGCTCTAGCAGACGAGCACGGATATGCTCAGCTTGCCATAGTGCCAAAGGGCTCTGACGCGTGGCGATATTCAAGGTAGTCAAAGCAGTTTGCTGTGGATTGCTCATAAAGGGCCTCAATAAATTCGATACTGTTCACGTCAGTACTATGCAGGTCAGTATTAGACAATACTGCAAATTTTCCACAAAAAATGGGCGATATAAACCATATATAGTCAATGCTGACGCAAAAAAAATACCCCTATTTAAGCATAAATAAGGGTTTGATGATATGGGATGATTATTTCACTATTAAAACAGTAAGTTACATGCTTTGAATCTTGTCACGCAACGCTGGTAAGTGACGACGGCTAACTGCTAGCGTCTCATCAATACCTTTAAAGCGTATCTGATATTGTCCTGCATCCAACGTTTCTAAAAAGTCCAAAAAGCTAAGATTGATGATGGCATTGCGGTGCACCCGAAAGAGCCGATCGTCAAACTCTTGCTCAAGCTCTTTTAACGTTTCATCAATCAGTACAATACCATCTTTATGACGGACTTTGACGTACTTTTGATCGGCGGTAAAATAATAGATATCTTTGAGCTTGATTAGCTCAACACCTCGGTGGGTACGAGCAGCGATATGCTCACGTACTGGCCGTGCTGTTGGGTCTTCAAGTTTACGAATCTCATTTAACTGCGCCGCGTTTAAATTTTTCGCTTTATCTAGTGACTCTAGCAACTCATCTTTATTAGCCGGCTTTAATAAATAACCAATCGCATTGGCTTTTAGCGCGGCAATGGCATAATGGTCGTAAGCGGTGACAAATATAATAGCGGGCGGATGCTCAAGCTTAGCAAGCTCTTGAGCGCAGTGTACCCCATCCATCTCAGGCATACGAATATCTAATAATATGATATCTGGCTGCTGAGTTTTGACCGCGATAATAGCTGCTGCACCCGTGGTTGCTTGGGCAACTACCTGATGACCTGACTCCTGTACAATTCTAACCAAACGCTCACGTGCTAGTGGCTCATCATCACAAACTACGATACGCATGCAAACTCCCATCCCAGGATAAACTTAGTTTTTTTCAATGGCCTTACAAACATATTAGCACTCATTACCAATCACTTAGCATAAAAACATTTAATTATTTCATAGAACAATAGCTGACTATATTAATGCTGATAGCCGCCAATATTGCCCAACTATTAACAGATTTCATGTGAGCCACTATTATGAATTGAATTTTATTGCGGCTCATTTATCGATAATACTTTTCATGGTGAATCATGGCTAAATACAAAGTAAAACAACTTGTTAGCTATAGAAAATGGTGCAATAACTATGCCAAACCTATTGATTTAACAATAAAATAAAAAATTATGCCTCAAAAAAAGCGGTCATAAACTAACATCTTGAAGAGGATAGTCGATGACAGTAATAATCTGGCTACTGGTAACGGTATTTTTAATATCTGCACTTTGACCGAAATAAGCCCGTAAACGGTCTGCTTGAATATAAAAATTCATGTGTTGACGTAAATCATGATCAATAATGAACGTTTTTTTAGGAAGCTCGACACTAATCATAATTGCAACCCGATGCTGCTGCCAAGTGACTTTAATATTGATATAAATGGTTTCAGTGGTCATCTCCACCACATTCAGCAGCATTTTTTCTAGCACGCTCTGTAAGGTCAAGGCGGTGATGACCATGTCATACATGACATCTTCGTCAGGTAATTGCCAACTCACTTCGAGCTTATCCGCTAAACGGCTAGACTCAATCGCCAGATAATGCTCACAAAGAGCGATCTCTTCTTCAAAGCTAATCTCTCGCGCCCCATTAAAACTGGCACGGAATAATGCAGAAACGTGCTGTAATAAAGCGGAAGCTCTTGCTGGATTGGATTCTATCAATGACACTAGGGTGTTAACGGTATTAAAGAAAAAATGCGGAGCAATTCTTGCTTTGATCACATCGTTTTGTGCACTCAATTTATGCTCAAACGATTGTTTGAGCGCATTCGTCTCACGATAACGGCGTAAAAAATACAGCAAGAACACCAAGGAAAAGCCACCACTAATCACCGCATCAAACAATATATTTAAAATAAAAGTCTGACGATCATATTCAAACCAACCAATATTAATCATCACCAGCATGACTAGAATCATAGATATTGTAGATGCCACCATGATTAAGGCAAGCACATACATGCTGACTCTAGGTATGCTCATGCCTTTAAAAATAGGCCGCAAATAATCAATGAGATATAAAGAAGGAATAATGCTCAAGGTGTTTTGCAGGACTCTGCTAAACAGCTGAATCAAAAAGTCTGACCACGTGGCAATGTCATAGCGATTCGTCACCGTGACGAATAGCGACCAAAAAAAGAGATAAATGAACCACTGCCAAGGCTTCATGACCTCCATGAGCTTGGGAATAAAAAACTCTAAGCGCTCCGCTAGTAAGGCAACCTCATCCTTTGCTATACTTGAGTTCTTATTCTCTTGACTTGTCTTGTACCGATATGAACGCCAATTCTTCAAACCCTAGTAATCCCGAATCAAGTGTAAATTCATCTGTCTCTGATTCTAGCACAGATGCTTCTATAACAAATAACACGACACAAAACAGCCCTGCAAGCAGTCAGGGTCAGCAGATGTGGGGCGGACGCTTCAGTGAAGCGACGGACAGTTTTGTCGCTGCCTTCACCGCCTCTGTCGGCTTCGACCAACGCTTTGCGCGTCACGATATTCAAGGCTCAATCGCCCACGCGACCATGCTTAAAGAATGTGACATTTTAACTGCTGATGAAGTTGCGACCATTGTCGATGGTCTTCAGCAGGTACTGCGCGAGATTGAAGCAGGCGAGTTTAACTGGTCAATCGCTCTCGAAGACGTGCACATGAACGTCGAATCACGCCTGACTGATATCGTCGGTGCGGTTGGCAAAAAACTGCATACAGGTCGTAGCCGTAATGATCAAGTTGCCACCGATATTCGTTTATGGCTGCGCGAAGAAGTCGATAATATCATCGCCTTATTAGTACGCTTACAAAGCGGATTGCTTGATTTGGCTGAGCAACATACTGACACTATTATGCCCGGTTTTACGCATTTACAAACAGCCCAGCCCGTGAGCTTTGGTCATCATGTGATGGCGTGGTTTGAGATGTTATATCGCGATACCGAGCGTTTGGTGGATGCCCGTCGCCGTATCAATCAGATGCCACTTGGTAGTGCTGCTCTGGCTGGCACGACGTTCCCAATCGATCGTACCATCACCGCTGAGCTATTAGGTTTTGAAGGTATTTGCCAAAACTCGCTCGATGCCGTCTCAGATCGTGACTTTGCGATTGAATTCACCTCAGCTGCTTCTATCTTAATGATGCATATGTCACGCATGAGTGAAGAGATTATTCTTTGGATGTCAGCGCAGTTTAACTTTGTGCAGATTCCAGATCGCTTTTGTACCGGCTCATCTATCATGCCGCAAAAGAAAAATCCTGATGTACCAGAGTTGGTTCGCGGTAAAGCAGCACGTGTCTTTGGTCAGTTAATGACGCTATTAAGCCTAATGAAGAGTCAACCACTGGCTTATAACAAAGACAACCAAGAAGACAAAGAGCCGCTCTTTGATTGCGTTGATACTTTGACAGGTTCGCTATTGGCGTTTGCTGATATGCTACCGAATATCACCCCAAATAAAGAAAATATGCGTGCTGCCACCATGAAAGGCTATGCCACTGCAACAGACTTAGCAGATTATTTGGTACGCCAAGGCGTTGCTTTCCGTGATGCCCATGAAGTGGTCGGTAACGCTGTCGCCTTAGGTATTAAAGAAGGCGTTGATTTAAGTGATTTATCACTGGCGCAATTACAGCAATTTAGCGATGCGATTGGTGATGATGTCTTTGAGTATCTAACTTTAGAAGGTTCATTGGCAGCTCGTGACCATTTGGGTGGCACTGCGCCAAACCAAGTTAAGAAAGCTGTGATCAATGGTCGCGCTCGCTTAAAAGCCTTTGTCTAATCAGACCATTTTAAGTAAAAGCTAACGTACCGCTATATATCTAACACCCGCTATTGATGCGGGTGTTTTTTATTTGTCTTATCCTCTCTTATCATTTACCACTTATCGCTTCTAAACTATCGTTACATCTAGAAATATCGAAACAAAGAATATGATTGGAAGCACGACACATCATAGATTGAACAGCCCTGACACCGTAGCTGGTTGATATAGGATTGACTATAGCGAATTGATAGAGGTTTGACGATATATACTAGATACCCTTTGCTAAATTGACCCAGACCGTTATCATAGTCTCATATGACTATTTGATTTGACCACTTAATATAATAAATAAGGAACGCCTTATGACTGAGACTTTTAATCCTCAAGCCAATACCGTATTTTGCCGCAAATATAAGCAAGAATTGCCAAAAATGCCGCATCCACCTTTTCCTAATAAAAAAGGTCAAGAGCTCCAAGAGACCGTATCTGAAAAAGCATGGAAAGAATGGCTTGAGCATCAAACGATGCTTATTAACGAAAACCATTTGAGCATGATGGATCCTGCCGCCAAGAAGTTCTTAACGGAGCAGCGCGATAAATTTTTGGACAATGAAGATTATGAGCGTGCTCAAGGCTGGACACCAGAAAGCTAACCTCGCCTTACTTTGTGATAGCCGTAAAAAAACGCGCTCAATATAGCGCGTTTTTTGCGGTTTATAAGCAATTAGTATTTATTATCAGTCGTCATCACTATCTAATAAATCAGTAACCGACATAGCACTAACTTGGCGGGCAGCTAAGCGATCATTGGCTTCTTGTACCGCTTTTTCGACCATTGCGTAGTCTGAATGACGTACGTCTTGACCGCTAATATAGTTAATCACTAGCTCTGCTACGTTTTGCGCATGATCGCCGATACGTTCAAGCGAGCGCAAAATCCACATGATATTGATGACCTTTGAGACTTGTCTTGAGTCTTCCATGATATATGTCATTAAAGCACGAATAGCAGATTGGTATTCGTTATTGACCACACTGTCATTGCGCATGACTTCAAATGCTTGCTCAGCATTCGATTGGCTAAAGGCTTCTAATGCGTTGTTGAGCATCAACCTTACCTGATTACTCAAGTGTTGCACTTCAGCATAGCCGTATGCCGATTTGCCTTGTGCCGCGAGCTTGCTTGCCATTTTCGCGATTTTTACCGCTTCATCGCCGATACGTTCTAAATCCACCACACCTTTACTGATCGACATCACCAAACGCAAATCACTGGCCGCTGGCTGACGCTTGGCAACCAATAACAAGATATGCTCATCGAGCTCAACTTCCATTCGATTGATATCGAAGTCCATCTCGATGACCTCTTGCGCCAGTGTCTCATCTTTGTCGATGAGTGCATGGATGGCTTTGGCCACTTGGTTGGCAGCACTATCACCCATGTATAAAAATAAACGGATGGCTTCATCAAGATCTTGGTCAAAACTTTTGGAGATATGCTTATCACTTTGCATAAGAGGTATTCCTTGAAATCCATATTTTAGTAGCGCGGTATACTGGTTAAGTGAAACAACCCAGCTCATAGCATGTTATGGAGCACTCTGTGTTAGACCCAACTTCAATATCAACTCTTCAATATCTACCCTTCGGCATTAACCCATCAATATTAACCGTAGCGACCAGTAATGTAATCTTCCGTCGCTGTTTGGGCAGGCTTGGTAAATATCTGATCGGTCTCGCCCATCTCGATCATATCGCCCAGATACATATAGACGGTATAGTCTGATACCCGCGCCGCTTGTTGCATGTTGTGGGTAACGATGGCGATGGTATAGTCGTTTTTGAGATCTTCTATCAGATCTTCGATAGCGCCCGTCGAGATAGGGTCAAGTGCAGAGGTTGGCTCATCGAGTAACAATACTTCAGGCTTGGTCGCGACACTACGGGCGATACACAAACGCTGCTGCTGACCACCTGATAATGACAGGCCTGATGCTTTTAGTTTGTCTTTCACTTCTGGCCACAATGCTGATTTTTTTAGTGCCCACTCCACACGCTCATCCACTTCGCTTTTACTGAGCTTCTCATAGAGTTTGACACCAAAGGCGACATTGTCATAAATAGACATCGGGAACGGGGTTGGTTTCTGAAAAACCATTCCGACTTGCGCGCGTAGCAAGTTGACATCGACGTCTTTGCCCAAGATATTGTTGCCATCAAGGTTGATGATGCCTTCTGCACGCATACCTGGATATAGATCATACATACGGTTAAATGTACGTAGCAGTGTCGACTTACCACAACCTGAAGGACCAATAAAGGCGGTCACTTTCTTTTCTGCGATATCAATATTGATATTTTTCAATGCTTGAAAATCATCGTAATAAAAGTTTAGATCGCGAACTTCCATTTTTGCTTTAGGCATATTTTTGGGAATATCATGAATGCTTTGCTTATTGAAATCAGCAGTATTTGGTTGCTGTGATTGCGCGCTATTAGACATGGTTCTATTTAACAGGCTGTCTGTTGCGGTATTAAAGCGATCAGCAGTCGTTTTTGTGCGGACCTTGCTTGCGACATCATTCATAATATTATCCAACCTAGCTTAGTGTATTTCATATAAGTGTAAGTAAATGCTTGGTATCTGTGTGGCGATATCGGTCTTTATTTGACCTGACCTCGATTGCCAATAAATCTTGCCAGAATATTCAACACCAAGACCGACGCAGTGATCAGGAGCGCCGCTGCCCACGCCAACGTATGCCAGTTATCATAAGGACTCATCGCAAACTGATAAATGGTATTGGGTAAGTTGGCAATAGGCTGACTCATATCGGTACTGAAGTACTGATTGTTCAGCGCCGTAAATAGCAACGGTGCTGTCTCACCAGTGATTCGAGCAAATGCCAATAACACCCCTGTCGTCAGTCCCGCTTTGGCGGCTTTGACCGTCACTTGTGTGACCATTTTCCACTTGGGTGTACCAAGTGCATAAGCGGCTTCACGCAAGCTATTAGGCACCAGATTCAGCATATTTTCAGTCGTACGCACGACGACTGGGATGACAATCAGTGCCAATGCCAATGCGCCTGCCCAACCAGAGAAACTTTCGCCTTTTACCATTAAAGCATATATAAAGAGACCAATGACAATTGATGGTGCCGATAATAAGATATCGTTCAAAAAACGGGTCACTTTGCCAAGCATGCTGCCTTTAGAAAACTCAGATAAATAAATACCTGTCATCAGGCCAATAGGTGCACCAATGAATAATCCTGAGAATGCCAGCATTACCGAACCGACGATCGCATTGCGTAGACCACCTGGGCTCATAGGCGGCGGTGTATCAGCGGTAAAGATTGGCAATTCCACTATGCCTTGAAAGCCTTCGACAAACAAAGTCACCAAAATCCATGACAACCAGAATAGACCAAAAACCATCGCTGACATAGCAAAGCCTAAACCCAGTTTATTGGTCCAGCGACGCTTGTTGTACAGGCTTTTGTTATAACGCCCAGCACTGCTTGGCTTCGTAGACATTGGCGCATTCATCGCATTGTTAGCAGGCATACTATTTATTTCCCATATCTTTTATCAATATCTATCAAGGTCTAATAAGTCCTTCTCAGACTTATCGGTTACCTGCTTTGTGATCCATGCGCATGAGCATTAGTTTGGCCAAAGACAGCACAATGAAGGTGATGACAAACAAGATTAAGCCTAGATGTAGTAAAGATGCCAAATGCAGCTCGCTCGACGCTTCGGCAAACTCGTTGGCCAATGCCGAGGTGATGGTCACACCAGAGGTAAATAGGCTTGGGCTGATATTGAACGCATTACCGATTAAGAAGGTCACTGCCATCGTCTCACCCAATGCACGACCAAGACCCAAGATTACGCCACCAACGACACCCGCCTTGGTATAAGGCAGGATAATCTTGAACATCACTTCCCACGTCGTCGCACCCATACCGTAGGCAGATTCTTTGAGCAGATCTGGCACAACCGCAAAGACATCACGCATGGTAGCCGCGATAAAAGGAATAATCATGATGGCAAGTACCAAAGACGCTGTGAACATCCCTAGCCCCATGGGCGCGCCTGTAAAAAGCTTCCCAATGATAGGTAGAGGGCCAACATTCTCAATAAACCATGGCTGAATGTGCTCACCAAAGAAAGGCGCAAATACGAACAAACCCCACATACCATAAATGATAGAAGGAATACCCGCCAATAGTTCAATGGCAATGCCAAGCGGTTTTTTAAGGAACTTAGGGCACATTTCAGTCAAAAATATCGCGATACCAAAACTAACTGGCACTGCGATAGCAATGGCGATAAATGACGTCACTAAGGTGCCATAAATAGGCGCTAATGCACCATACTCATTGGCGACCGTATCCCAATTATTACTGGTATAAAACCCCAGACCAAACGTTTGAATGCTCGGCCATGCCCCAACAATAAGAGACAGCAAAATGCCCCCTAAAGATAGGAGGACGAGTATGGCAAACGCTTTGGTAGAGTTGACAAATAAAGCGTCATAACGTTTTTGTTTAGCCAGTTGGGACCTTAAGTCTGTCATAAGTGTCTCAGCATTGAATGGGTGAATTCAAAAAACCAGGGTGTTCATTTCGTTTTATGACAGCAAACGCAACCTATATAAGCACTAATGGTCATATTTATTAATGATAATTATTAAAACTATCCATCAGTATGGCGGTCAAATTTGCTGTGATAAAACCTCTCAAACCACTACCGGAGAATAGTGGTTTAAGAGAAAATTTAGAAAATTATTAAACAAAAGCTAGCATAGATAGATTACTGAGCAGGCTTATAAACTGGCTGACCATCACTACCTTTTACGTCGTTCCATTTTGCTTTAAATAAGGCTACTGCCGTATCAGAGAATGGGACATAGTCTAGTGCCATGGCATCATCATCACCTTGGGTATAAGCCCAATCAAAGAAGTTCAACACACCAGCGACTTGCTGAGGATTCTCTGGTTGCTTATGGACTAAGATGAAAGTAGCAGCAGCGATAGGCCATGCTTGATCCGTCTCAGAGTTGGTGATGACTTTATAAAAGCCTTCTTGTTGTGACCAGTCGATATCACCAGCTGCTGCAAATGTCTCAGCAGACGGCTGAACAATGTTGCCAGCTGCGTTTTTCAGTGCAGTATGTGACATGTTGTTTTGCTTAGCGTAAGCATACTCAACATAGCCGATAGAGTTTTTCATACGGTTTACGTAGCTTGAAACGCCTTCGTTACCTTTACCACCTGCACCAGTCGCAGACGTTGGCCATTTAACGGTTTTATCAACGCCAACCGTGTCTTTCCAATCTGGTGACACTTTGGCTAGATAATCAGTGAAGTTAAACGTCGTGCCTGAACCGTCTGAGCGGAATACCGTCGTGATAGCGGCATCTGGCAAAGTTAAATCTGGGTTCATGGCTTTGATGGCTGGATCATTCCAGTTACTGATTTTACCCAGATAGATATCTGCTAACATTGCACCGTCTAATTTCAACGCACCCGGCTCGACACCGTCAATGTTGACGATTGGCACAACGCCGCCGATGACCGTCGGAAACTGAATCAAGCCCGCTTCGTCTAGCTCTTCAGGCGTCATCGGCGCATCAGAAGCACCAAAATCGACGGTTTTTGATTGAATTTGTTTGATACCACCAGACGAGCCAATAGATTGATAGTTGACTTGGCCACCGGTAGCAGCATTATAGTCGTAAGACCATTTGGCATAGATAGGCTGCGGAAATGATGCACCTGCACCAGTGATGTTCATTGCGATATTTTCAGCAGATTTGAAACCGGTTTCAGCAGAAGGCGTTGCCTGGTTCTGAGTGGTTGTTTCAGCCGTGGTAGCGGCACTACTGCTAGTATCAGCAGCTGGCTCTGTCGTTTCAGTCGATTTATTACATGCCGTAAGCATTAATGTACAACTAACGGCCACTGCTAATAACGAATAACGCATGTAGGACTCCTAAAGTTTAACAACGATACAAAAAGTATTTGTTTGTGATATGCGTGCTATCTTGCCAAATCTTTATGACAGTTTAATGACAACCTCTGGAATCTTTCATTCGCTTTACATAATATTTAGATAAGTATTCTAAATCCCAGTAATATCAAGTGATTTCAATCACTGGTACTCCAAAGTCGTTCACATAAATATATCGAACATCAAACTCAACGCCTGATATTTTCATCTAAATATCATTAGCCCTCATTGCAGAACTTTGTTAGTATTAAGTTGATTTACAACACTGACAGACTCGGGGTGCGGTGTATTATTGGCTCACTTTACTAAACTTGCTTTATTAAAGTAGTCGCCTTTATACATTCGCTGAGAGATCACCCGCCGAACCTGATGCGGTTAGTACCGACGCAGGGAAGTCTTAAGCACTTTGTTATTTATGGCAAAGGACGTGCAGAAATGCCTTTTTTATCCTCATTACTATCTTAATGTGCGTGATGTACTATTAAGTAATGAAGACTGATATAAAGCTGCGTCCAACATTTGATGAGTATTATTCACGACTATATCCTTCAATTTTAGTCGCGAATGATGCTCATGAACTGAATTTTCCGGAATTACAAATGCTCTCCCCGCAGCTACTGGCGGTGTTGCTTTTATTCAAAAACCAACACGCTAGGACAGCATATGACAACTTTATTAGCCACTTCTCCTTCTCAAAAATCTTCTAAGACAGATGCGTTAAAAACCCCTGCTCACCGCAGTGCCAGTGATGCGCGCTTTGAAGAAGATGCTCGCGACTTACACCGTGTTTTACCTGCCTCCCGTAAAGTCTATATCGAAGGCTCACGTCCTGATATTCAAGTACCCATGCGTGAAATCACTCTTGACCCCACTCCTATACAAGGCGTTCCTGAGAGCGCATGGGAGCAAAATCCGCCGTTTTATGTTTATGACACCTCTGGCGTTTATACAGACCCCAACGTCGAGATTGATTTGACAAAAGGCTTACCAAAGCTGCGTGAAGGCTGGATTTCTGAGCGTGGCGATACGGAACAGTTAGCAGGGTTATCAAGCGATTATGGGCTAGCACGTGCCCGTGATATCAGTACCGCTAATCTGCGCTTTGCCCATATCGACAAACCTCGCCGTGCTAAAACTGTTGATGGGAAGGTAGGTAACGTCACCCAATTGCACTATGCCCGACAAGGTATTATCACCCCAGAAATGGAATACATCGCCATTCGCGAAACGCAAAAGCAGCATGAGCTGACCGATATGCGTCAACACGATGGCGAAAACTTTGGTGCTAATACGCCGACGGTTATTACTCCTGAGTTTGTCCGTGATGAAGTAGCTGCTGGGCGAGCGATTATTCCCAATAACATTAACCATCCAGAATCTGAGCCAATGATTATTGGGCGCAATTTCTTGGTGAAAATCAACGCAAATATTGGTAACTCAGCGCTGGGTTCGTCTATCGATGAAGAAGTGTCCAAGATGACATGGGCAACTCGTTGGGGTGCAGATAACATCATGGATTTGTCGACTGGCAATCATATTCACGAAACCCGCGAATGGCTGATTCGTAACTCGCCAGTACCAATTGGTACCGTCCCTATTTATCAGGCACTCGAAAAAGTCGATGGCGTGGCAGAAGATTTAACGTGGGAAATCTTTCGTGATACCTTGATTGAGCAAGCCGAACAAGGTGTCGATTACTTCACTATTCATGCTGGCGTACTACTACGCTATGTGCCGCTGACTGCCGGACGCTTAACCGGTATCGTCTCGCGTGGCGGATCTATCATGGCGCAGTGGTGCATGTTTCATAATAAAGAGAGCTTTTTATATACCCATTTTGAAGACATTTGCGAGATTATGAAGCAGTATGATGTAGCTTTTAGCTTAGGCGATGGCTTACGTCCAGGCTGCTTACAAGATGCCAATGACGAGGCACAATTTGGTGAATTGCGTACCCTTGGCGAGTTGACTAAAATCGCATGGGAGCATGATGTACAGGTCATGATTGAAGGTCCGGGGCACGTAGCAATGAACCGTATTAAAGAAAATATGGACTTACAACTTGAGCTGTGTGCCGATGCACCATTTTATACGTTAGGACCCTTAACCACCGATATCGCACCCGGTTACGACCATATTACTAGCGCCATTGGTGCGGCGATGATTGGCTGGTTTGGGACGGCGATGCTGTGCTATGTCACACCAAAAGAGCACTTAGGTCTGCCGAATAAAAAGGACGTCAAAGACGGTATCATCACCTATAAAATCGCAGCCCACGCGGCTGATTTGGCTAAAGGTCATCCAGGGGCACAATCTCGCGATAATGCGTTATCCAAAGCCCGTTTTGAATTCCGCTGGGACGATCAATTTAATCTGGCGCTTGACCCAGATACCGCCCGTGAGTTCCATGATGAAACCTTGCCAAAAGACGCTCACAAGTCGGCGCATTTTTGCTCCATGTGTGGGCCAAAATTCTGCTCAATGAAAATCACTCAAAACGTGCGTGAGTATGCGGCGGGACTAGATAAAGATGCCGCTAACCAAAAAGTTATTTCATAAATAGATGACTTAACGGATATTAATCATTTAATTAAAGTGGTAAACATAACAGCGAAGGACGTCAGTTATAGAGAGAGATGTAGGCAACCTATATAGCAGCGCATCAAAAAAGCTCGAACCTGATAATCAGGTTCGAGCTTTTTTTAAAATAACTCTTAACATTTTTAAAAATTAAATACTCAATTCAGTGGATATTTTTTCTCAATTTTTCGGATTTCATCAATACCTCCAGATTCTAGCTTGGAAACAATGTAAAACTCTTTGTCACCGCCAAAATTATCTAGGGCGTTATTGAGTCCTTTTATATACTCATAAAACTCCGCGTAAGAATAAACTTCCTCATTATAGCGAGTGTCGGGTTTATCTATATAGAGGTATACCGAACCTTCGCACTGTGTTACTTCACCTTTGATATTCGTCTCAGCCTCATAGGAGCTTGACGTCAATATTTTATTGCTGTTGTAACTCATACATACTTTCTGTCCACCTCTATTCATTGTTTCAAACTTATAACTATCCAGTTTTTGATTTAAGTTGGCCTTCAGTTCTGAAAAATCTGTCTCATTTGCTGAAACATCCAAATTACCCAAAACAACATCTACTTCTGTCAGAGAATTCAGCATAACTTTGTCGTTAGTGCCTCCCATCGCACTGAGTAAACCAATATGGTGAATACCTTTGCGAGATAGCTCATCAATAATTTGCTGTACTGAGTTCGTAGTGCCAAGGACGTCATCACTATAAGCCACGCCAATCCATGCCATTGTCTTCCCCCACGCTATTTCTTGAGTGAGATGGGGTTCAATAGTTACACCCAGAGCTTTCAAAGCCTTACTTTTATCCTCAGATAAGTTGGCTGCCAGTACTGCTGTATCCTCTTTACAAAAAGGATTGTTGTTCAAATGATTGATAAAATTTGATAAATCCTGAGACTGCATTGATAGCTCTTGCTCACCAAGCGTTAACGCTCGAGAACACGTATAGCGAAGAAACTCAGCTTCACGTTTACCTTTATAGAGCTTGTAGCTATTACTACTGGTGTCTACAAGATTTCCAGATAGCATGTTGAAAATATCAGGTAGACTTGGGTTTTTATCTTGTAGCAAATCTTCAAAAGAGGCCATGGTAGCAAGATTGCCTTTGTTGACCGTCACATAGCTATCGCTTTCAGGGTAAAAAATCCTAGTAGTTTCAATACTGTCATAATTATGTAGGTTTCCAAGGTGCGTTCCAGAAATTGGCAAAACCTTATACATTTTCCCAGTTTCGTTATTTAACCTAGCAGGTGCGCGAATGTACTGATCGACGTCCTCGCCTTCTTCAGCCGCCATTTCGTTGGAAAAGGTGACATCTGGTACCTGTGGTTCAATCTTATCTGGTTTAGTAGTTGGTATGACTGGCGTCTCTGGCGTACCACCACTATTTTTATTACCGCCATCACTACCACCACCGCAGCCATAAAGTGCCAACATAGAAGCCAAAGCCAAACTTAGATAGCGTTTATTCATCAATACATATCCATTTAGGTTAACGGTAGATCAATATAGAAGTGAACTTAATTTCGCTAATAATAAATTGAAAATGATACTAAATCAATACAAATAAACAAAAAATTCCCAACAGATATTTTATCTGTTGGGAATTTGGTGAGTACCAAATTATAGCTTTTAAACTCTGTTTTTTAAAATTCAGTTTTTAAACTTTCGACGCCTCATAAATCTCTTCGATAGACGTGTTGATAGTATTAGCAAACTCATCATCACTTTGCTGCTTACTTAGCCCTTCAGTAAAGGCCCGTGAAAAGCTAGCAATCATACCTGGATTTTGCTTGAGCTTAGCACAAGCATCGCCACGGCTGTAGCCGCCCGATAACGCCACGACTTTTAATACTTTTGGATGATCAATCAGCTCTTGATAGAATCCTGCTTCTTCAGGCAATGTAAGCTTAAGCATTACTTGCTGATCATCAGTCAAACGATCCAGATTGTGCAAAATGCTGGTCTTGAGTATGACTTCACATTCATGCTTTTTGCTACTGTTGATATCTACTTCAGGCTCTACGATTGGCATCAGACCTTTTGAGAGTATCTGTTTTGCCACATCGAATTGCTGTTGCACGACCAGCTCAATGCCATCGACATTCGGCTCATAAATCACTGAGCGCATTTTGGTGCCAAATACTGGATAGTTTTTGGCTTTATCGAGTAGCAAGTCTAAATTTGGCATTGGACGCATCACTTGGACACCATTCATTTGCTCAGCCAAACCCTTATCCACTTTTAAAAACGGCACAATATTTTTATCTTCCCATAGATAATTGGCCGTTGGTTTACCATTGACTTCACGTTCCATAGTATCTTCGAACAAAATCGCCCCAAGTACACGCTTATTATCAAAGGCTTCACAAGTCATGATACGGGCGCGCATTTCATGCACCAGATCAAACATCGCTTCATCGTTGTCATAATCATCGCCCATGACACCATAATTTTCCAGGGCTTTTGGCGTGCTGCCACCACTTTGATCAAGTGCCGCAATGAACCCTGAACCATTTTTGATACGTTGTAGCTGTTTGTTATATTGGTTTTGATATTCCATTGAGAGTGCGTCCTATTTTATTTATTGAGGTCAAGTGTCACAAAGTAAATCACTTTTTGTTAGCTTATATCAGCCTTGCTATTTGTAGACAACCTTATCATAGGACTCTCTTTGTGCCTATATCTGATAAGTTAACTCGTTGGTAAAATGATTATTATTTGTCCTATGAGCGAACTCACTAGGCTAAACGTTTATGCTAAAAACAGCACTGCCACACAGCAAATCGCTAATAATAAACCCAATACATTAATACGGTTAAGCGACTCTTTAAACACACCAACCCCTATCAAGGTTGCCACTGCAATGACGCCGACATTCATACCCGTAAAGACGACACTGGGTGACTCGGACAATACTTGATGCGCACGTACATAAGCATAAATATTGCCCATATTGAGTACACCTAATAATAATCCTGCGATCAGTGCATTCCCCTGCCAGCGCACCCGCATAATCAGCAAATAAATGAACAGCAATAATCCTGCTAAGCCAAAGCTGACAAATAACGTAAGAGGAAAAGCAGTGCCTTGCTTGGCGACCTGCTTGAATAAGATATCAATCAAGCCATAACCTGCCCATACGCTAAACAACCAAAGCGGCGTATGTGTGGCTTGCTTACCAATCTCAACGTGCTGTGGACGATAAATCAGTGCACCAAGTGCCAAAAATCCTAACGCCAGCCCGAATATACGAGTGCCTGTCAGTACTTCACCAAACAATAAAAAAGCCGCGATGATAGGGATGATTAATGACAAACGCTGAGCCGCATCAGTTGCCACCATGCCAACTGCTTCTATTGCGCGTCCGAGGATGATAAACACGGCGGGAAGCAGGATACCAAGCGCGATGATAATACCCCAAGCATTATCAAGCTCATGTATGGTGCCTACATCAGGCTTCAATAAAAACCACGTCAGTAAAAAAGCCACTGGATAACCTGCGACGATGGTCTGGCGTATGTCGATATCTTTCTGTCGTAACATTTTAAGCAATACTGAAACGGCGACACTACAAAGCACCGCTATCGTCAAATATATCATGAGCTATTACCTTGTTAAACTGCCATTTTTACGTGGGTATTATTCATATACTGCAGATAAAACGCGAACTGCTAATGAGGATAAAGCCATAGAATGTAACAAAATATTTCTTAATCAGCAATCTATTTATTGGCTTTTATTCGACTGCTGACAAGTAGTTCTTTACCGTTCAATTTACAATTAGCATGCAGGTCTGATTGGGAATTTTGCTAAAATAGTGCACACCCCTAATAACAAAAGTAAAGATTCAAAATAACGAGTAATGTCGTTGATTTTGGCGTACTGCTATTGATGTTTTATAACTGCCTATGAATGCTCTATTTCGATTTTTTGAAACTCGCCTGCCTGCCTTCCCTGAAACTCCGATGCCGCTACCTTCACCCCGTGATGGCATGCTAAAGTTCTTGTGGGCGTGTACCAACGGTTTACGTGGCTGGCTATTGGTATTTATGATTTTGTCTGCGGGTATTGGCATCTATGAAGCGATGTTATTTGCTTGGATTGGGAATATCGTTGACTGGCTAGGCGTGTATACGCCGCAGAACCTGTGGTTAGAAAAAGGCGACATGCTACTGCTCATGCTAGCCGTCATGATCGTGAGTCCGCTATGGATTGCATTGTCATCGTTTATCCATTTTCAGACTTTGCAAGGCGTCTTTCCCATGCAAATGCGCTGGCGCTTTCACCAGCGGATGCTTGGGCAATCGATGCAGTTTTATCAAGACGAGTTTTCTGGACGTGTCTCAGCCAAAGTTATGCAAACTGCACTGGCTGTACGCGATACGGTCATGACCGTCACCGACATGTTTATGTATGTCACCGTTTATTTTATTACATCAGGTGTCATTTTATTTAATCTGGACAGTCTATTATTAATCCCGTTTATCGTTTGGCTGGTCTTGGTTGCGCTGACCATTTGGTACTTTATCCCTAAGCTCAAACAAACTGCCATTGTGCAAGCCGATGCCCGTGCTTTGATGACAGGCCGTATTACAGATGCTTATGCCAATATCATGACGGTCAAGCTGTTTAGCCATTCACGCCGTGAGCTGAGTTATGCCAAAAATGCCATGGGGCAATTTTTAGGTACCGTCCATGCACAGATGCGCTGGGTCAGTTATTTAGAAGTATCAACCCATCTAATCAGTGTGATTTTGGTTAGTGGCACTGCGGCTATTGGCTTATATTTATGGCAACAAGGTGCGGTCGGTGTCGGTGCGATTGCTGCCGCGACAGCCATGGCACTACGTCTGAACGGTTTAACTCGCTGGATCATGTGGCAGACTGCCAGTCTGTTTGAAAGTATCGGAACCGTACAAGATGGCATGCGTACCTTATCAGCACCGCAAAAAATCGTTGATAAGCCCAATGCACCCGCTTTAAAAGTCACCGAAGGTCGTATCGTTTTCGATCATGTTGATTTTAGTTATGAGAATGATAGCGACGATATCGAAGGCGACACCTTAGACACAGTAAAAACACCAGCAACGCCTACTAATAATACTAAACTGCTTGATAACTTCTATTTAGACATTAAACCCGGCGAAAAGATTGGCTTGGTTGGACGCTCAGGTGCCGGTAAATCAACCTTGGTTAATTTATTGTTACGCTTCTTTGATGTCGATAGCGGTAAAATCCTTATCGATGGACAAGCAATTGATGAAGTCACTCAAGAGTCTTTGCGCCAGCAGATAGGTATGGTGACGCAAGATACGTCTTTGCTGCATCGGACAGTACGTGAAAATATCGCTTACGGTCGTCCTGAGGCAACCGATGAAGAAATTATTACCGCTGCCAAACAAGCGCAAGCATGGGACTTTATCAAAGATTTATATGATGATAAGGGCAATACGGGACTTGACACCCAAGTCGGTGAGCGCGGCGTCAAACTCTCTGGCGGTCAACGTCAACGTATCGCCATCTCACGTGTTATGCTAAAAAATGCGCCCATCTTACTATTAGACGAAGCGACCAGCGCCCTTGACTCTGAGATTGAGTTTGCCATTACCGAAAGCCTGAATGACATTATGACAGGTAAAACGGTCATTGCGATTGCCCATCGTCTCTCTACCATTGCCGCACTTGATCGATTGGTGGTCATGGATAAAGGTCAAATTATCGAACAAGGCAGCCATGATGAATTATTAAATCTACACGGTGTTTATGCTCGCTTGTGGCACCGTCAAAGTGGCGGATTTTTAGGCGAAGACAGCTAAGTACAACCATTAATTTTCATTGAAAATCAGACACAAGGAGGTGTGTACATTATGAAAGCATTTGCAAAAAATATTAATATTAGTGGAAAACAAGCGCGCTACTATAATCTTAGCCAGCTTACGCCATCGATACAGTCAAGTACTGCCTCTCGCGTGCCAGCACACTTTTATGGAGGCAATAGTTTTACCGTTGGTACTTACAGTCCCTTATTGAATGCACTGGCCACTGACTTCAAGATCAGCTCGCTTGCGCTTCGTGGCTATTGGTACGACAAACCGCAGCGCCGTCGTCTTACACGCGAGCAAGATGCCGAGATACTTATTGAGTTTTTAGAAAAAACGCAAGACAAACCCATCGTTGGCATTGGTCATTCGCAAGGAGCCACTGCCACTGCCATCGCTGCAGCTCAGCGCCCAGATCTGTTTTCACAGCTATATTTGATAGAGCCTGTGACGTTTACCAAACCACAAGCCAGACTCTACAACCTATTGCCACGTAAGCTTCTGCTTAGCCGCGAACCTTTTAAAAGCACCCTCACCAAACAATCTACTTGGGCAAGCATCGATGATTATTATGAGAACTTGCGCGCTCAACGTGCTTATAGGCGAATGAGTGATGCGCATTTGCGGGTATTTGCGGAGCAAAGTTTATCCAAAGATACCAATGGCAGTTACACGCTAATATTTGCGCCTGAACAAGAGCTCGCCAACTATTTTGGCGCGCCGCACATCGATACTGCTCTTAAACAATTAAGCTGTCCTTATACGCTTATCACTGGCAAGCCAACGTTATTTATCAACCAAAAAGTGCGACAACAATGGCAAAAATTCGTCCCTGATAGCAACATCATATCTTTGTTAGATTATGGTCATCTACTGCCGATGGAAGCACCTGAATTATGTGCCCAAGTTATCAATGAGCATTATCATAGTCATAAATAAGCTGAGCCATCTAAGTCATGACTGACCTTTTTGCCCCTACGCCGACTGACAATCTGTTGCCTTATGATGGTCAGGTCAATGACTTAGGGGTAGTTATCAATGATGCTAACGCTCTTTATGATAATTTACTAACCGAGCTACCTTGGCAGCCTGACATCGTGACGTTGTTTGGCAAAACTCATGTTACCACTCGCCAAATCGTCTGGATGGGTGGCAGCGATGTCAGTTATCATTACTCTGGACAGACGCGTCGAGCCATTCCATGGTCAAAGCAGATATTGCACGTAAAACAACATATTGAACAACAGTTATTAAGCCATGGCATCAACGTTGATTTTAATTCTTGCTTACTTAACTACTATCCCTCTGGTGCTGATGGCATGGGTTATCATGCAGACGATGAAAAACAGCTGGGAACGAAGCCGATTATTGCTTCTTTATCACTCGGTGCGACGCGAAAATTTGTCTTTAAGCATAAAACTATTAGACAAAAGAAAAAGCCCGTCAAAGTTGAGCTATATCTTGAGTCCGGTCAGCTTATCGTTATGCATGGTGATACGCAGGATTTTTGGAAGCACACCATTACGAAAACCAAAACTGTCGCATCAGGGCGCATCAGTCTCACATTTCGACAAATACGATCGCATTAAATGAATATCCTAGGGCGTGTCTTCATTTTGAAAATGGTGATAAAAATAAGATAAATGGCAGCCAAACAAGGAAAATAGCGCAGATAATATCAAGGATATTAACCAGTTAATTGACGTCGTTTGGCAAGATTTAACCATTTTTAGCCGACTTAGTTGCTTTTGTTCAGATTGAGGGCATATGCCCTAGCTCACTTTTAAAACAATCTTGCCAAAAGCAGCGCCTTTTTGTAGCTCATGATGAGCCGCGACCACTTCAGACAAGGGATATGTTTGCTGAATACGTAGCGTTAGCTTGCCATCTGCAACGAGCTGTAAAACTCGCGCCATATCTTCACCACTACGCTGCGCTTTATAACCCGCTACCTTTAACTGCTTCTGGCTACCCGCTTCTTTGAGTTTATCCACCCAAATCGTTGGTAATACATTGACGCGACCACCAGATTTGAGCACGCTAAGCGCCCGTACCCCTGCTTCATTACCGACCAAATCCAGTAGCACATCTGCCTGTAACTCAGGAAATTCATCATCTTTGGTATAATCAATCCAACCTGTAAGCTGATTGGTATCTATTATTTCATCAAGTTTGGCATATTTTTCTGGCGAGCAAATAACGGTGACCTTGATACTATTTTTAGCCACTTTATCCATGAGTAGCTGAATTAATAAGTGACCCACGCCGCCTGCTGGCGCATTTACTACCACATGCTCACCATCTTGAATATCTGCAAACTCTACAAACTGTAGCGCCGTCTGTCCGATACAAGGTAGCGCACCTGCTTGCTGTAACGTGACAGACTCAGGTACTTTTGCCAGCATTTCAGCATCGACTGCTACATACTCTGCATAACAGCCGCCATGAAAAGTCAGGGCAGCGACCTGTGTACCGATAGTAAACTGCTCACTACGACTATCGACCACAGTGCCTGCCATATCGAAGCCCAAAATTGCAGGCTCATTTTTATCAAACTTGTCTTTTTGAATGGCCTCAGCGCCCCAGCCTTTGCCTTGACGCGTTTTGTAATCGACAGGATTGATACCAGCATAAGCGATTTTGACCAATACCTGATTGTCTGTTAACACAGGAATGACTACACCATCTTGATAGCTCATTACTTCAGGTTCGCCAAACTCACGTATGAGTACGGCGTGTTGCGTCGTTGGTAGCGGGTTATTAGAAAGAGTAGACATCGTTATATATCCTTATAAGCATCTATTGCTTCGTTTTTGCATTCAGTTTTATTTTTAGTGAATAACTAAACTTATTTAATAATCGTTTATAAATGCGCCAATTCTGCACTGAGTGGCAAATGATCAGACAGTGTCGACCATGGTTTGCCAGTATGTACCCAGGCATCCTTCACCCTTAGATTACGCACGTAGATACGATCTAAGCTAAGCACAGGAAGCTTGGCTGGGAAAGTTGGCAGCAGTTTGCCATGACAGTGCTTGAAAGCTTCGGTCATACCCAAGCTGGTGGCAAGCTTGTCACAAGACATCTTTTTCCAGTCATTAAAATCTCCTGCCAAAATCAGTGGTTGATCATGTGCAATCTCATTGCGGACATAGCTAGCAATGGCTTCATACTGCTTAATTCGATCACGCTCAAACAAATTTAGGTGCGCACACAATACGACGACTGGTACATCCCATCCTACTGGTTGTACTTCGCAGTGCAAAACGCCGCGCTGCTCAAGCTTATTAACGGTGATATTGACGTTATGCTTGGGATCCAATGGAAAACGGCTCAATACCGCATTGCCATGATGACCGTTTTCATACTCTGAGTTTTTACCATAGCTATTTTGCAGCTGTAAATACTCACCAAACCATTCATGTTGTGATTGGTCAGGGTATTCGTTGTACTGCATATTGCGCTTAAGGTTCTGACCTTGCACTTCTTGTAGACACAGTACATCGGAGCCAATGATATCAAGCGCTTGGGCGATACCTTGTATTTTAACTTGGCGATTCATCGGCGACATGCCTTTATGAATGTTATAGCTGGTTAGCACGAAAGAGGTTGTGGTAGTCATAGAATTAGTCATAAACTCAGTATGGATAGAGTAAAGGTTAAAAGCGATGGCTATTGGACAAGATTATGTCGTCCAAAAACACACCATGCTTCTCATTTTATCTTTCATAATTATTAATAGTTCTAACAAAGTTGTTATAAGCAAAATCTTATAATATAAATTATCAATATAAAAAAGAGCATTGGCTCTTATCGAACCAATGCTCTTATATTATACCTATCTGCCATCAATGGCGAACTTGCAAGTAAGCACCATCGATAAAGACGAGACTAGTAGCGAGTGACTAGAGCTATCGGCTGATCTTCGCCCATGATATCTTGTGGCATAAAGACCACCTCACCACCATTGTGAATGACATGCTCAATGATTTCGCCAATGGCATCATCGGTGACACCTTCTGAAGCCGCATCATCTGCGAGACTCAAAGTCTGTGCCTTTTCATCAATTTTGGCCGACTGTATATAACCACGACGGACATAAAGCGTCTCGCCTGCACCTTGGAAGGCACTGCGGTAGACTTCTTGTAGATCTGTTTGCAACATATTGGCACCGCGTGCTTTATCAATCTCACCCATGGCGGCTTGATGAAGTGATGTACGATAGCCTTCCACCGCCTCTTGCACACTATTGATAATATGCTGAGCACTACCATCTTCTAGATTGGTCGCATTTGACACTGTGGCAATGATGTTGTCTGGACGGTCACAAACTTCTTTATAGTAGCCGATGTTTTTGGCATCGCCAACGACGACGAGAGGCATTTTATGCTCACCCCACAGCTCTTGTACACTTTTATCCACTTGGTTAAAAAACTCTTTTAGGTAGCTGCTCTCATTATTAGACGAGCGATCCGATCCACCATCGCCTGTCGTGTACAAACCGTTATTTTCAATAGGAAATGGAATATTCTCCATGTTCTTTTGTAGGTCATCGTCTTTATCGAACTCTCTCACCACACGATCATTAGACGCTTCAATCAAGCGAGCATTATCACGAGTGAGCACCAATGTGTAATAATGCACCGCACTTGCCATATCACGCACCAAATCTCGAGTCGCAAAACGATGTGAAATTACCACACGCTCCGTGGTGTCAATCGGCATACGGATGACTTGCACATCGTCGGTACTGGCAAAAATAGCCAAGGTATCAAGATTCAAGTTGTGATTTAGCTCTTTGGTTTTATCATGAATCTTATCGAGTATGGTAGTCGCTGTACGCTTATCGTATTCGTTGGTTAAGCGTTCTTCAGCCACTTTTAATTGGTTCTTCAGGGCAATGGGATCTTGATCATTAGCAGGATGCTCGCGATGAGTTTTAACAAAGATACTAACCGCAGGATTGGCTTTGGTTTCACGTAAACTTTTGAGAGTCGCTTTCATTTATTGCTCCTTGTTTTATTATCATTTACTTTTAACGTTGTAATTTTTGCTATGAGTCAACTAATTAACAGTTTTTGCTATCAGTAATGCTTGGGCTTTCTATTCCATTGCCTTGATGCTAGCAGTCAAACCTCACTCGATGTAGGGTTAATTTGCAAGCAAATGATAGCGCTTTGTAAGTAGAACACTCTGTATTGTTCTAAAAGACTGACTGATCCCCTTTAAACCCCTTGAATATCCCACTATCTTCTCGATTCACTTTCTTTATAGTCAATGATTAGGTTGCATTTTCGTCAAACGAACCCATCTTTTATATAGCTTATCAATAAGACAGCAAAAAAGAAAAATAATAGAAAGCTACTGACGTTCTAGATATTACGGCAAGCCAATCTCTTATATATAGCGACGTTTACTCAATAATAATTCATTCACTACGATCAGATATCGGATACTTTTATGAAAACCCTTCCTGCAGATTTACGCCTTGTCGATTTTGACAACGTTTCGCCAAGTACATTACAAAGCCATGTCATCAGTGCAATCGATGCAGCCAATACATTTTTAGATGAGATGAGCGCAGATACTGACAGCCATAACAGCCCGACTAATATCAGTGCTGAGCAAGCACTGGCCGATGTGATGACTTTTGATCATATTAATCTGGCATTGGATCGCAGTTGGGGTATTTTATCGCACCTCAATAGCGTCATGAGCAATGACGACATTCGTCATGTCCATCATGAACTGCTACCTAAATTATCTGCTTATGGCACACGAGTGGGACAGCATCAGCCGTTATTTAATCGCTATCAAACCATCGTCAATGACACAGCATTTTTTGCTGCCCTTGAGCCTGCACGAGCGCGGGCTATTGAGCTTGCGCTACGCAGTTTTGAGCTGTCAGGCGTCGCATTACCAAAAGATGAACAAGAAAAGTTTGCGGCTATTCAAAGTCAGCTTTCCACCTTATCAGCGACCTTTTCAGACAACGTATTGGATGCCACCCAAGCCTATGCCTTACCGCTGCAGCAAGAGCAATTGGCAGGTCTAACCGAAAGTGGATTAGCGCTACTCGCAGATGCTGGCGAACAGTATAAAGCCCGCGAGCTTGCCAACGGTACGCTCACGCAAGTAGAAATCGATGCGTTACCAAGTCCTTATTACGTAGCAAGTTTAAATATCCCTGTTTATCTTGCCATCATGACCCATGCGGATGACCGCAAACTGCGCGAGACCCTATATCACGCTTATGTCACGCGTGCTTCTGAGTTTGATGCGCATACCAATGCCAAAGGTGAGTCGCTAAACAACGCCGATATCATGAGTCAAATCCTGCAATTACGTGAGCAAAAAGCCAAGCTATTAGGTTTTGACAATTATGCAGAAGTCTCTCTATCGACGAAAATGGCAGATAGTGTGGCAGAAGTAGAAACCTTTTTACGGGATTTGGCCACGCAAGCAACCCCAGCGGCCAAGCAAGACTTAGCTCAGTTGCAAAAGTATGCGCAGGATTATGGTATTGATGAGTTACAGGCGTGGGACAGTGCTTATATCGCCGAAAAAGTAAAACAAAGCGAGTTCAGCTTATCGCAAGAAGAAATCCGCCCGTACTTTCCCTTACCAAAAGTGATTAGCGGATTATTTGCCATCGTTGAGCGTCTGTACGGTATCAAAGTCCAAGAGCAAAGTGAATCCGTATCACGCTGGCACGACGATGTCAGCTTTTATCAGTTGTTTGATGCTGATGATAACTTGCTTGGTGGCTTTTACTTTGACTTATTTGCTCGTAGTGGTAAGCGTGGCGGCGCTTGGATGAGTGGTTTTCAATCACGTTATACTTACGATGAACAAAATCATCAGCAGCTACCGGTATGCTTTATGGTGGGTAACTTCACCCCTGCCCTCGATGGTAAACCAAGCTTGTTGACGCACGATGAAGTGTTGACTCTATTCCATGAATTTGGTCATGGCCTACATCATTTATTAACCCAAGTGACGGTCGGTGATGTCGCTGGTGTCAATGGCGTTGAGTGGGATGCGGTCGAGTTGCCCAGTCAATTTATGGAAAACTGGGCATGGGATGCCGAAGGTATTGCGCTGATTAGTAGTCATGTCGAAACGGGTGAGCCATTACCAAAAGACAAACTTGAAGCATTATTGGCGGTGAAGAACTTCCAAAGCGGCATGCAAACCCTACGTCAAATTGAGTTCGCACTGTTTGACTTATTGATTCATGCGCACACGCCAGCACTTAATTATGACGGTATCTTAGCCATGCTAAGTACCGTTCGAGACGACATTGCTATTATGCAGACACCTGACTACAACCGTTTTGCCAACGGCTTTAGTCATATCTTTGCCGGTGGCTATGCGGCAGGTTATTACTCGTATAAATGGGCAGAGTTGTTATCAGCAGATGCCTTTAGCAAGTTTGAAGAAGAGGGTATTTTTAATCCAGTCACTGGTAAAGCCTTCCGTGAGACTATCCTATCAGTCGGTGGTAGTTTCCCTGCCAAGACCAACTTTGAGAACTTCCGTGGGCGCAGTGCTAGCATTGATGCATTGCTACGTCATAGCGGCTTTGATAATGTTAAAAATGTCGATGCCGTCAGTTCTCAAACCAGCGCTCAAACTAATGCCCAAACGACGTGCGAGGTTATCTAAATGCGCTATCAATCATCAACTGCCAAGCGTCGGTTTTTAGCAGGGGTACGTTGCCCAAAATGTCAGGCGCTAGATGCAGTGGTACAAGTAAACATCGTCACACCAACACCCGATGAGTATATCGAATGTACTCAATGTGGACATACAGAACATCGTCCTGATCCTGATGCAATCAGTGCCAAAAACCATGCTGAAGACCAAATTGCTCGTGATGCTATGGCTACTGGTACCAGCGGTACAGTAAAATTCAAACATTAAATCTTAAGCGTCAAGTCTTAATAGCTACCGGCCTATCTAGCAATAGATAGGCTTTTTATTTTGAGTTTGCTATAGTATGGCTACTTATATTTCTAACATAAATCGACTATAGTATGAAAAGCCAAAAAATGCGACCTCTATCAACTAAATCATTAGAAAAAGAGCCTAGCAAATCACACCAGAAATGGTGGCCAATTATTGTTTTAGCGGCGTTATTGATTGGTTACTTAGTCTGGAAAAACAATTCGTATGATGCTAATACTGCGCCTATCGAAAGTACGCCAGCAACTACCGAACAAGATAGCGTTACTCAGTTAGATGCTACGCCCTTAGATAATAGTGACAATACTTCAGACAATAGTAGTTTAACGTTAAATACTGATGAGACAATCACAGTTAATCAGATGCCTGATGCCGAAACGATCTTAAATGCAGCTTTGCCAGAAACAGATAGTCTTGCTAAAGAAGAAATTGATCGCTTAGAAGACGAGCGTAAGCGCTTAGCCGAACAAGAAAAACTGGCTGCTGAACAACTGACGATGAATAAGCAATTGACTGATATGAAAGCAGAGCAAATCGCCCTACTTGAACAACAAATAGCACAATTAGAAGCGAAGGATGCTGTTACGACAACAGTAGAATAAATACATCGTTTTTATGGAGGGGCTGATGATGGCAAATATACAACTAACCCATGCCTCTATTTTAAATAGCAGTGCGCAGCTGCTTATTTTGCCTATCAATAATTCTGGCATCTTATTAGATCCCGTTCTCACCAGAGCTAAGACCTTATTTGCTGATAATTATCAACGTTATTATCGGGCATGCCGCGATGGCAGTCTGAGTGTTGGCAGCTGCTTACTCCATAAACGCGTGCTTGAGCAAGCCGGTTTAAGTATCAGCAGTAATGGCAATCAACCCAGTTATATCGCTAACCTTGTTATATCAAATCATCCTTACCACCCCACAAGATCACAGTGGTTAATTGCCGCGTTGAATGATTTATCTGAGCAGCTTATCCCGCTTATCCGTTATCAAGGTATCCGTAGAGTCTCCTTACTCGCACGCCCACTTGTTTATGATAATTCACGAGATGATGCAACCGATGTACCTAACTCAAAAAACCTAATGCCTTTAGATTGGTATGCTGATACGCTTCCATTACTAACCAAGTCTTTGCAAGACTTGCCGAAAATTCGTATCGATATTCATCTTCCTAAAGACATCAATATATAAACCAATCGCTTATTTCGACTTTTTTTAGTGCATAAAAAAACCGCCTTAAGCACTCATAACGAGAGACTTAAAGCGGTTTTTAGATTCTGACTAGATTAGATATCGATTAGTTTTGCTCGATACCTTTCATCGTCAATTTAATACGACCACGGTTGTCGACGTCTTGGACGAAGACTTTAACGATCTGACCTTCTTTTAGGTAGTCAGAAACATTCTCTACACGTTCTTCAGCGATTTGTGAGATATGTACCAGGCCATCAGTATTTGGCAAGACGTTAACGAATGCGCCAAAGTCAACGATACGAGCGACGGTGCCTTCATAAGTTTTGCCCACTTCAACTTCTGCAGTCAATGCTTCGATTCTACCAATAGCTGCTTTAGTTGCGGCTTTGTTTTCACCAAAGATACGAATCGTGCCGCCATCATCGATATCGATAACTGCGCCAGTCTCTTCCGTTAGCTGACGAATCATCGCGCCGCCTTTCCCGATTACGTCACGGATTTTGTCCGGATTGATTTCGATAACAGCATAGTTTGGTGCATGAGCGTTGATTTCAGTACGGCTTTCTGGCAATACTTTGTTCATCGCGTCCAAAATATGGATACGACCGGCATGGGCTTGCTTAAGCGCTTGCTCCATGATGTCAGGCGTAATACCTTCGATTTTAATATCCATTTGAAGCGCAGTAATACCGTCTTTAGAACCAGCGACTTTAAAGTCCATATCGCCAAGATGATCTTCATCGCCCAAGATATCTGACAAGACAGCGAAGCGCTCACCTTCTTTAACCAGACCCATGGCGATACCAGCAACTGGTGCTTTTAATGGAACACCAGCATCCATCAATGCCAAGCTTGCACCGCAAACAGACGCCATAGAAGATGAACCATTTGATTCAGTGATTTCTGATACTACACGGATGACATACGGGAAGCGTTCGCTATCTGGCAGCATCGCTTGTACACCGCGGCGTGCTAAACGGCCATGACCGATTTCACGACGTTTTGGAATACCTTCGCGGCCCGTCTCACCAACTGAGAAATGCGGGAAGTTGTAATGCAGCATGAAATGGTCACGAATCGTGCCACCTAGCGAGTCAATCATGTTGACGTCACGGCTATTACCAAGCGTGGTCGTAACCAACGCTTGCGTTTCACCACGTGTGAACAATGCTGAACCATGAGTGTATGGCAATACACCAACTTGTACGTCAAGCGCACGAACAGTTTCAAGATCACGACCATCAATACGCGGCTTACCTGACAAGATATTGTCACGAACGGTACGATATTTAAGATCGTTATAAATTTCTTTTAGCTCAGATACGGTGTCAGCATAAGTTTCTGACTCTGCATCACCAGCAAGCGCATCGATAATTGCTTGTTTAATCTCATCAAGCTTAGTGTAGCGTGCTTGCTTATCAGTAATCGTGTAAGCATCAGCCACTTGCTCACCAAACTGCTCTTTCATGCTGCTTGTAAGCGCTTGATCACGCTCAGGGGCAGTATACTGCTGCTTAGCAGTACCGATTTCTTCTGCCATTGAGGCAATGTTATCAATAACGATTTGCTGTTGCTGATGACCGTATAATACCGCGCCTAGCATTTGATCTTCTGAAAGCTCTGCCGCTTCAGACTCAACCATTAGTACCGCAGACTTAGTACCAGCCACAACCAAGTCAAGGTCGCTCTCTTTAAGCTGCTCAATCGTTGGGTTCAGTACGTATTCACCATTAATAAAGCCAACACGGGCAGCTGCGACTGGACCATTGAATGGCGCATCAGAAATCGCCAATGCCGCTGACGCACCAATTAGTGCAGCGATATCTGCAGACTGAGTCTTATCTGATGAAACAACCGTCGCAGTAATTTGGATTTCGTTGACATAACCTTCAGGGAATAGCGGACGAATCGGACGGTCAATCAAGCGTGAGGTTAGGGTTTCAAATTCGCTTGCACGACCTTCACGTTTGCCATAGGCACCTGGGATTTTGCCCGCTGCATACATTTTTTCTTGATAGTTGACCGTTAGCGGAAAGAAGTTTTGACCTTCTTTAGCCTCTGATTTTACAACTGCTGCGACAAGTACAGTCACGCCACCCATGTGTACTAAGATCGAGTTTGCTTGACGGGCAATACGGCCTGTCTCGATCACAACCTGTTGGTTGCCATACTGAAATTCACGCTTAATGGTGTTAAACATTGTCATATAATCTTCCTAATGTTGACTGACGAAAGTAATATTAGCGTTATAAAAAGCTGATATTTTTCATTAAAATTCTTTGTATATGACTACTAATTGACATTCTTTCTCTCAGAAATCATCTCAACTAGTGCCAATAACATTACCTGGTTATTCCATATGTCTGTCGGTGCTAGACATCGTACTATTGTGTGTATTTGGTCGTTCAATTTTGGCTTTACTATAAATACTATCAAAAAGACCTTAAGTCAAAAGACTTCGGTACTAAAAACCATACAGGCTATTTTTCTGCGCTTTTGAGAGTCGGATATTAGCGCAGCTAGCTATTCTATAAGCTAAGAAACAGGTATTTTATAAATAGTCACCATATATGCAATAGATATATTATCAAACTCACAAGGCATTATTTTACAGTGATTTATACCCATTGACCAATTAATTGCAGAACAGAGCAATTATCGATAAAAAACACTTAGCTCTAATAATACTGTTTTTACGAAAACTTCTATTACCTACTTTGAATTGGTCTTGATAACCAATGCTACCCAAAATCAATCTTGAAAATGAATAAGCATAAAAAAACGGCGTGAAACTATTCCACACCGTTTTTAGAAAAATCTATTTTATCGATAACAACAAGCAAATTCCAAGTGGTTTAGCAAAAGTTCTAAAATAGCACCATATAATGGCGTCTTTGGTTTTGACACCCACTCGTACTATTGTCGTTAGATTAACGACGTAGACCTAACTGGCTGATAAGGGTGGTGTAACGACCAAGATCTTTACCTTTTAGGTAATCAAGCAATTTACGACGCGTATTAACCATACGGATAAGACCGCGACGGCTATGATGGTCAGCTTTATGAGCTTTAAAATGGTTCTGCAAATCGTTGATACGAGCACTCAACAAAGCTACTTGAACTTCTGGAGAACCAGTGTCATTTTCGCCACGTTGGTATTGAGCAATGATTTGTTCGCGATCGGTATTAGTTAGCATAAATATCTCCGGCAATGCTAAAAGCTTTAAGACATTCTCGAATTTGAGTAAGATCTAAAGCAGTAGAATAGTAAATAAAATAGCCTGCACGTCATTCAGGACAACCCTGCATTACTAGAGTTGACCTAGTGTACGACAAGCTAATTAGTTATAACGACCATTTAGAGTAAGAGGCGATGAGAGAGCACTTAATATAACTACCCGTTTTGGACAGTCTATGAAACACAATATTTTATCTCAACCTAATTTAAATGTGATGGTGATTATAACAAAAAACTGCTGAACTAGCAGCAGTTTTTCATAATACTTGTAAAGTCAGATTTGCTTGTTAGAGTTAGAGCACTCCACAATAAGTAATAAGATTTGCTTATCGCTTTACGTCATCTTCCGTCGCGTTACCGCCTAGTTCATCCTCTTCAAGCGGTGCAGCTGTGGTAACTTCTGCTAAACTATCAGGAGTATCGTGCTCACTAGGGTTAATGTCTTCTGCAAGATTTTCAATCTTTTTTTCTTGCTCATCCATGTTATCCGATGACTTACTCATATTAGCTCCTGAATTATTATTTTTAACTAGCTGCTTTTATACTTTTTAATATTGAACTGCAAATATAAAATATATCAGTGTCACTCAACTATGAGTGACACTTTAAATACTCTACTTGTCTTCTTTAGCACTTTCTAGATTGTCCGCAATACGATCTGCTGCAGCTTCACTATCTTCGGTATGGTTATTCTCAGTTTGGCTTTCAAGAGCTGCAGTTGCTGATTCAGAACGTTGTTGCTCAAGCTTGGTATCGTTTGGATTAGAGTTTGACATAGTATTTTCCTCAGTTACGGTTGTGAATGGTTAAAAAATATGAATACTTAATTATTAATTAAATGAATAGATAAATTAAGATAATGCCTTATCAATAGCATCAACGAAATTGCTGATATCATCTGGATTACGTGAGGTAATCAAATTACCATCTACCTGTACTGTTTGATCTACAAATTTTGCACCAGCGTTTTCTAAATCTGTCTGCAGCGTATGATAGGCAGTAAGCGTTTTACCTTTAGCGATGTCTGTGTTGATAAGCGCCCAAGGTGCATGGCAGATAACAGCTAGTGGCTTGCCTGCATCATTGATGGCATTGATAATACTATGTGCTTCTTTATTACCACGAATTGTATCCGCATTGACAGTACCACCTGGTAATACCAGTGCATCGTAATCAGAAACGATTGCGTCTTTTGCAAAGATATCAGCAGTAAAGGTATCGCCTTTGTTGACATCCTGTTCCATCGCCTGAACGTTTTTGTCTTTATGAGTAGTGATGAGAACAGTTTTATAACCCTTATCTTTCAATTGGTTATTGACGTCTTCGTACTCTGCTTGTTCAAAATAATTATGCAGTAAAAAAGCAATGGTTTTCATGATATTCCTTTTTTCGTTATGAGTGATTTTCTTTCAGTTGTTTTATTATTTATACTTTTTATGCTTTATTTTTATGAGTCGTTCTTATTATCGGCCGTATAGTCTTCCTCTGACCCATTTTGTTTCTATTAAGATACTTCCTTTCGAACCCAATCTTTATTTTTGATATATGACTTTTTATCTTCTTATTTTTTTTATGTTCTTATTCTTAGCGTCTTAGTTCGATTTATTTTTCTATCCAGACTTCCTATCTGGTAGATCTAAAGTACAAAAAAAACAGGTTTCACCATAGGTGAAACCTGCAATAAAATGTGAGGATATGTGATTAGTGTAAACTATTAGTAAGCTAAATCGTGTTTAAACGAGGGTTATATAAGAACCGTAACACTAACGCTGAATTAATTTTTTAGGCTGTAATCGACCATTGAGACTCACAGCACCCAAACCAAGGAATTGACCTTGCTGGTTTATCAAACGAATATCAACTGGGATCTCATGGATCAATGGTTGTTTGTCATCCTCACTACTAACAATATTACTATCTAGTTGGGTATCATTGTTTTCTGACACAGAAGACTGATGACTGATGCTAGTTGAAATATAGTCACGCAGACTATCTGTCAACTGCTCAAATACATTTAAACGTTGACCCATATGTATACGCTCACACTGCTCAACCGTCAACGTCATCTCAGCTTCAATATTGATGCAAGTATCTACTGGCATCAATTGCTCTTGTCTGTTATCGAACGCTAATGCTTCTAAGTCTGGCAAAGTAATCGCATCATTAATTTTAAAATCACCAACCTGCGTACGGCGTAATGCGGTCAAATGCCCTAATGTACCCATCGCTTTGGCGATGTCTTCACCAAGTACACGCACATAAGTACCTTTAGTACAGGTCACTGTCAATTGGATTTTCTCATGATCAAGCGCTTTTAAATCAATGGCCTTGATTACAATATCTCTAGGCGCTCGCTCTACTTCAATACCAGCACGGGCATATTCATAGAGTTTTTTGCCATCTTTTTTTAGCGCAGAATACATCGGCGGTATTTGCTGCTGAACACCTGAGAATTGCTGAGCAACTTGCTCTAACAGCATATCATCAAATTTTGGAATGGGTGATTGTGCAACGATTTGACCGTCTGCGTCACCGGTGTCAGTCTGACTACCAAGCAAAATGGTTGCTTGATAAGATTTATCTGCATCTAGCTGATAATGGCTAAATTTCGTCGCCTCACCCATACAAATTGGCAATAAACCGGTTGCCATTGGATCAAGTGTCCCTGTGTGCCCCGCTTTTTTACTGTCATGCTTTGGTGACTTAAAAAGATACTTCACCTTTGATACGACTTGCTGTGAAGTCATGCCTTTGGGTTTATCCACTAAGATAACGCCAGAAACTTTTATTTTATCAGTTTGCTTTGATGCTGTAGACATAGTGATAGCTTACTCGTCATTTTCATTTTGTTCAGTCTTGGTGACGGCTTGATTAATCAGATCCATCATATAGTTACCACGAGCAGTCACTTCATCATAATGAAAACGCAGGCGCGGTGTGGTACGCGTTTTGAGGCTATGGCTCAATTCAGTACGCAAAAATCCCGCGGCTTTATTAAGTACTTTAATGCTTTCTTCATGATTGGTCTTGGTCATGGAATCATTAAGCTCAGGCTCCATGATAGTGACATAGACGTCAGCATATCCTAGGTCAGGACTAACCTTGACACTAGAAATAGTGACAAAACCAGTCAAACGAGGATCGTTGACTGCATCACGAATGAGGACAGCAAGCTCACGCTGAATTTGGTCGGCTAAGCGTTGTAGACGTTGGTTCATGTTGTTACCTTACTTTAATATGGCTTATTTTTATTGATTAATACATTGGCTGATTAACAAATTTTAGGACTGATATTTGGTAAAAAAGGCCTAGCAGGATGTACCTGTTAGGCCTAAGTACAGCTAGATATTAAGAAGATACTAATCTGCTCAGCTGATTAAGCATATTGCATGATTAGATATCCTGCTATCGAACTGTAACGTTAGATAGTACGTGCAAACTCTTGGATTTCAAAGACTTCAATCTTGTCGCCAGCTTCGACATCATAGCCTCGTACCGCTAGGCCACATTCCATACCAGTACGTACTTCATTAACGTCTTCTTTATAACGACGCAATGATTGCAATTGACCAGTAAAGATAACTTGGTCATCACGTAATACGCGGATAGGTTTATTGCGATAGATTGTACCTTCAACCACCATACAACCAGCAGCAGCACCGAACTTACTAGAACGGAACACTTCACGAACGTCTGCAACACCAAGGATTTTCTCACGATGTTCTGGTGCAAGCATGCCACTCATTGCTGACTTCACATCATCAATCAAACCATAGATAACGCTGTAATAACGGATATCCATGTTGGCGGCGTCTGCTTTGCGACGTGCGGTCGCATCAGCACGAACGTTGAAACCTAACAATACCGCTTCGCTAGACTCTGCAAGTGTCACATCAGACTCAGAGATAGGACCGACGCCTGAGCTGATTACTCTAACTTTAACTTCATCAGTTGATAGCTCATTCAATGCAGAAAGTAGTGCTTCAAGCGAACCACGAACATCGGTTTTCAATACGATATTCAAGAATGACACATCGCCTTGTTCCATCTGATCAAACATGCTTTCTAAACGCATGGCATTTTGACGTTCAAGTTGACGCTCACGCTCACGGTTGCTTCTAAACTCTGCAACTTCGCGAGCTTTTTTCTCGTCGGTTAAGACTAAGAACTCACTACCAGCTGCTGGGGTTTCAGGCAAGCCTAAAATTTCTACAGGGATAGAAGGACCTGCTGATTGAATACGCTGACCATGTTCATCGGTCATCGCACGAACTTTACCGTAATGCTCGCCTGCCAAGACCAAGTCGCCTTGCTTCAATGTGCCTTTTTTAACCAAGACACTAACAACTGGACCGCGTCCTTTTTCAAGTCTTGACTCAATAACCACACCTTGAGCAGCACCATCTAACGGCGCTTCTAGCTCCATTAGTTCAGCTTGTAGGCTAATAAGTTCTAGTAAGTTGTCGATACCTTCGCCTGTTTTGGCTGAGATGCGAGCCATCGGGGTATCGCCGCCCCACTCTTCTGAAACGACTTCTTTAGCAGTCAATTCATTAAGGACGCGATCTGGATCAGCGCTTGGCTTATCCATTTTGTTGATTGCAACGATAATTGGCGTACCAGCAGCACGGGCATGATCGATGGCTTCTGCTGTTTGTGGCATCATACCATCATCAGCGGCAACAACTAGCACAACGATATCTGTCGCCTGTGCACCGCGTGAACGCATGGCACTAAAGGCCGCGTGACCTGGAGTATCAAGGAAGGTAATCACACCACGATCGGTTTTAACATGATAAGCACCGATATGCTGGGTAATACCGCCTGCTTCACCAGTGGCTACTTTCGTTTCACGGATCTTATCAAGTAGCGATGTCTTACCATGGTCAACGTGACCCATGATTGTGACGACTGGCGGACGAGTTTGCACGTTACTGCTACGCTCATCAACTGCATATTGCAGATCGTCTTCAACTTTAGTATCACTGACTGGTACTGGATTGTGACCCATCTCTTCAACAAGTAAACTTGCTGTCGCTTGATCAATTGTATCTGACTCACGAGCCATCTCGCCCATTTTCATAAGCAATTTGGTGACTTCACGAGCTTTAACTGCCATACGTTGAGCAAGATCTGCGACTGTGATTTGTTCGCTAATCTCAACATCGTAAACAATTTTTTCAACAGGTTTTTCAAATTTATGCTGTGAGGCTTGCGTTGAACGCAAACCATTTTTACGGTTTTTGATCTCACGCTCGTCTTGATTTTTACGACGGCCACGACCACGGGCACTAGTACTACTGGTGCCACGCTTGATTTCACGACGTTCTTTTTCAAACGATTCTTCTAAAGCATCGCCGACCAAACCTTCTGCTAATGGTTCGTCTTTACGAACTTCAGAAGCAGGCTGATCCGTATATTTTCCAGCCATTTTACGCATTTGCTCAAGCGTACGTTTTTGTGCTTCTTCAGCTTGGGTGCGGCGTGTTTCTGTTTCGATTTCGCGTAAACGAGCTTCTTCTTTCTCACGCACTTCGCGAGCTTTACGCTCAGCTGCCGTTTCAACTTTTGGTTTCGTTGCAGCTACTTTTTTCTTCGGTTGGTCTTTTGGCTTAACTTCTACCGCCGCTTTACCACCCTTTTTCACAACCACTGAAGTTGAGATATCATCGTTCTTATCATCTGACTTTTTGCTAGAACCTAAGCTTGCACGCATCGCAGCCAAGGTCGCTGCTTGACGTTCTTCAGATTTTTTCTTAGTAGCAGCACGCTCTTCAGCATCTTTAGCAGCACGTTCTTGCGACTCAATCATCGCTTGCTCACGTGCAGCCAACTCTTCAGCCATTTTTTCTGGATCAGGCTTTTCGAATACTTTCTTTTTACGCACTTCCACATTGACGCTCTTAGATTTACCTGAAGAGCCGGTCACGCGCGCGGTGCTAGTCGTCTTAGATTTGAGACTAATACGACGCTTTTCTTGCTGACCATGACTTTGCTTTAAATACGTCACCAACTTCTCTTGCTCAAGCTCGGAGACTAGGTCATCCTCTGCACGAGCAGGCAGTCCAGCATCTACCAATTGCTGTTGTACAGCACTTGCGGTTTTGCCTACCATATCTGCCAGTTCTTTGACGGTCTTATCTGCCATTTATTATCACCTACTGTCTATTATTTGCTATATGTTCAATTCAGTTGTTGGCTACAAATGATTGGGTTAAGGCTGATATTTGTATTGCTTTCATACCAGCGCTTTATTATCGATAGCATATCACCAAAAGACAGCGATATGCAGTTACCGCTTATTCATTGAACCAAGATTCCCGAGCTTTCATGATGAGTTTTCCTGCGGTTTCAGAGTCTAAACCTTCGATATCTTCGAGATCGAAGACTGCTTGTTCTGCCAAGTCATCAACGGTAATAATGTCTTTTTGTGCCATTTTATAGGCCCAGTTGACTGTCATACCTTCAAGCTCTTGTAACTCTTGACTTGGCTCTTTCATGTTCTGTTGTTTGACCAGTTCATCAGCGATGACGACTTCTTTTGCACGCTCTTGAATCATCTCAATCGCTTCGTCGTCTAGACCTTCGATATCATAAAAGGTTTCAACGGGTACATAAGCCACTTCTTCAATACTGGTAAAGCCAATATCGACAAGTGCTTGGGCTAAGTCTTTATCCACTTCTAAGCGTTCATAGAATAATTCGATAAAGGCTTTCGATTCGTTTTGCTGACGCTGCTGATACTCTTCTTCTAGCATCATATTAAGCTTATAGCCCGTTAGCTCAGATGCTAAACGTACGTTTTGACCTTGTGAACCGATCGCACGCGCCAACTGATCATTGGTGCTAAAGATTATATCAGCAGTTTGCGTATCTTCATCTAAGATGATGCTGCTAACATCGGCTGGCTCTAAAGCACTGATAATAAATTGTGCTGGATCATCTGACCACACGACCACATCAATACGTTCGCCATCAAGCTCCTGCTGTACGGCTTGGATACGCGTACCACGCATACCAATACAAGCGCCAACTGGATCGATACGATGATCATTGGTCTTCACTGCTATTTTAGCACGAGTACCTGGCAAGCGCGCGACGTTGCGGATTTCAATAATTTGTTCAGCAATCTCAGGCACTTCTTTTTGCATCAATGCTGAAAGCATTTCAGGATGAGTACGAGAGAGCAACAACTGCGCACCACGGTTTTCACGGTTTACATGATACAAAATGGCATTGATGCGTGATTTTGCACGTAGTTGCTCACGTGGCAGCATTTGATCACGTGACAAATAACCTTCAGCATTGTCGCCTAGGTCAATGATATAACCATCACGCGTCTGCTTCTTAACTTCGCCATACATCATTTCACCAATACGTGGCTCGAAAGCGTCTGCAACAAGTGCGCGCTCAGCTTCACGGATTTTTTGAATGATGACCTGTTTAGCTTGTGTCGCAGCAATACGACCAAACTCAATTGATTCAATCTGTTCTTCTTTGACATCACCGATTGACCATTCTTCTGGATCAAGATCGCTGATGGCTAGCTGACAAGCAGGCATTTCATGGTCTTCATCTGCAACCACTGTCCAGTAACGATAAGTATCATAATCGCCCGTTGTACGGTCGATAGCAACCCGTACCGCCACTTCTGGCTGTTCGGTATATACTTTTTTCTTGGTCGATACCACCAAAGCGTCTTCTATCGCTTCAAAGATATCTTCAGGATTTAAGCCCTTTTCATTACTGACAGTTTCTACTACCGTTAAGATTTCACGACTCATGCTATACCTGTCCTATCATTTTTTAATTGACTTAAATTTTATAATTTGTGTATTGCTATTATATTTTCACCGTAAGCTATATAAGCTATTTGGATATTAAAATGCTGGTGGATGATTTGTTACTTCAAGTAGTCAAATCAAACTAAGCTGTATCGAAGCTTACGCATCTTCATAAATCAAATTGGCTTTATCAATATTACTTAATGCAATCTCAAACTGCTCGCCATCACTGGATGTCAGATTTAAGACATTTGCATCAATACTATCTAAAGTGCCTGTCGCTTTACGGCGTTTTTTATCACCTTCGCCAATGGCTTGTATCAAACGCAAGCTGACGGTTTGACCAACATAGGCATGCATCTGCTCATCTGAGAAGAATGCGCGGTCGAAACCTGGTGAAGAGACTTCTAAGATAAACTCACCAGCAATCGGGTCATGTACTTCAAGGATACCACTCACTTGGTGGTTCACCGCAGCACAGTTTTCAATCGTTACTTGTTTATTTTGGGCTTGCTCTTCTGGCAATGCCTCAATATAAATACGTAACAAAGAGCGATTACCTTGTGGTGCAAATTCGATACCCCATAGTGCCACATCGCAAGCAGCGACGGCAGGGGCAATAATATTAGTCAGTTCTGTAACTTTGGTTGAAAGCTTCATAATCTATTTATCTTTTCCTATTCACATATCTATCGTACTTAGTAAACCGCTTGCTTGTCGCTCACTCATGGTATGCATTTATTGGTAAGAGACACGGTCATTATATTATCTTAAATCACAAACATATTATTTTATATGATATGCGTTTATATAGGGATGAGCATAAAAAACATCAAGCTCAGCCAAACAATGCTTTTATTGTTCATAAAGCAGTACTATCGATAAAAGAGTGAGGAATAAAAGATAGTGTGCTTAAGAATCAGCGCGCCGGTAGCGGCAGGTGACAACCAGTAACGAATAATATCGCACTCTATAGAACTAGAGCTTAGCATAAGTAGGATAGATACCGCGATAACACTGACCATCAGATACAAAAAAACCCACAAGCATAATGGTGGGCTAATTGTTACTGACAAATTTAGTGTACAAAACATCAGTATAAAAAGTGGTAGCGGGGGCTGGATTTGAACCAACGACCTTCGGGTTATGAGCCCGACGAGCTACCAGACTGCTCCACCCCGCATCAATCTAGAACGCACATTATAGGGAGGTTTTATAGAAGTGTCAACGTTTATTTTAAAATAAATCTAAATAAACCAATTGACCACTAAAAAACAGAACCTTACGCTGTGCTAGCGTAATAAAACTTGGTGCGATTGGGGGGACTTGAACCCCCACAGCTTGCGCCACCACCCCCTCAAGATGGCGTGTCTACCATTCCACCACAATCGCATTGTACTACTCTGTTCCTTTACATCCAATCTATGATAAATGATGCTTAAGGTAGGCATCTATAGAGTAGGAGTTGCGAAAACAGAAACGCATTGTAAATCTAACGTGCCAAAATAGCAAGCACTGCCTATTTAAAAGACATTTACTCAGGATTCTGTGTCAATGGACGCGGCGTTTGCGGTGCCGAAACTGGCGCATCTAAACGAAACTGATCTTCAGCCTGCTTACGAGCATGAACAGCAAGCGTCATACTGGTGATGAAAAATATGACTGTTAATACCGCAGTCGCACGCGTCAAAAAGTTGGCAGTCCCTGCGGCACCAAATACCGTACCTGACGAGCCAGCACCAAAAGAAGCTCCAGCATCTGCCCCTTTACCATGCTGTATCAAGATCAAGCCGATCATGGCAATCGCCACGATAATGTGCAGGGCTAATATAAACGTAAACATGGTGGCCTCTTTTGCCGCGTAATGACGACTGATAACGGAAAATAAATCTTACGATTAATAGTGATAGCAATTGACGGGTAATACCGCTAAATCGATTATATAAATAAGGCGCATTGTACACGATTGCAAGGGTACTGTTAAACCTACTTTTGCCAACTGATAAAGACATTTATAATCGAGACCGCCATGGAATGAGCGTTTTGTCTCTATCTACTAGCCTTTAGCTTGACTAAAGGCATTGGCAATTGCCAAAAAACTCTCTACCTTTAATGAAGCCCCGCCAACCAATGCACCATCAATCATAGAATCTGCGGCAAAGCTATCGGCATTGTCCGCATTGACACTACCACCATATAGCACACTCATTACCTTTAGTGACTCAGCAAAGCCTGTTACTGTTTGCTTAATATGCTGATGCGTTTGACTGACTTCGCTCACGGTTGGGACTTTGCCAGTACCAATCGCCCACACTGGCTCATAAGCGATGATTAAATGCTCTGACAAACTTACTATAAGTTCTGGTTGCTGAGCCAATAGATCTTTAACAACCAATAACTGAGCATCGATTACTTCAAGGGTTTGCTTAGCATCATACTGAGCTTGGGTTTCACCAATACAAAATACCACGCCCAAACCTTGTGTGAGTGCGTGAATCATTTTTTGCAATAACGTATCGTGAGACTCGTTATGATACTGGCGACGCTCCGAATGACCCAGTATCGTCCAAGTTGCCCCAGCGTCTGCTATTTGCTGCGCTGAGCAATCACCTGTATAAGCACCAACGCTGGCACTATACGCACTAACATCTTGCGCTGCACTCAATATCGAACTACCAGCTAAATGCGCACTGACAGCTGCCAGATGAATACAGCTTGGTGCCACCATCAACTGGCAGCGACTATTTGACGGTTCTGTATCGGCTTGCTCTTTAGTATCAATCGTAGTCAACAAATCATTCAACAGCAAGTCGACGTCGTGACTCGTTGCTGGATTTTGTTTCCAATTACCAATTACCCAAGCTTGCATACTCATCTACCTTGTCTCATGTATTCTTGCCAATTTGGCTAATATGCGCGCCAGTATAACAAATAATTTCCAAGTGCTATAGTATGCTGCCGCCAACAGAAAAATAGACGGTCAATGCGAATATTTACTAAGGCGTGTCCTCATTTTAAAAATGGTGATAAAAATGAGATAAATTGCCGTCAAACAAGGAAAGTAGCGCAAATAATATCGAGATATTGATAAGCTATTTGACGATGTTTGGCAAAATTTAGCCATTTTTAGCCCATTTAAAAGATATTCGATTGAATTAAGGACACGCCCTAGACATTGTCTCAAGCTATCATTTTTTCAGGTCAAACATTCAATCGTCTATATAAAACCTTTAAACTAAAGTAATGTTTTATAGTATTGTATCTATATATAACAGAACATTATCAATAATCTAACGACCAAGCTAATGATGACCTACACTATTAAAACGCTTTCTCTGCTAGATCTTTTGCAAGGGCATATCTAAATTTCCTGTTATTAATGATAGCTCAAAGGCTAACAATGACTTATAGCAGGTATCTATTGAAAATTATAATAGTAAGTAGCTCTCAGAAGTATATGGGTTTCAGACAAATATATAGAATACTGGGTATTAAGGAGAAATCGTAATGTCTATCACCACGAGTAAATATGGTGGTTTAGCACATCAGCTAATCAGCGAAGGTATCATCAGCGAAGCGAACATGAAAATCGCGCAGACCGAATCGCAACAGCAACAAGTAGGACTAGTGCCCTACCTAGTCGACAATAAATTGGCCGATGCTTATCATCTTGCGCAGATGTTGTCACAAGCTTTTGGCGATCCTCTTTTCGACCTTGATGCCTTACATGTCGATGTCATTCCAAAAGACTTAGTGGATGAAAAAATCGTTCGTAAATTTAATGCGTTGCCATTATTCAAACGAGGACAGCGTTTATTCGTCGCGTTGAGTGATCCAACTCGTGTGGATGCAATTGACGCTATTGCTTTTAATTCACGGCTGTCTATTGAAACTATTGTCGTCGAAGAGGATAAGCTAAAAAGGCGTATTGAGAGTCTTTACGCTGATACCATGCAAAGCTTTGATAGCTTCTCTGATAGTGATTTAAATGTTGGCTTTGATGAAGAAAAAGATGAAGATGAAGGCAAGACCAAGCTAACTGACAGTATCGAGCAAGCACCCGTTGTAAAATTTGTCAATAAAATGCTGGTTGATGCCATTCGTATGGGTGCTTCTGACTTGCATTTTGAACCCTATGAAAAAACTTATCGCGTTCGCTTTCGTGTCGATGGTGTAATGCAAAAAATGGCCAATCCACCTGTACAGCTGGCTGGGAAAATTGCAGCCCGTTTAAAAGTAATGTCGCAGATGGATATTTCAGAGCGCCGTGTGCCACAGGATGGACGTATCAAGCTTAAAATATCTAAAGGTAAAGCCATCGACTTTCGAGTAAGCTGTCTGCCTACGCTATTTGGTGAAAAACTTGTACTTCGTATTTTGGATCCCTCTTCAGCGATGTTGGGTATCGAAGCGCTTGGCTATGAGCCTGACCAGAAAGAGATGTTTTTAGAGGCACTACATAAACCGCAAGGTATGTTGCTCATTACAGGGCCAACTGGCTCTGGTAAGACCGTATCGCTTTATACTGGTATTAATATTTTAAATACTGGCGCGACCAACATATCCACTGCCGAAGATCCAGTCGAAATTAACTTAGAGGGGATCAATCAAGTAAATGTCAATCCAAAAGTGGGTCTGACTTTCGCGAACTCTCTCAAATCTTTTTTACGCCAAGATCCTGATATTGTCATGGTTGGTGAGATTCGTGACCTTGAAACCGCTGAAATTGCGATTAAAGCAGCGCAAACTGGACACATGGTGCTCTCAACCCTACATACCAACTCAGCACCTGAAACGTTGACGCGTCTACGCAATATGGGTGTGGCCTCTTTTAATATTGCAACTTCCGTAAATTTGGTCATTGCCCAGCGGTTGGCACGCCGTTTATGTAAAAACTGTAAAAAGCCTATCAACATTCCACGTCAAAGCCTGCTTGAGCTTGGATTTAACGATGCTGACTTGGATAATCCAGACAATACTATTTATGAACCAGTAGGCTGTAACGAATGTCGCGAAGGCTACAAGGGCCGTGTGGGTATCTATGAGGTTATGAAAGTCAGTCCTGATATTTCCCGTATCATCATGGAAGATGGCAACGCGATAGATATTAAAGATGCGGCACTGAAAAATGGCTTTAGAGACTTACGTCGCTCTGGCATTTTAAAGGTATTACAAGGCGTAACCAGTATTCAAGAGATGATGCGCGTCACCTCCGAGTAAGAATACTGGCTATGCGCATGTTGCATACGCACAAAAAAACAGACACTCCTGATCACTAAAGAGAAACGTTCAAAATGATTAAATCAACTACTTTTTAATCTTGAATCATCTAAAAAGCAGTCTTTGTCAGTGCGATGGTGAAAAGGTAGTCGAAAGTTCTAAATTATCCTTATATAAGTAATGCTATCATTTATATGATGGACGTTAATAGTATAAACTTTTATAAAGCAGCAATAATATCTACCAGATATACTTAAATATAAAACAGAGTTATACTGGTTTTTTACGTTGAAATAAAGTATACCAATTTTATGTAATAAGTCAGGCATCGTTGTATGTCTTTGCAATATCTATATCAGACAATATTTTGAGGGTAGTAACATGGCAAAAGCGAAGACCGACATGCTGTTAGACTTTGTCTATGATGGGGTGAATCGACGCGGACAAAAAGTAAAAGGGGAGACCACCAGCCGTAGTTTAGAGTTGGCAAAAGCGACTTTACGCAAACAAGGTATCAGCGTCAAAGGCATTAAAAAAAAACCAAAGCCACTTTACACTTTCAAGAAATCTATCAAACCTATTGATATTGCTATTTTTTCCCGGCAAATGGCGACCATGATGAAAGCGGGCGTACCATTAACCCAATCCTTTGAGATTGTTGCTGATTCACTTGATAATCCCAGTATGAAAGACTTGGTATTACAAATAAAATCAGACATTGAAGCGGGTGGAACCTTTGCTTCAGCATTACGCAAGCACCCGCGTTATTTTGACGATCTGTTTTGTTCACTAATCGATTCTGGTGAGCAGTCAGGTGCACTGGAAACCATGCTTGAGCGCGTTGCTACCTATAAAGAAAAAAGTGAGTTACTTAAAGCAAAAATTAAGAAAGCAATGAAGTACCCTATCGCGGTTATCGTCGTTGCTATCATTGTTACCATGATTCTATTGATAAAAGTAGTTCCAGTATTTGCTGATTTGTTTGCCTCTTTTGGTGCAGAGCTGCCTGCCTTTACCCAAATGGTCGTTGGCATGTCAGAATGGATGCAAGCATGGTGGTTTATTTTGATCATTTTCATTGGCGTAGCGATTATTGGGTTTTCAGAGGCAAAAAAAAGGTCTAAGAAATTCCGTGACTTCTTAGACCGTGCGGTTTTAAAAGCACCAATATTTGGCAATATTGCCTATCAAGCTATTATTGCGCGTTTTGCTCGTACTTTATCTACCACTTTTGCAGCTGGGGTACCTCTTATTGATGCGCTAGATTCTACCGCTGGTGCTACTAATAATGTCGTATTTTATAACGCCACTCAGCAAATCAAAAATGATGTTTCTACTGGTCAGCAATTACAGTTTTCAATACGCTCAACCAACCTTTTTCCAAGTTTGGTCATTCAAATGGTTGGTATCGGTGAGGAATCCGGTAGCTTGGAAGAGATGTTAGATAAAGTGGCTGTCTATTATGAAAATGAGGTAGACAATGCCGTTGATGGATTAACCAGCTTAATGGAACCTTTAATCATGGCGGTGCTCGGTGTATTAGTCGGCGGCTTGGTGATTGCCATGTATTTACCAATATTCCAAATGGGCTCAGTAGTAGGCTAAAAGCTATTTAAAGGACAGCTACTTCATGCAATTTATAGAGTTATTACAAGACAATATGCCTATCGCTTTAGGCATATTTGGCCTACTAGGTCTTTGTGTTGGCAGTTTTTTAAATGTAGTGATTCACCGTATTCCGCTGATGATGGTTTATAGCTGGCGACAAGAGTGCAGCCAGTTTATATCAGAACAAACAGACATGCCACGCGAACACACTCTGCCCCTAACAAATATCGTAGCAGCTAACCAGCCGATTACTTTGAGTCGACCGGCGTCACGCTGCCCTCATTGCACCCACAAAATAAAATGGTATGAAAACATACCGTTAATCAGCTGGTTAATACTACGTGGCCGTTGCTCAGACTGTAAAGCTGCGATTGGACTGCGTTATCCACTGGTTGAACTAGCAACAGCCCTACTGTCAATGTTAGTGATTTATCAGTTTGGCGTAACTGCAGCTGGCTTGTCAGCACTGATTTTGGTGTGGACGCTGGTTGCATTAACCGGTATTGATTTTGATACGCAATTATTGCCTGATCGCTTAACTTTCCCATTAGCGGGTTTAGGGTTAGCGGTGAATTCACAAGGCTGGTTTGTCTCACCAACTCAGTCAATTTGGGGCTTATTGCTAGGATTTTTGTCATTGTGGATAGTGGTTAAAATATTTTATCTAATCACTAAAAAACATGGTATGGGGCAAGGAGATTTCAAATTATTGGCGGTATTGGGTGCTTGGCTTGGACCCATGATGTTGCCATTGATTATTTTGTTGTCTTCTCTATTAGGCTCGATCGTTGGCATTATTTTGATGAAGAAACAGGGTGAAAGCAAGCCGTTTGCCTTTGGTCCTTATATCGCTATCGCCGGTATTGTTGCTTTATTATATGGCTCAGATATCGTCAACTGGTATCTCGGCATGTATACTTACTAGATGTATTTTGGTCGCTCCTTTTCAAGCAGACAACAAAATACTTTCTTAGCTTATAACCATCACTGTCATTATATCGAGCAGATAAGTCATTATTATGTCAAAACAAGCATCTTCACCTTATTCTCATAAGCCCCAGACCCCGCAAAAGAAAAGCAAAACGTTAGTAGTTGGCTTAACTGGTGGTATCGGTAGTGGTAAGTCCGCTGCGAGTGCTTGGTTTGCTGAGCAAGGCATTGATATTATCGATGCGGATGTGATTGCCCATGAAATCGTTGCTAAAGGCAGCGCCACTCTGCACAAAATCCAGAAAAAATTTGGTGACTGGGTATTGAATGGCGATGGATCAATGGATCGAGTGGCAGTAAGAACACACGTCTTTTCACATCCTGAGGCATTGATTGAGTTAGAAGCAATCACTCATCCAGCGATACGCGAAACAGCAAAAGCGCAGTTAGCAACCAGTACTTCGCCTTACGTGATACTGTCAGCGCCTCTACTTATTGAAGCAGCAGAAGCAGGGCTTGCTAATTTATGCCAACGTATCTTAGTGATGGACGCCGCTGAAGATACGCAGATAGCGCGTGCCAGTCAGCGCGACGAACAAAGCATACAGAAAATCAAAGCCATCATGGTGAATCAGCTGAGCCGCGAAGAGCGTAATCGTCATGCGGATGATGTGGTGCTCAACGAAAGTGATCTTGCGGCTCTGTATGTGCAACTAGCGCCATTACACCAAGAATATCTTAAGCTTGCCCAGCAGCTAAAGTACGCTGTCGATTGACCTCATACAGCGCCATACCAGTGGCAACACTCACATTTAGACTTTGAAGGTTGCCATGCTCATTTCCTGACATCGGAATATACACCAGCTCATCACAGCTCTCCATGGTTAGGCGACGCATCCCCTCACCTTCTGAACCCATGATAATGGCTGTTTTGCCAGTCAGATCAGCGGCATGTATTGGTTTGGCATCCGCATTAAGCGCTGTACCAAAGACAAATACCCCAGCATTTTTGATTTGCGTGAGCGTACGTGCCAGATTGGTGACACTAACAATCGGCATCATCTCTGCTGCACCGACCGATACTTTAGCCACTGTTGGCGTCAGACTTGCCGCATGGTGTTTCGGACAAACCACGGCATCCACACCCATCGCCACTGCGGTACGCAAGCAAGCACCAAAGTTATGGGCATCAGTGATTTGATCCAATACTAATAACAAACACTGTTCACGGCCAATGATGGTATCAAGCAAGCCTTCATCAGCAAAGCCTAAAGGACGCGCATTTAGCACCACGCCTTGGTGTTGCGGGCTGCCACACAATTGCGTGAGTTTGTCTTTTTGCGTGGGTTGAATGCTAATACCATTGGCTTCTGCCTGCGCCATGATGGCTTGTACATGGCTGTCGGTTTCACGACCTTGTTGTACAAACAAACTAAGTCCATCAAGCGGACGATGTTCGAGCAAGGCATCAATCGCGTGAATACCATAGAAATAAACGGGTTTTGCCATAATAGGCCTATTGACTATAAAGTGGGTATCGCGCTATGTGATAAAAACTAGGCGATAAAAAGAGATGACGGTAATTGTATCAACAAATGGATATCTGCACATAAATAATATCAGCAGAAAAAGAAAAACCTTACCAATCCGATAAGGCTTTTCTTTTTTTGAATAAAAGGCTTTTTGGTGTCATCAAGCACTTAATAACAGCTTGAGCAGACTTACCCTTCTAAATGACAAATATATTGAACTATTTCTTCTGTCCGCAAGTTAAAGCCACTATTGCCTTCAACCACGAATGATTGACCAGCACGGTAATAGCTGAATTCTTCGTCACCATTAATTTTGACCTCACACTCACCGCCCGTGATCTCGATACGCTCGGAGGTATTGGTGCTAAAATGATAATGCTCAACCAAATTATCACAAGGCAAGATAACGCCCAGTGTTTTATGTCGACCATCTTCGAACATAATAGTGTGGCTTGAGCAACGACCATCATAAGATACCGTCGCTTGAGCATTGACTGTTACATTAGTAAATTGCGCCGCTGTCATAGTGGCTTCCTTATCAAATAATTATGGTAAAACTAAAAAATAAGTAACTGGTTAGAGTACCGTCAGAGTTGCGTCGTTAACCGACATCTCTGTACTACGTACCATATCCTTCTATACTAGATATCTGTGCGCTAAAGGTAGCCACAGGTGCTATGAAAACGCTTGAGAATAATGACCGAGTGGCATACTCTTCCAACTATACGCCTATCATTTTACAAAATTATGACTCGTTATCATGTATTACACTGCACTAATCTAATCAGAAGAGTTTATCATTATGTGAGATTATGCTACCACATTATATCTATAAAGTTTGTTAAAGCGACTAGGAAAATGCTGTTTGATGCTAAGCTTAAACGTACTTACTCATCTTTTTTTGAGTCAGCACCTTATCACTATAATGGGGCTTTTTTTATACATTTGATCCGCAACCATTCTTAGTCTAACGCCATCACTTTGACAGGCTTAGTCATCTTAATGATTGATATTGTGAAGATTATGATAACGACTCATTGCCAGTTTTTGATAGTTTTATGGTAGTCTTTCAACAATAAATCCTATTATACCGTGCCTAAAAGTTTGTATTTAATCGCATTTAACACCATACTATTTGCCTATAATATTTATCTCATTAACAGGGTTCAATGAATAATTTCATTCCCTTATCTACTCTACTTTATATATGGCTTCTTGAGATTTATATGAAGTCTATTGTCTGTCATGAGAGGCGTTGATGCTAGTATCATTAACTTTACATCAGTTTGCGTTGATCGCTCAGCATGAGCTGAGTGTGGCTGAAGGCTTCAATGTCATCACTGGTGAGACCGGTGCTGGCAAGTCTTTATTGCTTGATGCGCTCTCTTTATGTGTCGGTGAGCGCGCAGACATGGCGATGGTCAGACATGGCGCAGCGCATGCAGATATCTATGCTCAGTTTGATGTAGAAAATAACGGTGTCATCGCTGAGTGGTTTGCTAAAAATGAGCGAGCTCTAGAAGAGCCTGAAGTCCTAATTCGTCGTCAGCTCAGCAATAGCGGACGCTCAAAAGCCTGGTTAAATGGCACACCTGTCAGCTTGGCTGAGCTCAAAAGCTTAGGCGCATTATTGGTTAATATCCATAGTCAACATGCTCAGCAAGCGCTCCTCAAGCCGCAGTTTGTGGTGCAATGGCTTGATGAGATGGCGCAAATTACCCCACTTGCTGCACAAACGACCAGCAGTTATCAAGCTTATCAGCAACTTAAACGCCGTGCTGATGATATCGCGAGCCGTGAGGCACAGCGCCAAGACCGTATGCAACTATTGCAAAGCCAACTTGCTGACATTGCGCCGTTATTGGCGGTTGATTATGCAGAAGTTGAAGCGGAGCACGAAGAGCTGTCTAATATCGAAGCTTTAATGATCGAGGCCAGTCATGGCTTGCATCTGCTCGATAATGACACGGATGAGCCAGATGTCATGACCTTGCTCGGGCAAGCGATTAAGCTTTGTGATAACCAAATGAGCGTCAGTCAAACCTTTGAGCAAGCCTCAGAGCAGCTGCATTTAGCACAGCAACAAATCACTGAGGTAACAGGCTTACTGTCGGATTATGCTGAGCAACAGCTGCCTGATCCTGAGCGTTTGCAGACATTAGACAGTCTTATCAGCTTAGGACATCGCTTATCGCGCAAACACAACTTGCCAGCGAGCGACTTAATCGATGAAGCAAAGGGCTGGGAAGCGCAATTAGAACAGTTAGAAAATGAGCCAAGCAGCGATGCGATGGCCACACAAATTGAACAGGCATGGCAAGACTATCTAGCACTGGCCACTCAGTTAAATAAAGAGCGCTCAAAAGCAGCGCCGACTGTCAGCAAACAATTAATTAAACAATTACAACCGCTCGCGCTACCCAACGCCCGCTGCGAGTTTGTCTTTACCAAGAAAGCCGATATCAGTCAATATAGTGCGCAAGGTTGCTATGATATTGATTTGTTATTTAGCGCCAACGTCGGTATGCCGATGCAGCCACTGCATAAGATTGCCTCAGGCGGTGAGCTGTCACGAATGGCACTGGTGATGCAAGTGTTACAAGCAACCAATGCCGATAACAACGCCGCCAAACCCATGCTGGTATTTGATGAAGTCGATGTCGGTATCAGTGGCGGCACGGCGCAAGTGGTCGGTGAGCTACTGCGTGCGCTTGGGCAGACGCAGCAGCTACTGGCCATCACCCACCAAGCACAAGTCGCGGCGCAAGCACATCAGCATATCTTGGTACAAAAACATCATGACGAGCAAACCGAAAGCGAGCTATTAATACTGACTGATAGCGCGCAAGTCGACGAGCTGGCACGCATGTCTGGCGGTGTGATCATTACTGACGTCACCCGTGACCATGCGCGTAGTTTATTGACCGATGTTAAATAAAGGCTTTGTCATTCATAAACAGTTGTGAATCGCTGTGTCTCATAACTGCTAAATATTTGCTTTGGTTGATTTTCACCTCAGTATCGCCATATAGTGGTGTGTTATCTCTGTTATTTTACCTTTAATATTAGGTTGCGTTTGTCTCTATGTCTAAAGCCAATTTGACCCATCATTTCTTAATCGCGGCACCCGAGCTGTCAGACCCACGGTTTGAGCAGGCGCTGATTTATATCTGCCGTCATGATAAACACGGTGCCCTTGGTCTGATGGTCAATCGTCCATTAGAGCAGGCACGCGTGGGCAAACTGCTAGAAGATTTAGACATTGAGGTGACGGATGCGCAAGTCATGGAAGATGTGGCGTTAGATGGTGGCCCGATGTATCCAGAGGTTGGGTTTGTGCTGCATACGGGTCAACCAGAATGGGCATCGTCTTTTGCGATTTCAGAAAACGTCTGTATTACCACCAGTCAAGATATTCTTAAGCGTATTGCGGCAGGTCAAGGCGTTGGTCACTATCAACTGTGCTTGGGTCATGCCAGCTGGGGTAAAAAACAGCTAGACCAAGAGCTAAATAACGGTGATTGGCTCGTCTGCCCTGCTGATCTGAATTTATTGTTTGATACACCATTCGAAGAACGCTGGCAAATCGCCGCTGATAAGATTGGTGTCAACTTTGACTACCTTAGCAGTGATATCGGTCATGCTTAACGATTGGCTATGGTTACTAAATTATCTATTTAAATCAAAGCCGCATTTAAGTTAAAGCCATTAAGCCAAATGAATCATGCCCAACAGAAATAGGAAACGCGCATAATGATGGTAGAGTCTGATACGAGCACTAAAATCGAAACTGCTGACACTACTGTGGCGGAACCAGCTATTAAACCACATCTTATCTTAGCGCTCGATTATGGGGTCAAAAAGATGGGGATGGCGCTAGGTAATACAATTACTGGGACCGCGCGTGCCTTTGACATCTTGGCGATGAACAACGGTCAGCCAGACTGGGACAACCTAATCGGCATCATCAAAGTTTGGGGCGTGGCAAAAGTGGTGGTTGGGTTGCCGCTTAATATGGATGGTAGTAGCTCCATGCTCTCCAAGCGTGCGCACAAATTCGCTCGCCGCTTAGCGCATCGAGTCATGGAACAGCATCTGCCAGTGGTCGTGAGCCTTTGTGATGAGCGCCTGACTTCAGTCGAGGCACGTGAGATCGCTTGGGAGAATGGTTGGATTAAGCATGAGCGCGATCCGATTGATGATATCTCTGCCTGCATTCTGATGTCGACTTATTTCGCTGACCCCAGTAGCAGTATCGCCATCGATGCTATCAAAGCCGATTAAATCAGCGACAAACCTGCTGTTAAAACAACGCCAATTCTGCCATATCGTCACTCTACACGGATAAATGCCTGATTATTATGACCACTGTCTCAGACCACTCCCCGCAAAACAAATCGCAACATGGTTTTGCACCGCTTGCTATCGCCCGTATCAAAGGCGCACAGCGAGCGAATCAAATAGCGATTTATCTCATTTATGCCGCTATTCTCACCTTTATGGTCTTTGGCACCATTGCCAGTATCAAAGCCTTTCATGACAATCAACTGCTTTATCAACTTTTCTATAACTTGCCCTATGCCTTGGTTGCGCTTACGATTCCTATTACTATTTATGATGCGCTAGTAATTTATCGTTATCGCTTAAACCAAGCGTCGATGATTGCCATGAGCATTGGCGTATCGACCATCATATTGGTTGGTGGCTTATTATTCGCTGATACTGCCTGGTTAGGCTTATCTTGTTGGCTTGGTGTGGCATTTTTATTTAAAGTGAGCTTCAAGCGCTTTTTTAATTTTCTAGAAGCAGAAAAAGACCATGAAATCACTGAATAAGTGTAAAACACACTGATAAAAACATCCTAACGGATGAAGCGCAAAAAACTTTAACCTTATCGATTTAAATGACTATTATGAGCACTTCTACCACGCAAACGACGATCAATCATCATTTAGACACTCAAGGGCTGATTTGCCCTGAGCCAGTCATGATGCTGCATCGAACCATCCGTAACGCTGATGCTGGCGAGGTGATTGAAATACTCGCCACCGATCCAGCCACCACTCGTGACATTCCTAATTTCTGCCGTCATTTGGGGCATGAGCTTGTGCAGCAAGAAACGCTGGCTGAAAATGTAAATCTAAACGTCGATCCCGATGAAATAATGGTCGCTGGCGATGATGATGCGCCAATCAGCGCCACGCTCTATCGTTATGTGGTCAAGAAAAAAGATGCTTAAATGCACTCAAGTTACCGCAGAAAACTAATGACAGCTCAATAAACAATATAAAGATATTTTTGTATTTTAAGCGAAGTATCTTTCACAGAAGGTAGGCTATTACGTGTTACAAACAGAAAAGCAGTATGTACAATGGCAAGAAAACGAAACTCTACGTAATGCTCTTTGGTTGTCTGAAAGCAATCATATGCCACCTGCGCGCATTGTATTGGTCGATGATACAACGACCGCAGATGACGCTTACCGCTTGGCTTGCGAAGGTACATCACTGCTATGGCGCGGTGACTTTCATAATGCACGCCAGTTGCTACAGGCGCTCGGTCGTCGCATAGATCGTACGAATGAACGCTCTGAGCTGCGTAAAATCAAGAAAGCGGCTAATAAATCTGCTAAGTCTAAAACAGAGTCTGATTCGGTCAACTCTAAAGAAATTCCTAACCTATTTCATCAGCAGCGTCAACTACAAGCCCAGCGCTCACGCATATTGAGCCGCTTACTACTAGAGCTTGATGCCAGTTATGTCAGCCAACTACGCCGCGCCCCTGATGTCAGTGCGGCCTGTACAGAAGCCTTTGGTGCAATCGATGAGCCATGTGTACTATCATTTCGTGATATGCAAGGAGCACTTGGTGCAGCAGGATGGCGCGAAAAAGGCGTCCCAATAGATAGGTTAGGATTATCGATTTTCCCGCATTATGGCGTTTTTGCGCCAACCCGTCATGAGTATGTGCAGCTGTTGCTCGATGCACCGCTACCAGCGATCCATGATGTTGCCTATGACATCGGTACTGGCACAGGTTTATTGGCTATTATCTTAGCGCAACGCGGCGTTCCACAAGTAATAGCAACGGATTTGAATCCACGTTCTTTAGCCTGTGCTAGCGAAAATTTTACGCGATTAGAATTCACTAACGTGCAGTTACAGCAAGCCGATTTGTATCCGACTGATGCACCACTCGCCAATCTGATTGTCTGTAATCCGCCTTGGGTACCTGCTAAGCCAAGCTCGTCTCTTGAATACGCCGTTTATGATGCCAAGAGCACGATGCTTCGTGGGGTTTTGCAAGGTGCCAAACAGCACTTAGCTGAGCAAGGAGAGCTCTGGTTGATAATGTCGGACTTAGCTGAGCATTTACAGCTGCGCACCCGTGATGAGTTATTACGCTTGTTTGCCGATGCTGGATTGGCGGTAAAATATCGTCTGGACACCCAACCTAAGCATGGTCGCAGCCAAGATGATACGGACCCTCTACATGTCGCGCGCAGTGCAGAAATCACCTCACTATGGTGTTTAACGCTTATCTAACATTCAACCACCGAGTATTGAGTTATGAGCCGTGATCGTGCCGTGCAACAGCGCCAACCCAAGGCGCTGGCAGTAGATGATGAACCCAGTTATATCACTGAGTTTCGTCAAGCCATGCTGGCACGTGGGCTTGCAACCCGTACGCGTAATGCTTATGTGCGCGACCTGCGCTCATGCGAGCTGACCAACCCTATCGCGCTGACACGCTGGCAGCCTGATGACGTGCTGCACTGTCTCTCAACCCTTACACAAGACAATAAAACCCCACGTACTCAAGCGCGTATGCTCTCAAGCTTGCGTCAGTTTTATCTATGGATGATCGCCAGTAATCTGCGTGAGGACAATCCCTGCGAACGTATAAAAAGCCCAAAACTGGGACGACCGTTACCAAAAGACTTAGCCGAAGCTGATGTCGATAATCTTCTTGCCGCGCCTGATACCAGCACCGCGCTCGGACTGCGTGATAAAGCCATGTTAGAGGTGCTATACGCCTGCGGTCTACGGGTTAGTGAGCTGATTAACCTCTCACTAGAGCAAGTCAATCTAAACTCTGGCTGGCTACAGATCACGGGGAAAGGCAATAAAACGCGACTGGTGCCATTAGGTGAATATGCGGCTGATGCGCTGGAAGATTATTTAACCCATGCACGTGGGGATTTGATTGCGCATTTAAAATCTGGTAATTGCCAAGCGGTGTTTTTGACGGCGCAAGGCGGCTATATGACGCGGCAGAACTTTTGGTATTTGCTTAAAAAGTACGCCAAAGTCGCTAGTATCGATAAAGAGCTATCACCGCATACGCTACGTCACGCATTTGCCACGCATCTACTGAATCATGGTGCAGACTTGCGTAGCGTGCAATTATTGCTTGGACACAGTGATTTATCAACCACGCAAATCTATACCCATGTGGCGACGGCGAGATTGCAGAAATTGCATGCCGAGCATCATCCGCGAGGTTAGAATTGAGACTAAGAGATAAAATTTATGACCAATAATAACAATCAAAGTTTTGTCAGAAAGATTACTGAATACTTTAAAAACTTGGATTTTGAAACTGGTTACAATATGTTGAAAAGTTCAAATTTGCCAGCTATCGCTATTTTAGAATGCCAAGGAAATGCTGAGTTTTATAAGAAGAACTATCAAGACGCTTTTGCACTCTACGGTCAGGCGAATGAAATAGACAGTAGCTATCGCATAGCCAGAGATTGTTATCTGTGGGCTTCGAATTTCTTCGCTCAAGGTGATTTGGTTCAAGCTTTTGAATACTATCAAGAATCAATTGATATAGAGCCTGATTTTGTGGATGCCTATATCGATTTAGGGGCTTTAATGGCGGACATAGGAGAGTTTTCGTCTGCGAGAAAATGTTATGAAGATGCTCTGACTATAGATCCAAATGATACTAATATAAGAAAGAGCTTAGACTCCTTAAAAAACATGTGAAGCTAAAAGAGAGGTTGAGATTATAAAATGAGTCACTATCGAGAAGTAATTATCGAGACTTACGAAAATATCAAAAGTGGTTCGTCTAAAAGAATTAGAGCTCGCCCAATCGAAGGACAGGGACTTGATACGAATATGAACGTCGAGTGTTCGTCAAAAATGAGAAAGTCTTACCCTGTAGGTACTAAGTTCTTATTACAGGCAAAAGTAACAGAAAAAGAAGGCGGTAAACCTTTTCTATACGCTCACTATGATGCCGAATACAAAGTAATTAAAGGTGATTAATTACTCCATAGTAGTAAGAATATAAGCATCAGTAGCAAAATCCACGCTCATAAACCAAAACTACTATATGGCTTATTACACACACTAATTTTTTTTCGATTAAAGTATAACTAGTACTATTAATAGTCATCTTGCTAGCATCAAGGTAGATACAAGTAAGAAACGCGATTAGCGTTATAAAACGTCAGTAATCCCTAGCTGCAATCTCTTTTAATTCTCGCTACAATACACGTATGATGTGCACGCTGCATAACTGAGCAACGCACCACCTTTTACTTATCTATTATCCGAGAATCTCATGAGCCATAGACCACCTGCTGACCTATTAAAAAACGCCCAACATTGGCGTGAAGATATTAACTTTCGCCAAGATGTGCTGGGCAAGCCATTTGATTTTGCGACCACGTGGGGTATTTTTTCACCGCAAAAGCTCGATGATGGTAGCTTGATGTTGCTTGATTATGTGGATTTTCAAGCGGATGATGATTCGATCGATTTGGGCTGTGGTTATGGTGTGCTCGGTATGACAGCGGCGCGTGAATGTCCGAACGGTCAGCATACTTTGATTGATAAAGACTTTATGGCAGTAGAATATGCGCGCCTGAATTGTGAAAAAAACGGTCTAAAAAATGTCGATGTACATTTATCAAATGGCTTCAATCACGTGGCAAAAGACAAAGACTTTAGCCTTGTGATGTCAAACTTACCCGCCAAAGTCGGCAAAGAGCAACATTATCTATACTTTCTCGATGCCTATGCGCGCATGCGTAAAGGCGGACGTTTCTATGTAGTGACCATCAATGGCTTGCGTCAGTTTATGAAGCGCTCGTTTACCGAAGTATTTGGTAATAGTGAAAAGATCAAACAAGGTAAGACTTATACCATTACCATGGCGACGAAAGACTAAGCTTTAAAAGCTTATGTCTTAAAAGCTGCGTAAACAAAAAGCCCGCTAAATCGTCATGATCTAGCGGGCTTTTTTATGGCTAAATTTCTAAAATTACATCTGCCGCTTAAGCAAATATCCACCCAATATCGCACTGGCGATAATCGGTAATATCACCATCAATAACGGCGAGAATCCAGTCGCCAATGAGACAAAACCAACCAAATCTTGCACGTAACTAAATAGCAAACCAAACAATAATGCTACGACGATACGCAAGCCCAAGCTATGCGTCCGTAGTGAGCCAAAGACGAATGAGCAGGCAACTATCACCAGCGATAGAATCGATAACGGCGAGAGCAGCTTTTGCCAAAAAGCCAGCTCATGATTTAATGAGCGGGTGCCTTGTTGACGCATAAATTGACGATGCTCGTACAACTGGGTCAATGATAAATCCTCTGCCTTACGGGTGAGTAAATACACCGACTCAGGGGCAAAGGGCAGGCTTAAGGTATCTGACGGTGCGATGACTTGGCTACTCTCAAAGCCTTGATTAATCATCAGCTTGGTGATGTTGTTCAGCTGCCACTCATAGCGATACTGCTCGCTCGGTTTGCTGCTGGCAGGATTAACAGGTTCGCGACCGATATATCGACCGCCTTCAGCATGAATGGCAGTTTGCAGATTGCCATTATTATCTAAGTGCCAGCGTTTGACCTCGCCGATATTGCCTTGTACATCAGCATAATCAATATACAAAATATCGCTACCATCTGGCTTGGTACTGCCGTCTTTTGTACTCTCGAAGCGTGGTTGCACCGTCCAATAACCGCGTACCGATGTGACAAGCGAGCTGTTATCTTTATCGTTGATTTCTTTTGCCAATTGATTAGAGTACGGCAGCACGAACTGGTTGATAATCAATGCGAGCAATACAAAAATCAAAGCAGGCTGCAACACCCAACCGACGATACGATAAACGCTGACGCCAGCGGCGCGCATCACGACTAGCTCGCTTTTATTGGCAAGCAAGCCCAAGCCGACCACTGCACCTAGCAATGCACCAGTGGGAATAAATTGCTCTAAAAAATAAGGCGAGCGATAAAAAATATACTTAATCGCCTCACCCATCGTATAGCTATCATCTAACGAATCCAGCTCAGACAAATAAGAGAACACCAGTTGTAATGCCCACAAGCCTATGACTGCTCCGATGATCGCGAGCAAAGCGTTCAGTTTGACGTAACGGCTAAGCACTTTTAGTTTGGCCGGTTTGCGAGTGCGCTTAGCATGAGTATTTTGCGAGTCAGGATTGGAAGATTTAGAGAATAAGGCACTCATTAGGACTGCCCTCCTTGTGAGCCACTACTTTGCTGATCGGCAACCGTTAAAGACGCATTTTCTGGTTTTCGAAAACGCAATCGATGCTGCACACGGCTCCCCCAATTCATATAGAGCGCCAATGCCATAAACCCTAAAATAAGCCAAGCATATGCCCAAACGCTCACGCTGCCTTTGCTAACAGCATTTTTGAGTGAAATGATACCCAGTGCACAGCTAACAAACAATAAAATCGAAGGAAATAGGCGCAACCAGCGACCTTGGCGCGGACGCACTTGCGCCAGTGGTACGGCAAGCATCGGCGCGATAATCATTAGCCAAGGCAATGCCAAACGATAGCCAAGCTCACTTTGTGCCGCACGCAGCGAATTGCCACTGCTTGCCGTCCTACCCGTCGCAGCTTGCCATAACGGCCCAATCGCTTGTGTTTCGATATTGTCTTCGGTAATGACCTCTTTGGATGATTCTGTCAACGTAATACGGTAACGATCAAAGCCCACTTGATTGTATTTCAGACTGCCAGCACCCACTTCATAACGACGACCTTGGAACAAGTCCAATTGAGTCACGCCGCTATTACCCGTGTCTACTTGCTCGGCACGTTTGGCCAACGTAATGGTATCTTTGCTAATACTATTTTTATTTTCCAGTGCATCTGGTAGCTCTGGAATGTTTAATTGCTCAGCCGTTTCTGCATTAATGTTGTTATTAACATCGACAGCTGCCTCTTTAGTAGTGCTGGATTTTTTTTCAGGCTCAGACTGAATAAGTATCACATCTTGCAATTGCTTTTTATCATCACTCAAGCTGCCCACATACAAATGATAATTTCCACTACTAATAAATTCATTGGGGCGAATTAAATCAAAAGCGCTGGTCAATGCTTGCTGTTGCCAGACACTTTCCGATGAGCGCACGCCCCACGGTTTACCAACGATGGATAAAGCCGCTTCACCGACGAACAACGCCAAGATTAAAGGCGTCATCAAACGGGCAAGCTTACCACGCGACACGCCACTGGCATTAATCACGGCCATTTCTTGATCGACATACAAGCGCCCAAATACCAGCATCAGAGCGATAAAAAATGCTAATGGCAAGATAAGCTCTAAAAAGTACGGCAAATTATAACCAATGATAGTAAATAATAAGCTGATATCTAAATTGCCTTCTGCCGCAATGCCAAAGTAACGAATCAAGCGACCGCCCAGCATCATCACCACTAAAAACCCCAATACCAATGCGGTCGTTGAGGCAACTTGTTGAGTCATATAGCGGCGTAATATCACAATGGGCACTCTTTTAAAAAAGGTTGGTAGTCACACAATTTGGTGCAGCTTTATTGACAAACGCTGACAACGATGGACAGCTTTGCACGACATAGCTGCTATCGATGACTGAACAATAGAAATGCAATGCAGTACTGCTCAATCAGATACTTAAGCAGCCCTAAAAGCAACGGCAAAAGATATGAAAACATCTGCGAGACGGGTTAGCGACACGCTGTAAAGATTAGCGATAAAGATAACCGCTAATCCTAGCATATTTTGCTCAAAAATGGCTGTGAAATGTGTTTGCAAACATTGCGTCCATCTTGCTATACCGCTGTATTACTAACCAATAATAGATAAGATATGGAAAGAATATTAAGAATTCAACTCATTAGTTTGTCTTATCTTAGAAGCCTTTTTATGAAGTCTTTGCTCGATATTTTTACTTGATGTCATTTGGAAACCTTTGTGTGTCATTCGTATCATTGCCCTCGCACCCTTAATATTACTTGTTAGACTGAGAAAACTAAAAACTCATAATTATCTCGCCTAATGGAGAATACTACTGATGAATACACTCGCGTCTACGCCTGCTACCTTACTTGAACTCGCTGGCGGTCAATTTGATACGCTCGATTGGTCAAATTGTGCCGTGGTTTTTATTGACTATCAAAACGAATATGTCGATGGTGCGATGCCATTGGGGCAAGCTGGTACTAACGCCATTGCAAATGCGCGCCTATTGCTAGATAAAGCTCGTAAACAAGATGTTCCTATCTTCCATATCGCGCATCACGGTGCAGATAATGGCAACGTCTTTGATCCTTTATCGTCTAACGTCGAAATTATCGCTGAATTACAACCAAAGGATGGCGAAACCGTCATCGTCAAAAAACACCCCAATGCGTTCCATGATACCCAGCTTCAAGCGCTTATTTCAGCCGCGCAAAAACAGCAAATTATTTTTGCTGGGTTTATGAGTCATATGTGTGTCAGCTCAAGCGTGAGAGCCGCCTTTGATTTAGGCTTCGATAGTTTTGTTTGCCATGATGCTTGTGCCACTCGTGACTTGCCGGATTATAAAAAAGATAAGATCAGCGCTGATATCATACATGCTACCGCAATGGCAGCACTGCAAGACAGATTTGCCGCTTTAATAGCAACCGATGCATTGATTCATAGCTAATACAGTTTTGAACCCTTGACCTAAACCTTGCTCACTGCGCACTCACCTCGCAATATGCTACACTATTGCGATTGCTTGATTGGCCAAATACTCTAATAATCTAACAGGTATCAGCAATTAAAAAGATTCTGCCATTTTCATAGCGCTAACGTCATAACTCTAATAAGGATAAATATATGAATATTAAATTAACCCAAACACTACCAAAGACTCACACGCAAAAAATTCTCAAAAAAGAAGCCAAAAGTAAAGATGCGGCCTGCCTCGTCGTCTTAATCGATGATAAGAAAAATATCTTAGCTGAGTCAGTATTGAGCGATTATCAAACTCGCATTGAACAATTGATCGAAGTATCACACTTTAACGGCAAAGCCTGTGAAACCGTGGCTGATTATGCCTTAGCTGGTGATAAAAAGACCACTAAAGAAAATCCGGTACAGCTATTATTGGTCGGTGTTGGTAACCTTGAGAAGCTGAGCCATAGTGTATTGCAAAAAATTGCCAATACCATTTATCAAAGCACGCAAAAACGCGTGGATTCTATCACTGTTGCGCTGGGCGATGCTTTAGAAGAAAATCAGTTTGGTCAGTTTGCCTTGAACTTATTGGCAGCAACTTACCGTTTTGATAAATATAAATCAGAGCAAGCCACACCAGTCCTAAGCGATATTTATTTACTTGCTGACGAGTCATTAAAAGCTTCATTAACATTTGCCGAAGCGGTCTTCGCTGGTCAAAGCTTGACCCGTGATGTGGCTAATGAGCCGGGCAACATTTGCTTCCCAGCTTATATGGCAGAACAAGCACAAGAATTGGCCAAAACCTATCCTGACTTATTAAAAGTCACGGTACTAGGTGAAGATGAGATGTCAGCGCTAGGTATGGGTTGCTTCTTAGCTGTCGCGCAAGGCTCTACCAAAGAAGGCAAGCTGGTACTTATGGAGTATCGAGGTAAGTCTAACTTCAGTGCCAACACTGGTAAATCTACGACTAGCAGCGCAAAAGTAGCGGGTGGACTAAAAGCATTGGCGGATAAACTACCGACCAAAGCTGCTCACAAAAAAGCTGCTAAAAACGCGGAACAAGATAATAATGACGATGTTCAAGTTGCAAATGATGATGCGCCTATCGTCTTAGTTGGTAAAGGCGTCACCTTTGATTCAGGCGGTATCTCAATCAAGCCCGGTGCGGCAATGGATGAGATGAAATTTGATATGGGCGGTTCAGCGTCAGTATTGGGCACGATTAAAGCCTTATGTGAAGCACGCCTACCGATCAACGTCGTTGGTGCTCTCGCTTGCGCGGAAAACATGCCATCGGGTGATGCCACTCGCCCAGGCGATATCGTGAAAGCCATGAACGGCAAATCGGTTGAGATTTTAAACACCGATGCAGAAGGTCGTTTAGTATTGGCAGATACCTTGTGCTACGTGCAGCGCTATCATCCAAAAGCGATTATCGATGTTGCCACATTGACTGGTGCTTGTGTCGTTGCTTTAGGTCATGTACGCTCAGCCGTGTTCAGTAATGACGAAGACGTCTTGTTTGCTTTAGAAAATGCCAGTAACTTATCTGGCGACCTCGTGTGGCACATGCCAATGGATGATGAGTATCAAGCACAGCTTGACTCACCTATCGCTGATATGCAAAACATCGGTGGTAAAGGCGCGGGTGCAGTGACGGCTGCCTGCTTCTTATCGCGCTTCGTAGAAGAAGGTCAAGCATGGGCGCATTTAGACATCGCTGGCACAGCATGGAACTCAGGTAAAGATAAAGCCGCAACTGGTCGCCCTGTGCCGCTGTTTATGCAATATCTAAAAAACAGCTCAAACATGGCTTAATGAACTCATGAAAAACCAATGTATGAAAACCAATCTATGAACGTTAGCTTTTATGTATTAAGTGAAAATAAAGCCCAAGATTTCTTGGGCTTTATTTGTCAGTTGACCCAAACGGCGCTCAATAAAAGCAGCCAGTCGTTATTGATTCTTATCGAAAAAGATGATGAATTGCTGTCGACGCTTGATGAAGCATTATGGGCACAAGAGGCGGTCAGCTTTATACCGCATCAACGCCTTTTGGGTTCTAATATTGATGACACTGACGATGCTAGCAAGACTATTGGCTCTCATATTAATAATAAACCATTTGCCCCTGTCCTTCTTGGCAGCTATATGCCAGCCGATTTTAAAGGGATCGTACTCAACACCACGATACGTCCCGTTAATGACTTTATGGCAGCGACGAGCAATGCCCAACCTACTCGCATTCTTGAGCTCATAAAACCAGATCAAAAAAGCGTAAAAGAAGGTCGCCATAAGTACAAAATCTATAAAAAACTAGGCCATGAGTTGACGCATTTTAAAGTCTAACCTATAAAACCTCGCTATTTTTCACGCTGAAAAATACGCCCACCTTTCTTACGCCACGCCTGTTTTTTAGCCCTATCCACTTAGGTAGGTATGGGTTAAAGGTAGGCGCTTACCTTAAAAAATGCTACCATCCTTCGATTAGTTTTCTGTTTTTATTATAAATATCTTATTTATTGACAAAATTGAGGGTGTATAGATGCGTTCATTGATTGCGATGTACCAGCGTATAGGGCTGGTGCCGCTCATTATTATCGGTTTAATATTGGGGGTTTTGATTGGTTGGCTGGCACCAAACATCGGTATTGCATTAGGATTATTAGGAACGCTATTTGTCGGTGCCCTAAAGGCCGTCGCACCGATATTGGTCTTTGTTTTGGTCATGGCAGCGATTAGCCAACACCGTAGTGGCAATGAAGTTTACGTCAAGCCTGTGCTTATCATGTATATGTTTGGCACTTTTTTAGCCGCACTAACGGCTGTTGGCGCGAGCTTTTTATTCCCGACAGAACTGGTATTGGTCAACGCCACCATTGAGCAAGTACCCCCAGCCAATCTCAAAGAAGTATTGACCAATCTACTGATGAATTTGGTTGCCAATCCTGTCAATGCCATCGCTGAAGCCAACTATATTGGTATCTTAGCATGGGCAATCATCATTGGTTTTGCCTTGCGTCAAGCCAGCGATACCGCTCGTACCGTGGTAGGTGATTTTTCTGATGCTATTTCACAAGTAGTTAAATGGGTGATCGCTTTAGCGCCTTTTGGTATCTTGGGTTTGGTCGCCAATACTGTCGCTGAGACAGGTTTTGCCTCTTTAGCAGGTTATGCGCGTATCTTGATGGTACTGGTCGGTTGTATGCTATTTATCGCCTTGGTCGCTAACCCTATTATTGTACTGATCAAAACGGGCAAAAACCCTTATCCGCTAGTATTCAAATGCTTGCGTGAGTCAGGGATTACCGCATTCTTTACGCGTAGTTCGGCTGCCAACATTCCCGTCAATATGAACCTTGCCCGCAAACTAGGACTACACGAAGATACTTATTCGGTGACGATTCCACTGGGTGCGACCATTAATATGGCAGGCGCGGCGATTACGATTAACGTCTTAACGCTTGCAGCCGCGCATACACTCGGTATCGAAGTAACCTTTGCCTCAGCACTGCTACTCAGTTTGGTTGCAACCATTAGTGCGTGCGGTGCCTCTGGTGTCGCTGGTGGTTCATTATTGCTAATTCCATTGGCAGCGAGTTTATTTAGCATTCCAAACGATATCGCCATGCAAGTGGTTGCGATTGGCTTTATCATTGGAGTGATACAGGATTCGGCAGAAACGGCGCTGAACTCTTCAACTGATGTACTATTTACCGCGGCAGCTGACCCTAAATATGCACGTTAAACGCTAAATATATTATTTGCAAAAAAAGGGCCTCATTTTAGAGACCCTTTTTTTATGTGCTGATTTTTTATGTACTGAATAAAAGGTAATGGATTATTTTAAATGATTGATGTCAATTTCAATCACTGGTGTCTGCATATCTAATTGGCGTTTAAATTGACGTAATTGTTCGAGCTCATTCAATAGATCAAGTATCAAGCCGATCGCAGGAACACTGGCTTCAAAGTCGCGGCTAAGTCGTGAGGCACGGCGCACCGTCGTCAGCTGATAACCAGTGAACTGCTCACGTTCTGGCACATCATATTTGATGATGTCCTCTTCAATCAATTCGATGACCCATTGGCGCTCTTGGCCACAAGCAGATACCAGCTCATCCAAGCTCATAATAATGTCGGTAAATTCAGGCGAGTGTTTCATAGCTATTATCCTCGTTTGCTCTTTATTTCATCGTTATCGTATGGTATTCATCTCTATTACAATGTTTCAATTTGAGTGATTTTTAGTAGCCATTAACGACTAATATTGATATCGGCAAAGGCTTGTTTTAGTTGTTCATAAGCTTGGGTCGCGGCCTCAGTGCTGATATCAGGGTTCACGATGTTTAAAGTTAGATACAAATCACCCGCTTTTTTAGCAGGAATACCTTTACCTTTTAGACGTAAATTGCTGCCAGATTTGCTGTTCTTAGGCACAGTCACAGCAAGCGTACCTGCTGGCGTACTGACGTTAATTTTTTCACCCAACGCCGCTTCCCATGGCGCTATATTAACGGTTTGATAAACATCAGCACCTTCGATACGGATATTGTCGGCGTGACGGATTTTTACTTTTAAAAATAAATCGCCATTTTTACCGCCACCAATACCAGCCGCACCTTGCCCTGCTAGGCGAATTTGCTTGCCATCAGTGATGCCTTTAGGGATTTTAATTTTCAGCGTTTTGTTGTCATACTCGACACTGCCATTCGGTTGACGAATAGGGACATTCAACTTAATGCTGTAGTCGTCACCGTTATAAACTGATGCCAAATCAACCGTAATCTCTGCGTGCTGATCTTGACCTTTGCTATCTTGCGACCCAAAACCTCCACGCTGCGATTGTCCACTCGCTGAACCACGTGCACCGCGACCAAATGCCGAAAAGATATCATCGAAGCGGAAGCCACCATCGCCATAAGCTTCGCCATCACCAAACTGATCTTTGATATCTTCCCAGCGATAGCCGCCTTGCCCACCACTTGCAGATTGACTGCTAAAACCGCCACCTTGACCAGCAAAGGGGTTGTCTAGCATAGCGTCATATTCCGCACGCTTTTCTTCATCTCTAATGGTTTCATAAGCATTATTAATCTCAGCAATCTTACTGTCTGCGTCTGGATCGTCGCTCACATCAGGGTGATATTGACGGACAAGCTTACGGTATCTTTTCTTAATATCTGCAGCTGAGGCGTCTTTTTTGACCCCTAAAATGTCATAGTAATTTTTCTCTGCCATGTTTTTGTCCTCAAAATAAAAGCATGTTAATGATACTGGTATGCCCATTTTAAACGATATGGTATGGAAATTTATTCGACTGCGACATAACAGGTGGTAACGATAGTCTATCTAATAATGATAGTAATATAAAAGTTCAATACCGTTATATAAATATTACCAGTAATAGTGCCGAACAACAGCAGTGTTTAGGTTGTTTGAAGCACTTAATACATTATGATTCGCCTTTGTCACTGCATTGTCATATTTCTCTATGATTCTGGCATTATTTTTCGTTGATAACTACTGACATTGTGTCAATTTAGCACTCGACCTAATGCAAGAATAGAGATACAAGCCAAAAACACTATTAACAATGTAAATTGTTATTTAAAACAATTACATATAGATCATTGATATTCAATGGCTAGCGCGCATAAATGAGCATTTTGACCTCGGCAGTTCTTTTACAGAACCGTAAGAATATGACAAAGTATGTGTTGTAATATGAATATATTATTTATACTCATAGGGAGTATGAATAACATAGGCAAGTGTATCTGTCTATTTTATAAATTGCTTAAAGGTATTAAATGTCTTATTTAATCAAGTCTTTGGTTATCACATTATCACTACTGCTGAGTACCACCGTTTTTGCTGGAAACACCAGTTATTACGGTAGTCAATTCCACGGTAAACGCACCGCTAGTGGTAGTATCTTCAACATGAACTCTTTGACCGCTGCGCATCGCACGTTGCCGTTTGGTACGAAGGTACAAGTGACCAACAAGAAGACAAAGCAGAGTGTAATCGTAAAAATTACCGATAGAGGCCCTTTCATTCGGGGCCGTATTTTGGATTTATCGAAAGCCGCTGCTGGTCAAATAAACTGTCAGTTATGTACGACTACAATGGAAATTTTGTCTTATGGTGATGGTAAATACCGTAAGGAATAACGTAATAAAAAAGGGAGAGCCAGCGCTCTCCCTTTTTTGTGACTGTCTTTATCAAATAAAAATAGCTTAAAAAACAATCAAAATCTACTATTTATAACTGACAGCCATCTATTCAAAACCCGCTTCCATTTCCTCTAATGTCGTCATCAAAAGCAATAATTTTTCTTCATTATTACTATGCTGCTGCTGTAATGCCGTTTGCTCATTGAGTAATACTAGCAAGTCAGACTTGCGACTTTCTTCGTATAGAGCCGTATCAGCCAACTTTTCTTCAAGCGTCACAAGCTGCTTATCAATTTTAGCCAATGTCTTTTCTGTCTCTTCTATCTCACGGCGAACAGGTGCGGTGAGTTTGCGTTGTTCAGCAGCCAATTTACGCTGCGCATCTTTACTAAGCGTAGGCGTCGTAGCTTTACTTTTTGATGAATTATCAGGTGCTTTATTGCTCACTTGATCATTATCTGTTTCACGTGAAACGAATTTTTTACTCTCTTTTTTGCTTTTCTTCTTACTAGTATTTTTATCTTGCGAGTTTTCTTGTTTACGCTTTTCTGCCAGCCACTTACCGTAGTCGCTGATATCACCATCGAACTCATCGATTTTGCCATCATGGACCAAAAACAGCTCATCACAGACGTTGGCAATCAACTCACGATCATGCGAGACCAGTACCACTGCTCCTTGGAAGCCTTGCAGGGCAATGGTCAACGCTTGACGCATTTGTAAGTCTAAATGGTTGGTTGGCTCATCCAATACAAGGACGTTGGGACGTTGCCAAACGATCAATGCTAAGGTCAGACGCGCACGCTCGCCACCTGAGAATAGCTCACTTGGCGTATCAATACGCTCACCGCGAAAGTCAAAGCTGCCCAAAAACGAACGTAGCATCGCATCAGAGGTTTTGCCAGCTAGACGACGCAACATCTCTATAGGGGTTGCTTTGGCATCCAAGATATCCATTTGATGCTGGTTAAAGTAGCCTAATTTTAGAGTATCCGAAACACGATACGTCCCTGTTAATACGCCAAGCTCGCCGACCAATGCCTTAATCAATGTTGATTTACCTGCGCCATTCATACCCAGCAAGCCAATACGCGTGTCCGGCGTCACTTGCACGTTGGCATTGTGCAAAAGTGGCGTGGTGCTATAACCAATATCTGCGTTGGTAAGCTCAATCAGGGGTGAGCTCATATTTGCTGGCTCATAGAACTGGAAAGAGAACGGATTATCCGCCATCATCGGTGACAGTTCCGCCATGCGCTCAAGCTGCTTGATACGGCTCTGTGCTTGCTTAGCCTTACTGGCTTTGGCACGGAAACGACGAATGAAGTCATCTAAATGCGCCTTAGTTGCTTCTTGCTTTTCAAAAGCTTGCTGCTGCTGCGCCATCCGCTCGTGACGAGTGCGGATAAACTGCTGATAGTTACCCGTATAAAGGGTGATTTTTTGCTGCTCGACATGCAAGATATGACCGACCGTGGCATCCAAAAATGCTTGGTCATGCGAGATGACGATGACCAGACCAGTATAGGCATTGATCCAAGTCTCAAGCCACAAAATAGCATCCAAGTCCAAATGGTTGGTCGGCTCATCGAGTAGCATCAAGTCAGCACGGCTCATCAAGGTTTTGGCAAGATTCAAACGCATGCGCCAGCCACCCGAAAACCCTTCTACGGGCAATTCATGCTGGCTGGTATTAAAACCAAGACCTGCCATAATTTGTGCTGCTTTAGTGGGTGTGCGATACCCATCAATTTCATCGAACTGCTGATGCAAGACCCCAATCTGCTCATCACTAACGCTACTCAAATCATTCAAAGAAGCATTAATCTCATACCACTGCTCATCACCACTCAAGACATAATCAATCGCAGACTGCGTAGTAGCGCCGACTTCCTGTGCCATATGCGCCACATGCCAGCTATCAGGAATACTGACTTCACCTCTATCAAGCGTGACCTCGGTATCTCCCTTGCCCATTCGCGTCAACAATAAGGCAAATAAGGTAGATTTGCCGGTGCCGTTGTTGCCCGTCAAGCCAACTTTGTGGCCCGGATGTAGCTGGAAGCTTGCCCCTGCAAACAACTCACGACCATCACGGCGAACACCAACGTCTTTAAATTCGATCATATAATCTCTTCAACTCAACAGTAATATAAAATATAAGGCAATAAAAAACACACATCTGGCATGTTAACTGGCGGCTATTATTTCAAACGCTTGCCCCATAGGCAAACGATTAAATAACTATTTCAAAACTAAGTATTTATTAGCACAAAAAGTCTTTCTCTTAGCATGAGTTTATGGGGATAATCACCGCTAGTATCAATCAGTAACCTTCAGCCAGTAGTGTCACTCTTGACAAACGAATCAGCACCCCCATTATGATATACTGCGATCAGATAAGTGCCAGCCATCAATCAAATCGTTGTAATGGCACAGATATCATATTTATAATGTGTCACCTGTATCATGATTAATCACACCAATAGCATCGCCATAATAACAGCACCCAATTGAATCAAACGCCGTGCGTATCTTTATTTGCAACCATTTCATTGCAAACCCTAACTGGACGACCGCATTTGATCCTAGCAACTGAGGTAGATATGAACGAATCAGCCAACCAATTTAGCCCAAGCTCAAGTCAGCCAGTAGACCCAACCGTTTTAAGCCTAACTGACAGTGCCGCACAAAAGGTACGACGTCTGCGCGAAGAAGAAGGTGATAGCGACCTGATGCTACGCGTCTATGTGACGGGTGGCGGCTGTTCAGGTTTCTCTTATGGATTTAACTTTGCCAACGATCTAAATGAAGACGATGCCAATTTTGATAATGGTGACGTCACATTAGTCGTCGATTCACTGAGCTATCAGTACTTGCAAGGCTCTACTGTTGACTATACTGAGGGGCTAGAGGGTGCACGCTTTATCGTCACCAACCCAAATGCCACCACCACGTGTGGCTGTGGCTCATCCTTCTCTATTTAGGTTGGTGAGTCGCATGACTTTTGATAAAGATGCCCTCGTCGTTAGTCAACGCTATAACAAATAGCTTAACGTCGCACTTTTGAAGCATTTATCTCGTAGGTAGATGCTTCTTGTTTTATTCGCTTGCTAGAAAATAGTAGCGTGCTGTTCATAAAATTTTTGATTGAAATACCTATTAAAATCAAGACAAATGGGTGCCTGTAGAGCTTATTGTATTTGTAATTGTCCGTGGTTTTCAGGGCAGCTTTGAGCTAAACTGACGGCATTCTTAATCCAATATTTACCTTTTTTATGGTCAAACGCCAACCGTGTTTTGATCCGCCATAATAAATAACAATAGATGACTATTATGAGTAATTTTGCGAGTAGCTTTGTGAACTTTGACATTCCTAATTGGTTTGACAGCAAGCATTTAACGGGCATGTTACGCGGTATCGAAAAAGAAGGTCTGCGCGTGAGGCCTGATGGTTACTTGGCTCAGACGCCGCACCCAGCCAAACTTGGCTCAAAGCTCACCCATCCGTTTATCACGACTGATTATTCAGAAAGCCTACTTGAGCTAATTACCGACCCTAAAACCTCACCAAAAGAGACGCTAAACATGCTGCGTCAGTTGCATGTATTGGTCTATCAAGCCATGCCTGAAGGTGAGCTGATGTGGCCACTGTCTATGCCTTGTATGCTCTCATCGAATGACGAAGACATCCCGCTGGCTGATTATGGTAGCTCTAATACGGGCAAGCTCAAGACGCTATACCGTAGTGGTCTGGGCATCCGTTATGGTCGTCGCATGCAAACGATTGCAGGTTTGCATTATAATTTGTCTTTTGGTGACGGATTATTTGAAGTCTGGCAAGCTGAAATGTCCGCTGCGCAAGAACAAACGCTGACAGAATTCAAAAACGAAAAGTACTTAGGGCTTATCCGTAACTTTAAGCGCTTGACCAGTTTGGTGCTGTATTTACTGGGTGCTAGCCCTAGTGTTTGTCCTTGTTTCTTAGCCGGTCGTGAGCATGATTTAGAACTACTCAACGACTCAACCTATTATAAGCCTGCCGCCACTAGCCTACGTATGGGCAAGCTTGGCTATACCAATAGTGTGCAAGAACAGCTCGATATTCGTTATAACTATCTGCCAGAGTATGTCGATGGGCTGCGCCGTGCGATTCAGACACCACACGAAAGCTTTGCAAAGCTTGGCTTAGATGATGCCGACGGCAATCCTATCCAAATCAATAATCATATTTTACAAATAGAAAATGAATACTATAGCCCTATCCGCCCAAAACAAATCGCGATGAGCGGTGAGACACCGACAGAAGCACTGGAGCGTCGCGGTATTGCTTATGTTGAGTTCCGTGCCATCGATCTAGACCCTTATAGCGATGTCGGTATTCGTCTATCTAGCGCTTGTTTCCTAGAGGTCATGGCGCTGTACTGTTTGCTGAGCGACTCACCTGATCTGCTACCTGAGGAAGAAGAAGCCCTAGCCATCAATCTTGAGCGTGTGGTAAACGAAGGTCGCCGCGAAGGCTTACACATTATAAACAACGGCGAAGAGCAACTGCTTGAGAGCTGGATGCTGATGCATTTAGAGCGTATGCAGCCATTGGCAGCGCTGCTTGATGCTCATTATGGTGGCAACGACTACCGTGCAGCAGTCGCTTTAATGCAAGGCAAAGCAGGACATTCTGAATCGACCATTTCAGCACAAGTCAACTCTGATAGTCAACGTTTAGGCAGCTTATGGCAGCTTGGCTTTACCTTGGCACAGCAGCATAGAGAGTCTTTATTACAGCAAACGCTTAGTCCGAACACCCAAGCCAAATACGAAGTATTGGCGGAAAAATCGATATTACAGCAAGCTGAGATTGAAAAAGCCGAAACTGAAGACTTTATGGAATTTTTACAGCAATATCGCTAAATTTTGCCCACTAAGTTCTTTCCGCCACTTAGTGTATAAATGACTATTTTATAAGAGTAACCGCCCGATGCTAAAGCTGACCACTTACCGCAATTTGCAAATATTTTTGGTGATAATAGCCGTAATAGGTATGAGTTTTGCGCTGTTTTTTTTACAGCGCTATATGGGTTTTTCGCCTTGCCCACTGTGTATTTTTCAGCGTATTGGTCTCATAATAATGGGCAGTTTTGCTTTGATAGCAGCGTTATTCAACCCTAAATCTAAAGCGGTTAGATTGGTATTGTGGCTTGGTAGCTTAGCAGGTATCGGCTGGGCGACTGCAGTGGCTGGACGTCATGTTTGGCTACAGCATCTACCTGCCGACCAAGTACCTTCTTGTGGTCCAGGGTTGGATTATTGGTTAGATACGCTACCGATTTTACAAGTATTTAAAGAGGTTTTTGCAGGTTCTGGCGAATGTGCTTCTGTTGATTGGACATTTATGGGACTGAGCATTCCTGAACAATCTTTGATTCTATTTAGTCTACTATTGGTGGTACACGGATTAATATTATGGCGCATTTTACGACCTACTACCCCTAGCCATCTGGCTTAATAGCGAATTATCATTTACGTCGTCTTTTGCTATACCCTTTATCTAAAAGGACAGGCATATTTTTTAATAAACGTCTGTTTGTTAAAAAATACCATTAAGCAGCTTTGATAATTTTTATTCGTCATACCTATCAGTGTTAAAAAATTATGCTTAGATCGTGGCTAGACTAATCATAACAAAAAGGCCACAGAAATATCTTTAACCTTTGATATCTTGACACAGTTTATTTGCGTTTTTATTGGCTAAGATGCTTAATATCCGTGACTGATTGGCGATAGGCTACAGATAGCTTATTGTCGCCGCCAAATCTCAAATAGTGCGTATCATCTGGCAACTTTTGAGACATTGATAATTCTATACATCCTATTATCTTTCCTTTTTGACAACAGTATTGAGTTGCCGATAATATAGATAATCTTTCGAATGGCTATTTAAAAAATTGTTTTTTGGTGTGACCATGATATATTCTGTGCCTACTTGCTCTAGCACGCTAACCATCCTCAAACGTGGCGGTCATTGTTTGCTAGCGCTTCCCCTTTGTGTGCTGCTCATCGGCTGTGATAGTGCCTCGTCTAACCAAGATAAAGGATTGACGACTAAGATAGCCTCTATCGATTATGTAGAAGAGAACAGCTCACAAGTTGCCGCAGAGAACTTGGAAGAAATCAATCTGTTAAGTGCTGGTAGTAAGCTGGCAGTAGCAGAAGGACAATCGCTGATTGCGGCTGCCCAATCGAGCAATGATGCACATATACATCAATCGTTGACATACTCAAAGTCGCATAATAGTATTTTACAAGCCACGTTAATGGGCGACTATGGCGGCATGGTACCCTGCAATTCTTGCGACAGCACCGATATTACATTGAATTTATTTGCTGATGGTTCAGTGCTCAAAACCAGCATTTATAACAACCCTGAAACGCCTCGTTTGCCCTTAATTGAGTCTGGCGTTTATCGTCAAGACAATGATACGATTACGATTGTCTATGAAGAAAAAAACATTGAGGCCTATCATATCCAGGATAATCATCTTGTCTTAATGGATGAATATAAAAATCCTAATAACGACTATACTTTGTCGCGTAAATAACCAAGCGGCGGCATAAAGTATTAGATGCTCTGAACCTAATGATGCCAAACACGCCAAACCATCTGTTGAACAACGCCTACTTACTGGGCGTTTTTTATTGGTCATCATGCGGTGTTTACTTTACAATAAGTGCTTGTTTTCGACGCTGCTACTTGGCGACCGTATGCTGTTTTTGTGACAGAATATAGGTCGAAGCAGTTTAAAGTAAGGGTAAGGCAGCCGGGTGCAAATAGTACGTTTGGTACATAAAGCGCGGTTAACGCCGTAACCATTTATAATACTTTAACTATCGCCAAGACTGATGATCATTAGGTTGAGTGTATCCTAGAATAAGCCACGGTTAATATCGGTGACTTTTGGGATAATACTCCATTTTTATTCTTTTAATTTAAGCTCGTACGGAACGTCTATGCATATTCATATTCTTGGTATTTGTGGTACTTTTATGGGCTCACTAGCCCTATTGGCGCGCGAGCTTGGACATACGGTCACGGGCTCAGATGCCAATGTTTATCCGCCGATGTCTACCCAACTTGAAAACGCGGGCGTGACCATTGAGCAAGGCTATCTGATAGAGCATTTACAACCAGCACCAGATTTAGTCGTCGTTGGTAATGCCATGAAGCGCGGTATGGATGTCATCGAATATATGCTGGACACAGGTCTACGCTATACCTCAGGGCCGCAGTTTTTATCTGAGCAAGTATTGCAATCGCGTCATGTGATAGCCGTTGCCGGTACTCACGGTAAAACCACGACGACGACCATGCTCGCTTGGATACTACATTATGCCGGTATCGATACTGGGTTTTTAATCGGCGGCGTGCCACTGGTTGATACCACTGATGCGCATTTGCAACAAGTCTTCGCTCACAGCAGTTATTTGGGTGCTGACAAAATTGATAATGACGATTCGACAAATACTGGCTATTTCGTTATCGAAGCGGATGAATACGATTCTGCGTTTTTTGATAAGCGCTCAAAGTTCGTTCATTACCGTCCGCGTACGGCTATTTTAAATAACCTTGAATTTGACCATGCGGATATTTTTAAGGATCTTGATGCTATTCAAACCCAATTCCATCATATGGTTCGCATGATTCCAAGCACTGGCAAAATCATTATGCCCACAGCGACTGCCAGCTTAGAGGAGACATTAGCGAAAGGGGTTTGGACACCTGTTTGGCGGACAGCCATACTGGACTCAGTGGCACATAATACCCATGCAACAGACGAGCATTTAAGAGATAGTAGTGATTGGCAAGCTGAGCTTATCAGCGCAGATGGTGGTCAATTTGCGGTCAGTTTTGTGGCTGATACTGCTGACAAAGAAGCCACGGGAGTCGTCGATTGGTCGATGAGCGGCATTCACAATGTAAATAATGCCTTGGTTGCTATCGCAGCAGCTTATAACATCGGCGTCAGTGTTAAAGCCGCTTGCGCGGCGTTATCAGCATTCGCTGGCATTAAACGTCGGATGGAGCTGATTGGCGATGTCAATGATATCTTAGTCTTTGATGATTTTGCCCATCACCCTACGGCTATTACTACAACTCTAGATGGTGCAAAGAAGAAACTGGCAGATAGACGCATTTGGGCCATCATTGAGCCACGTAGTAACACCATGAAAATGGGTGTTCATCAAGACAGCTTGGCTGAGTCCGCAGCTCTCGCCGATCATACCTTATGGTATGAGCCGACAGGACTAGAATGGGGTTTAAAAGAAGTCATTGAAAATGCCAATATCGCAAATCCTAACATGGGCAATCAACAGGTGCTCTCTAGTATCGATGCGGTCATCGAGCATATCGACACGCATGCAAAAGCTGGTGACGCTATTGTGATTATGTCGAATGGGGGTTTTGAAGGTATTCATCAACGCCTGCTAACTGCACTACATAACAAAGCTACGCAGCAAATGATTTAGCTGGTCTAGATCTGGTGTTGAACAAGAGCGTTGCTTGTCATAAATAAGCAACGTTTTTTTATGATCAAATTTTTTGATTACTATAGGGAATATCAGTATTAGGGAGCGCCGGTATTCAAAAATCATTTAATATATAAACGGCGTTTTCGACTTCACTACCTTTGTAACCTTTCATTTACCTATCCTACCTGCATATTAGCAAATCTACGGTTTTCCTCACATAGCTCATACACTGGTAACATTTCGCGCTTACCTTTGCGCCTATACAGTGCTTACAATGGACTTATCAAAATTAGCAAACCATTATAAATGATAATAAATTAGGAGAATAATATGAGCTTTATTTGGATGATTATTGTAGGTCTGGTTGCAGGTTTATTGGCACGAGCTATCAAGCCAGGTAGTGACCCGATGGGCTGGATAATGACGATTGTACTGGGTATCGTTGGTGCTTTAGTAGGTGGCTTCTTGGCTAGTCTTATCGGTATCAATGCTGATGGCGGATTTACTGGTTTGATCTTCTCAGTAATTGGTGCGATCATCCTCTTGTTTATCTATGAGATGATTATGAGCAAACGTGGCGTATAATTTTTCGCTTTTGGTCAAATGCTTTAGTTGTACAAAGTGACTTTCCTTACTCAAAAGTGACTTTATTTACCCAATTGAGACCACATACCATCTAGCTTATATAAATCGAAAAGCCTTGCGAATTGCAGGGCTTTTTTATGACTAGAATAAAAGCGACCACTTTTATTTTTTACGATGATAAAAAGCAATAATTGCTCGAAAGTATTGATAAGCATTACTTTTGTCCCCATTTATCTTATAATATCAACCCTATTTTATCCTTATCACTGAGGTGAGCATTATGGCTTTACTCCCTATTTTAAATTACCCAGACCCACGCCTGCGTACCATTGCTAAGCCTGTTAAGGAAGTGACTGCTGAAATCAAAACCTTAATCGCTGATATGATTGAGACAATGTATGATGCACAAGGCATCGGTTTGGCAGCGAGCCAAGTGGATCGCCATATTCAGCTCATCGTCATGGATCTGTCTGAAGATAAAAATAGCCCTAGAGTTTTTATCAACCCAAAGGTGACACCATTAGTAGAAGACAAACAGCCCTATGAAGAAGGTTGTTTGTCCGTACCTGAGGTCTATGACAGTGTTGAGCGCCCGAACAAAGTGCGCATTGAAGCCTTAGATGAGAATGGTCAAAAGATCGATGAAGAAGTAGAAGGCTTACTCGCGGTATGCATCCAACATGAAATGGATCATTTAAATGGGGTCATATTCGTCGATTATTTATCACGTCTCAAGCAGACTCGTGCGCGCGATAAAGTGCGTAAAGTTATTAAAATACGCGAAAAACAAGGCGAACAAACGGCGGATAAACAGCCGCAGCCCACCCATTCTTAGTCTACTCATCACCTAAGCTATTTTTACGTCATTTAGTCAGCATGAATATAAGATATTATCACCTGTGAGATGCGCGATGATAATGACGTGATGCGAGCATTTACTCTTTCACACATACTGTCTCTACTAAAGGTTTACTACCATGACCATGATCAAAATTGACCAATATTTTGACCCTGCCGGCTGGCAGAAATTCACCCAAGCTGCTGAAGGTCGCGAGACGCCATTTTTGGTCGTGGACCTTAGCCGTATCAAAACCAAATATCATGAAATGGTTGGGTTTTTTCCCAATGCAAAAATCCATTATGCAATGAAAGCCAGTCCTGCTGTTGAAGTGATTAACTTGCTTGCTGATCTTGGTTCAAACTTTGATTGTGCCTCCATCTATGAGCTTGATCGCGTACTAGACTGCGGCGTTGAGCCATCGCGTATCTCTTATGGCAATACCATCAAAAAAGCGGAGCATGTCAAATATGCCTTTGAAAAAGGTATTGACTTGTATGCGACCGACTCAGAAGCTGATTTAAAAAATATTGCCAAGCACGCCCCTGGTTCAAAAATCTTTGTGCGTATCTTAGTACAAGGGTCAGAGACTGCTGAATGGCCATTGTCTCGTAAGTTTGGTTGTCATCCCAATATGGCGATTGAGCTGTTGATTCAAGCTCGTGACTTGGGTCTAGTACCTTATGGCATCTCATTCCACGTCGGTAGTCAGCAAAAAGACGTTGCCGCTTGGGATGATGCGCTAGCCAAGGTCAAATACATGTTTGACTGGATGAAAAACGAAGAAGATATTAAGCTACAAATGATTAATTTGGGTGGCGGCTTTCCAGCCAACTATATCAGTGAAGTGAACCCTATAAAAGTCTACGCTGAAGAGATTACTCGTTATTTGACAGACGATTATAATGAAGAAGACATGCCTGAGATTATCCTTGAGCCAGGTCGTTCATTGGTTGGCGGATCGGGCGTATTGGTCAGCGACGTGGTGCTTATCTCACGTAAGTCACATACAGATTTAACACGTTGGGTCTATACCGATGTGGGCTTATTCCAAGGCTTAATCGAGACGTTAGGAGAGGCCATCAAATATCCTGTGTATACGCCTAAAATGGAGACATCAACCAGCGAAGGCACGGTAGTACTGGCAGGTCCCACATGTGATTCGACCGATATCATGTATGAAGAAGCGGGCTATCAGCTACCACAAGAGCTGGAGATTGGTGATAAAATCTTTTGGTTGACCACTGGTGCATATACTAATTCGTACTCATCTATTGAATTCAATGGTTTCCCACCGTTAGAAGTGATCTACGTTGACTAATCTGCAATAGATTATTATCAATAAAAAGGCGCGATACTGCTCATCACAGTATCGCGCTTTTTTATACCAAAAATAATATGAGTCAATGCAAGGCTACTGCACCATTATCCAAATTGGTGTGTTTTTAGTGCTATCAATGGCACCATAACTTGAGCGTTGATTGTGGCTATTTTGAGAGATTTGTCCGATAGTCACCCATTGTCCACGTGGGATAATAATGGTCGTGTCTAATCGCTGACCTTGAACAGCATGATTACTATTTTTCTGAGAAGTTGAATAGGAGCGTGCGAGTTTTTCTTCAACTTGGGACAATGTTACTTCGACTTGGCCAGTCGGTAATAGCCTTGGCGTAACGGCGATGCCTTGCGTCGTTGGTAGCAATACCTGCTGCTGAATGACAATCTGTACTGACGGACGGTTATAATTTGTATAACTATTGGCATCAGAGGTTTGATTCAATGCGTAAAGCGTCCCTGTGCTGATACTGGCGGCACTACCTGACAAGGTTTGTACTTGATATAAATTATTTGTTTGCTGTTGGCTATTGCTCTGATGAATAATCCCTGATCCTTGAATACCACGATTGCTAATAATGACCTGCCCCTGCTGAATATTACCTTGGACGCTGCTATTATTGCCAACACGCACAGCGACCGTCAATGCCTGTGGCTGACGATCAATCTGAGTCAATAACTGCTGTACCGCCTGATAATTAGCGGCTGTCGTGTGCAACACTAACTTGTCTTGATAAGTAGTAACTGTACCGCCGTCACGACTATTATTCAGTTGCTGACGAACAGCAGGTAATAATGCATCACCGCCATAAGTGTCGATGACGTAGGTTTGAAAAGTCGCAGCTTGTGCGACTATTGGCACTACCGTCAAACTTAGGGCAAATGCTATTTGGCTAGCGTAAAGCGTGCTTTTGCTAGGCTTGAGTGTCGTGACGCTGTTGGCAGCTTTGATACTTCTGGCAACCCTGACAACAGCCACAGCGCGACTAAAACTCGCTATTAGATTCTTGCTAAACTTATCCATGTCTGACTCCTAACAGTCATTTCGCTTTATCAATCAGCCATCCTCAGCAGCCACCAAACAGCAAGCAAGAAACCTTAATCAGTCAAATCTTACTCTCTCAAAGACTAGTCATTTAAACCCAACACATCCTGCATATTATATTGCCCGAATTCTTGTTTGATAACCCAAGTCGCGGCACGTACGGCACCCGCGGCAAAAGTCATACGCGCGCGGGCACGATGGGTAATTTCAACCACCTCACCATCGGCAATAAACATCACGGTATGATCGCCAATGATTTCACCACCGCGAATGGCATGAATACCAATAGTACCAGCTTTACGTTCGCCCGTTTGTCCTTCGCGGCCATAAACAGCAACGTCTTTTAGATTCTGTCCGCGAGCTTCTGCGACGGCTTCTGCCATCATATATGCTGTGCCTGATGGCGCATCGATTTTATGCTTATGGTGTGCTTCGATGACTTCTACATCGGCATCCTCACCAAAGGCCTTCGCTGCCATGCCGAGCAACTTTAATGACAGATTAACACCTGTTGAATAGTTACCGGCATAGACAATTGCTATTTTTTCGCTGGCTTTTGCCAATACTTGCTCTTGCTGCTCATTAAAACCTGTCGTACCAATAACCATCGCGACATTGTTTGCAGCGCAAATCTGCATATTTTGCTCAGTGGCATCAGGCAAGCTAAAATCAATCAGTACATCGATGTCATTAATGACGGCTTTTAAATCATCGACAATTTGCACCTCTAAGCGACCGATAGCAGCAACTTCGCCAGCATCCGCGCCGACAAGGCTTGAGCCTTGACGTTCTATCGCGGCATTTAATATTGTTTGCGAGTTGCCTTGTACCGCCTCTATTAGCATACGCCCCATACGACCACCAGCACCAATCACACCAACTTTAATGGCTTGTTTTTTTGTTTCCTGACTCATATCTTTACCTTAAATGCTTTATATTTAGTGGGGTTATTTTTGGATGTCATTTATCCTAAGTTTAACAAATATCACTGCATGAGTGGTTTTTTATAAGTACAAGAAAAAGCCCAGATGTTTCACATGAAACCTCTGGGCTTACTTTAAGTATAATTATCTAGCGATAGTCATTGTTAGTCAAACAAATCGCCAATCTTTTTAAAGAATGATTTTTTGTGTGGCGACTGCTGATGCTTACTATCACCGTCGAGCGTATCTTGGAACTGGCGCAACAGGTCTTTTTGCTCGCGAGTTAAGTTCACTGGGGTTTCGATAACCACACGGCAAATCAAATCACCTTTCATCGTGGTGCGTACTGGCGTCACACCTTTACCGCGCACACGCAGCAACTTACCACTTTGCGTGCCTTCTGCAACCTTGATTTTTACTTTACCATCTAAAGTTGGTATCTCTACTTCTTTACCCAATGCCGCATCAGTGATGCTAACGGGTACGTCCATATATAGATCAGCGCCTTGACGGGTAAAGACGTTATGCGGTTTCACGCGTACTTCAACGTATAAGTCGCCGTTTTGGACACCCGCGCCGCCCGCTTCACCTTCGCCTGCTAGACGGACGCGATCACCATCATCAACACCCGCTGGGATAGACACTTCTAGCGTACGTGATTTGTCTTTAACGCCATTACCATGACAGTCAGAGCACGGATTTTTGATTTGTTTACCAGTGCCGCCACAATGTGGGCAAGCCTGCTGAACAGCAAAGAAACCTTGCTGCATACGCACTTGACCTTGTCCATGACAGGTCTGACAAGTCACGATATCAGAGGCATTTTTTGCACCTTTACCATCACAGGTGTCACATGGAGCCGGAGCAGTAAAGCTGATTTCTTTTTTGCAGCCACGTACCGCTTCTTCTAATGTCAGCTCAATCACATAACGCAAATCTGAGCCACGGCGCGAACGTCCACCGCCGCCGCCGCGTGATTGACCAAAAATGTCGCCAAAGTTACCGAAAATGTCGCCGAAAATGTCTTGGAAGTTGCCACCACCTGCACCGCCAAAGCCGCCGCCACCCATACCGTTTTCAAAGGCTGAATGACCCATGCGATCATAAGCAGAGCGCTTTTCTTCGCTGCTTAGTACTTCGTAAGCCATGGATGCTTCTTTGAATTTATCTTCAGCATCTGGATCATCAGAGTTACGGTCAGGGTGATATTTCATAGCCAGCTTGCGGTAAGCTCGCTTAATTTCTTTGCTTTCAGCGGTCTTGCTCACACCTAATACTTCATAAAAATCGCGCTTACTCATGGGCTCTCCTATCGTCTTTACAGTCCACCGGCCAGTCGATTCAGTAGTTCTAGTCAACCACCACCTTGATACGACTCACTATGGCACTTAAAGGTTTCACATGAAACATCATAAATAGTGAGAGAAAAGAGGTGATACTGCTATGAATCTTACAAGCGAATACGGCGGGATGCTGCTTAGCCAAATCAATTATTAAAAGTTTGCGCTATTTATGGAGATGCTATGGTGATTTATCAAGCGCTTAAGGAGGAAAGTATCCACTATAGTGCGCTTGGCCATACAAAAAGGTTTTATTAAGGAATGAACAAAGGTTTTCATACCTTAAAAAGGCTCAGCCATGCTAATATTTATCGCTATATTCTTGGGGGTTTAGATTTATACTCACCATCATTAAATTTGCCCATTATTAAGTTTTGTTTTTCAACAAGGTATTGATTTTTATGAAAAAGCTGATTATTTTATTAATCATCATTGCAGTCGCTGTCTATGCAGGCTCGCCTTATTACAGCGCCTATCAGCTTAAAAATGCCTACGATGCAAAAGACGGCGCGACCATCGCAGCAGCGATCGACTATGAGCAAGTGCGACCCAGCATCCAAAACCAACTAACCAGTCAGTTTACGGCGACTATGGCTAATTATCCATTGGTCGCTGAGCTGGGCGGCGAACCATTGACCCAAGCTGCCAATAGTTTTATCACGCAGGCGGTGAATGGTGCTATAACGCCACAAAATATCGAAAAAGTCATTAATACCCAAGGTCAGGCCAACACCGCGACCAAAGAGCTGGCCGCCGCATGGGCAATCGCCAGTAATCAAGTCGATCTCAAAAACTTGATTCAAAATCTTATCATTCAGCGCGGTGATGTAGATGCAGTGGTCAAAAGCCAAATGCAGCAAATCATGAAAAAACAAGCTGCGGAATTGGAGCAACAGGTAGCGCAAGGGTCTGACAGTGACAAGCCAACATTGGGCTATTGCGGTATTAATTGCTTCAATATTAGCGGTCAGGTAAAAGGTTATCCGCTCACCATCGAGATGCAGCGTAACGGCTTAATTGATTGGAAAATCGTTGATATCGTGTTGCCACAATAGACTTGCTATCATTGACTTTTAGACACAATAAAAAAACTGCCCCATGAGTTATGTTCATAGGGCGGTTTTTTAATAGTCGTTGATTATGTGTATATCATGTATATCTTACGTCATATAAATATCAAGGTTATACGGGTCAGGCGATAAAAACGTTAATAATCTACTCTACGCCCAAAAACTCTAAAAACTCTGGACTCTCAAAGCTTGCTTGATAAAGCACCCCATCTTCACGGTAGATAGCAGGCGTTGCCATCACCGCAAGCCCTGCTGATTTTTCACGATTGGGCGTCACATGATCGACTTTACAACTTGCTGGTGCAGGTGTCATCTCACCCTGCAGCATTGCTTTATCAAAAGCGTTGCGGCGGCTGTCCTCGTCACCTTGGCACCAGATGCCACGCATTTGCTCAGGGGACTGTTCGTATATCGGATAACCAATGGTTTTGACCGTCACACCTTTGGCATTAAGCATCGGTAGCTGCTGATGTAAGCGGCGGCAGTAAGGGCAATTGACATCATTGGCCACATAAATAACCGCTCTCTCAGGACTGGTCGCTGGATAATTAATCAGTTGGCTTTCATCTAAAGTCTCAAACACAGACTGATTTTTACGCTTTTCAAACTGCTCATCGAGTCCGATAAATTGACCGTTTTCGATGACAGAGACCTCGCCATCAGTAATATATTGCGCATCATCCGATAGTAAAAAAGGCACGCCTTCTAACGTCGCACCCCAAATCACACCGGGTACTGCGGTATAAAAGAACGGCGTTTTAGCGCTCATGTTTTTCAGCGCATCCATATTTGCCAATATATCGGCTTTGACACTAGCACTGACAGGCTTGCCTGCCTGCGCACTGGTGCTACGCGCTGGTGTCTTGGTGACTACACGCTTGCTTGGATTCTTTTGTAGTTCGCCTTGAATAACATATTTACCATCTTCAGTGATATGCAATGGCAACTGCCCCGCCAAATTGACTTGATACATATTGGGTAAGTTGGAAGGCACAATAGAGCTGATTTGTGTTTTGATACCTGCCTGCGTAAGCAATTGGCGCAAGCGACTGTCCACAGATTTGCTAACGCTGCCAGCAGCTTTTGTATTTTGCACACTTTGGCTGGCTTTTTGGTTAGTAGCGGCAGTATCACTAGACTGAGCACAGGCGGTGGTTGCCAATAACATGGCGCCAATTAAACTGGCAGATTTTAATAGAGATGAGTTCACAGAGACAGTCCTATCTGATTTTAACAACGAGCGCTTTTAATAACAGCGAGTTTCAGTAACCACAATTTTTAATAACTTTCTTTTTTGATAACCTTCATTTTTTATAATAAGGCGCTTTTAATCAAGGTAACGATATTATGTAAAAAAATAGATTAAAAAAGACAGTCAGACTTTAGCATAAGGAAGACTTTTGCAAAGTAATAACGGTTCAATTTTGCAAAACTGCTACTGAGCTTTAAGAGATAGGCAACACAGTGTGCACGCAAGACATAACAGTCTAAAAGTAATAAATAAAAACTACGGCCAAAAAAAAGCAGCACACATGATGTGGCTGCTGATTGTAGAACGCTATATTTAAGGGTTTATTCTAATATTTAACAAAACGTAAATTTAGAATTTGGCGACTTCATCGGCAGTTAAGAAGCGACTATCGCCTTTTTCCAAACCGTCTAAATTAATGTGACCGATACTGGCGCGATGCAGCTCGGTGACTCGATTACCAAAATAACCCATCATACGTTTTACTTGATGATACTTACCTTGCTCCAAGGTCAAACGCGCATGCGTTTCATCGATGAACTCAAGAGTTGCAGGCTTGGTCTCTTCGTGATCACCTTCTAACAAGATGCCTTCAGCCACTTCTTTAATCGCGTTCGCCTGAGCGTCGCTATCCATCGCCTCTGCTAAGGTTAGCTCATAAACCTTGGCATGCTCATGTTTAGGACTGGTCACACGGTGTAGCCAACCGCCATCATCACTGATAAGCAAAGCGCCAGTGGTATCGACATCAAGTCGTCCGGCGATGCGTAAACTGCCAAGCTCTGGTACGGCTATCAGCTCAGTGACAATTGGGTACTCTTTGGCTTTTAGCGTACACTCAAAGCCTTCAGGCTTATGCAATAAGATATAACGATTGCCCGTCGCGACCGACAGTGGCTCGCCACCCCACATCACCTCATCATTGACGATATCGACATGCAAACCTGGATCCTTGACGATCTGCTCGTTTACCATGATCTCACCGGCATGCATGATTTTTTTGGACTCTTTACGTGACAACTCAGTGGCTTTACTAATAAATTTATCTAGACGCATACTATTTACTACCATCCGTTTTATGATACCTACTTTACCGTAGCAGCTAACGACACCAGCACTCGCACTGAGCTTGTCCGCTATCTTCATGGGTCAGAAGTGGTACTATAATAAAAAATTAAATGAACACTGCGCCAAATACGGACGACAGTGAAAGTTAGACCAGTTTACCATATCCAACCTAGACCTGATGAAATATGAGCTATCAAACGCTAAAACGTGCTGTCACTGCGCGCTTAGAAATTAAAAAATCCGAATTTATTGCTTACGCTTATCCTGTAACCTCACGTGAGCAGGCAATGTTTCACGTGGAACAACTACGCGAGCAATATGCCGATGCGCGGCACCACTGCTGGGCGTATATCGTTGGTGACCCCAATAACACCACCAGTGCTGGCTTTGATGATGATGGCGAGCCAAATGGTACGGCAGGTCGCCCGATATTAAATGTCCTGCAGCATAAATCAATCGGCAATGTCATTATCATCGTGGTGCGTTATTTTGGTGGTATCAAGCTGGGGGCTGGCGGTCTCACTCGTGCTTATGCAGGCGCAGCGCAAGCAGCAGTCGACCAGATGATATTGCTACCTTATGTGCCGATGGTGCAAGTACAGATATTGGCAGAGTTTGCCACCGAAGCACAATGCCGCTATGTGGTCGAAAGTTTAAATGGCAGTATCGATGATGTTGCTTATAGTAAACAAGTGACATTGACCGTGACGCTTGCTGAGGCAGATATCGAGAGTTTAAAAGAGCGACTTGCGATGGATGGGCGGGTGTTAGCATTGCCATAAATAACTTAAGTATTTTAAGTAACGTCATTTTAAGTAACGCTATTCTGAGTAACCATGCGTTCACTGATAATCATTGGTTTTGACGACTGCTAACGCTATGATAAGACATTACTTTTTAACTCTAATAAAATAAGACCTATCTATGTCATCTTCAAAACCGAACCAACCCTTCTCGCCAGCGCCTTTTAAACCGCCCTTTTGGCTGACCAATCCGCATTTGCAAAGCATCTTACCTAAGTTTTTTGCCCCGAAAGCGCCTATTTATCGCCGTGTGGTCGAAAAAGACTCGTTGGATGAAAGTGATATTGCTTATGACTTTTATGATGCGCAGTTTGTTAACACAGCAGAAAATGGCGAGCTTGAGCAAACACCTTTAATCGTGCTATTCCATGGCATGGAAGGCAGTAGTGACAGTCATTATGCACGTGCTTTGGCGCATCAGATGCACGCACAAGGCTGGCACTTTGTCGTCGCTCACTTTCGTAGCTGTGGCGGCATTCCTGCTAATGGTAGAGTTTTTTATAATGCCGGTGATACCGATGAAGTGCATCACGCGCTGCAAAACCTAAGTCAACAATACGCCAATATTTATGCGGTTGGGGTGTCGCTGGGCGGTAATGCCTTGGCAAAATACATGGGCGAATATGGTGACAAAGCACTCTGCCAAGGCGCTGTGGTCATCTCCGCTCCCGTCGATATGTCATCGGCGGCGCTTAGTATGCACAGCTTTTTGAGCCATCGAATTTATACCCCTTATTTGCTCAACCCAATTATCAAAAAAGCCTTAGCTAATGACATTACTCAAGATGAGATCGACTCGATCAAAACCGTCAATCGCATCAGTGACTTTGATGATATCTTTACCGCGCCGCGTCACGGCTACCGCTCTAACAATCACTACTATCAAGCCTCATCAGCCCTGCCTTATTTGATAAAAGTGACAAAGCCTTTATTACTCATTAGTGCCAAAGACGATCCTTTCCTTGGTTTTACCGCCACGCCAAACGATGTGTCTAACAGTGTCACTATTTTAGACACTGAGCATGGTGGGCATGTGGGCTTTATTCGTTATCGCTCTGATAAAGACAAATCACCTCATCTTTATAAAAAATCAAGATTTGATATCAACTGGATACCCGAAACCGTCACTGCTTATTTTAACCATATTGGCGTACCATCTAACATCTAAAAACTGATAATTTTGCAAACGTTAACCCTAATATTTGACCTTTTGAGATTGCGCTTATGTATCCATTTATCCGTTATGCCAGTACCATCGCCCGTGCCGCGCTAGAAGTAAAAAAAGGCAATACATTGACGTTTAAGGATACCAGTGAGATTCAGTTTCGCTGTCGTCTGACAGACATTGATAATTTTCTGGAGATGAATAACGGTCGTGTATTCACGCTGTATGATTTGGGGCGTATGGATTTTGCGGTACGTAGCGGGCTTGGCAAGCAGCTGCTAAAACAGCGTTGGGGTTTGGTCATCGCTGGCAGTACCATCCAATACCGCAAGCGTATTCGTGCCTTTGAAAAGGTCACGCTAAAAACTAAAATCGTCGGTATCGATACGCGCTGGCTCTATATCGAGCAGTCAATGTGGGTCAAAGGTAAGCCCTGCTCATCTGCGCTACTGCGTACGGGTGTGACCAAGGGTGGTCGGGTGATCGACACGGCACAAGTACTGGCAGCATTGGGGCAGTCTGATTGGGAATTACCGCCAACTGGCTATGTCGCCGAATGGATAGAGAGCGACCGTGATCGTCCGTGGCCACCGCAAGGTTAGAATTTGTTATCTAACGTTATTCATAAGTCACAACCCAGCAACCTTATGGCTACTATTTACTAACAATACATTATATAAATAAATATAATAAATGTTAGGATAGTAGTGAGCATCATACTCAGCTCAACTAAATACTATCTAATTAAAATAGTCTTATAAGGAGAATAATATGGCTAACACGACGGATTATGTCGGTACGTTATTTGATAATAGTGAATCAAATCCAAGCAAAATCACCTTAGCATTTACTATGGCTGGCGTGGCACTTAAAAAAGGTCATTCTGCCTCAGTGATATTGATGGTGGACGCAGTACATTTAGCATTACCCAACGCATTAGATAAGGTCAATATTGGCGCGCCATTTGAACCTGCGGGCGAATTGTTAGAAGCCTTTATCGAGAACGGCGGTCAAGTATTGGTTTGCGGTGCGTGTATGAAGCACAACGGCGTGGAAGAATCAGACATCGACAAGCGCTTTGAAGTGATTAGCGGTGATGATGTGGTTGAGCTGCTGATGAATGCGAAAGGGTCGTTGCAGTTGAATTAAGTTTTTTTCATAGTTCTAACACTGAGTTAGTTCTCTTAGCTGTCTTTTTGACGGCTTTAGGGACTGACTCTTTTTTTTGAAAATTTAATAATATTTCATAAGATTCACTATAGTCAGTCCTAAATAAAAAAGATACGCATATGATCATGCAGTAATGGCATACATTTTCCTTGCTTGCTGTGCCTACGTAGACAGAGGCGGCGCAAAATGTACGCCAGTATTGCTGTATCTCTTTTACAGTGGATCTACTATAATTCATAAGCTTCACTAATTAGGTATATACAAGTTGCCGACCTTAGCTAGAACCTATGCTTATGAATGGGTAGAAAGTAGTAAAGTGATATGAGCTATAGTATATTTAGATTCCATTTTCTTAGGTTTTGGCCATATCTATAATGAAGATTAAATCAGCTAACGTTTTCCTTAGTTTTCTTTTACCCGCTATGCTTTTAACAGGGTGTTCAGAGCTTTCTACAAATACCAATGGATATATTACTAATGAAAATAACAAGCCTTTCTATTTGGAGTTTGATAGTAGTAAAGCAGATAGCCTTAATGTAATAAAATATAGTCAACTGACTACTGATACATTCAAACTATTTTGTGGGAGTGATGCTTTTACTACTTTACCTAATTGGTCAATATATGATGGCGAGCCTACGGAGTCGATTGCAAGTATCGATATCTCACATATATATTTAACCTTCGACGATAGAGAACGCTTACAAAGGCTACTTCTTGTGGAAACTGTCGATACTAAGGACGAACAAAAACAAGTATATGATAAAGCCAAAAAATATCTCGACCAAAACTATAATCAAACTAAATCACATCCATTACGCACACTAAACATGACTACTAATGAAGTGGTTAGAAGTGATAGAGATAACTCTTATACTGGTTGGGTCAGCTACGATGTTGTTTCTTATAAGACTAAAAATGGTTATATTAGTATAAATAAAGGTTCGGTAGGAGCTGTGGTACCTCCTTCAAATATACAACCAAGTACAAATGGACTATACAAAGAATATATTAGTCTTGGAAATAAGCTACCTAAGTGGGAAAACGATGATTCAGAGCTTTTAGATGTAAAAGTTAGATATTTTTCAAATTCGTTTTCAGATATGTATGACAAAAAATGTAGTTGATTCACTTAACTACAATTCCGTAGCCAAAATCCAATCCTTCTATTCAGCAACTAAATAAACACTATCCAACACGCGCACCGCCTACCTCTGCTACAGTAAGTCATGCAAATATCCTAATAAAAAGGAGCCATTCATGAGCTTACTCAATACGCTTAACCTAATCTATCCGATCATCCAAGCGCCAATGGCAGGCGGTGCTACCACCCCTGAGCTGATTGCAAGTGTCAGTAACTTTGGTGGACTGGGCTCATTAGGCGCTGGTATGACCGCGCCAGACGTTTTGGATAGCCAAATCAATACGATTAAAACCCTGACCGACCGTCCTTTTATGGTCAATCTGATGGTGTTATCTGAGCAGGAGTCGAGCAGCTTTGATACCGCCATGCCTACTTGGCTGAGTAATTATTACCAAGAGCAGAATATAGAATTTACGCTACCCGAACGTCCAGCACAGAGCTTTGCTGAGCAGTTGCAAGTCCTCTATGACAATCCTGTACCTGTCGCCAGTTTTACCTTTGGTATTATCAGCGCCGAGCAAGTTCAGCGTTTACAAAGTATCGGCACGCGAGTCATCGGTACGGCAAACCATCCATTAGAAGCCAAAGCATGGAGCGATATTGGTGCAGATGCGGTGTGTGTACAAGGGGTAGAAGCTGGCGGTCATCGTGGTGGTTGGTTGCCACAAAGTGAAACCGATCCATTGGGATTATTGACACTGATTAGTCAAACGCGTGCTTGCACCGATATTCCGTTAATTGCAGCGGGTGGCATTATGACGGGACAGGGTATCAAAGCGGTACAAGCAGCAGGTGCTGAGCTTGCGCAAATGGGAACGGCGTTTTTGACTACAGATCAGTGCGGTATCAATGATACGTATAAGCAAGCACTCATTGATGCCAGTCAAAGTAGACGCAGTACTGAGACGCGCTTAACGCGACTGTTTTCAGGCAAGCTTGCGCGTGGTTTATTAAACAATTATCTGCGTGATTTTGCCCAATTTGAGAGCGCAGATGCGCTACCGCCCTACCCGCAACTCAATGCCATGACCAAGTTTATGCGGGCGGATGCGACCAAGCATTTGGACGCCGAGCATCTATCACTATGGGCAGGACAAGGCGTCACGTTGGTCAGAGACGAAAGTACAGACGCCTTGCTAACGCGATTAATAAAAGATTTGTGAGTTACTGACCCTTAAGCGTTGCACGAAATTCTTTGTAATCACTGGCCGTCTCTTTTACTGCCTCGACCATCGGCACATGACCGACCTCAGACATCATAATCAGCTGTGCTTGCGGCATCAGTTTGGTCATGATGGCGGCAGTCTCAGGCTTAATAATTTTATCCTCAGTGCCCCAGACGACGAGCGTGGGTATATCGCGCTGCGCGATGACTTTGGCACGTGCTTCCACATTGTCTGCTGTAATCTGCTTGAGGATATTGGCGTGCAGATCTCGGTTGGCGATATTGGTCTGCGCAAAGACGGCTTGCACGGTTTTGGGAATATAAGGCGGCTTGTACATCACGAGATTATACAAAGCAAAATAATCCTCTGTGTTTTGGACCAACAGCGGGCTGTTGTCAAAGCTATCATCATCAAACCTGTCTTTTGGAAACCCTGCTGACCAAAAACCGCCACTGTCGAGTAGCCACAAGCTTTTGACGCTATCAGGATACATGGCGGCATAAGCAACACTGATGGCACCGCCCATTGAGTTACCACCGATATGAATATGAGACGCGACCCCTTTTGCCTGTAGCAGCTCATGTAAACGCTGCGCCTGAGCGTCGGTACGATAGTCAGCTTGCGGCGGTTTACTGGATTCACCAAAACCCAGTAAGTCTGGAATGATCAGATGATAATCGCTCAGCTCTCTCGCGATACGGGTAAAGTTGTCTTTGTTTGCCCCAAACCCATGGATGAGCAGTAACGGCTCGCCGTTGATATTGCCACCTTCTAGATAGGTCATGGTATCGCCAGAGGCCAGCGTCAATACCTTTTTTTCAAGCTTGGCTTTCTTTCGCTCGAACTGTATCAGCTTTTGAGTGGCATTCACCGCAAGCTTATTGAGTGCGGTGGTGCAGGCTATGATGGAAAGACTAAATAGGGCGACAAGGCTTAAACGTTTTAGTGTCATCGAAACATCCTTGTTAGAAATACAGCCAATCCATTATAAAAGCGTTACAGCGTTAACCTCGCTTGAAGTATGACATGTACATCTGAACTCGGCTGCCTTGTACCACTCTTACATTGGATCAACTATAGTATAAAAAGTATTTACGCTATGATTCTAACGATAAACGCTGCTTCATATTTATAAATCTATTACTTTGTAGTCAAATCAGCGTCATCCTTTTCAGGGTTTTTATAATAATCAGGATTTTATAATTAGTAGAAGCCGAGATAGCCTCACATAAGACCCAACATCAAAAGGAAAATAACAAAGTTAGTAACACATTTAGTACTAGGGCTTATGTCAGCACGTGGTTTGCTTACCGTTCTAATAAAAATGGCACGGGCATTGTCATTTATAATAAGCGTTTTTATTCCATGAATCCTAAGTCCGTTATCTAGCATCTTTATTAGGAAGCATTTTTATAATAAACCGAAGCCCACTTGAATGGTGCAAAAGGAAAGACATTGAGCAACACAAGTATTGCCACTGACAAAAGGCGTGACCTCACCGAAGGGTCGATTGCCAAAACGATGCTCCTATTTGCCTTGCCAACCCTTGGATCGTCAGCGCTACAGTCGTTGAACGGCTCCATCAATGCCGTCTGGGTGGGGCGATTTTTAGGAGAAGAGGCTCTCGCTGCGACAGCGAATGGCAACATTTTGATGTTTATACTCATCTCTTTCGTTTTCGGTTTTGGTATGGCTTCTACTATTTTGATTGGTCAGGCCATGGGCCGCCGTGATGAGGCTATGGTCAAAAAAACCATGGGAACAGCGCTTGGGAGCATTATTCCGATCAGTATATTGGTCTCGGCAGTAGGATGGATATTTGCCCCGATGCTACTTAATCTGCTAGGTACGCCGCCAAGCGCTGTAGACCTTGCACTAAGTTACCTGCGGATGATTTTTGTTGCGATGCCCGTCACACTCACGTTTACGCTGATAATGATGGCACTGCGCGGGACAGGCGATTCTACGACGCCGCTTTGGTTTATCATTATATCGGTGGCTCTTGATCTGATTTTGACACCGACACTGATTTTGGGTTTAGGACCCTTTCCCGAATGGGGCATATTTGGCGCAGCCTTCGCAACAGCCACCGCAAATACGCTAGCGCTTATTGGCATGGTCGTCACCATGTACCTACGTGGCTCGGTGCTAACACTTAAGCTGCCAGAGCTGCGCTTTTTGCGTGTAGACCGAGAAATACTAAAGTCGATGTTGTCAAAAGGGCTGCCGATGGGCCTTCAGATGATCGTCATTTCTTCGGCGGCATTGACAATGTTGTCGCTGATAAACCGCGAAGGTGTACAGACCACAGCTGCCTATAGCGCCACCCAGCAACTTTGGACATATGTGCAGATGCCTGCAATGGCGCTAAGTGCCGCAGCCAGCGCGATGGTCGCACAGAATATCGGTGCCAATCAATGGAGTAGAGTCTCAGGGATCACACGATGGGGACTCATCTTTAACGTGATATTGACAGGCGCAATTATCGGGATACTGACCATTTTTGATGGAACCATTCTGGGCTTGTTCCTTGGTAGTGACAGCGAAGCGTTGCCAATCGGACAACATATTCAGTCAATGGCGACATGGGGCTTTGTCTTTTTTGGGATAGCGCAAGTGCTGTTCGGCACCATGCGGGCGAATGGCTATGTGATTTGGCCGCTGATCGTCATGGTGATTTCGATGTACCCGGTGCGCCTTGGGTTTGCTTTTGGGCTTTACCCACTACTGGGAGAAGATGCGCTTTGGCTGTCGTTCCCAGCAGGCATGGTAGCCACCGCGCTGATGGGGGCAGGACTATATGTGCATGGCGGATGGCGCAAGGGTAAAAAATTGGTCGCAGAAGAGGCTGCTCAAGGGGCTGAGGGGTATCGCGCACATGGTGGTACCTCTGCATCGTGCCGTGATATTGCACCGACGACTGTGTGGAAACTGTTCCCTTTACGCCGTATTACAAGGTTACATCGACGACTTCGCAGACGACTTTATAGGCACCGCATGATCAAGAATAATAAAGGATAATAGCTTGGTTATATACGCTTAGCTTGATGGCTCTTGATCATTACGGCTTTTGTTAATCGGTATGGCGAATAAACTGTCCATAATACTTACTTATTACCGCATATACTAAATCCAGTGATAAGTAAGCCAGAGGTTGACATAACTTTGGCATATCAAAAAGCACCGTATGTAAAAATCTTTGCTGGGCTAAGCGTTGACTGGTAAAACATTACAACGTTGTATCAGCCAATAAAAAATCTACTGCGGCGGCGGCATGAATCGCTGTGGTATCAAATACAGAGATCGGGCTGTCTGCTTGCGTGATCAATAGACCAATCTCAGTACAGCCTAGTATCACGCCCTCTGCTCCTTGCTCAGCAAGTCCGTTGATGACATCGATATAATATTGGCGTGAGCTGTCTTTAAAATCACCGACGCACAGCTCTTTTTTGATGATACGGTGTACCTCTGCACGCTCGTCCTCGGCAGGTATCAACACTTCTAGCCCTGCATCAATCAGACGCTGCTTATAAAAATCTTGGGTCATCGTAAACTGCGTACCTAATAACGCTATTTTGCTGAGATTTTGTGTTTTGATGGCATCAATAGTGGCATCTGCAATATGAATCAACGGCAGGTCTGTGGCTGATTGTACATCGTCGAATAATTTGTGCATGGTGTTAGAAGCAATCATGAGCCCTTGTGCACCCGCAGCTTGCAAGCGTTTACCGCTACTCGCCATCATTATCCCTAATTCCTCCCAGCGGCCTTGCTCCTGCAACTCATTAATCAGCGCAAACTCCACGCTATGAATCAATAAATCCGCTGAATGTAATCCACCCAATTCAGCTTTGATGCCTTCATTGATGATGCGATAGTAGCTTTCGGTGCTCTCCCAACTCATACCACCGATGATGCCTAATGTTCGCTGTACTTGGTCTGCCATTTTATTGTCCTATTTATAGTTTAGTCTTGGTTATCATAGATTATCGTCGAAAAATAGACTATAAATAATGAACTATTTTTCATTATTATTTTTGAGGTAGCTTTTAAAACTGCCCTATCAAAACTACTCCTATATTATTCACTCTTTTGTTCACCAATAGGCTATACCCGTCACCCTACAAGGAAGTATTATGAAAACGATTCAATCAACGCTATATTCAAAGATTCGCTCATCGACATTATTACCGATTGGCTTACTTGCATCAGTAGTGGTTCTATTACCTGCTTGCGGTGGTGGCGACTCAGATACAGATTCAAGCGCTTCAACGCCTCCTACCACTGCTGAACCAGCCACACCCGCAGCACCAAATATTCCGACAGCTCCTGAAACCGTGATGCCGATATCTAGTAGCCAAGCGTTTTATGATCGCAGCTCAGCACTTGATGATTTAACGCTCGATGACAGTACGCGCAAACATATCTATGTGGCGACAACAGGTAGCGATAATGCTTCAGGTAGTGCGAACTCGCCAGTACTGACGCTACAAAGAGCGGCAGATCTCGCCACTGCTGGCACAACGGTACATATTGCCGCCGGTACTTATAAAGGGCCTGTCTATATTGAAAATTCTGGCACACTAGCGCAGCCTATTGTTTTTGAGCCAATGCTATCCGCAAAAGTTGTCGTTACAGGCACACCAAGCACTGACGATGAGCATTTGATTCATATCGAAAACCAAGCTTATGTGATCATTCGCGGTTTAGAATTTACCAAATTTTGGACGAGCAACGATCAGATTACACCCATTGCGATCTATGTCACTGGTAGTAGTCATAATATCCTCATCGAAAATAACTATATTCATGATCTAGGCACGCGCGCTGACACTGAGGATGGTAATGCGCATGGCATTGCGGTGTACGGTACTAAGCCTATTAAGGATATTCAGGTCAATAATAATCGAGTCGAAAACCTCAGCTTAGGTCGTAGTGAAGCGATCGTACTCAATGGGGATGTGACTAACTTTGAAGTGAATCGTAACCAAGTCAACAATAACAATAATATTGGTATCGACATCATTGGTTTTGAAGGGACAGCAGAGACCGATAATGACTATGCCAGACGAGGCGATATCATCGGCAATACAGTCACGCGCAATAGCATTGTTGGCAATCCTGGCTACAAAGGTGATGATCCTTCAGCGGGTGGTATTTATGTCGATGGTGGTAAACAAGTATTTATTCAGAACAATACCGTGACTGGCAATGATATTGGTATCGAAGTCGCCAGTGAAAACTTCCAAAAGTTGACAGAAGAGGTCTGGGTAGAAGGTAATACGGTCACCAATAGCAGCTATGCTGGTCTCGCAGTCGGTGGCTATGATGAGCAACGTGGCGGCGTCAGACAAATCACCCTTATTAATAATACGGTCATCAATAATGACCTTGGTAAACAACAAGGTGGTCAGCTGCTACTGCAATTTAATATTCAAAAATTAAGTGTTAAGAATAATACATTTACTAGCTCGCCATCACGCTATATGATCGTTGCCAATCAGATTGATCGCGGTGAAGTCAGCTTTGACAATAACCGTTACCTCCCTCAAAACAGCAATTTATCGTTAATATGGGTACTTGGTAACAGAAAGTTTAGTAGTAGTACCGCTTTTGAGAACTGTGCAGTATTGCTACAATGCAAATAGCCTATCAATGTTTAACAGGCCATAACCTTTTATTATCGAAATAAGTAAAACTATGAGCAAAATACCCACCATCAGAATACGTACACGGCGCAAATATTACCGACTGATCTTCACAGGTCTGATGGCGATGATGATGTCGCTGATCATCTCAGCGGCGCTAATTATCGTAAAGACAGGCATACATGACGGATTTTTTATGACACTGATGCACTCGTGGGGATTGGCATTTATTTTTGCGTGGCCAAGTGCTTATATCTGTGCCTATTTTGTACAAGAGCAGGTGCTTAGCCGCATTGAGTTTTATTAAGTAAGCATCTACAAACTTTAGTATACCCCTACCTCATAAAAAAGCTAAGATAAGCGATATCATCTTTTTATCTAGAGGACGCTATGAGCCAACCACGGCGTACTATCGAGCATTTGCTTAAGCAAGGCATACTGCCATTAGAGCATGCCAACGATGCAGCGCTTCATTTGCAAGTCTATCCTAGCAAACGCTCATGGCTGGTCTTTTTTGATAAAACCCTACTGATTATCGGAGCGATAGCGCTGGTATTGTCCCTTGTATTCTTTATCGCTTACAACTGGTTGCATATGGGCAAAATAGGCAAGTTTGCCTTAGTCGAGGGGGCGCTGGTCATCACTATCGCCTGGTACGTTGCACTGTCTTTTCGGCGACGGTTTCAGCTTATTCGCCAATTATTATTGCTCATTGCCAGCGTGATTACGGGTAGCTTATTGGCGCTGTTTGGGCAAGTTTATCAAACGGGTGCTGATACATGGCAGCTGTTTTTTGGTTGGGCAGTGTTGATTACGCCTTGGGTAATTATCGCCCGCTTCCCTGCGCTATGGCTGCTGTGGTTAGGGTTAATCAATGCCTGCTTAACACTCTATTTGCCTCTCACAAATATTCAATTTAGTGATGATAGTTTGCAAAGCGTATTTTATGTAGCAGCCCTTGCGCTAGTGAATCTCGTTGCTCTGTATTTTTGGCTCATGAGTTTTGATGATAAACGCCCTGTTACTAGCAAACTCTCTGGTCATATTACTGATAAACAACTCAGCTCAGCCACCGTTATTGGTCGCCCTACTACTAACCCTAACACCAAATCTAATACCAAATCTAATACCAACCCTAGCCTGCACTGGAGCACTTATGTCGTTGGTCTATTAAGCACCATCTTCATGACTTATCTAGCGATTGTCACCGTTTTTGATAGTGGCAATATCTGGGCAATATTAATCTCTGTCACTGTGTGGTTAGGCTGGTGCGGCTTTATATATTGGCAGTTTCGTCAGCGCCGTATTGATTTGCTCATGCTTACTTATCTATCATTTTCTATCATTGTTGTGGTGATGTTTTGGCTAGGTAAATGGCTGTTAGATGGCTTTGACGCAGGCGGATTTTTGATTTTATCATTGGTGCTGATTGGACTAAGCTCTACAGCGGTCATATGGCTGCGCCACGTGTCACGCTTAGACAATGAACATCAAACTGGCACCATAAATAAAGGCGCTGACCATGAATAGTGATAAGCAGACGCTGATTGCCTTAAAAAACCTTGGTCTGATTGATGCCAAGGGGGGCAATATTGACATGATTGACGAACATATTGCCACGGTAGACGGCGATGGTCGCCGCCAAATAAATGATGATCATCCATGGTTTCTACAATTGTTTTTTGGGGTTAGTGGGGTTTTAGCCAGTCTGTTCTTTGTTGGCTTTTTATCGTTGTTATTAGATAGTACTGGTGCGCTCGATAGTATGCTGGCTTTACTGATTATCGGGCTGTCATTAAACGCTGCTGGTTTTGCGCTATTTAGAAACAAGCAAGGTGGTGATAATACCTTTATCAGCAGCTTGGCATTTGCCATCAGTACTGCCGGTCAAGCGTACATTGCGTTTGCCTTGTTAAGTAATGATTTACCGCAGCCTTTAGATGCTTGGTTATTTTTACTAGTACAAGGCATTATGACCTTTATCGTGCCCAACCGTGTCTATCGAATATTAGGTAGCCTAGTCACGCTAAGCCTCATGGTCTATTTGCTTAATTACTATCATCTGCCTGAGGTCAGTTTGGGATTATTGGCGCTGATTGCGATCGTCACTAATTTACAACGCGATACGTTATTACAGCAAACCCCGACTCAATGGCGAGCGGGTAGTTTTGACATGATCAAGGCGATGGGTTACGCCAGCGCGCTCATGCTGTTATGCGTCTCTGTTTATTTTATCGCTGCTGAATATGGAAACAGCTTTAATGGTTATAATGCACCTTTCAGCTATCATTACTACTTGGCTCAAGGCCTGCTTATCCTTGCCAGCTTATATGCCGCTTACCTTATTCTCAAACGCTATCGTGTCACACTGCTATCAACAGCAGCTGGTATCATTGTCTGCGCTATCATTGTATTAGGCATCACGTCGGTCTATGTCTCAGGACTGCTCGCGACCAGTTTGATTATTATCATCGCGATGGCTAACAGCCAGCGTGCGCTGTTGGGACTTGCTATCATCGCTTTAGTCAGCTATATATTTTGGTATTACTACCAGCTCGATACTTCATTACTAATCAAATCTCTCTCAATGCTCATCGTCGGACTGACCATGCTGATGGTGCGTTGGCTATTGATTAAACGCTATTTCGCAAACTCCCTTATCAACGATACTGATTTGACCATAAGCGCCAACGATCATCAGGAGCGCCTATCATGAAAAATAAGATTTTGACTAAGCGCTTGATTAATGACACGTCACCATCCACCCATTGGCTAAAAAAACGAGCCGTTACGATTACCATTGCCCTACTTGGGTTAGCCTTGATATTGATTGTAATGACGATGAATATCATCAAATACGAAACCCATCTCACCACTGGCAAAACGGTATTATTAGCGCTAGCACCGGTTGATCCCCGTGGTTTTATGCAAGGTGATTATATGGCGTTACGTTATGCGCTGGAGCGCGATATTTTTGATGCCATGCGCTCAAAGCATCCTCATTCAACACCAGACAAATTAGGCTCAGAACTAGATGTAGAATTAAACGAGTTTGATGCAGATTTTCGTATTTATGAGCCAAGTGACGGTTATGTGATTGTGAGACTTGATGGCAATAATGTGGGGCATTTTGTGCGCCTAGCAGATAGCAATGACGGTGATAAATTGGCCGCTGATGAAATAGCCATTCATTACCGCGCCCGTAATGGCAACATACAGCTGGCTACCAACGCATTTTTCTTTCAAGAAGGCCATGCTAAGGCATTTGAAGCGGCTGAATATGGTCTGTTTCGTGTGAATGACAAAGGCGAGCCATTACTCACGGATATGGTAGACGGTGATTTTACAGTCATCGTCGGCGACATAAGCCAAGAGGATAAAGCCTCTCATTAGACGTTTATGATGTGACTTATCATTCGTTACTTCTCATGCTTTACTTCTCATGCTTTACTACACGCGATACGTGCAACGCATAACATTCCTTAACCAAAGTAACATTGAGGGTACTAAGACAAACTTGTTACTGTTGCTCACGACTTAAAAATAAAAAAGGAAATGATTATGCGTAGCGCAATTTATAGTACCTTCGGTAAACCATCTGACGTCCTCAGTTTAGGTGACACACCTATTCCTGAACCAAAAGCCAATGAAGTCCGAGTCAAAATGATACTCGCCTCTATCCACAACCATGATTTATTAACCATTCGCGGTCAATATGGCTTTAAACCTGAGCTACCAGCGATTGGTGGTAGCGAAGCGGTCGGCATTATCGATGCCGTCGGTCAAGATGTCAAAGACTTAAAAGTTGGTCAGCGCGTGGCGGCAGCGAGCGTGCAAGCGACATGGGCAGAGTATTTTGTCGCCTCAAAAGACATGGTATTTGTCATGCCTGATAGCTTAGAGGACGAAATGGCAGCACAGCTCATTGCGATGCCACTCAGTGCCCTGATGCTGATTGAGTTTTTAGAACTAAAAAGCGGTCAGTGGGTGATCCATAATGCCGCCAATGGTGCGGTCGGCAAATCGCTCGCCATGCTAGCCGCCGCGCGTGGTATTAATACTATTAATGTCGTGAGAAGTGGCGATGCTATCAAGGAATTAGAAGCACTGGGTATCAAGCATAATATCAACACCTCAGATGATGACTGGAAAGACCAAGTAAAAGCCATCCTTGGTGATAAAAAAATCAGTGCCGCGGTTGATTCTATCGGTGGTGAGTCTAGTAATGATCTGCTAGCGTTACTGGGTCATGGTGGCACATTGGCCTCGTTTGGCATCATGTCAGGCAAACCCATGGTGCTAGATCCAACCCATATTATTTTTAAACAAGCGATAATTAAAGGCTTTTGGGGCAGTAAAATCAGTCAAGAGATGAGCGTTGAAAACAAACAGCGTTTGATTGATGAGCTGATCGAACGTGCTAATAATGGCAATTTAAAACTGCCCGTTGAAGCAACGTTTGATTTGGCGGATATCGTCAAGGCCGTCGATGGCAAATTGCAGGCAAGTAAGAATGGTAAGGTGTTGTTAAAAGCATAAATGACTGTCTTACATACCTCTATGTAATTGCAAATAAAGATGCACACCAAAAAACCTCATTAGGAATAATATTATGTCTAATAATAAAACCTTTAAAGCCTTGGTTGTCGAAGAAAATACCGACGGCAGCTTTAGCAAAAGTATCCAAGAACGCAACGTCAGCGACTTACCAGAAAACGATTTACTCATCGAAGTGCATTACTCATCGCTCAATTATAAAGATGCGATGTCGGCATCAGGTAATAAAAGAATCACCAAAAACTATCCGCATACCCCTGGTATTGATGCGGCAGGCGTGGTGGTCAGTGATAAATCAGGCACCTTTACAGAAGGGCAAGAAGTATTGGTATTTGGCTATGATTTGGGCATGGATACGGATGGCGGTCTGGGTCAGATGATCTCTATACCTGCCGATTGGGCATTGCCCTGCCCAGAAACGCTGACGCTGAAAGAAGCAATGACTTACGGTACGGGCGGCTTAACCGCAGCACTCAGTATCCAAAAACTAGAAAAAATGGGCGCAAAACCCAGTGATGGTCCAGTCGCGGTAACTGGTGCAACAGGCGGCGTCGGTACGATCAGCATCGCTATTTTGAGTCAGCTGGGTTATGAGGTGATTGCCTTCTCAGGTAAGCCAGAGCAAAGCGAGCATTTAAAAGCATTGGGCGCGAGCGAAGTGCGTCATCGCGATACCATCAATGAAATCGGTAACAAGCCTATCGGCCGTGAGCTATGGGCAAACGCCATTGATACCATTGGCGGCGACTACTTACCCAACCTGCTAAAGCAAACCAAATCTGGCGGTGCGGTGACCAGTTGTGGTTTAGCAAGCGGCGCTGAGTTTTCGATGTCGGTGATACCTTTTATTACCCGCGCGGTGTCATTATTGGGTATCGATTCGGTCTATATTCCACTGGCTGATAAAGAAGCCATTTGGCAGCGTGTCGCCACCGATATGAAACTGCCTAATCTAGAGAGTTATGGTGAAGAGATTACGCTAGAGCAAACGCCAGAATACCTAGATCGATTTATGTCTAGCAAAGTAGTTGGGCGTTATGTGGTGAATGTGAAGGGTTAGGGTTTTGGTTTAGAAGCTTAACTTTTAGAGAATGGCAGCTTTCTTTTTTGGAGGGTTGCCATTACTTTTTCATAAAGACTATTTGAATAAATAAAATCAATATTTATTTAAAATGACTCTCAACTTCTACCAGCCTAGAATCTTAGCTAGTAACATTAGAGATCCACCTACAACAAAATTATCGATCATTGCTGATGGGTTCGGTCGATAGACATTACTAATATAAGATAGTTTCTCTTTTGATTTTTCAACAAAGATAAAAGTATTCTTTGTTAAATCTAACTTTTCATCTAAAAAAACTTGCAGCCACATAAGTATAAATAGGCAATTTAATATAATTGGGTAATAATAAACTTGATACAAACCAAGTAGAACAGTACGTCTTTCTTCGGAAAGCTCGTTAAAATCGTCTACTAAAGATAGTTCGTCACTTATTTCTGAGTCTAGTTCTACTATAGTTTCACTAATATTCTCTTCTAAATCTGGAATGCTATCTAAATCAATTCGCACCATATCTTCGAAAGGAAAGTTCTTTAGTCTAGTTATTGCTTTAAATGACTCAAGATTGTGTAGTGACTCAACCTGCTTAAAAACATCTGCATAATCTGATAAAACTGAGTTAGTAATAGCTTTCTGAGATTGAATATCTCCCACAAGTTTAGAAATTTCGCTTGCTTCAAATGAAGTACTGACTGCATCAAAAGCGCTTCTATATGGTTCTAATGAATCCCTAATTAGATTTACTGATGACATCATATTTTCATATACACTAGTTCCTCCTGTACTTTGTATTAGGCTCTCTCTTACAGACATGACACTATTATTATAAGCACTCATTCCCTTTGTCATTTCAAGAAAAGTATCTTGCACAGCCATTGCTTCTGGAAATTTCAACTGATCACTCATTGCCATTGCACCATGGTCAAAAACACTGCTGGAAGCGAAATCTACTGGTTGAACAGATTTGCTGACAATATCTGCAATACTCGCAGCTGAATTCATCTGTTCATATTTTGCCATTCTCGGCATAATACTATCTATTGCTTTACCACCAAAAGATAGTGGATTCAATTGTCTCTGAATTTTATCAACCATTTCACTGATCTCTAACATAGATGGTGTTTTACTATCTTTTTTAGGATTTTCAGCCACTCATAAGTTCCTTTTGTTCGATAATTAAAGCTAACTTCAAAGATAGCACAATAGTTAGAAATTTAGAAAATCAATAAATCTTTCAATCATAAACAATACTCACGTCGTATGATAAAAATACCAACCATTATGTAGCTCCGTTAGAGATATGACGGTAAGTCCATAAGGCGGTATCATATAACCAACTTCAATGTCATTATTTGGCGCTTTTAAGTAACCAAATTCATTATCCAAAAAGCCACCCATCGTTAGTACGATATAACCGTCCTCTCGTGCCATACTAACGATACCTGAGCGATCTAGCTTCTTACGGAGTAAAGCGACTTCTTCTACATCTAAATCATCTGCCCTTATCTTCCCAGCATAAGCTGCCGCTATCTCTCGTTCAGTTGTATAGCTGTCATCATTGGAGATAAGCTGATCATTTAGCATCTTATGGTAACGACGCATATTACTTATTTGATAGACGTTGGCATCTTGGCTGAGTGTATCTATAGCCTGCAAATTGCTTTTATTAAGCAAAAAATGTACTTGATTGCCCATACCAATTGCTGAAAGATAAAATGCAATCACAGTAACTATGGGAAATATCGCTAATGGCATATAAGAAGATGGCTTTTTATATCCTTTGCTGAATATATTTAACACCGAAAATAGTAACCCAGCAATAAGAAAAAATAGCAGAGTCAGCATACTTAAAATCGGCCCGAAACTGCCAAAATAGGGAGAATTAAGTAAACTTACCGAGAGAATAAACAAGCCAAGATATTTAGCGTATTTTTTATTTTTTGGCGGCATAACAGTCTCACACTGGATTTGAATATTGATAATATCTTAACGTGAGTCTGTTATAAGTAAGATGAAATAAGGATGAAATGAATATGGAGCGAATGACTTACGTTCAAACAAAGCCACTTCTACATTATCAATAACTAGCCACACGCCCAGTCAAAATTATTATTCAGCAAATCAATTTGACCATTACCACCGCCCATATTGGCATCGCCAAGTGCTTCTTCAAACTCAATATAAAAAGGGCTAAATTCTGGCATTGCTTGAATAGGATTGGCTGTACCACCAAAGTGATTTTTTGCATGAAATCTATCAAGTTTTAATACGTCGCCTTTTGTAGAAAACATAGGAACATAAGCATTCTCATCGTCTTCATCTGCCCATTCAGTTAGCGCTTTACCAATATTAGGATCATCTGTTCGAGTAACTTGCTTAATAAACTGAGCGGGTTTATCTGTAATAAAACAGGTACTCCCCCACTCTTCTACTGCATAGTTTGGATGCACACTGTTATCTTTATCAGGCAGTGGTGTAGATTCACCATGGAACTCTGCTTCCGTTAGCCAAATTAACGCCCAGCCACCGCCAATAATATCTTCAAGATATATTTCTTGAGGGTGACGATGGTTAGCATAGCGACTCAGTGACACCCAAAAATTCTCAGCGTCTGTATGATTCACCTCAGTGAGGTTCGTAATCAAATCTTCAACACCATCTATAGTGTCAGCAGTATGATCATCCGCTTGAAAGAATGAGATTGCCACAAAGTCCTGACCTTTTACGCGATACACTTCAGGTACTAATATCGTCCATAAGTGCGCCATCGGTAGACCGTTGCTCCTACTTCGCGGCCATTGATCAGTAGTAATACCGACAGGACGTCCAAAGGCCCAACCTTGTCCGTGATTGTTATCCGTTAGTTCCAAATCATATGCTTGTTTTAATGGTTCCATTGCTCTTGTCTCGCATCCTTAGATTAACCTTATTGATTAGACGTACTACACCAACCAAAACCAATCAGGGGCAAACAAGTAGGACATACCCATTGATAGTAAAACCGCCAATATACTACCCACAATTGCGCCAACCCATGACGTACCACCCTTTGCCGCTAGTTCCTGTTCAAGCATCGCTGGGTCTGCTGTGTTGCTCATGACTTTTTTTATATTTTTGACGCTATGATTAAAGTAAAAATAATTACCTAAAAGTCCTGTCAGTACTGCCCATGCGATAAAAAAGCTGGTTTGACCTATAGAGCTATACATTTCCAGACCGAGCAGATGCATTAAAATCAAATCGACCGTATTTATACCAACTACAATACACAAGGCTACTAGGTACATTTTACGATAGCATAACCACGATGTTCCCAATAGCAGTCCGGCAATATTAAAACTGTGAATGCTCGAACCATCATTATTGACTTCTAAACGTGGCTCACTGTCCTTAAACCATTTATTACGGTAGAAATCATCATACTTTTTACCAACGAAGGCCGCCAGTAAAGTATCAGCTGTCTCAGAGTCAGATGATGATGTGTTTTTCGTGCTTTGCGCATCTTTAGAAATATTAACTGCCGTTAACGGTGGCGGTGTTTGTGCTTGAACGTCAGAGAGCTGATGTCCACATTTTGAACAAAATCCTGCCTCACTTGAATTTTCTTGATTACAGTTATTACAAAGCATCTTATCCCTTAGTTTTACCAAACGGTTTGTGGTTTTATATCAACTTCAATAATTAAAAGTCAATTAAAGTTTGCTATATTATAGATAATAAAGACAAATGTTCAATGAAAAATTAGAGGATTCTTAGCTACCCGTTTGTTTTAACCAAAAAAAACACCCAACCAAGTTGAGTGTTTTTTTATTTCAGCTAAAGATTAAATAAGAAGTTTATTCCCATTCAATCGTCGCAGGTGGTTTACTCGACACATCATATGTCACGCGTGACACTTCCGCGATTTCGTTCATAATGCGGTTCGATACCGTCTCGATCAAATCATACGGCAGATGGGCAAAGCGCGCGGTCATAAAGTCTACGGTCTCAACAGCACGTAGCGCAATCACCCATGCATAGCGGCGGCCATCGCCGACCACGCCAACCGATTTAATCGGTTGGAATACCGCAAACGCTTGCGCGGTCTTCTCATACCAGCCTGATTTTTCTAACTCTTCCATAAAGATAGCATCAGCTGAGCGCAAGATATCAGCAAACTCTTTGGTGACTTCACCAAGGATACGCACGCCCAAACCCGGTCCTGGGAACGGATGGCGGTTGATCATCTTCGCTGGTAAACCAAGGGTAATACCCAATTTACGGACTTCATCTTTAAACAAATCACGTAACGGCTCAACCAATTCAAACGCCAAATCATCTGGCAAACCACCAACGTTGTGATGGCTCTTAATCACGTGGGCTTTACCTTGATGCGACTTCGCTGATTCGATAACGTCTGGATAAATCGTCCCTTGTGCCAAAAATTCAATCGTTTTGCCATCGCTTTGCTCGCTGATTTCACGGGCACTATTAGCAAAAACGTCGATAAAGGTTTTACCGATGATTTTGCGCTTGGCTTCAGGATCAGACTCGCCAGCCAATGCCGTTAAGAACAACTCTTCGGCATCGACACGAATGACTTTTACGCCCATATTTTCTGCGAAGATTTGCATCACTTGGTCGCCTTCGTGCAAACGCAAGAGACCGGTATCGACAAACACACAAGTTAATTGGTCGCCAATCGCTTTATGCAATAGTGCTGCAACGACCGAACTGTCGACACCACCTGAAAGACCGAGCAATACTTGCTTATCACCGATTTGCTTCTGTAACTGTTCGATACGCATATCGATGATGTTGTCAGGCGTCCAGCTGCCAGCGCAATCACAGATTTCATGGACAAAACGACCAAGCAGTGCCTGACCTTGGGCGGTATGAGTCACTTCAGGATGGAACTGCAAACCATAATAATGGCGCGAATCGTCTGCCATAATCGCAATCGGACAGCTTGGCGTACTAGCGACGATATCGAAACCTTGTGGCGCTTCAATTACCTTGTCGCCATGGCTCATCCAGACATTCAGCTTACCCGCTGCGTCTTCGATTCCATTGATCAGTGTAGAAGTACCATTGATATTGATAGTCGCTGCGCCAAACTCATGGATATCACTGGCATGAACCTGCCCGCCGAAACGATCTGCCATCGCTTGCATACCGTAGCAAATACCTAGTACTGGTACGCCTAAGTCAAATACAGCATCGTTGATACGCGGGCTGTTTTCAGCGTGCACGCTCTCAGGACCACCGGATAAGATAACGCCTTTTGCGCCAAAATCGATGATGCGCTGGGTGTCGATGTCATAAGGGAACATCTCACAAAACACCCCAGAATCGCGCACACGGCGAGCGATTAGCTGGCTGTATTGCGAGCCAAAATCAAGAATTAAGATGCGATCTTGCTTGATAGTAGGTATTGCAGGAGTGGCAGCGGCAGTGGTCATAAATCGATGTCCATCAATAGATAAATTGGTGCCCTATTTTAACAAGTTTCCGCACATTAATGGCTATAAAAATAATCTAATCTGCTAACTGGCATATAACTTTATAACTCATCAGTATAAACCCCTACTTTATTTCATTAATAAATGCATTTCTTCTATATTTTTCTATATCTAGGTAGCGATGATAAGGCACTGTAGAATAATGAACAGCATAAAAAAGCGGCTGATAGGTCTAGTACGTCAACTGATACTCTTGGCTATTAGGCTTTCTTCTCAGCCTGATACTTTTATGGGCAACGCCTAAATTATGGTGTAGACGTTATTACAAAGTAGCCATTGTACTTTTTTACATAGCATTCTATATAGAATACTTGCATCAGTGTCGCCTATGATTACCGTGTATTATTCGGCAACACATGTACTTCATCTGAAATCTTCTCAAGCTTAGTCTCACCGCATTGGTATTTTTATATGCTAGGGTTTATTGGTGTCATTTGGCACTACTTAGCGCATAGACTGATTGTGTTCGTGAGGAATAAAGACTTATAAAGTTGAGACAGTACACCAATCTTCGTTGACTAATGTATAGAAAACAGTTACTTATTATAGTCATAAATAATCATAATAAATTGACAGGTATGTCCCTATGAGCAAAATAAAATCCCTTATCCAAAAACGCCCTAAATCTGACCAATCCGAAGCTATTTCAGTAAATTCTGATAACCAGAATACCAATAAGACCAGTGTAGACGCCACCTCAAAAAGTCATACGTCCAATACCCCCATCGAGCAAACGCGCTGGAACGGTTGGGGCAATATCAATATTAATAAAAAAGTCTCACCGCACGGCGCAAAACTCATCAAATCACATATTGGCAAAACCAAAAAACTATCGTCGGTGAGCTTACAACAGGTACTAAAAACCGTCCCCACATCGCGCTTACCTACTGCCATTATCGATCTTGATATCGTCTCTATTGATAGTGAGATTAGGCTTAGACACGCTCGTGGGCAAAGCTTTCCAGACTGGATAGCCATGCATGGTGGTAACTTTGAAGTCTTCCCTGATGGCGTCGCTTTTCCTAAATCGACCGCTGATGTCGAAACCTTATTAAAGCTAGCAAGCGAACATGATCTTATCGTCATTCCGTTTGGTGGCGGTACTTCGGTAGTTGGTCATATCAATCCGCAAAAGGGTTCACGCCCTGTACTCACCGTCGCGATGAGCAAGATGGATCAGCTTATTGGTTTAGACAATGAGAGCCAAATCGCTACCTTTGGCGCAGGCACACAAGGGCCCGCCGTTGAAGCACAATTGGACGAGCATGGCTATAGATTGGGACATTATCCGCAGTCTTGGGAGCTATCGACGCTCGGCGGCTGGATTGCCGCGCGCTCTAGTGGGCAGCAGTCATTAGGCTACGGGCGTATCGAGCAGATGTTTGCCGGTGGTACATTAGTCACGCCGCAAGGCATACTCAATATCGCTGATATTCCTGCCTCATCAGCAGGGCCTGACCTGCGTGAGATGATGATGGGCACGGAAGGTCGAGCTGGTATTTTTACCGAAGTCAAAATGCGCGTGCAGCCACAACCGGAAGAAGAGTTGTTTAAAGTCGCCTTTTTACCCAATTGGGAAGCGGGTAAAGCCATACTCAGACAAGCCGTGCAGAGTAATATCCGCCTGTCTATGCTTCGTCTGAGCAATGCGGTCGAGACCGACGCGCACTTGCATCTGGGTACGACGCCTAGTCAGTTTTTAGCCATTAGCACTTATCTAAAAGCACGTGGACTGAGCTCAAACAAAGTCATGCTGACTTATGGCGTCTCAGGTGATGAAGCGCAGAATAAACTGGCACTTAAACAGTTCAAGCAGCTACTAAAACAGCAAGGCTGTGTCACGGGCAAGCTGACCGATATCATGGGCAAAATTTGGGCACACGGCCGCTTTAAACTCCCTTATTTGCGCGGGACACTGTGGGAAAAGGGCATCATGGTCGATACCTTTGAGACTGCAACCAATTGGCATAATATCGATGAGCAAATGGCGCAGATGCAAGCAGGCGTTCAAACGGCTTTGAGCGATGAAGGCGAAGCGGTGATGGCATTTACTCATATCTCGCACGTCTATAAGCAAGGTGCTAGCCTTTATACCACCTACTTCTTTAGAGCAGCACAAGACCACGCTAGCACTTTAAGCCGCTGGCAAAAAATCAAACTTGCCGCTAGTACCAGTTTGGCTAATGGCAAATCGACGATATCGCATCAGCATGGTGTTGGTCGCGATCACGCGCCATACCTTGCTGCTGAAAAAGGCGAGCTAGGTATTCAAGTGACCCGCGATATGCTCAAAAGCTTAGATCCCAAGCAGCGTATGAATCCAGGCGTCTTAATCGAAGATTAAAAGGTCGCCTTAGCGTCACTAGTTGGCTTAAACAGGTTAAGTCGCTGATTAATTTGAGTATCATTTGAGATGAGTCGTTTATGAACCAAGCCAATCAACATCAGCAACGCCAGCAAGTATTAGCGCCTTTATTTCGTCGCTCGTCTCAAGTAGTACCGTGGGATATGCTCATCATCGGTGGCGGCATCACTGGTGCTGGGATCGCGCGCGAAGCGGCACGGCGTGGCTTGGCGGTGTTACTCATTGAGCAAAAAGACTTTGCGTGGGGCACCTCTAGCCGCTCTAGTAAAATGGTACATGGCGGGCTGCGCTATATTGCCTCAGGCGACTATAAAACGACTTTGCTTAGCGTGCGTGAACGTGAGCGTATGCTTAGTGAAGCAAGTGGTCTGGTTAATGAAATGCATTACGTCATGCCGCATTATAAAGGCAAGTTTCCACCGCCATGGATATTTAATACCCTACTTAGGGTATACGATAAACTGGCAGGGCAGCGCTACTTTAAATACTTTAAAAAAGACGCTTTTTTAAGTTCAAATCCTGGCATCAAACGAGAGAATTTCTTGGGTGCCAGCCAGTTTAGTGACGCAGTGACCGATGACTCACGGCTGGTGATGCGGGTGCTGGACGAAGCGATTCATGATGGCGCGCATGCGATTAATTACCTTAAATCCGAATCATTAATGACTAATGAGCAAGGCTTGGTGGTGGGTGCGAGTCTAGTAGATACTGCTGCGCAAAATAGCGCCGCCACGTATGATATTTATGCCAAAGTGGTGGTCAGCGCGACGGGCGCTTGGGCGGATACTTTACGGATGCAAGCGAGCGCTCAGACGGAGCAAAACTTTCATAAACAAATTCGCCCATCGCGTGGCAGTCACTTGGTGGTCAGTCAAGAGCGTCTGCCGCTCAAGCAAGCCTATACCTTTTTGCATCCTGTCGATAAAAGAGCCATTTTTGTATTTCCATGGGAAAACCGTACGGTCCTTGGAACAACCGATCTGGATCATCCGCCCTTAGACGATAACGAAGTCGGTATCACCAATGCAGAGGTAGATTATCTATTGGCGGCAACCAATAATCTCTTTGACAAGGCTAATCTAAACCGAGAAGACGTCATCAGCACGTGGGCAGGTGTGCGTCCGCTGATATCTGAAGGCGGCGATGGCAAGCGCGTCAGCCCAAGTAAAGAAAAGCGCGACCATAGCATTTGGCTCGATAACAATTTAGTGACCGTCAGTGGTGGCAAGCTCACGACTTTTCGCCTGATAGCCCTCGATGTACTCAAAACCTGCCAAAAGGTGTTGGCACTTGATGGCGTCGCTATCCAAGACCATACTCACCATAACGACCAAGTCTTTAGCAAATTAGTACCAACCAACCCTAAATTTGCCACCTTGCCCGCATCGCTACAGCAGCGCTTAAAAGGGTTTTATGGTCGGCAACTTGATGCCTTGCTTAAGCTGGCGCATGACGATGATTTGGCTTATGTGACCAACAGCAATACCATTTGGGCGGAAATACGTTTTGCGGCGCATTACGAGCAAGTCATTCATTTGGACGATTTATTACTGCGACGCACGCGCTTAGGATTGATACTGCTGCATGGCGCGATGACGCGGCCGATTAGTGATAGGCTCAAACAAATATGTCAGCAGGAACTGGGCTGGGATGAGCAAAAATGGCAGCAAGAAGTTGACCGCTATCAAGAGTTATGGCAACGCTACTATCATCTGCCTGCGGCTTAAGCCTATTTTTATTACTGCTTATCACTACATAGTTAAGGATGACTATGACCAACAACTTTGATGCTCCTATTTATTTCTTAGCCATCGACAATGGTACGCAAAGCGTCAGAGCGCTGATATTTGATCAATTTGGCACTGAGATCGCCAAAGCCCGCGTCGCTATCGAGCCGTATTTTTCAACGCAGCCCAATTTTGCTGAGCAACATGCCGCCTACTATTGGCAAAAATTAAGCGAGGCCTGTCAGCAGTTGTGGCAAAATTGCGATATCACGCCAGCGCAAATTGCCGGCATCAGTCTCGCCACCCAGCGCTATACCATGATATGTTTGGACAAGGATAAACAACCGCTACGTCCCGCCATTGTGTGGATGGATTTGCGTCGCGGCGAAACCAACGATATCGGCTTTCTCAATCCACTCACCAAAGTCATCGGTATGGGTGAGCTGGTACAAGAGGCGCAGCAAAAAGCACGCTGTAATTGGCTTGCTCATCACGAACCAGAAATATGGGCAAAAACAGCCTATTATGTCAATTTATCAGCGTACCTCACCTATCAACTCACAGGCGAGATTGCCGATTCTACTGGTCATGCCTTAGGCTACCTGCCTTATGATTACAAAGCGCAAACTTGGTTTAAGCCAAACAATATCAAATGGCGACTGTTCAGTTGCCGACTAGAGCAAATGCCCAAACTCGTGGCACCAGGGCAGCTACTTGGTCACATTACCGCTCACGCTGCCGCCGCTACTGGTGTTGTTGAAGGCACGCCAATGATCGCCGCTGCCAGTGATAAAGCTTGCGAAGCGTTGGGTTCCGCTGGACTCGCCGCCGATACCGCCTGCTTAAGCTTTGGCACTACTGCGACTATTAATACCACGTCGAGCCATTATATTGAGATACTCAAGCACATGCCCGCCTATACCGCCGCCGCGCCGAATTACTACAATCATGAATATATGATTTATCGCGGCTTTTGGATGGTCAGCTGGTTTAAGGAGCAATTTGCCCAGTATGAAGAGCAACTGGCAAAAACTCAGGGTGTTGATACTGAAAAACTACTCGATCAAGCGGTAAAAGACATTCCAGCAGGCTGTATGGGTTTAATGATGCAGCCATATTGGTCGCCCGGTGTTCGTCATCCGGGTCTTGAAGGCAAAGGTGCACTCATTGGTTTCGGTGATGTACACACGCGAGCGCATGTTTATCGCGCTATTTTGGAAGGACTTGCCTACGAGCTAAAGCTTGGTTTTGATACTATTGAGAAGCGTACAGACAAACCCATTAAACACCTGCGTGTGTCTGGTGGCGGCTCCCAAAGTGACTCCGCCATGCAGCTGACGGCAGATATCTTTGGTATGCCCGCTTATCGACCGCATACTTATGAAGCTTCAGGCTTAGGCGCTGCCATCAACTGTGCAGTGGGTCTTGGCGTTTATCCTGACCATTTAACCGCGACTCAGGCGATGACTCATTTGGGTGATGGATTTGTACCCATTGACGTCAATGTCCAGCTCTACAAACGTCTTTATAATGAGGTCTATCTCAAAATGTATAAGCGCCTAAAGCCGTTATATCAAAGCATTCAAGATATTACGGGTTATCCTGCGAAACAATATTAAATATCTGCCCAGCTGCCCAATCACACTAACCTCAATACTGGATAAGCATGGTGGCTTTCAGTATTGTCTAAATACCATCACTGTTTAATGCTGTTTGCATACGATTTAGCCCTTCTATCAGCAACGCTTTAGGACAAGCCACATTCAGGCGCATTTTAAGATGTCCCTCTGCGCCATATTTAATCCCAGCATTTAGCTCCACTTTCGCCGCTCTTAGACTATCATAGAGCACTTGATCATCTTGACTATATGCAGAGCAATCCAGCCAGATTAGATAGGATGCTTCTGGACGCATGACCTTAACTTTAGGCAGGTGTTCAGCGAAAAACTGTATGGTTAAATCAATATTGGCCTCGATATATGTCAGCGCCTGTGCCAACCATTCATTGCCTTGCTCATACGCATGACGCATCGCAGTATACGCAAATAAATTTAGCTCGTACTCGTCATTTAATTGCTGCTGTTGACTGATTTTTTGGATTAATGCGTCATCTTTAGCAAAGATCATCGAGCCTTTAATCCCAGCGATATTAAAGGTTTTGGTCATCGAGGTCAGGCTGACCACATTGTGCTCGTAACCTGTTGCTAGCGTCAAAAACGGTGTGAACGTGTGACCGCGCAAGGTTAAGTCCTGATGAATCTCGTCGCTGACAATCGCCACATCATGCTTTTTACAAATCGAAAGTACAGCTTTCAACTCATCCGCTGTCCACACGCGACCACCCGGGTTGTGCGGATTACAGAGTAAATACAGCTTAATATCATGCTCGATAATCTTAGCTTCGATATCCGCTAAATTTAAATGATATTTGCCCTCACTCTCTTGTAATAACGAGGTGATGAGCGTGCGACCATTTTGCTCAACTTTACTCATAAATGGCGCATAGATAGGATCATTGACCAGTACCGCATCCCCTACCTCGGTAAAGACGTTCATCATCAGCGCTAGGCTTGGTACGACACCTGGGGAGAACAAGATATTTGCTTGCTTAAGCGCCAACTCATAGCGACTGCCATGCCAATCAATAATCGCGTCATACAGCGCCGCGGTAGGTTTGGTATAGCCCAATATGCCATGCTGCACGGCTTGCTCAATCGCGTTTAAGATAGGCGGCGCGGCCTTAAAATCCATATCCGCCACCCACAGCGGAATCGTATCATCGCTATAGTGCCATTTGAGCGACCCCGTATCCCGTCTGTCGATGACCTCATCAAAGTTATACAACACCCGCGCTCTCCTTCATTTAAAAATAATGGTTCAGGGTACAACATGAATAGCGTCATCAACAATCGCTTTATGCAGGATATATAAAGTCGCTATATGATTATTAAAATCACGCCTATTTCGTCCCTTTTAAAACCTGATACTATTGGCTAATAGTGGTATACACTCAAAGCATCAATCAAGGAGACAGATGATGACGACACCAGACCAACAGCCGCGTAAGGACACGCAAGCATACGTCTTGACCAAATCCGATATCGATAACACGCCTGAGACTAAGCATGTCCACCAGTTCAACGAGCACGCCATTCGCCATACGGTGTCGCTCAGTGATATCGTTGGTCTGACTAAATTTGGCTTGCACCTCGTACGTGTGGAAGCGGGAGATGAGACGACGACGCATCACTATCATGAAGAGTCGGATGAGTTTATTTATGTGCTGTCAGGTGAGCTGTCGCTGCGCTATGGTGATGAGGATTATCAGCTGAGTGCTGGAGATTTTGTCGGTTTCCCTGCTCATGGCGCGGCGCACTCGATGCGCAATGAGAGCGCTGCCGATGCCACTTACTTGATGGGTGGCAGCCGACCACCGATTGACATTACCCTGTATCCAGAGATCAAGCGTAAGATGTATAAGATCCATGGTAAAAAAGAGTATGTGGATATGGAAGATTTGGGTGAAATCTAGAGGTAAGACTCGGATAATAAAAATTTAATTAACAAGTGTTTTATAATTCATAAGTATAAAAATTAATGCTATTATATATTTGGCTCGAAATAGCTTACGCGATTTAATAGATTGCCAAGTTATTATTAAAGAGCTTGTCACGCCATATAGCAGCGCTATAGTGTCCCGTATGAAACGTACGGTCTGGTTAAGTGGAGACAGATGTCAAAGCTTAATCAATATAGCTCAGCGATTGCGTAGATTACCTTTGCTCCGGCTACAAACAACTCAAAGGGACTCAACAAATCGAACAGGCGAGGGCGTGATGATAATAAAGAAACTGACCACACTATTAATCTGGGTAGAACGGATGGTACTGCTAATCGGCGCACTCCTGCCAACAGTAACATTTGCCAGTAAAATGTACATAATCATCGCATTAGCAATAATAATTGCGGACGTATTTGTGGTATCATGTAATAGTGAAGGACTGCATAAGAAAATCGCAAAACTGGAGGGACTGGCTCGAAATAGCATACGCAATTTAATAGATTGCCAAGTTATTATTAAAGAGCTTGTCACGACATATAGCAGCGCTATAACGTACCGTATGAAACGTACGGTCTGGTTAAGTGGAGACAGATGTCAAAGCTTAATCAATATAGCTCAGCGATTGCGTAGATTACCGCACCTTCGTCATGACCGTCGAGTTATTAGATCTTTTGCACAAATAGCCTAGTTTTTTGCAAAAGGTTTATGTATTGAAAGCGGGAGAGGCGTCATGACAGACAAGGTTAACTTCTCATCCTATGTGAAAGAACATTTTAAATCCACTCTCAACCAACTCGCTGAAAACAAGTCGAAAGCCGACAACTCCTACCATACTAAATACATCACCGTTAATGATTATTTAAATAATTTTAGTGCAGAAAAATTAAATACTATTTGTCATAAAATATCGCAATTAGAATATGGTTGTGACAACCTAACACCTATTATTATTCCTAAAACAACTGGTCTCAAAGACAATACTATGACGACAGAAAATACTCGTCTAGTCTGTGTTCCCTCCGTACAAGATAGAATCCTTCAAAAGCTATTTATTAAATACTTAAAAAACTATTACGAAGAAATATACAAAGTATTTTGTATGTATGATCATGCCTTGAATAAAGGTTATAACGATAAAAAGGTAGACTATGTTGATGATAGAGGAGTACCAAAAAAGAAAACCATATATGGTATTCGCAAGGCTTTAGATGATGTTATAGAGTATCGAAGTAAGTATAGATACGTTATCAAGGCAGATATTGTTAAATTTTTCGATAATATAAATAGAGAAATCGCTGTAAAAAAGTTTGAAAAAAAATTTATTGGATTAAATGACGATAAAGAGCTGATTGCTATTTTTAAAAGCTTCGTTTATTGCGATGCTAAGTTGGATTATGGCGACCCAAGGTACAAAAAACTGATAAAAACATATCTAAAAGAACTTGAGGGAAAGGGCGTTCGACAAGGTATGCCTATAGCTTCATTGTGCTCTTCAATGTATTTGCATGATTTTGACAACTGGATAATAAAAAAAGAAATTCCATATATAACCCCACTCTCAACTTCGAAAGTGATTGAAAAAAGAAGAGCACCTCACTAA